>JBBDRN010000049.1:0-70901 GCA_040905445.1 Phycisphaeraceae bacterium | reverse complement strand
CCATCGACTTGCTCTTGACGCACAGGCGGCAGTGGTTGGCCTCGGCGATGGCGACGGCGATAGCGTTGGCCTGGGCACCGTCGCGCGCGAAGTGGACCTGGGCGCCCGCGGCGGCAGCGTTGTCGATGAACTGCTCGAGGTAGTAATCCAGGTGGTCGAGCGTGTGCTGCTTGATGTCGCCTGCGAGGGTGCGTGCGGCGTCGGCGTTGTCGCCGAACGTCGCGGGGATGACCTGCCGGCGGGTGGTGTCCTTGGCGTAGGTGGCGTGGTTGACGAACTGCTGGAGCTTGACGTCGGCCGTGGCGGTGTCGGCGCGCTGCTTGATGTCGTAGGGCAGGGATGGGAAGAGGGTGTCGTGGGTCATGCGTCGGCCTCCGGCAGCTCGTCGAGATCGGCGAGGTCCTTGTTTCGCCCGGTGGCCGCCTTGTTCCGGCGCAGGTCCTGCAGGCTGATGAACGGCACGGTGACGCCACCGAGCTCGCCTTCGACGCGGCGTCCGTAGCAGTCGTCGAAGTCGACGCCGGCGATGGTGGTGGCGATCTCGATGCGAACAGGCGCGACGCCCATGCGGACGATCTGGTCGGCCTTGAGCAACACGTCCCGCGCCTTGCTCGCGTCGTCGAAGCCGAAGCTGTTCAGCGCTTCAATCACTCGCTCGGCGTTCTCCGCTCGCATGGCGATCCAGACGTCGATGTCGTCGGTCGTGCGCGGGTACCCGTGAAAGTTGACCGCGTACCCACCGATGACGAGGTATTCAACGCCCCTGTCGTTGAGAAATCTCAAGAACTCTGTGAAGTCGTCCGGCACAGGCGTCGTAGCCATAATTTACCTGCCTCAGATACTCGAGCATCTCGAGCCGCTGCTGGGGTGACATGGCGTGGCAGATCGCGCGCTGCTCGGCGTCGGCATCCTGGAGCGTCGTGACGCTGAACGCAGAACGATCCAGCCGATACCTGTTGAGCATGTTGGGAACCATCGCTATGTCTCGTCGCCTTTCATCAGCCCGAGGCCCTCGGCGATGATCTCCGCGAGGCTTTTGAACTGCACGCCGTTGCCGTTGCCCGCGTCCTTCTGATCGCCGTCCCCCCCCTGCTCGCGCTCATGGCGTCGGCAGGCGCCGGCGATGTTCATCGTGCAGCCGGCGTCGTTGCTGACGCACGTGGACGCGCCGGTCGCTTCGATGCAGCCGACCTTGTCGCGGACGATTTCGCCGGAGATCTGCGGGTACTTCATAGCGAACGTGCCGCCGAAGCCGCAGCATTGTTCGGCCTTGGGCAGGGGCACGTACTCGAGGCCGTCGATCTGGCGCATGAGCTGGCCGGCTTCGTCGGTGATGCCCAGGCCGCGCAGGTGGCAGGAGTAATGATAGGTCACTTTCCCTGGCCAGCGCACGCCGAGCTTGCGCAGGTCCACCTTCAGCACCTTGACGAGAAACTCGACGAGTTCGTACGTCTTGCCGGCCAGCGCTTCGGCGCGCTCGGCGTGCGCCGGGTCGTCCTTGAGCAGCTCGGCGTAGTGCTCGCGAACCATCGCGGCGCAGGAGCCCGAGGGCGTGACCACGCAGGCGGCGTCCTCGAAGACGTCGATCATGTGGCGGGCGAGCTTGCGGGCCTCGTGATGAAAGCCGTTGTTGAACATCGGCTGCCCACAGCAGGTCTGGGCCTGGGGGAAGGTGACGTCGCAGCCGAGGTGCTCGAGGACCTTGACGGTGGCGATACCGGTGCGCGGGTAGAACGCATCGGTCAGGCAGGTGACGAACAGGGCGAGCTTCATCGGCGGCGAGTTTAGGCGACGGGGGCGTGGCTGACAAAGCCCGGACCGCCGCGAGAGGCTCAGGCGCGCCTGGCGGCCGTGCGCCGGGTGGTGACGGCCGGCGCGCGGGGACGGTCAAGGACGCCGGGGCGGGCGCAGCAAGTTGGCCTTGCGACGCCGGCGCAGGATCTCGCGTTGCAGTTCGGTCGCCACGCGGGTGAGCTCCTCGGCGGCGGTGGTCGTCGCGTGTCGGCAGGCAAAGCCGAGGTAGATCTTTGACCCCGGCTGCGGGTAGACGTGGATGAGGCGGGCGTGGACCGAGAGCGGTTCGTCGCGAACGGGCACACGGATGCTGCACTGGTAGTCGCGGCCGCGCAGAACCTGCCGTGCCGCCTGGTGTCGCGGATCGAGCAACAGGCCGAAGCCGCCGCCGCTGAGGTTCATCAACTGCGCCTTGGCGGCCGGCGGCTGCTTCGTCTCGCTCAGGAGCGTGATGATGACCGACGGCAGATCCAGCTTGGAGGTATCGACGCGGTAATGGGAGCGCCGCTGTTCGGAGGTGATCTGGTCGGGCGGATCCAGCCGAATGGCGCGGACGGTGATGTGCTCGCGGATCGGGAAGGCGAAGGCTTCGCGGACGCGGGCGACGGCCGACCAGCGCGTGTCGCCGTTGTAGACGCGCAGCTCCACGAGGGCGCGGGGGTGGACCCACGCGGCCGCGGCGCTCCCGCTCGGCCGCTCGAGGATGAGCCTCCCGCTGTCCTCGATGCGCAGCAGGCGCACCTCGGCCTCGGCAGGCCGCTCGGTGGGCGCGGACGCGTCGCTGCTCGAATCGGCGGGCTGGTCTGGATCGGGCGCATGCGCCCGCGCCTGCCTCGCGTCGGCGCAGGGCATGATCAGCACGTGCTCGTTGCGGTCGGCGAGGCGGCCGAGCGCATCGAGGAACAGGCGGTGTCGGGGCTCCAACGCGGTGACGATGGTCGGGCTCCTCCATTGGGGCCGGTCCCGGGCGGACGCACCAGCCTTCATCTGAGGCGGCTATCGGTCAGGCGGCAACACCACTTGATGGCCGCGACGCGGCGCGCCGGGTGCTACACTTGCCGACCATGGCGATTGTGACGCATGGGTCGGATTTATCGCTCGCGCCGACGCTGAGGCCGTTGATCCAGTCGGCGGGCGGCACGCTGCGGGCGGCGCTCGACGGGCTCGCGGCGCGCGGCATCGGGCCGGTGCAACTGGACGCGACGGTGCCAGGCCTGCGCCCGCGCGAGCTCGATGAACGGGCGCGGCGCGACCTGACAGCCCTGATCCGCCGACGCGGCGCCTACACCGCCGGGCTCGACGTGTTCATTCCCCGGCGGCATTTCATCGAGCCGGCGTCCGTGGACCGCGCCATGGCGGCCGCGGTCGCGGCGATCGAGTTGGCCGCCGATCTTGGCCGACTGCCCGTGAGCCTCGCGCTGCCCGTGGGACGCCTGGACGCGGCGCTGCGCGAGGTGCTCGTCGAGGCGGCCGACGGGCGCGGCGTGCGCCTCGCGGTACATGCCGAGGATCAGCTCGACGCGCTCGAGCACTGGCTCGACGACGTGGACCTGCCCGCGCTGGGCGCGGGGCTGGACCCGGCCCCGCTGCTGGCGCGCGGCGGTGACCCGGTCCAGGCGGCGCAGCGGTTGGCGCACCATCTCGCCGTCGCCCGGCTGAGCGATGTCGAGCGCATGGCCACCGACGACGAGGCGGACGGCCTGCGCGGCGAGGCCGTCCGCTGCCCCGTCGGGAGCGGGTCGCTCGATCTGCCGGCGTACCGCGTGTCCGTCGACCTGGCGCAGCAACGCGTCGGCCCGGTCGTGCTCGACCTGCGCGGCCTGGCGAACGCGTTCGAGGCCGTCGGCGCGGCGGGACGCGCGTGGGACGACGCCGGGTTCGAGGTGTGATCCGCAGCGGCGGGCATGGCTTCGTAGGGTCCGCTGTGCGGACCTTTTTGTCGTGGCACCCCAGCGCCGAAGTCCGCACCGCGGACTCTACTCGCCTTCGAGGACGATCGTCTGGCCGTTGTCGAACGGGTAGCTGCCGGCGATGCAGTCGCGGATGACGGTGGCAACGGTGATCGGCGACATGGTCTGGTCGCGCGGCAGCACGTCTTCGCTGAAGAGGCTGCGAAGCATCGGCGTCTCGACGGCGCCGAGGACGAGGGCGACGGCCTTGAGGCCGATGGCAGACCCTTCGTCAGCGGTGCATTTCGTGAACATGTTGACGCCGACCTTGGCGGCCGCATACGCCGCGAAACCGGGGAACGGATCGATGCTGGCCATCGACGAGACGTTGACGATCGTGCCCCTCTGCTGCCGGCGGAATGTCGGCCAGAGGGCGGCGGTGAGCATGACGATCGCCGAGAGGTTGGTGTCGATGCACTGGCGCCAGATGTCGGGCGTGAGCGCCTCGATGGGCATGAGCGGCGCGTGGCCGGCGACGTTGGCGACGGCGTCGACCCGGCCGAAGTGCTCGACGACGGTGAGCGCGGCGGCGCGGGTGGCGTGGTCGTCGGTCAGGTCGGTGGGGAGGATGAGCGTCCGGTGGTCCGTGCTGCCGAGCGCATCGGTGACGCGGGCGGCGGTTTCGTCGAGGCGGTCGCGGCGGCGGGCGATCAGCGCCAGATCGTAGCCGGCCTGCGCGAGGAGGACGGCGGTCTCGCGGCCGATGCCGTCGCTGGCGCCGGTGACGATGGCGACGCGGTGGGTGTCCATCGGGTGCGTTGCTCCTGAGGAGGCCGGCGCGGCTCGCGACGTGGCGGGGCGGCGGGGTGGCGGGGTGCGCGAGTCGATGATATCGGCGCGGCGGGCGACGCGCAGTCACTGCGGCCGTGTCTTATACTCCCCGGCTATGGCCAATGGACTTGCAGACACCGCCGGCTCGCTGCGTCTGTTCCGGGCGTTCGGGATCGATGTTTACGTACATTGGAGCTGGTTCATCATCGCCGCGTTCATGTACCAGTTCTTCGGCGCCCCCAACCCGCCGTGGTTCATCGCGGTGTACCTCAGCCTCTTCGGCATCGTCGTGCTGCACGAGTACGGCCACGCGCTGGCGTGCCGGTCGGTGGGCGGGTTCGTCAAGCACATCGTGCTCTGGCCGCTGGGCGGGGTGGCGTTTGTCAGACCCCCGGAACGCCCGGGGCCGACGCTCTGGACGCTTGCCGCCGGTCCGCTGGTCAACGTCGCGCTCGTGCCCGTGACCTACCTGCTTTGGCGGGCGTTCGGCGGGGGCGTGACCGAGCTGCCGAACCCGAACCTGCTGGGCAGCTATCTCTGGGCGCTGATGTCCATGAACCTGGTGTTGCTGATCTTCAACATGATGCCGATCTACCCGCTCGACGGCGGGCAGATCTTTCAATCGGTGCTCTGGTTCATCATCGGCCGGGCGCGGAGCATCTGGATCGCCGCGGGCACCGGCATGGTGCTGGCGGTGGTCCTCGGGGCCCTGGCGCTGGCGGTCCGCGAGTGGCTGATCCTGGTCATCGCCATGTTCATCCTGATGCAGGCCTGGAACGGCATCCGATATGCACGCTACCTGGCGGCGCAAGAAGGCGGACGCGGGTAGGGACGGCGGGTGGCACTGACAAGCGGAGTCCGCGGAGCTTGTCAGTGCGAACGACGGCAAGCACTGACAAGGCCGAAGACGGCCTTGTCAGTGCCACCCACGACCAATCAGCGAAAGGCGCTCGAGCGTGCGCGCGACGCGGATGCACGGCATTGGCGACCGCCGTCACGCCGGCGTCAGGCCCGCGAAGCGGTCCAGGGCGTCCTCGTAACGGCTGGCGTCGATCGGGTCGAACCGCTTGGGCTTGACCGACGCGGCGACGAGGCCGCGCAGCTCCGCGAGGCTCGCAATGTCGCCCGCCCCCATCGCCTGCGTCAGCGCGTTGCCCATCGCCGTCGCCTCGTAAGGCCCGACGTACACCGGCCGACCCAGCGCATCGGCGGTCATCTGGTCAAGCAGCTCGTTCTTGCCCCCGCCGCCGACGACGTGCAGCCGCGTGATGCGCTCGCCCGTGAGCTGCTCGATGCCGTCGAGCGTCTGGCGGTAGCGCAGGGCCAGGCTCTCCAGGCAGCAGCGGACGTACTGGCCGGGCGAGGTCGGCGCGGGTTGGCCGGTCTGCCCGGCGTAGGCGTTGATCTTCGCGCACATGTCGCCGGGGGCGGCGAAGGGCGCGTGGTCCGGATCGATGAGCGTGCGGAACGGCTGCGCCTCGCCCGCGAGGCGGGTGAGGGTCGGGTAATCGTGGTCGCTGCCGCGGGCGGCGTAGTCGCGCTGCACCTGCTGGACGAGCCACAGGCCGGCGATGTTCTTGAGGAAGCGGATGCGGTCGCCCACGCCGCGCTCGTTGGTGAAATCGAGCCGGCGCGACGCGTCGGTGATGAGCGGCTCGTCGAGCTCGACGCCCATGAGCGACCACGTGCCGCTGGAAAGGTACGCCCAACCCCCATGCTCCGCGTCGATGACGGGCACGGCGGCGACGGCACTGGCGGTGTCATGCGAGCCGGGGACAATCACGTCGAGCGCGTCGAGCCCGGCGAGGTCGAGCAGGTCGCGGCGGACCTGCCCGATGCGCGTGCCGGCGGGGACGGGGTCGCGCAGCATGTGCGTCGGCAGGCCGAGCTGCTCGAGCAGTTGCGCGTGCCACTTGCCGGTGCGCGGGTCGAGCATCTGCGTCGTCGAGGCGATGGTCGCCTCGTTGACCTGCTCGCCCGAGAAGAAGTAGTGCAGCAGGTCGGGAATGTTGAGCAGCCGGGCGGCGTGGTCGACGCTCGCCGGCTCAGCGTCATATTGGGCGATGAGTTGGTAGAGCGTGTTGAACGGCAGGAACTGGATGCCCGTCGCGTCGTAGATGGCCTCCGCGCCGAGGGTGTTGAAGGCCTTGTCTTTGGCGGCGTGGCAGCGCTCGTCGCGGTAGGCGTGCGGCAGATGCAGGAGCTGCCCGGACTGCCCGACGAGGGCGAAGTCGACGCCCCACGTGTCGACGCCGAGGCTGACGAGCGACAGGCCGCGCTCGCGGGCAATCTCGGCGCCGCGTTTGAGCCCCGTAACGAGGTTGGCCCAGAGCTCGAGCAGGTTCCAGTGGTAGCCCGAGGGCAGGCGCTGGGGCGTGTTGGGGAAGCGGTGGACTTCGGTGAGCTCAACGCGCTGGCCGTCGATGTGCGCGAGCATGGCCCGGCCGGACTCGGCGCCGAGGTCGAAGGCGAGGTAGGCCTTGGTAGGCATCGGTCAACTCCTGTCGAACTGGGGATAACCCGAGGCACGGAGGCACAGAGAAGGACAGTTGAGAAAAGCAAGGCAGAAACAGGAAGATAGTCATCAATCCTCGGCCTCATGCATCTCTCTTCCTTTCTGCCTTCCTCGTTCCTTATCCTTCCCCTGTGCCTCTGTGTCTCTGTGGTTCATCCTTCTTCAGCCGCTCGACCCGGACCGCCTGCACCGCCCGCTGAATATAGGGCAATCCGCTGATGAGCGTGACGATGACGGTGGTGTAGACGAGCACGTCGCGGACGGGGCCGAGCCAGGTCCAGCCGCTGCGCCCCGGGTCGACGTAGACGATGGCGAGAACGACGGGGATGGCGATGGACTGGAGGATCATCTTGAGCTTGCCGGAGAGCCCGGCGCCGAACTCGACGCCCTTGCCCTCGAGCTCGCCGCGAACGCTCGTGACGAGCAGCTCGCGGGCGAGGATGATGGCGACCATCCAGGGGTAGACGCCGGTGACCATGACGAGCACGTCGGCGTCGTCGACGGCCGAGGGGATGACGAAGCGCGGACCGGCGAGGTAGATGAACGCACCGATGATCAGCACCTTGTCGCAGAAGGGGTCCATGATGCGGCCGAAGGTCGACTCGACCTGCCAGCGGCGGGCGAGGTAGCCGTCGAGCGCGTCGGTGACGGCGGCGAGGATGAAGATGCCGATGGCGACGGGCAGCAGGGACTCGGAGCTGCCGCCGGCGTAGCGGTACTGGTTGAGCACGACGAAGAACACGGCCGCCAGGACCAGGCGCAGCAGTGTGAGCTGGTTGGGGATCTGACGGTACATGGGGCGGTTATCGTAGCTGATCGGCGCGGTTGCCGCTGCGTATAAAGCCGGGACCGGTGGTCCCGGCTTTATACCCGAGGCACGCGACGCCGTGAACGTCGCCTTGTCATGCGCTCACGACGATCGTGCGCACCCTCCCCCTGCCCCTCCCGGAGGGGGGTCTGCTACGACCCGCGCGGCGATGGCGGTGCGTACACCGGCAGAAGCAGCGTCGTGCGAAAGCGGGCGAACGGGCGTCGGCCCTCGACGACCAGCTCCCAGTAGCGCGGGCTGGGCGTGGCGAGCTGTGTCGAGAGCGAGTCGCTCGCCGGCAGGGGCAGGTCGATCGCGATGCTGCTGCCGGGCAGGTCGCCGGGGCTGAACTCGCGCAGCTCGTACGCCTGCGCCCAGCGCTGCTCGCACGATGGGGAGCGGCCCTCATCCTCGCTGCCTTCGTCCTCCTTGATATAGCGCAGGCGCAGCGTCACCGCGCGTAGCTCGGGCAGGCCTTCGAGTCGACCACGCACCGCTTCGCCGAGGTAGAACGGGAATCGCTCGTAGACGAGTCGAATGGGCCCGTGCCGGAATCGCGTGAGCAGGTCGCGCGTGCCGGTGTGGCCCAGGTAGAGCCCCATGACGCCGAAGAACGCGACCAGTGCCCCCACGCCGAGCAGCGCCGGCCAGGCCAACGGCGACGCGAACAGCGGCGCAATCGCCTCGTTGAACACCGCCGCCACCATCAGCACCATCGCACCGATCACGGCCGCGACGCACACCATCACAATACCGTTGCTCACGCGATCGTCCTCGGCCGCGTCGCGATTCCACGGATAATCGCGCATGTAGTGCGTCTCGGCGGTAGCGGCGACGCGATCCTCACGCTCACTGCGATGCAGGCCGCCGCGCAGGCTGACGTAGGTGAAGAGCACGCCGCCGAAGAAAAACAGCAGTCCGAGCATCGCGCCGAACGCCGGCACCTCGGCCATGAAGGCGTCAGGCCCGAACGCCCCGCATGCGCTGAGCATGATGAGCACGCCGCCGGCGGTCAGCGGCACGCCGAAGATGCAGCCACCGAAACCGTGCACCTCGTTCTGCCCGCGAAATGGGCGTGGCTCACGCCAGCTCAGCCGGCGCGGCCGTGTCTCGGGTTCGCCGACGGGCTCGAAGTGCATGGCCGCGTCCTCCGCCGACAGTATAAAGCCGGGACCGCTGGTCCCGGGGCGTCGGGGACACGTCTACGACCGCCCCGCGTCCTCGCCGGTACACGCGGCACCCGCGCATTGATGGGCGTCGACGTGACGAGGTGAAGCTGTTGAGAATCGGGCGAGCCCCGCCGCCGCCCCGGCACCACCGGTGCCGGCTTTATATGCTCAGCCCAGATCATCCAGGCTCAGGCCCCCGAGCCCCTTGCCGATCCCGCCGCGCTGGTCCATGCCGCCCTTCAAGTCCTTGCGCGGCTGGCGGCGCTGGGCGGTCTGCTGCGCGTGCGTGCGGACCGTCTTCGCATCGGCCTCGCCCGCCCCGCCACCGCCCTCACCGCCTGCCGCGGCGGCGGGCTTGTCGACCTGCTTGAGCGACAGGCGCACGCGGCGCTGCTCCTCGTCGATGTCGAGCACGCGGAACTTGTTCGTGTCGCCGACCTTCAGCACGTCCTCGACCTTGCCCACGCGCCGGTCGGACAGCTCGGAGATGTGCACGAGGCCCTCGACGCCGGGCTCGAGCTCGACGAACGCACCGAAATCCTGCACGCCGATCACCTTGCCCTCGACGATGCTGCCCGCCTCGAACTTGCGCTCGGCGCCGACCCACGGGTCGCCCTGGGCCTGCTTGAGGCTCAGCGAGATCCGCCGCTTCTCGGGGTCGACGCTCAGCACGGCGAGGCGCACCTGGTCGCCCTGCTTGACGATCTCCTCCGCCTTGCCGATGCGCCGCCATGACATCTCGCTGATGGGCAGCAGGCCCTCGATGCCGGGCTCGATCTCGACGAACGCGCCGAAGCTGGCGGTGCGAATGATCTTGCCGGCGACCTGGTCATGGGCGCGGAAGCGGTTCTCGACGCCCTCCCACGGGTCGGGCTGGACCTGCTTGAGCCCCAGGCCGATGCGGTCGTTCTCGCGGTCGATCTTGAGGACCTTGACGCGGACGTCCTGGCCCTGGGTGACGACGTCGCTGGGCTTGTTGACGTGGGTGTAGCTGAGGTCGGAGACGTGGATGAGCCCGTCGACGCCGCCGAGGTCGACGAACGCGCCGAACTCGGCGAGGTTGGAGACCTTGCCTTCGATGATCTGCCCGACTTCGAGCGATTCGAGCGTCTTTTGCCTGGCCTGCTCGCGGCGCTGCTTGAGCAGTTGCCGGCGGGAGATGACGACCTTCTTCGAGCGCCGGTCGATCTCCTGGACCATCGCCTCGATCTTCTGGCCGACCCATGCTTCGATGTCGTCGACGTGGTGCAGGTCGATCTGGCTCGACGGCATGAACGCGCGGATGCCGCCGACCATCTCCAGCTCGAGGCCGCCCTTGTTGGACGAGACGGCCCGCGCCTCGACGACCGCGCCGCGCTGCAACTGCTCCCAGGTGGCCCGGCTGATCGCGCCTTCGCGCGACAGGAAGATAAGCCCCTGCGCCTCGTCCACCTTCTCGACGACGAAGTCCATGACAGAGCCCATGCGCGGCGGACGGTCGAACTGCGGCAGCGGAACGAGGCCTTGGAGCTTGCCCGCGTCGCCCACGAGCTCGACGAAAACGTCCTCGCCACGGATCGCGGCGATGCGCCCGCGACGGATCTCATGGTGAAACTCGGGCGGGGTGTCGGCGGGGGCTTCGCCCGGCTGCGCGGCGTCCGCCTCGGCGGGCTGCTCCGGCGCGCGGGCGACCTCGGACTGGGCCATCAGCTCCTCGACGCTTTGGCCCTCGAGGGCCTCGTCGATCTCGCGCTGGAGCTCGGCGTCAGCAGGCTGCTGCGGCTGACTGGGCCCTGGCTGGCTCATCTCACTCATGACTGGTCTCAGAGGCGATTGATGCGTAAACACGCGGGCAGACGATGCGCAAGCTTACTCGCGCGTGGGGCAAATCGCCAGCGTGGGGGCGGAATTGGTCAAGGCGGGCCGGGGCGATTCCGCCCTTCGTTCGCGGACTCGCTCAGAACGGACGTCAGCCGGGGAATTGGCGCCCGGTGGCGCGGGGCAGGATCACGTCAACCGTGGCGGGCTGACGTGGGCGTTGCCGCGGATGAGGAAGCGCAGCGGCCGGGTGGTCCACTCCTCGGCGTTGGCGATGCCGATGCGCGGGCCAACGGCGATCTGGGCGGGCCGCGGACGTGCCGAGGCCGGGCCCGGCTCGATCCAGAGGTCCGCCCCGCCGACGAGGTCGGCGCCATTGAGCTCGCGGTCGATGCGCAGCGCCTGGCAGAGCTTGGCGGGCCCGGAGCAGAGGTCGGTGACGCGTCGCGCCGACGAGCGTGCGGGCCAGATCGCGTCGAGCCCGACGGTCGGCTCGATGGCGCGGATGAGCGCGGCGACGGGCTCGTCGCGCTGGCCGGCGACGACGTTCATGCAATGGTGCATGCCGTAAGTGAAGTAGACGTACGCGTGGCCGGGCGGGCCCCACATCGTCTCGTTGCGCGCGGTACGCCGGCCGTTGGCGGTGTGCGCCGCCTTGTCGGGGATGCCGCAGTAGGCTTCGGTCTCGACGATGAGCCCGGCGAGGCGCGTGCCGTCGGGCAGGCGACGGACCAGCCGCTGGCCGAGCAGCGCGCGGGCAACGTCGACGACGTCGCGGCGGTAGAAGGTGCGTGGGAGCGGGCGGGGCATCTCGGTTCGGCGCCTTAACCTTTCGCCGCGCTGGCCCCGTCCGTCCAGTCGAAGACCGTGCCGAGCATGGACGCCGGGTCCTCGTAGAGGCGCTGATACGTGCGCTCGGCATCGCGGATGGGCACGACGTCCTTCAGCAGCGGGCCAACGCGGATGCGGCCTTCGCCCACGAGGCGCAGCAGGGTGTGGAGGTCCGGGCGGCGAAAGTGGCTGGCGAACATGAGCGTCAGCGCCTGGAACTGGGCGAGGTTGCAGTCGAAGGTGACGTCGAAGCGGCCGCCGATGATCAGCAGGCGTCCGCCGCGGCGGAGCATGCCGCCCGCGGGCCCGCCGGTGCGACCAATGATCTGGTCGAGCACATCGCCGCTCGAGGTTTCAAAGACGGCGTCGAAGCCGCCGCGGTCGCGAAGCTGCTGCCAGCTCTCGTCGCCGGCAATGCGGAACGGGTCCTGGATGCCCAGCTCGCGGGCGATGTCGAGGCGCTGCTGGCCCCGGTTGCAGAGGGTCACGTGAGCGCCGGCGGCGAGGGCGGCCTGGGCGGTGAACTGGCCGATCAGCCCGCCGCCGACGACGAGCACGCGCTCGCCGAGGCCCACGCCGGCGCGGCGGACATCGTGCATCGCCACGCCGGCGACGCCGAGCAGGGCCGCCTCGACGGGATCGACGTTGTCGGGCAGGTGGGCGACGAGGTTGCGCTCGCCTTCGGGTTCGGCGACGTTTTCGAGGAAGCGGTCGGCGTGCTTGCCGACGACGCCGGAGAAGACGGTGTCGCCAACGCTGAATTGCTCGACGCCGGGGCCGACGGCTTCGACGCGGGCGACTTTCTGGTAGCCGATCCCCGCGGGGAAGCGCCGGCCGTAGTTGCCCGCCGTGAGGTGGTTGCGCTCGGTGCCGTTGCTGATGCCCGAGTAGAGCGTGCGGCAGAGGATCTGCCCGCGGCCGGGTTCCGGCATGGGCTCAGGACGCCACTCGGCTCGGCCTTCGGCGGGGAAAAACATCACGCGAGCGGTGTCGCCGGCGTCAACATGCGTCATGGTCCGACCTTTCTTCAGTGCCAGTACCGATCCCGACCCGCCGCCGCAAAAACCCGGGACGGTGGTCCCGGGGCCGCGGAGCTGTGCAGCCGCTGACGCTCGTCGTCACGCAGGCGTGAATCAAGCGTCCGCGTCTGCGCGGGGCTGTCATCATAAGTCCGCGCGTCGCCCGCCGCCGCGTCTGCATTATGATGTCTCCATGCTCGAACACGGCCTTCAGAATCGCTGGCGCCCCGCCACCGTCCCCGCCACGCCCGCCACGCATCAATCTGAACCCCGAGATCCCAAATCCGAAATCCTCACCCGCCTGCTCGCCAACCGCGGGATCACCGACCCGGCCGCGATCGAGCGCTTCCTCAACCCCAGCTTGAACGACCTGACCGACCCGGCCGCGATCCCCGGCGTCGACCGCGCCGCCCGGCGGCTGGCGCAGGCGGTCGCCGACCGGCAGCCCATCGTCATCTACGGCGACTACGACGTCGACGGCGTCACCGCCTCGGCGGTGCTCTGGCACACGCTGCGCGCGGCGGGGGCCGACCCGGCGATCTACATTCCCCACCGCGTCGACGAGGGCTACGGCCTCAACCCGGAGGCGATCCGCGCCATCGCCGCGGGGGAGGCGGGCGACGCCCTTGCCGTCCCGCCAATGGTTGCCACCGGTGGCGGGGCGACGCCGCTGATCATCACGGTTGACTGCGGCATTACGGCCGTCGAGTCGGCGCAGGTCGCGCGCGAGCTCGGGGTCGATCTCATCATCACGGACCATCATCACTTCGACGCGGACGCCCTGCCGGCCGCCCACACGCTGGTCCACCCCGGAATAGGGGGCAGGGGGCAGAGGGCAGACAGCAGTGAAGAACCGAGTACCGAAACCCCTTCCCCCACTGCCCCCTGCAGTCTGCCCCCTGCCGACTCTGCCTTATGCGGCGCCGGCGTGGCGTTCAAGCTCGCCTGGCACTTCGCCCGCGTCCACACCGCCAGCGAGCGGTTGCCCGCCGTCTTCCGCGATCTGCTCGTGAACATGCTCAGCCTCGTGGCGCTGGGTACCGTCGCCGACGTCGTGCCGTTGACCGGCGAGAACCGCGTGCTCACCACCTTCGGGCTTCGCCGGGTCAAGCACACGCCGCTCATCGGCCTCGCGGCGCTCATCGACGCCGCCAACCTGCGCGACGAGAACATCGACGCGTACCACGTCGGCTTCGTGCTAGGCCCGCGGCTGAACGCGTGCGGCCGCATGGGCCACGCCCGCGAGGCGGCGCGGCTGCTGACCCTCGCCGACGCGACCGAGGCGCGCCAGCTCGCCGACTTTCTCACCAAGGAGAACGACCGCCGACGCGCCACCGAGCGGCGCATCTTCGACGAAGCTCGCCAGCTCATCGAAGAGGCCGGCCACCACGCCCCGGAGCGCCGCGCGATCGTCGTCGCCCGGGAAGACTGGCACCCCGGCGTCGTCGGCATCGTCGCCAGCCGCCTCGTCGACCACTTCCACCGCCCGGCCGTCGTGCTCGCGATGGACAACGGCAGCGCCAAAGGCTCGGCCCGCAGCGTCGACGGCCTGTCCATCCACGAAGCCTTCACCGCCTGCAGCGAACACCTCGACACCTTCGGCGGCCACGCGATGGCGGCGGGCCTGTCCCTGCAGAGCGAACGCATCACCAGCTTCCGCGATGCCCTCGTGGGCTTTGTCAACGATCGCCTCGCGCCCGACGACCTCGTCGGCGTGCTCACCGTCGATGCGGCGGTTCCGCTGGCGGCGTGCGAGCTCGAGCTCTTCCACGAGATTCAGCGGCTGGCGCCCTTCGGCCGGGCCAACCCGAAGCCGCGACTGCTGGTGCGCGACGTGGTGCTCGACCAGCCGCCTCGCTTCATGGGCCGCGAGGGCAAGCACCTCGCGCTGTTCCTGCGCCAGGGCGATCGCGTGATGCGCTGCCCGGCGTTCAACATGGGGCACCTCGCGGAGCAACTGCCCGCGGGCGCGAGGCTGGACGTGGTGTTCGAGCCGAGCGTATCGACGTGGCAGGGCCGCACCAGCGCGGAACTGCACATTCGCGACGTCAAGCTCCGCTGATAAAGCCGGGACCGGTGGTCCCGGCGAGGCGGCGCGGCGGGCGGAAGCCTCGCGCGGCGTAATCGTGACGAGGGCCTTTGCGGCACGGTAGGTGCCGTCGGCGTCGTCGTGACGAGGGCACCATTGGTCGCCGACGTCCGTCGCCGCCGCGCCGGGACCACCGGTCCCGGCTTTATGGGGAATCGGACACTTCCATCTCGCGGACGGTCATCGTCGGCAGTGCGTCGATGAACTTGCGGCCGTAGCTCTTGGTCAGGATGCGGCTGTCGAGCACCACGACGCGGCCACGATCGGAGCGCGAGCGGATCAACCGGCCGAACCCCTGCTTGAACTTCAGGATCGCCTCCGGCAGCGAATACTCGAAGAACGGCTTGCCGCCGCGCGCCTCGATCCGCTCCATTCGCGCCTCAATGAGCGGGCGATCGGGCACGGCAAAGGGCAACCGGGTGATGATCACGTTGCGCAGCGCATCGCCCTGCACATCGACGCCCTGCCAGAAGCTGTCGGTGCCCAGCAGCACGCTGCGCCGGTCGCCGCGGAAATGCTCCAGCAGCGTCGAGCGCTGCACGTCCCTGGACTGGACCAGCATCGGCAGGCCGCGCTCGCGCAACGGCTCGCGCAACGCGTCGGCACAGCGGCGGAGCATGTCGTAGCTGGTAAAGAGCACGAACGCCCCGCCGTCCGTCGCCTCGATCTGCCGCAGGATCGCCGGCGGAAGCTGCTCGACGAAGCGCTTGTCCGCCGGCGGCGCCATCGAACGGTCGACGACCAGCTCCGCCTGCTGGGCGTAATCGAACGGCGAACCGAGCACGAGCCCCCGGGCCGCCTCGCACCCCAGCCGCTCGCGCAGATGGCCGAAGCCAGGAGAGTCGGCGGCAGGCTGGGAGACGGGGGCAGGGGGCAGACTGCGGTCTGCAGTTGAGGAAACAGACTCTGCCTCCGTCTCCTTCCTGCCCCCTGCAGTCTGCCCCCTGCCCCCTTTCCCGCCCCCGCCCCTGCCCCCTTCTCCCCCCGTGCACAACGTCGCCGACGTCATCACCACGCCCACGCGGCCCTTGCCCCGGGGGCGCGTCGCCTCGAACAGCCGCTCGCGCAGCATCGGGCCGACGTCGATCGGCGAGCTGGCGAACTCGACCCGCCGATTGCGCCCGCTGCGCGACACGTCCAGCCAGTAGACGTGCTCCGGCTCCGACTGCTCGAGCAGCGCCTGGAGCGTGGCGCTCATCGAGCGGCAGCGCCCGATGTAGCTGGCCAGCTCATACTTGTCCGGCTCCTCCTCCGCCTTGTCGCGCAAGCGCCCGAGCGTCGTCGCCAGTTCCTCGATCGGCTCGCTCAGCGCGTTGGACACGATTCGGGGCTCCATCAGCCGGCCGTTGGACCGCCCGTGCGTCTGCTGGTAGCGGACGAGGTCGTCGAAAAACGCGCTCGCCGCCACCTCCACGCCCGCGACCTGGTCGACCGCGCGGGCGATGATCGGGTCCGTGGCCGCGCTCGTCGTCATCGACGCGAGGAAGCCGCGGCCCGTCCGCGAATTGAGCAGCGCGCCGAGCAGGAAGCGCACCTGCGACTCGCTGACGCTCAGCCCGAAGTGCGTGCTCGCCACGTCCTCGACCATGTGCGCCTCGTCGAGGATGACGTGGTCGTAGGGCGGCAGCAGGCCGACGCCCTCGGCGCGCAAGGCGAGGTCGGCGAAGAACAGCGCGTGGTTGACGATCAGCAGGTCCGCGTTCTCCATCCGCCGCCGCGCCTGCTGGTAGAAGCACTTGTCATAGAGCGGACATCGCCGGCCCATGCAGTTGCCCGCGTCGGACTGCACCTTTTCCCAAACGGGCCACTGCCCGGCCCCGAGTTGCGGGAGCGTGGCCAGCGAGCCGTCGGTCGTGTCGTAGGCCCAGTCCTCGACGCCGTGCAGGGCGCGCATGACGTCGGGGTTGCCGAACAGCTCCGCCTGCTTTTTGGACGCCTGCATGAGTCGGCGCAGCGAGAGGTAGTTGCCCCGGCCCTTGACGAGCACGGCCGAGAACTCCTCGCCGAGCACAGCCTGCAGCAGCGGCACGTCGCGCTGGACGATCTGCTCCTGCAGCGCGATCGTGTGCGTGGAGATGACGACCCGCTCGCGCCCACCCCCGCCATTCCCGCCACGCCCGCCACCGGCCCCGCCCGCGCCATCGTCGCCGCGCCGCTCGTCGTCACCACCCTCAGCACCGCTTGGAACGGCGGTGCCCTCGCCGTCACCCGTGTCGTCGCCCCCCTGCCGCGACACCACGATCCGCTCGATGGCGGGCAGGAGGTAGGCGAAGGACTTGCCCACGCCCGTGCCCGCCTCGACGAGCAGTTGCCCGCCGTCGCCGAGCGTGTCGCGCACGGCAGCGATCATCGCCTCCTGCTCGGGCCGGCGCTCGTAGCGGTCGCCCAGTCGACGGGCAACGGGCCCGTCGGGGGCGAGGATGGCGAGGGGATCGAAGGCCATATGATGAGTCTATCACCTGCGGCGGCGACGTTAGCGACCGCCGGCGCGTTCAGATCGCGGCGGCACGCGTTGGCAGCGGGCCCAAGACCATCGCCACCCGCGTCGCCCGGAGCGCGACCGCCAACCCGCCCCCCCCCCCCCGCCACGCGCCACACGCCCTCGCTCGAATTCTGAATTCTGAATTTTGAATTCTGAATTTCGACCACCCCCCGCCCCCTGGCACCCCTCCGCGGCCTGTGCTATACTGCCCGGCTCGACCCGCCCGCGCACCCCTGCGCGCGGGTCCCCCCGCCAGCGCCCCCACCGGCGCCCCACCGACACGAGGCTCGCCATGGCCAAGAAGAAAGAGATTACCTCGCAGTTCAAGATCCAGGCGCCCGGCGGCACCGCCACGCCTGCGCCGCCCATCGGGCCGGCGCTCGGCCAGCATGGCGTCAACCCCGGCCAGTTCATCCAGCAGTTCAACGAGGCGACCAAGCAGCTCAACGGCAAGGTCGTCGGCTGCGTGATCACGGTCTACCGCGACCGCACGTTCGACTTCGAGATCAAGAGCCCGCCCGCCGCGGTGCTCCTGCGCGAGGCCGCCGGCATCGACAAGGGCTCCGGCGAGCCGAGCAAGACTGCCGCGGGCAAGGTCACCGTCGACCAACTCCGCACCATCGCCGAGGAGAAGATCAAGGAACTCGGCGGCGCGAGTGTCGAAGCCAACGTCCGCACCATCGCCGGCACCGCCCGCTCGATGGGCATCGAAATCGAAGGCAACGTCTGATTGATTGATGGCCGCTGATCGTAAAGTCAGAAATCAGAAATTAATCTGGCTTACCACGAGCCCTGATCGTGGGAGACGACCCCGGCTCACGGCCGCGGGAACTCGAAAGGAACCCCCCGATGCCCCGACGACATGGCAAGCGCTACCGCGCCGACGCCGGCAAGATCCCCGAGAAGCAGACCGTCCCGCTGGAAGAAGCCATCCAGCGCGTCAAGGCGTTCAAGGCGGTCAAGTTCGACCAGTCCATCGAAATCGCGATCAACCTCGGCATCGACCCGCGGCAGGCGGACCAGGCGATCCGCGGCGCGGTCTCCCTGCCCCACGGCATCGGCAAGACCAAGCGCGTGATCGCGTTCTGCGGCCATGACCTCGTCAAGCCCGCCAAGGAGGCCGGGGCCGAGGATGCCGGCGGCGAGGAGCTCGTCGCGAAGATCGAGGGCGGCTGGCTGGAGTTCGACGTCGCCATCGCGAGCCCCGACATGATGCGCGTCGTCGCCCGCCTCGGGCGATCGCTCGGGCCCAAGGGGCTCATGCCCTCGCCCAAGAGCGGCACGGTGACGCCCAACGTCATCGACGCGGTCAAGGAATACCGGGCCGGCAAGGTCGAATTCCGCAACGACAGCGGCGGCAACATCCACGCCGTGGTCGGCAAGCAGAGCTTCGACGCCCAGAGCCTGGCCCAGAACGCGCAGGCGTTCATCGCCAACATCGAGCGGATGAAGCCCGCGTCCGCCAAGGGCACGTTCATCCAGCAGATCGCCCTGTCCGGGACAATGACGCCCGGCGTGCTGGTCGAGCTCGCGACCAAGCCGGCGTAAACGCCCAGGCGCCACGGGCGAGAGCGCCGAGGACGCAGACGAAACAAGACACGCACGCACAGACGCAAAGAGCGCAGAGGCCTCGGGCAAAGCCGTTTAAGAACGAAGGACTGAAGAGATGAGCAAGCCTGTCAAGGAATTGATGATCGAGTCGTACAAGCAGCGCTTCGGTGACGTCACCGGCGCCGTGCTGATCGACATCCGCGGCATTGACGCCGGCGTCAACAACCGCCTGCGCGCCGGGCTGCACGCCAAGCAGGTCAAGGTCACCGTGGTCAAGAACAGCCTGGCGAAGAAGGCGTTCGAGGGCACGCCCCTCGAGCCGGTGCAGGATCTGCTCGAAGGCTCGGCCGCCATGGTCTACCCGCACAACGGCGACGCCACCGCGGTCGACGTGGCCCGCGAACTGCTGACGTGGGTCAAGCAGATCGAAGGCCTGACCTTCCGCGGCGCGGTGCTCGACGGCACCGTCTTCGGCCCCGACGAGATCGAGACGCTCAGCAAGTACCCGACCCGCGAAGAGGCCCAGGCCCAGGTCGTGCAGCTCATCCTCACCCCGGCGCAGAAGCTCGTCGGCTCGATCCTCAGCCCGGCGCAGAAGCTCGCCGGCCTGGTCGACGCCATCAAGGACAAGCTCGAAGCAGGCGAGGCGATCGGGAAGGTGGCGTAAGCGAGAACGCTTCTACCGCGAAGAGGTGAAGTGGCAGAAGAAATCACGAAGGCAGAGTTTTTGCTGACTTTCTTCGTGTCTCCTTCGCTTCCTTCGCGTCTTCGCGGTTGACAGGATCAGGACATCGTCGTCCGACTGGCCCCATCGTGGGTTAAATCGCGGCAACGGGCTGCGACCTCTTGGACACATGGATTCGTGCTACGAAAGGATCGTGACTCATGGCTGAAGTGGAAGCGCCCATCAAGGAGCTCGGCGACAAGCTCGTCGGGCTGACGCTCAAGGAAGCGGTGGACCTGGGCAACTACCTCAAGGAAGAATACGGCATCGAGCCCGCCGCCGCCGGCGCCGTCATGGCCGCCCCCGCCGCCGCCGCCGAGGAGGCCGAGGAGCAGACCGAGTTCAACGTCGTCCTCACCGCCGCCGGCGATCAGAAGATCAAGGTGATCAAGGTCGTGCGCGAGGTGACGGGTCTGGGTCTCAAGGAGGCCAAGGACCTCGTGGACAACGTCCCCAAGCCGCTCAAGGAAGGCGCGTCCAAGGACGAGGCCGACGCCCTCGCCGCCCAGATCAAGGAAGTCGGCGGCAGCGTCGAGATCAAGTAAGCACGCCGCCACGACAACAACCAGCAGCCAACCCACCGCCTCGGCGCAAGCCGGGGCGGTTTTCATTGACAGACGTCGTCAGATCCAGGCCGGTTCAAACGCTCGGCATTCGGCCTCAGTTCACCCGGACAATCATGCTCGCCTGCTCGCGCTCTGCGCCCTGCTCGTCCTCGACCATGAGCGTCTCGCCGTTGGCCTGGTTGTGCGGAAACGTCTCCTGCAGATGTCGCACGCGGTCGGAGTAGGCATCGACCTGTGTCGCGGCCGCACGCGGGTTGTCCACGGCGACGAACGCCTCGTCATAGCTGAACAGCCCGACGGTGACCATCGACTGGTTTGGCCCGTGGTAGTAGTAGGCTTCATGCTCCTGCTCGCGCAGCTCGTGGGCGCGGCGTTCAGCGGCCTCGCGCCGGTCGCCGTCGTACGCGTCGTCGTAGAACCCCACCAGCAGCGAGTGGTAGCCCGGGTACTGGCGCAGGTCCAGGCGATCGCGCACCGGGCCCTCGCCGCCGCGCGTCGCCGGCGAGCTGAGCATGGCGTGGGCGAAGGGCGTTTCATCGCCGAGCTGGATTCGTCGCGTGCGCGCCAGCAGCTCGCGGGCCGCGTCGGTGGAAGGGTCGGTGAATCGCCCGCGGTAGACGCTTGTGACGCCCGGCTCGTCGACGGCCCAGGCGTCGATCACCGCGGCCTGCCGGCGAAGACGGTCGATGAGCCCTTGAGCCTGCTGGTGGCGCTCTTCGCCGCTGAACTGCTCGAGCAGCACGCCCCAGGTCGGCCGCGACGGGTCGTCGGCATGAGCCTCGACGGGCGGGTCGGCGGGAAAGTCGCCCCATCCATCCTTGACGATCCGCGTCTCCAGCTCGCAACCGGCAACGACCAGCAGGCAGACGGCAACCAGCATCCACAGTCGCGGAAATAAACGCATAAGGAGGAGTATTTTAACACACGGGACGGCGGCGACGCCAGCACCAAATCTCCGCCTCGCACGCCGCGCTGGAGGTCGGGCGGGTGCAGCGCAATCGACCGTCCCCGTCGTGGTAGGTTTCCGCTTCGCTGCACGCACCCGACGACCACCGGTGGCACGCCCGAGTCGAGTTCACCCGCCCGCGGGGCCGGCGAAGTGGCTGTAGCCGACGAGCGATCGTCGGCCGGCGCGGGGCGTGAAGCCCAGACCGCCCGCCTCATGCAGCAGCGCGTGCCGGGCGGCGCAGCGTTCGAACGCCTGCTCAATCCCCTTGATCGCCGCCACCGTCCCGCCCCGCCCGGCGACCTGCGCCACCGCCTCGGGCGGCGCGGCGATGATCGGTGCCGCCTCCGAAATGCCGTTGATCACCACCGTGTGCCGGCGGGCACTCTCGAGCGTCGCCACCGCCACTTCCGGCTCGTCAACGCCCCGCACCAGACGGGCGAAGCGCTGAAGCATGCGTCGGCTGGCCTCGGGCGCGCCCTCGTCGGCGCCGATGACTTCCCGGCCGTCGGGTGTGGTGAGGATTGCCGGGCCGTTGATCGGCGACCAGGTCAACTCGCCGCGCTCGCCCTGGATGCGGATGGCGGGGTGGCTGGTCTGCTCGCAGGCGTGGGTCATGAGGATGAGCAGGGCCGGGCCTTCTTCGAGCGTCACGCGCCCGCTGATGGTGTCGTAGTTCTCGATCGCGGCGGCGCGGTAGAGCTCGGCCTCGACGTCGACCGGGTGGGCATGCTCGTGGAGACTGGGTCCGAGCAGGAACAGGGGCAGGTTGATGAAGTGGGCCATCGCGTTCTGGGCCGGGCTGTCCAGGACGTAGCGCCCGTTGTGGCGGATGCGGCCGGCCCAGGCGGAGCGCTTGAAGTAGGTGTCCGTGCGCGGGCCGAGACCGACGACGCTCGCCCGGCGGATGGGCCCGAGCACGCCGTCGAGCAGGCGCTGCTTGACCACCAGTGTCGCAAGGCGGTACTGGTCCTGAAAGCCCACCGCCACGGGCAGCCCCGCCGCGTCGCGGGCGGCGATCATCGCATCGAGTTCGTCGACGGTGCCCGCGGCCGGCTTCTCGACCATCACCGCCTTGCCCGCCGCCAGCGCCTGCTCGGTGAACGGCCGGTGCAGGTCGATGGGGATCGGCAGCCAGACGGCGTCGATGGCGTCCACAGCGAGCAGGGCGTCGAAGCTGTCGAAGACCTGCACGCCCTTGCCGCGCAGCGCCGCGACGCGGTCGGGGAAGGCGCCGGGGTTGGGGTCGCAGACGCCGGCGAGCCGGACGCGCGGGTCGGTGGTCTGCTCGTTGGCGAGGATGAGGTCGGTGATGACGCCGGCGTAGCCGCCGACGCCGGCAACGCCGAGGGTGACGGGGGTGGCGGTGGCGGAGGTGGCGGGGGCGGAGGTGGCGGGGGAAGGGATGGGAGGCACGGCAGGGGCTCGCTTGCGGGGGGGGCGGGGGGAAAGGCGTTGGCGGCGAGGATAGCGGCTTGGGGCGCGGGGGGCGAATCGTGGCGGCGGGGGGATCAGGACGTGCTTGTAGGTGATTGTTTTGCAGTTGCTTAGGAAGTCACCCCCCCTTCCGGCCGACTGAGGGCGGCTGCGAACGCGGGGCACGGGGGGTGATAGGGAGAAGGTCCGCACAGCGGCCCCTACGGCATCGTGCGGCGGGGAAACACGCCAGCGGTTGACGTGGGGGCAAATGGCCTTATGATTAGTCGTTCATCCGGATAGACAGATGATTGACACCGCGACCCAACCCGACGCCCTGCTCAAATGGATGGCCAGCCTTGCCGAGCCGACGCGCCTGCGCCTGCTCGGCCTGCTCGAACGCCACGAGCTCGGCGTCTCCGACCTCTGCGACGTCCTCCAGATGCCCCAATCCACCGTGAGCAGGCATCTCAAGCTCCTCGGCGACGAGGGGTGGATCAGCAGCCGTCGACAGGGCACGACCAACCTCTACCGCATGGTCCTCGACGAGCTCGGCCCCGCCCAGCGCAAGCTCTGGATCCTTGCCCGCGAGCAGACCAACGGCTGGGCGACGCTGCAACAGGACGCCCTCCGCCTCGTGCAGCGGCTGCGGCAGCGCAAGGAGGACTCCCGGGCCTTCTTCGCCGGCGCCGCCGACGAGTGGGATCGCATCCGTGACGAGCTCTACGGGCCCAGCTTCGCCCGCGACGCCTGCCTCGGCCTGCTCCCGCGCGAGTGGACGGTCGCCGACCTCGGCTGCGGGACGGGC
Source organism: Phycisphaeraceae bacterium (assembly GCA_040905445.1). Lineage (GTDB taxonomy): Bacteria > Planctomycetota > Phycisphaerae > Phycisphaerales > Phycisphaeraceae > SKPT01. The sequence goes on along the minus strand of JBBDRN010000049.1, from coordinate 47,666 downwards.
GCGATTACCGCCGACCTGGCGCGCTTCGCGGGCTGGGTGATCGGCGTCGACAACTCGCCCGCCATGCTCAACGCCGCCCAGCAGCGCATCGGGCACCTGCCCAACGTCGAGCTCAGGCAGGGCGACCTGGAGCAGGTGCCGCTCGACGACGCAACCTGCGACGCCGCGATCCTGGTCCTGACGCTGACTTATGTGCCCGAGCCGGCACGCGTCGCCAGCGAGATGGCGCGAATCCTCAAGCCCGGCGGCCGGGCGTCGGTGGTGGACTTGCTGCGACATGATCGCGAGGGCTTCCGCCGACAGATGGGGCAGCTCTCGCTGGGTTTCGAGCCCGAGCAGCTCACGGAGCTGTTGACGGAGGCGGGCTTCAAAGGCGCGCGATGCGACCACGTGCCTCCCGAGGCCGAGGCCCGGGGCCCGGCGCTGTTGCTGGCGACGGGGACGCGGGATTCGGCAGCGGCCGGCGCCTGACGCCGAAGGCTCGCGGGACGTGGCGGGGGGGGGGGCGGGATGGGGGGTTATTGAATTGACTTTTACGGAATTTTTGAACCATCAGGAGCAATCGCATTATGACCACTGCAACCACCGCCCCGGACGTCACGACGAAGAACGGCCTCGACTTCAACGTCGCCGACCTCGGCCTCGCCGAGTGGGGCCGACGCGAGATCGAGCTGGCCGAGAAGGAGATGCCGGGGCTGATGGCCACCCGTGCCGAGTACCGCAAGGCCCAGCCGCTCAAGGGCCAGCGGGTCATGGGCTCGCTGCATATGACGATTCAGACGGCCGTGCTGATCGAGACGCTGACCGAGCTGGGCGCGGACGTGCGCTGGGCGTCGTGCAACATCTATTCGACGCAGGATCACGCCGCCGCCGCCATCGTCGTCGGCCCCGACGGCACGCCGGACAACCCCAAGGGCGTGCCCGTGTTCGCCTGGAAGGGTGAGACGCTCGCCGACTACTGGTGGTGCACCGAGAAGGCGCTGAACTTCGGCGACGGGCAGGGCCCGACGCAGATCGTGGACGACGGCGGCGACGCGACGCTGCTCATCCACAAGGGCGTCGAGTTCGAGAAGGCGGGCGCCGTCCCCGGCCCCGAGACGACGGACAACACCGAGTTCAAGGAAGTGCTCAAGCTGCTCGCCGGCTGCCTCGCGGAAGACCCCAAGCGCTGGCAGAAGGTCGCCGCGGAGATCCAGGGCGTGTCTGAGGAGACGACCACGGGCGTGCACCGGCTCTACGAGATGGAAAAGGCGGGCACGCTGCTCTTCCCCGCCATCAACGTCAACGACTCGGTGACCAAGAGCAAGTTCGACAATCTCTACGGCTGCCGGCACAGCCTCATCGACGGGCTGAACCGCGCCACGGACGTGATGATGTCCGGCAAGGTCGCGGTGGTGTGCGGCTACGGCGACGTGGGCAAGGGCTGCTGCCAGAGCCTGCGGGGCCAAGGCGCCCGCGTGATCGTCACCGAGGTCGACCCCATCTGCGCCCTTCAGGCCGCGATGGAAGGCTATGAAGTGACGACCGTCGAGGACGTCGTCGCCACGGCGGACATCTTCATCACCACCACGGGCAACTTCAACGTCATCAGCGCCGACCAGATGAAGCGCATGAAGGACAAGGCCATCGTCGCCAACATCGGGCACTTCGACAACGAGGTCGAGATGGCGACGCTGGAGAAGTGGCGTGAGCAGGGCAAGGTCAAGAAGACCGAGATCAAGCCGCAGTACCACGAGTGGACGTTCGACGACGGCCACAGCGTGCTGATCCTCGCCGAGGGCCGGCTGATGAACCTCGGCTGCGCGACGGGCCACCCGAGCTTCGTGATGTCCAACAGCTTCACCAACCAGACGATCGCCCAGATCGAGCTGGCGACCAACAAGGGCCAGTACGAGCGGAAGGTCTACGTCCTGCCCAAGCACCTGGACGAGAAGGTCGCCCGGCTGCACCTGGACCAACTCGGCGTGAAGCTCACGAAGCTGAGCAAGGAGCAGGCCGACTACATCGGCGTGCCGGTCAATGGGCCTTACAAGTCCGAGCACTACCGGTATTGACCGATTTTGCGCCCCACCGCGCCACGCACCGCCGCGGACGCTATAATAAATTGTCAGCCCCCGGCACGCCGTGAGGCTGACACACCAAGCCCCCCCCCGGAGGCCCGTGGACTTTTGTTCGCGGGTCTCCTTTTTTGCGCCGCCGGCCGCTGACGAATCCTTGCCACAAAGCCGGGACCGGCGGTCCCGGGGAGGCGGCGACGGTTCCCGGCACACCGGCGGCGCCACCGTCACGCCGACCCCGCACCGCAGGCCCGGCAGACGAACGCAGGCGACGCATGGACGGATCGCCGGATCCGCAGTCCTCGCCGCGACCCCCGGGACCACCGGTCCCGGCTTTGTAGGGTCCGCTGTGGGGACCTTCTCCCGCCGCGACACACGGGGAAGGTCCGCCCAGCGGACCCTACAAGACACGGAGCGGTGGGTGCCACTGGCGGCTTGTCCGCCAGTGTGCGCGTGTGGCATTCGGGCACTGGTGGGCGAGCCACCAGTGGCACCCCTTTTTCGGACGGGACCTTAACCCCCCGCCCCCGCGGGTCGACCCGCCCGGGGGGCGGTGATCGCGGGATTTGGTGGGTTCAGCGGCCCGCATGCGTTACAATCAGCTTCCGGAGGCTCACATCCGGGAGGTCACGCGATGCGCAACGCAGGCCGAGGCATGACGTTGACGGAAATCGTCGCAACGGTTGCGGTGGCGATGCTGGTGCTGGGGGGGCTTGTCGTGATCTTTTTATCGGCGTTGATCAACGGTGGCGGCTCCCGACGCATGCAGAACAACACGCAACTGCGTAGCGTTCACCAGGGGCTGGTGATGTACGGGGGTGGCAACGGTGCGTACTACCCCGGCTTGGACGCCGAAGGCGAGCCGGTGGCGATCGACGTCGAGGATCGGCTCAAGCTGCTGCTCGACGGCGACTACTTCTCGCCGGACTACCTCGTCAACCCGCAGGACGCCGCTCGCACGCCGTGGGAGTCCGGGCCGTTCACGTCCGACCACTACTCCTACGCGGTGCTGCAGGTGCCGGAGGCGGGCGGGCGGCACGACGAGTGGCGCGAGACGCTGAACACGAACGCCATCGTGCTCAGCGACCGCAACACCGGCACGGCCGACGCGCCGGCGAGCGTGCACGACAGCGAGCAGTGGCGCGGCGGCGTCGTCTGGAACGACAACCACGTGGGGTTTGAAACCACCCACCGGCTCGACACGGCCTACGGCGGCTTCGAGCACACCGACGACCACATCTTCAAGGCCGACGGCGACGACGACGCCTACCTTATCCACAGCGGCAACTGACGTCGTGCGGTGGGTGCCACTGGCGGCTTGTCCGCCAGTGTGCGCGTGTGGCATTCGGGCACTGGTGGGCGAGCCACCAGTGGCACCCCTTTTTCGGACGGGACCTTAACCCCCCGCCCCCGCGGGTCGACCCGCCCGGGGGGGGTGGTGATCGCGGGATTTGGTGGGTTTAGCGGCCCGCATGCGTTACAATCAGCTTCCGGAGGCTCACATCCGGGAGGTCAGGCGATGCGCAACGCAGGCCGAGGCATGACGTTGACGGAGGTGATTGCTGTCGTCGCCGTCGCCATTGTGGCGGGCGGAGGCCTTTTCCTCTGGCTAGACTCGCAGCGCCAGCGAAGCCGCCATTGGCCGAATACCCGCGAACTCCGCGGCATCCACCAAGCGATGGTGATGTACAGCGGCGGCAACAACGGCTTCTACCCCGGCCTCGATGCCGGCGGGGAGCCGATCGCGACGGACGTCGAGGACCGGCTCACACTGCTGCTCGACGGCGACTACTTCTCGCCCGATTACCTTGTCAGTTCGCTGGAGCGTGAGCGGGCGCCGTGGGAGTCCGGCCCATTCACGTCCGACCATTACTCCTACGCGATGCTCCAGTTGCCCGAGGCCGGCGGGCGATACGACGAGTGGAGCGAGACGCTGAGCACGAACGCCATCGTGCTCGGCGACCGCAACACCGGCACGGCCGACGACCCGGCAAGCGTGCACGATGGCGAGCCGTGGCGTGGCAGCGTCGTCTGGAATGACAACCACGTCGCCTTTGAAACCACCCACATCCACGACACGGCCTACGGCGGCTTCGAGCACACCGACGACCACATCTTCAAGGCCGACGGCGACGACGACGCCTACCTCATCCACAGCGGCAACTGACGCCCCTGCGCCGCGGGCCCCCGGGGTATCCCCCCTCTCTTCCCTCCTTGGCGATCTCTCCGCCCCCTTGGCGCCTTGGCGTTTCACCCCGCCACTCCACGGCGCGCCGCTTGCACACGTGTACCTCACGACGCCAGCGCAAGGAGGCCACCCATGATCCGCCCCGAGGAATCGGCACAGGGACGCGAGACCGTCATCGTCACCGGCAGCAGCGGGCTCATCGGCTCGGCGATCGTCAATCGCCTCGCCCATCGCTATCGCATCCTTGCCTGGGACAAGGTCGAGCCCACCGAGCCGCTGCCTGATGCCGCCGCTTTTGAAAAGATCGACCTGACGTCGGATGAAGCCGTCGACCAGCGCGTCGCCGCGCTGAAGCACACCGCCGACGGCCGGGTCGCCAGCGTCGTCCACCTCGCCGCCTACTACGACTTCTCCGGCGAGCCCAGCCCGTTTTACGACAAGGTCACCGTCCGCGGCAGCGAGCGGCTCATCACCGCCCTGCGCCGACACGACATCCACACCGACCAGTTCCTCTTCTCGTCGACCATGCTGGTGCATCGGCCCACGCGGCCGGGCGAGCCGATCCACGAGGACTCGACCACCGCGCCGACGTGGGATTACCCCAACTCCAAGCTGCGCACCGAGAGCGTGCTGCACAAGCATCACGGCGACATCCGCCTGCTCATCCTGCGCGTCGCAGGCGTCTACACCGACTACTGCAACTCGATCCCGATCGCCCAGCAGATCAGGCGCATCCGCGAGCGGCAGATGACCAGCCGCGTCTTCCCCGGAGACGCGCACCACGGACAGGCGTGGGTGCATCTCGACGACCTCGTCGACGCGCTGGAGCGCGGCGTCGATCGGCGCACGAGCCTGCCGCCGGAACTGGCGATCCTCATCGGCGAGCCGGACGTGATGAGCTACGAACAGATTCAGCAGGTGCTCGGCAAGCTCATCCACGGCGAGCGCTGGGCGACGCACCGTATCCCCAAGACGCTGGCGAAGACCGGCGCGTGGGTGCAGAACCGCCTGCCGGGCGCGGGCGGGGCGTTCATCAAGCCGTGGATGATCGACTTCGCCGACGCGCATTACGAGCTGGACATCTCGCGGGCGCGGCTGGTGCTGGACTGGGAGCCGCGGCACCGGCTGCGCGACACGCTCACGCGGATGGTCGCCGCGCTCAAGGCCGACCCCGCGGCCTGGTACCGCGCCCACGGATTTGAGGCCCCGGCCCGGCAGCAGGCGTAGGGTCCGCGGAAAGGGCCTTTCGCCTCTTCGGGCGCCGCTGCATGAAGCCCACGGATTGCAATTCCATGGGCCTTCCTCAATCGTGCTGAAGCCCTATGACACGGCGCGCCCCGGTGGGGGCCTACAATGCTGGCATGGCCGAGGCCGTGTCCATCGACTTTTCAAGCCCCGTGCCGTTGTTTCCGCTGGCCAACTGCGCCTTGCTGCCGCACGCGGTGATTCCGCTGCACATCTTCGAGTCGCGCTATCGGCGGATGGTCGCCGACGCGCTGGAGGATGCGGGGTTGATCGCGATGGCGGTCTATGAGAACGCGCGGGACGCGGGCGGGGATGGTGGCGACGCGCCGCTGCGGCCACACGTCTGCCTGGGGCGCATCGTGCGCCACGAGCAGTTGCCTGATGGCCGATACAACATGCTGCTGCAGGGCATCTGCCGGGCGCGCGTCGTCGATGAGTTGGAGCATGACGCCTACCGCGTGGCGATGCTCGAGCCCACGGAGTACACCGAGCCGATGGAGATCGACCTGTCCGACGCGCGGCAGCACTTGGAGGAGTTGCTGCACGACGAACTGCTCAAGCAACTCGCGGCGGTGCATGCGATCAACAACTGGCTCAACGACGAGGTGCCCACGGCCGCGGTGATCGACCTGGCGGTGCTGACGCTGTGCCACGGCGTGGAAGAGCGGTACGCGATGCTTGCCGAGCCCGACCCGGAAAAGCGGGCCGCGTGGCTCGAGCATCACCTCCAAGGCACGCGGCGGACGCTGCGGATGGCGCAGCGCCTCGAGCCGGCGGTCGATGAGAACGGCCTGCCGCTGAACTGAACGCGTCGCGATCGCAGCAGGGCGAACGAAGCCCGCGAATGACAATCCGTGAGCTTCCGATTCAGTGCGTCAGCGCGTAGACGAGCGCGTTGGCGTTGATCGCCTGCGCGTTGCGGATCTCGCTGCCGTCGCAACAGCGGCAGGCGGTGCTGACGTTGCGCCCGTCATTCAACCCCTGCGGCGAGAAGAGCACGGCCAGTCGCCCGCCCCGCTCAAGCCCCTCGAGCGCGCGCGGCGTGTCGTCGTCCAGCAGCCGGACCTGATCGATCTCGTAGAGCGTGCTGAAAATGGCGTGATCCATGTCCAGCGGCGCGAGCGCCGGTTCATCCTCGCCGTCGTCGTCGCCCGCGGCCACGTGCAGCGCGGCGATCGTCGCGCGCAGACTCCGGCTCCATGCCTCGTCGCCGCAGCGCGCCGAGGCGAGGACGAAGCCGCCGGCGTCGATGAAATCTCGCAGCGCCGCTTGCTGATCGTCCGTGAACTGCCACGCCCCCCGGCCGGTGAGAATGAGAAACGGGTGGTCGAAGAGCGCCTCGTCATCGAGCGTGACAGGCGTCAGCTCGCGCTTGACGGGGATGTCCGTCTCGCGCGCGACGCTCGTGAGAAAGCCGGCGGAGAAGCAGGCGGTCGGCGAGGCCGGGGCTTCGTCCTCCTCCGCATTGCCGACCGACACGATGGCGGCCTCGATGAGCGGCTCGTCGGCCGCGGCCGCGTGGTGCACACAGGCGAGCAGCGCCATCGCGAGCAACGCCCGCACAACGCTGTTAGCCGTCGCTCCCCGGGCGACGCGCCCCGCCACGCCGGTAAACTGCGGTCGATCTTCATGCACTTCCATCATGGTGGGGCCTCGTTTCTGTCGGCTTCGATACGCTGCATGTACTGACGCGCGAGCTCGCGGTAGGCGGGCCCGACGCGGCGGCCGATCGCTTCACCATCCACCCCGGCACCACTGGCGGCGCGCTCCGGCCGGTGCTGATGGTAGTCCCCCGCGGCAAGCGGATCACCCCCGCCACCCCCCCCTCCCCCGCCACTCCCGCCACTCCCGCCACCAGCACCACGCCCGCCGCCTCCGTCATCGCCCGCCGCCGCGTCATCCGTGTCCGAGATCGTGGCCATGGCGGAATCGATGCGCTGGCCGTCGCGCCGGGCGACTGCGGCGAGCGCGGGGGCCTGGGCGAGCGGGCGATCACTGGCCAGCGCCGCCGCGTGATGCGCCAACTCCAACTCCGCGAGCAGCGTCGCCAGCGCGTCGCCGTCGAACGAACCGCCCGCCACGAGGGCATCGATCGCATCGAGCGCGTCCGCAACGCGCGCGAGCGCTGCCGCCAGCGCGGACAGGTCCACGTCGCGCGCGGGGGCCACGCCCGCCAGCGCTTCGACGGCCGCAACCTCCGCGTGAAGGCGTGCGAGCAGGGCCCGCAGCGCCTGCGCCGGGTCGAGAGCCTCGTCGTCGCGCGCGGCCGTCGTGGCGGCGGGGCGGCTCGGCGTCACGACATGCACCCGCGTCAACGCCGCCTCACCCCCACCCCCCTCGTCACCACGACCATCACCAGCGTCGATGCGGAAGCGCACGGGGCCGTCGAGCCGGCGCAGGCGATGCTCGAACGTGTCGGATCCACTCGGCCGCGCCGCCATCGCGCGCATCGGCCAGCGGCGCAGCGTTCGGCCGGCGTCGTCGAGCTCGACGAACGTCGCCGCGGTGATTGGTCGGCCGGTCATGTGGGCGGTCACCTGCACGTCGTCGCCGATCCGGGCCTCGCCGGGCGCGAGGGCGAGGTTGACCTGCGTGAGGCCGTAAGCGGGCGTGTCGCCCATCGGCCGGGCGAGGCGCGTCGCGCCGCGGGTGAAGAGGCCGGGGTGGAGCATGGCCGCGACGGCCGCGATGCAGACGATGGCCCACAGCGCGCCGAGCGGGCGCATTGCCGCCGCGCGCGGGTGGGCGGTCACGTCGACGTCGCGCAGCACCGCGGCCGCCCGTTCGGCGCAGCGGTGGCGCAGCGCAGCGTTGAGCGCTGGACCGCCATTGATCGGTTCATCGGCGGCCAGCGCCACGGCCGTGCGCAGCGGATCGCCGTGCAGGCCGTGCTCTCGCTCGAGCTCGCGCGCCACCGCCGACGCCTCGACGATCCACCCCCCTCGCTTCGGGGAGGAACCGGGGGAGGGCGTACCGCGCCACGCCGCGCGGGCAATCGCCACAAGCCCGCCCACCAACACGACGCCTAGCACCACGCGGGCGCCCGCGCTGAGCCCCCACGCGGCGTCGGCGAGCAGCACGACCATGACCGCGAGCGCCCACGCCGCGGCGCTCCATCCCGCCGCGGCCGCGCGATCCCACCGCCGACGACGCACGGCGACGCGTGCCAGCGCGGCATCGAAGGGGCGTGTCGTCTCGATCACTTCGCCGTGCGCCATCAGATCGTCGCCCTGGCAACTGTCACGAACAATGGATGCACACGAACCATACCGGCCGGGGGCTTGTCGCTCACGCCAGCCCGCGCCACCGCCGGGCGAACCACTCGGCCGCCAGTGCACCAAGGATCAACGCCAGCACACCCGGCCGGGCGGGATCGTAGCGCAGCCGCTCGACCGTTCGCCGGGCGTCGGCGAGTTCCGCGAGGTATTGATGCAACGCCTGCGGGTCGCCCGGCGACAGCACGCGCCCGCCCGTCGCCTCGGCGAGCGTGACGAGCACGTCCGGCCGGGGCGACATGTCCAGCCGCTCGGCCGCGCGGTGGCCCACACTCAGCCCCGTCACCGCTTCAACCCCCTCACCGGTCAACCGCAAGCGGTGCAGGCCGGGCTGCTCGGGCCGGTAGGTGGTGTGCAGTTGACGCACGACCGGGCCGGATGTCGCCGACAGCGCGACCGCGCGCACCTGCCCGTCGGGCGCGGTCGCCTCGATACGCCACCGGCCTGCCGCATCGCGGTCGATCGTATCGCCGAGCTCCACGTAGACGCCGACGTCCTCGCCCGGCTGAACGTGCGCCCGCGCCAGCCGCAGCCGCGTGCGCATCGCCGCCTCACCGGTGGCCAGCCATCGCACCGCGCCGCCCCAGAACCGCGAGGCCGCGCGCTGCGGCTGCGTCGACCCATCGCTGCCGCGCATCAGGCCGCGCCACCACGCCGCCGCGTCACCGGTGACGTGCAGCGACCGCACCTCGCCCGTCGTGGACGCGGCACCGCGCGGCGGCGCGTCGCCCGCAACCCCATACATCACCGTCCACGCATCGCGCAGCCAACCCGGCAGCGCGCCGGCGGGCGCCGACGCCGCGAGCCCATCATCACCGACGGCCGGCAGCAGCGCGTCGAGCCCGGCGTGGCCCGTCGCCCCGCGCGAGGCGAGCAGCGCCACGTCGGCGGCGGCCACGCGCTCGGCAAAGCCCGGCCCGACGAGCTGGTCGACCGCCCGGCCGAGCACGACCACGTCGAAGCGCCGCAACCCGTCGCCGATCAACTCGTCCACGCTCGCCGGTGCCGTGCCGCTTGGCTGCATCACCAATCGGCGCTGACTGGCGATGCGGTGCACGGCCGTAAGCTCCACACCGGGCTCGTCCTCGAGCAGCCGCGCCAGGAACCGACTCGACCACCCCGGCTGACCCTCCAGCAGCAGCACGCGCACCGGCTCATCAACCACCTGCACCGCCACGCCCACCACCTCCGCACCCGCCACCTCCGCCACTCGGCCCGCATCATCGCGCGCGGCGGCACGCACGTGATAGACGCGCACGGCCGCACCGGGCGCGTCGCCGGGTGTTACCGGCAGGCGCGCCACCTGCCCCGGCTCGTCCGAGAGCGTCACGCGACGCTCGACGACGACCGTGTTGGCCTCGTCGAGAAGCTCGATGTCTACGTCGCGGCCGACCAGGCCCGGCGCGGCGAGCATCACGGCGATGTGCGTCGACTCGCCGCGGCGGACGACGTCCGCCTCCGGCAAGGCCTGCATCGCCAGTCGCGGGCGCGCCTCGTCGCTCGCGACCGCGATGGGCACCGCCACCACGCGCTGACCCCGCGCGCCCGCCACACCCGCCACACCCGCCACACGCCGGACGTCGCCTTCGCGATGGTGCGTGTCGTGACCATCGCTGATCACCACCAGCACCGCGCCGCGCCCGGCCCGTGCTGCCATCTGCTCGACAGCGTCAAGCAGGCGCGTTTCCTCGCCGACCGGCTCGAGCCCGGCCGCATCCGCCCAGGCGATTTCACTGACGCGCTCGTCAAATCGCGCGAGCACGCTCGCACCAGGTCCACGGCCGGCACGGGTTTCGGCGTTCATCGCCTCGATCCAGCGCGTCGCGACGTCCCACCGCGTCGCGCCGTCGCCCGCGGGCTCGTTCATGCTCGCCGAGGTGTCGACCAGCGCGACGACCTGCATTGCCGGCGCGGCAGCACCGTCCACGCGGCCTCGCTCGACAACGCTCGGCCCGGCGATCAGCCACGCCAGCGCGGCCAGCGCCGCAACACGCGACGCCAACATGACGCGCTGCGCCGCGACTCCGGGCCCGGACCGCTCGTGCCACCCGCGCCAGACGGCGGTGGCCACGGCCGCGGCAACGAGGGCCGCAAGCAGCAGCGGCGGCACCACCGGCCGATAGGCGTCGACGTTCTCAAACCACATCGTCAACCTCCCCCGCCCCCGCCACATGCCTCGCATCATGCCCCGCGCCGGCCCCGCGCCGCGCCAGGACGGGCTCGACGATCAGCGCGAGCATCGCCACGACCAGGATCGCGGGCCAGAGCTCGATCGCCTCGACGTGGAGCACAAACGTCGGCCCCGCAATCGCATCCCTCGTGGCGCCGAGCGCGGGCGCGCGGCGGAGGTCGCTCTCCGCCGGGTCGACGTTCACCCAGACCGCCGGTTCGCCGTCGCCGTCGCGGTACCGCCCCGGCAGCGCGAGCCGGGCGGCCGTGCGCGCGTTAACCGCCGTGCCGGCCGGATCAAGCAGCGCAGCCGCGCCCTCGCCGGCGTCGATCGCGTCGCCGGGATGCAGCGTCGCGCCGGCCTCGCCGACGTCCGCGAGTTCACGCACCAACTCGTGCAGCAGCGGCACGAGCAGCGGATCGCCCGCGAGGAGTGTCAGCGCGGCGGTCCAGATCGCCACGTGGCCGCCCGACAGCAGCGTGCCGGCGTCGTCCCGCGCCGGCCCGACGACGAGCAGCGGCCGCCCGTCGCGCAGCCGCGCCCGCACCGCTTCGCGCGGCGCAGGCAGGTCGGCGACCTGCGGAAAGCGCATCTCGACGAGGGCCGATCGCCCACCGCCGGGCAGTGCGTCGAATGGCGGACGATCGAATGCGACCTCGCCGAGGCGGACTGGCCGTTCGTCATCGTTGCCGGCCCGGGCGATGGCGGACGTGGCGGCGGTGGCGGGCGTGGCGGGGAGAGTGGTGGCGTGTTCGTCAGCGAGCTGCTGGATGCTTGCCGCCGCGGCCGCGTCGTCGGCGATCCACAGCAGCCCGGCCGCGCCCGGCTCGCGCAGCCGGCGGGCGAGGGCCGCGAGCGTGTCACCATCGAGCGAGCCCGCCTCGACGATCACCACGACCGCGTCCGGATCCGCGGCATGCTCGCGCCCCACCACATCAATACCCCTGCCGTGGTCATCGCGCTGCCCCGTCGGCGCCAGCGCCCGCGTCAGGTGGTACGCGGCCGTGCGCGCATCGCCCGCATCCGCGGCCGTAATAAGCGACACGCGCTGCCACGCCCGCACGTCGACGACCACGCCGGCCGCGTCGTCGGCGGGCAGCGCATCGACACGCCCGGGCGCCAGCGCCACCTCCACGCCATGCCGGCCGGGCCGATCGAACACCGCGTCGAATCGCACCGCGGCCGCGTCGAACGCCGGCACGCGCACACGCTGGTGGGCGACCTCCTCGCCTCGCGGATGCAGGAGCAGGCGCAGCGTCACGTCGGCCGGCTCGTCGCCATGGTTGGCCACGCGGGCGGTCACCGTGGCCGGCGTCGCGACCATCGGCGAGGCTGGCGCGACGCGCACGTCGTGGGCGGCGACGTTGGGCGCGTGCCCGCCGACGTCGGTCAACGTCGCGCCGAGTTGCGCCAGCCGCTGTCGCGCGGCCGCGGGCCAGGCGGTGCGCTGCACGTCGGTGAACAGCAGCACGCGCACGTCCGCGGGGCCGTCCGGAGCCGCGTCGATGAGCCGCTGCACCTCGGCGAGCGCCCCGGCTGCGTCCGCGCGCTCATGGGTCGGTTCCAGCCGAGCGATGCGCTGGGCGAGCGCGGCCGGGTCGCGCGTCAACTCCGGCAGGACGGGGCGCGGCGCGGCGTCGAGCAGCACGACGCCGGCGCGGTCGCGCCCCGGCTCGAGCGTCTCGAGCGCCGCCAGCGCGCGACGTTTCGCCTCGTCAAAGAGCAGGGCCCCGCCCGCAGCCCGCTGCGTCGACGCGGAGCGATCCAGCACGATGATGAGCGTCCGGCCGTTGGCGGCTTCGCCCGCCTCCGCCGCCGGCCGCCACCGTGGCTGCATGAATGCGGCGACGATTAGCGCCAGCGCGGCGACGCGCAGGGCGAGCAGCGCCCGCTGCCGGGGGCGGTCGAGGCGTCGCGTCCGGGCGGCGACGTCCGCGACCAGGCGGGCCGGCGGAAAGCTCACCACGCGCGCCCGCCAGCGCGTCAGCAGGTGCGCGAGCAACGGCAGCAGCGCGGCCGGGAGCGCCAGGGCCCAGACGGGGGCGGCAAAAACAAGGCTCGCCAGCACAGCGCTCAGGGGCATCGCTCCAGATCCCTCTCGACCGGGGCAAGCCCGCGGATGGCACGCCGCAGGCTTCGTGGATTCCGCCGCGCGCGTCAGATGATCGGCCCGCCCACCTGCCGTACGATACCGCCATTCTACCGCCGCCAGGAGCACCCCCGCCATGGGCACCAGCCGCGCCTCCCGCCCCGTCGACCCCGGCGACCCCGCCCCGGACTTCACGCTCAGCGACCAGTTCGGGCGCACGCACCGGCTGGCCGACCATCGCGGTCGCTGGGTCGTGCTCTACTTCTACCCGAAGGACGACACGCCCGGCTGCACGCGCGAGGCGTGCGCGTTTCGGGACGCCCGCGACGATCTCGTGCGCCGCGGCGTGGTCGTGCTGGGCGTGAGCCCGGACGACGAAGCCTCGCACGCCCGCTTCGCCGACAAGTACGAGCTCGATTTCCCGCTGCTGGCGGACACGAGCGTGAGCGTGTGTCAGCGCTACGGCGTGTGGCAGGAGCGGTCGCTCTATGGCCGCACGTTCATGGGCGTGGCGCGGACGACGTATCTCGTCGACCCGGTGGGCGAGGTGGCGCACCGCTGGGACAAGGTCAAGGTGGACGAGCACGCGGCGGAGATCGTCGCCAAGGTCGACGCGCTGACGTAACCGGGCGCGGCGGCGGCGGTTTTTCAGCGCGGGCAGGCGCGGCGTCCGATAAAACAGCCGGACGGCGTCGCCACAGGCGCGACGCCAGGAGCCTGGGGCCCTGTTACCCGAAAGGATGCTCAGCGATGGGCAAGTCGTCGAAGACCGCCAGGCGAGCGACCAAGAGCGCCGCCAAACCCACCCCCGCCACACCCACCACCCCACCCGCGACGCCCACCACGCCCGCGGCCTCCGCCGCGGCTGCCACGGCAAAGGCGAAGGCGAAGTCGAAGGCTGCCGGCCACAGCGCTGCCACGCCGGCCGCACCGGTCACGCGTGAGCAGATCGCCCAGCGAGCCTACGAGATATGGCTGTCCAAGGGGCGGCCGACGGGCCTCGACCAGCAGAACTGGCACGAGGCGGAGATGGAACTCCACCGCGTCCGACGGTGAACCCCGGGGAAAGCCCACGGCGGGTGGCACTGACAAGGCCGTCTTCGGCCTTGTCAGTGTTGGCTGCCATTCCACTGACAAGCTCCGAAGACTCCGCTTGTCAGTGCCACCCACTGCGCTGCGAGCGGCTTGACGGCGCGCTACACGTTGTTCATCTGCGCGTCGTCGTCCGGCGTGGCTTGGCGCTGCGCCGCGTCGATGGCTGCGCCGCGCAGATGCACGCGGCCCTCGTCGTCGACGTCGGCGAGGCCCAGCTCGGTCAGGGCGATCAGGGCGGCCTGCTGTTCGGCTTCCTTCTTGGAGTTGGCCCACGCCGAGCCGTGGCGCCTGCCCTGCAGCTCGACGCAGACCTCGAACGCCTTGGCGTGGTCGGGCCCCTTCTCGTCGAGCAGCAGGTAGGCGGGGTTCGCGGGCAGGTGCCGCTGGGCGTATTGCTGGAGGACGCTCTTGAAGTTCTGCTGATGGGCGGACGCGGCCGCCTCGTCGATGTAGGGCCTGACGTGCTCCAGGATGAAGCGCCGCGCCGGGTCCAGGCCGCCGTCGAGGTACATCGCGCCGATGACCGACTCGAACACCGCCGCGGCGATGCTGGAAGGCAGCTCCGGCCGGCCCGCCATCCCCTTGCCCAGCGTCAACCGCTCGACGAGCTCGAGGCCCTGGCTGATGAGCGCGCAGATGCGGCGGGAGACGACCGCGCTCTTGATCTTGGTCAACTCGCCTTCGAGCAGCTCCGGGAAGGCGCTGAAGATGTACTCGCAGACGACGAACCCGAGCACCGCGTCGCCGAGGAACTCGAGGCGTTCGTTGCTCTGGAGGCGGTGGCCGGCGCTGGAGGCGTGCGTCAGGGCCTCCTCGAGCAACTCGGGGTTCTGAAAGCGATAGCCCAGGACGTCGGCAGCGTATTCCTGCATCGGAACGAGCATCCATGCCCGGGCGTTGGGTCGCGTGGCGCGGGGCCGGCTGTGGCGCGATGAGCGGGAGCCGGCCGATAGGTGAAGATCGATGCCCGCGTGGTTGGCCCGGCTGTCGGAGCGGGGGCCGACGGACCTGACGCCGGTGTCCTGGCGGGGCTGCGGGCCCGGGCCGCAGGGCCGGCAGAACAGCGACGAACTGAGTATCCCCGCGCCTCGTAGGCTTGTCAATGCGGGTGTCGGCGTTTAGAACACCTGTCGAGATGATGTCGCACGGCCCGCAGATTCTTCCCGACCGCCCATGACACCGGCAGGGCGACGCCTCTTCCGCCGTCCTGCCCGAGGCTCACCATGAAATACCCGCCCCGCTACGCCGCCACGAGCTTCACCCTTGCCGCCGCACTGTTCGCGGGCGTCGTCAGCCCCGCCGTGGTCGCGGAGGCCGCCACCGCACCCGGGCCCGCACCGGCGGGGGAGGCGAACGTCGTGGAGGATCATCCGCCGATCGTCGCGCTCGACGAGGTGCGCCCGGGCATGAAGGGGTATGGGCTGACGGTGTTCCGCGGCACGGAGATCGAGGCGTTCCGCGTCGAGGTGCTTTCGGTGATCCACATGTCCCAGCCGCAGCGCTCGATTGTGTGGGTCGAGAGCGATGATGAGCGGCTGCGGCACTCGGGGGCGGCGCAAGGGATGTCGGGCTCGCCGATCTACCTCTGGACGGATGACGAGGCCGAGACCCACGAGCCGGGCGAGGGCGGGCGGCTGCTGGGGGCGTTCGCGTTCGGCTACGCGATGAACAAGGACCCGATGATCGGCGTGCAGCCGGCGGTCTACATGCGCCGCGTCGGCGAGGCGATCGATGGCCGCGGCGCGGGCCGGCGCCTCGCCGATCACCGCGGCGCGGGGCTGCATGGCCGGCGGACGCTGCAGCAGCTCGAGCAGATGGCGCGGCAGCGCAACACGTCGGCGCTGGGCCGACTGCAGCTCGACGCCGCCCGGTCGCTGCTGATCGACGGCCCCGAGGCGGGGGACGCACTGGGCGAGGCGCGGCAAGGGTCCGCGCCGGGCGCGCTGCCGACGGATGGTGATGGCGGGGACGTCCGCCCGCTGCTGCTGCCGCTTTCGGTCGGCTCGCCCGAGGTCGCGTCGCTGCTGCGTCCGCTGCTCGAGCCGCTGGGGCTCGCGGCGGTGGCGTCGGGCGGACCGGCGCCTGCCTCGCGGTTCAGCCCGGTGGCCGGGCCCCCGCCCGAGGGCGTCAACATCGACGAGCTGACGCTCGAGCCTGGCGGCGTGCTCAGCGTCCCGCTCATCTGGGGCAACGTCGACTGGGCCATCGCCGGCACGGTCACCGAGGTGCTGGACGATGGTACGGTCCTGGCGTTCGGCCACCCGATGCTCGGCGAGGGGGTCACCGCCATGCCCATGGCCACCGGCCACGTCCACTTCATCGTCCCGCGGCTGAACATCTCCTTCAAGGTGTCCGGCTCGCTGGCGGTGCAGGGTGCGATCCTCGCCGACGAGATGGCGGGCATCGCCGGCCGCATGGGCGAGTCGAGCCTCGACAGCTTCGCCTCCGCGCCGGTGAGCATCGACGTCCAGTTGCCCGGCAGTGAGCCGCACACGTTCAACTACCACGTCGTCGACCACCCGCTGCTCACGCCGACGCTGGCGACGATGGCGGCCATCGAGAGCCTGCTGGCCCAGCACGACCTGCCCGTCGAGCACACGCTGCACCTGGCCGGGCAGCTCGACTTCTCCGACGGCCACAGCCTGGAGCTGGACTCGATGATGGTCGGCGAAGGGGCGTTCGGCATCATGTTGGAGATGATCCCGCCGGTGGCGACGATGACGCAGAACCCGTGGCAGAACCTGCACCTGACGGGCGTGTCGCTGCGTGCCGAGGTGGTTCCGGAGATGCAGGTGGCCCAGATCGTCGGGGCGCGGCTGGACCGCGATCGCCTGGAGCCGGGCGAGACGGTGGGCGTGACGGTCTGGATCGAGCCGTGGGGCCGCCCGATCGAGCAGGTGCGCACGCAGATCACGATCCCGAGCAACGTGCCTGACGGCGATTACCGCCTGTCGGTCTCGGGAGCGTCGCGGTACGTGCAGGCGTTGAACCGCGCCCGGCCGCACCGCCAGCACGTGCGCAGCATCGACGACCTGCGCGAGGCGGTGCAGCAGACGATGAGCGTGAACCGGTCGGCGATGTACCTGACGATGGAACTGCCGCAACAGGGTGTGGCCGTGGGCCGGCGCGAGCTGGCGCACCTGCCGTCGAGCCGGCAGGCGATGATCCACCGGCCGACGACCACGGTGGCGACGCCGTTCAACCAATTGCTGGAGCAGGTGGTGCCGATGGACGTCGCGATCGAGGGCGAGCGCAGCTTCGCCGTGCACGTGCGCGAGGAGCGCGGCAGGTCGCGCTAGCCGGGCTGCGAGACGCGGCCGGTCGACGTTGTCGGGTTATTGCGGTCCTGTATGATCCCGGTTCCGCTGTTTTCGATGATCTCTTGAGGCACCAACGCATGAAGCTGACCCACGTCCTCGCCGCCACCCGCGCCACGCCCGCCAACCGCGCCACGCCCGCCAACATCAGCCCCCGCACGGTTGCCGCGGGTATCGTCGTCGCGGTCGCTCTGGGCGGGCTGGCCCTGCCCGCGCTGGCGGTGCAGCCGCAGCGCTGGACGCACACGAGCGAGTCGCAGTTCCTCGAGGGCGAGCTGGACGAGACGATCGTCACCAACCTCGGCGACATCAAGCTCGCCACCGGCACCGACGTCATCGGCGAGATGCCCGAGGAGGCGTCGATCGTCTACGACCTCTACAGCGTTGACGGGACGATCTACCTCGCGGCCGGCCCCGAGGGCAGGTTGATGCGCTACCGCGCGGACGACGAGGCGCTGGAGACGGTGCTGGAACTCGAGGGCGAACAGATCTTTGCCATCGCCGCGCTCGACGGGCGGCTGGTGGTGGGCGTCAGCGGCGAGTCGTCGCGCCTCGCGGCGTTGACCGCCGACGACGAGTTGGAGACGCTGGCGGAGCTGGAGGACGTGCGCTACGTGTGGGATGTCGTGGTGCGCGGCCGAACGCTTTATGTCGCCACGGGCACGCCGGGGCGGCTGCTGGCGGTCGACCTGGGCGCGGGCGATGAGCCGGCGGTGTCGACGCTGCTGGAGACGGGGCAGGCGAACCTGCTGTCGCTGGGCATCGACGACGCGGGGCGGCTGTACGTCGGCACGGACACGGATGGACTCGTCTACCGGGTCGTGGTCGACGACGCGGGGGAAGCGGGGGCGTTTGTGCTGTATGACGCGGCGGAGCCGGAGATCGGCGCCCTGCTGGTGCGGGGCGACGGGACGGTCTACGCGGGCACGGCCGACGCGGAGCAGGCCCGCCCGGGCCGGATGGAGCAGCCGGAGGACGACCCGGCGGGGCGGCTGGACGGGCCTGACCCGGAGGACGTGCCCGAGGATCGGACGATTCCGGACGAGGAGGAGCTGGACGTCGACGCGCTGATGGATGTGCCGGAGGAGGATGTGGACGCGCCGGCCCCGGAGGATGAGCAGGACGAGGATGAGGTGGAGCTCGATGAGGCGGAGGTGGAGGCGCCTCACATCGAAGGCGACGAGCCGGAGGCCGACGACCTGTCGGACGTGATCGACCGCGGGCGGGTGACGCAGATGGACGACGCGGGGGCGGGCGACGACGGCGAGGAGGACGCGGAGACCGACGCGGGCGCGGAGCCTGACGACGAGCCGACGGCCGAGCAGCGTGACGCGCTGCGTGCGGAGATCCGCCAGCGGCTGGAGGTCGCACGACGTTCGGGCGAACTGCAGGCCGACGTGCAGGCGCGGCGGGCCGACGGCGACGAGCCTGCCGCGAGCGGCGCCGATCGGCCGGTGCGCCGACCGAGCACGGCCCGGCGCGACCGCGAGGGCAACGCCGTCTACCGCATCGACCCGCAGGGATATGTGACCGAGGTGTTCCGCGAGTCGGTGATGATCCTGCGTCTGCACGAGAACGGCTCGCGGCTGCTGATCGCCACGGGCAACGAGGGCGAGCTTTACGCCCTGAACCCGGAGCGCCAGGAGCGGGCGGTGCTGACGACGCTCGAGGCGGAGCAGATCCCCGCCCTGACGGTGACGGCGGACGGCGAGATCCTGCTCGGGACGGCGAACCCGGCGCAGCTCGTGCGCCTCGGCGACCGCTTAGCGGCCGAGGGGACGTACGTGAGCCCGGTCCTGGATGCCGAGCAGGTGAGCCTCTGGGGCCGACTGCTGGTGCAGGCCGACGTGCCGGCGGGCGCGGCGGTGGTGGTGGAGACGCGATCGGGCAACGTGGGCGATCCGGAGCACGCGCCGTGGTCGGACTGGCAGGAGGCGGCGCGGTTCGAGCATGATGCATCGGCAGCGCCGCTGCATCCGCGGGAGGTGACGGTCGCATCGCCGCCGGCCCGGTTCGTGCAATATCGCCTGACACTGGAGGGCGACGGGGTGGCGAGCCCGACGATCGGGAGCGTGTCGCTGGCGTACGTGATGCCCAACCTCCCGCCGCGCGTCGCGTCGGTGCAGGCGGCGTACCCGGAGCCGGCCGGCTCGGGCGCCCGCCGACCGGGGCAGCGTTCGTCGGGCAGCCAGGATGAGCCGCCGTCGACCGAGATGGAGATCGAGTGGGAGGCGAGCGACCCCAACCAGGACCCGCTGGTCTACAAGCTGGAATATCGGCCAGCGGGCTCGCGGCGGCTGCTGGAGATCGCTGACGAGATCGAGGAGACGTCGCACGACTGGCAGACGCGGCACGTGCCCGACGGACGGTACGTCATCCGCGTCACCGCGAGCGACCGCCTGGCCAACCCGCCGGGGATGGCCCAGACGGCGCGGCGGCTGTCCGATCCGGTGCTGGTGGACAACACGGCCCCGCGGCTGGAGGATCTTCAGTGGCGCGGCGAGGACGGGGCGCTGCGGATCGAGGGCGTGGCGGTGGATGGGCACTCACCGGTGGCGTCGGTGGCGTATAAGCTCAACAACGACGCCCAGTTCACGCCGATGCTGCCGGAGGATCTGATCTTCGACTCGACACGCGAGGCGTTTGCCGTTACGATAGGCGATCTTGAGCCCGGCCAGCACGTGGTGACGCTGCGGGCCCGGGACACCCGGGGCAATACGCGATACGAGTCGCTGATCGTGGAAGTCCGGGAGTAGCTTCCGCCTTGCCAGCGACGATGCCAGGAGCAGTGTGATGTCGACGCATTACCCGAAACGACGCAGCCTGATCAAGCGAGTGCGGAGCCTGGGCTTCCGCGCGCGGATGCGCAGCCGGCATGGGCGGAAGATGCTCAGCCGCCGCCGCCGCATCGGCCGGACACTGAACGTCCGTCGCCAGTTCTGATCGGCGACCGCCACCAGCCCCCACCCCCGAAGGCCCGCGGCTCCGTGCCGCGGGCCTTTGTCATGCGCGGGAGCCGAGAACCAGGGACACCGAGGGGGAGTTCGAATCCCTGCCTGCTGTCCCCTTTCGCAAGAACGGGCGTCGCAGCGTCCGATAGGGATCCGGGACCCCAATGCCTGGAAATCGCGACTTCAATCCCGTCGAGCGTGCCCTCGCGGCCATGCCCGGGTGGCTGTTTCTTGCCGCCGGCCTGACGCTGGTGGCGCTGGTGCTGCTGACGCCGGCGTGGCTGGGGCAGCGTGACCTGGCGTGGCAGCGGGACCTGATGCGTTTGCAGGTCCGGCAGATCGAGCGGCAAGCGCAGCGTTATGCCGACTTTCATGCCGCGCTGGGAGCGGAGGAGCCGGTGCTGCTCGAGCGGCTGGCGCTGACGCAGTTCGGGCTGAACCCAACGGACAAGACGCCGTTGTGGCTGGGGACGGTGGCGGATGACCGAGGCGGCGGGGTGGATGCGTGGCTGGCGGAGCCACTGCCGCGCGTGGGGGTGGATGTGCCGGCACGGACGGCGATCGAGTCGCGGCTGACGCGGCTGACGAGCGGGTCGACGCGGACGCTGCTGATCGCTGCGGGGCTGGCGTGTGCGCTGGCGGGGGTGTGGGCCACGCCGGAGGGGCAGAGCGGCGATAGGTGATGGCTGATGGCTGATGGCGGTGTCCGGGATCAACCAACGAAAAGCCGCCCTCCTCGATGGAGGGCGGCTTGAATTCATGCGGCGTGCCTGCGTCAGGAAGCTTGCGGGGCGGCGGAAGCTCGCGGGTTGCGATCCGCGGGCGGCTACCCGTGGTGCGCCCGGTCCTGATCACCGCGGCCGGTCACTGCTGCGTGGTCTCGGCGTCGCGCAGGTGCTGGGCGATGTCGCCTTGGCCGAAGCGCATGACTTCGATGTCGCGCTCCGTCAGGGTGACCTGCTTGCCGGTGTGCTCTTGGATGGCGGCGGCGAGCGTGGCGGGGGTGATCTCGTCGGGGTCCATGTAGATGACGCGGGTGGCGTCGTCGTCGTCGCCCGCCGCCTCGCCGGGCGGGAGGTAGATCGCGCCGGTGCTGAAGTCGACGGCGAAGGCGATCAGGCCCGGCACGATGAACAGCAGCAGGCCGATGCCGTTGAGGATCGCGACGGTCGGGTCGATCTTCCCGCTCTCCTGGCCGCGGCGTTCAGGGTAAAGAAGTGTGCCGCAGGCGGTCTGCATCAGCAGCACACCCGAAAGCATTACGCAGGTCGCTCGTTTGGTCCAGGTCATGACAAGGTCTCCAGAGAAGGAAGGAAGTGCAGCCGCTGGCTCATTGCTGCGGCGACGGGGACTATAACATCGTCCACCAGCGGTCGCCAAGCCGCTACAGCGCCGGCTCGTCGCGCTGCGCGAAGTTCCAGATCAAGTCCTGTTTGCCCGTCGACTCGCGGAACCACCCCGGCGCCGCCAGCGCGGGGTTGAGCGCCTGTTGAATCTGCTGGCCGTGGCCGTCGGCGAAGCCGACGTTGGCCGCGTGTCCACCGTGGCGCGGCGCGACCAAGCCTTCGGTCAGGTCATACCGCCGCGCGTGCACCGGGTCGTTGGCGTGCACGTCAGACGCCCGGCCATCGGCGAAGACCACCGTGTCCCCCGGGCGGCGTACGTCGCGATCGAAGTAATAAAAGATCCCCGCATCGTCGTAGCAGAAGTAGGCATTCATCTTGATCGTGCGGTTGGCCTCGCGCCACGCGTCGCCCTGTCGATCGGCGACCGGATCCTGCTTGTGGATCGCCCCGGCCGCGGCGTCGCCGGCATGGGGGTCGAGGTAGACGTCGAGGGCGTTGAACCAGACGGCGGCGTTGCGCTCCTCGATGCTCAGTCGATCGGCGAGATGCGGCGGCAGCCGATCCGGGTCGCCCTTGAGCGGGCGGGGGTAGCGCCCGGCGAAGTCGTGCTGATGCGTCATCGTCGCGACCGCGAGTTGCCGCTGTCGCGACATGCAGCGCAGGGCGCCGGCCGCGCCGCGGGCACGCGACAGCGCCGGCAGGAGCATCGCCAGCAGCAGCGCGATGATCGCCACGCAGACCAGCAGCTCGACGAGCGTGAGGCCGCGCCCGCGCACCCTCGGCTGCGGGCGGGGGCGGGGGCGGCGAGGCAAAGACCGGATGGATGCGGTTTGCGTCACGAGCGGGCCCCCTCGGGCAAGTGACCGATAAGCCGATTGTACCCTTCCCCCAGACGGCGCCCAGCGCCAGCCCGAGCGATTCCTCGCCCTGGCCTGTAGTCGCACCCCCGCCTCGGCGATATACTCGATGCGGCGGCAGGCCCACCCGCGGGCCTGGTTCGGGCCGCCCGAGACTGCCAGAGCGACCGATCCCATGCGGCTACATGCTTCCCTGTGCCTGACGCTCGTGATGCTGCTGGCCTTTGCCGCGCCCGCCGCCCTGTGCTGCGCCGCGGCTGCCGCCGCCGACCCGGCGGTCGCCGCGCCGCTCGACGCGGAGCCGACGGCCCCGCCGTGCCATCCGCAGCCGGCGTCCGACGCGCCGGCCGAATCGCCGCAGCCGCACCCATGCGACGACGCGGCTGATTGCCAGTGCACGGCCGCGCTGACGCAGGCCTGCCCGATGCGCGGCGACGACG
The DNA here is from genome assembly GCA_040905445.1 of Phycisphaeraceae bacterium. GTDB lineage: Bacteria > Planctomycetota > Phycisphaerae > Phycisphaerales > Phycisphaeraceae > SKPT01. The sequence continues at coordinate 24,636 of JBBDRN010000049.1, read as the reverse complement.
ACGCGGCACTGCCCGCGGCGTCGAGCCCGGTGGTGCCCCCGCTGCTCGCCCTACCCCCGCGCCTGCCCGACGCGGCGCTGCCGGCCACCTGGTTCACACGTCGGCATGCGGCCGCACCCCCGGCGGCCGCCCCGGCGCCACCCACGCTCGTGGCGCTGAGCTGCCAGCTCACCATCTGATCCCCATCTCCCGGCGGACGGCCGAGACGGCAACGTCTCGCGTTGATCTGCATGCGCCTGCGTTGCGCCTGCACCACGCACACCCTCCCCCGGCCCCTGCCCAGGCTCCGACCAGAAGGGGTGCCACTGGTGGCTTGCCCACCAGTGCCCTGGCTCCATCGCACACACTGGCGGACAAGCCGCCAGTGGCACCCGCCGTACGACATTTTCGGACGAAGCCTGGAAAGGGCGCGCCCCGCCCAGGAACCGCCTCATGCTCACCCGTCTGACAATAACTCTCCTCGGCGTCGTGACCGCGGCCGCCGCGCTCGGCTGCGCCGGGCCCCTGGATGGCGAACGCGACGCGTTCGATCGTCCTCCGCGTCACATCGCGCGTCCGGCATACGCCAGCGAGGCCGAGCGCCGTGGCGACACGTCGCGCGAGCGGGCGGCCGCCCCCCTGCCGGCCGAGCCGACGCTGCTGGATTACTTGCGCTACGCCGCGGCCCACAACCCGGGGCTGGAGGCGGCCTTCCACGACTGGCAGGCGGCGCTGCACCGCGTGCCGCAGGCGCGAGCGCTGGCGGACCCGGAGCTGAGCTATCGCTACGTCATCCACGCGATGAACGAGCGGCAGGCGGTGGGACTGTCGCAGATGCTGCCGTGGTACGGCCGGCTGCGCGCCGGCGGGGACGCGGCCACCGCGCGGGCCCGCGCCGCGGAAGCGCGCTTCGACGTGGAACTGCGGCGGCTGCGCTACGAGGTCAAGACGGCGTGGGCCGAGTACGCCTACCTCGCCCGCGCGCTGGCGGTGATGCGCGAGAGCCTCGCCATCGCCGAGCAGCTCGAGGCTGCGGCCCGGTCGCGCTTCGAGGCGGGCGGCGGGGCGTGGGCGGACGTCGTGCAGGCGCAGCTCGCCGCACAGCAGCTTGCCGACGAGATCGAGACGCTTGCCGCCACGCGCGAACCGACTGTGGCGCAACTGAACGCGGCGCTGGGGCGGCGCGCCGATCTGCCGTTGCCCTGGCCGGGTCGCGCTCCATCAATGCGCGAGTTCGCACTGGACGAAGCCACGCTGCTTGCCCGCCTCGCCGAGGCCAACCCGGAGCTGGCGGCGCTGGCGCACGACACGGTGGGCGAGCGTCACGAACTGCGCGTGGCGCGGCTCAACCGTGTGCCGGAGCTCATGCTTGGCGTCGAGTACATGCAGATGCCCGACGCGCAGGACGCCGTGGGGCTCATGGCCTCGATCAACCTTCCCGTCTGGGGCGGGCGCACGAGCGCGGAGCGAGCCGAGGCGCTCGCCCGCTTCGGCGCCGCGAGCCTGCGCCGCAGCGATCGCCTTTACGAGCTTCAAGCCGACGCCCGCCTCGCGTGGTCGCGGCACCGCGACGCCCGGCGGCGGGTGGAGCGCTACGACGAGACGCTGATCCCGATGGCGCACGAGGCCCTGGCGGCGAGCGAGACGGCATATGCCCAGGGAGCGGTGGCGTTCGAGGCGATCTCGCGGGCACAGGCCGCGCTACAGGAGCTGCGACTGACGCGCGAGCGACTGGCCGTCGACGCCTTCGACGCCGCGGCGCGGATCGAGCAGCTCATCGGCGGCGCGGTGACGGAAGCAGCGGGCCGGGCGGGCGGGGTGCGGACTGATGGGGATGGATCGAACCTTGACGCGGAGCCGGAGTCGGCTTCGCCCGGCGAGGAGCCTGAATGATGACATGGATCAACAATCCGCGAACGGCACGCCCCCTGCTCGCTGGCGCCGCCGCGCTGTTGCTCGTGGTGGTGGCGCTGGGTGCGTTCGTCGCCGTCCGGGTGAGCGACGGTGATGGCGGAGCGCGGCCCGCGGCTGCCGGCGAGCATGCCGACCACGACGCGGCTGAGCACGTGTACTACTGCCCGATGCACCCGGACCAGCGTTCGACCGACCCGGGCGCTCACTGCCCGATCTGTGGGATGGCGTTGGTGGAGATGCCGATGAACGACGCGGGTGAGGCGGACGATCGCCCCCTGCCGATGCTCCGGCTGACCGGCCGCGCCCATGCGCTGCTCGACATCCAGACGCTGCCGGCCGAGCGGCGGCCGGTGGCGCTCGATGTGGTCTTCGTCGGCCGCCTCGCGTTTGACGAGCGCGCCGCGCGCGACCTTGTCGTCCGGGCCGAGAGCTACATCGAGACGCTGCACGCCGACTACACCTGGCGGCCGGTCGAGCAGGGCGAGGTGATAGCCGAGCTCGATAGCCCGGCGATCACCGCCGCCGCGCGCGAGCTGCTGCTCGTGGCCGGCGGGGACAACGCGCGGGCGAGCACGAGCCTTGCGGCCGCGCGGTCGCGCCTCGTCCGCCTCGGCGTGGACGACGACCAGATCGACGCCGTCCTCGAAGCCGGCGAGGCGCCGCGCACCTACGAGCTGCGCAGCCCGGTCGCGGGTGTGGTCCAGCAGCTTGACGCGCGGCGGGGCGAGCATCTGGCCGAGGGTCAGCGGATCGCCCGCATCGCCGACCTGTCCAGCCTCTGGCTGGAGCTCGAAGCCTACGAGTCCGACCTGCCGTGGCTTCGCGTCGGCCAGCGCGCCACGTTCACACTCGAGGCGCAGCCCGGGCGCACGTTCGACGCAACGGTCGCGTTCATCGACCCCGTCGTCGACGAGCGCAGCCGCACGGCCCGCGTGCGCCTCAATGTGGGCAACGCCGGCGGCGAGCTCAAGCCCGGCATGTTCGCGCGCGGCGCGGTGCGAGCGAGCGTCGAAGCCGTGCCCGGCGATGAGCAGGCGCTGCCCCCGCTTATCATTCCGCGCAGCGCGCCGCTGATCACCGGGCGCCGGGCCATCGTCTACGTCAGGCTTCCCGATGCCGAGCGGGCGAGCTTCGAAGCGAGGCAGGTGACACTCGGCCCGCGCGTCGGCGAGCATTACATCGTCGAGGAAGGACTCGCCGAGGGCGAGCAAGTCGTGACTTACGGGGCGTTCAAGCTCGACAGCGAGCTACAGATCCGCGGCCGGGCGAGCATGATGGCGCGCGACGAGTTGTTCACCGGCGAGGCCGACCGTGCGCCCGCCGCTCCCGCGCCGTCGGCGCCGCCCGTGCATGACCATTAGGATGCAGCCACAAATGAACATGATTGAACACGAATGGATGACGTGGGGCGGCGGACGGTTCGCCGTGACGATGACCTGCCGCATTTCGGCCGGGACCAGCGGTCCCGGCTTTATAGGCGGGCGCTTGACCCATGACTGACCATCATCAACCCACCGAGCGCAGCCTTGTCGACCCCGTCATCCGCTTCTTTCTCGAACAGAAGCTGGTGGTGGTCCTGCTGACGCTCCTCATCGTCGGCTGGGGTGTCGCGGTCGCGCCGTTTGACTGGGACATCGCGCTGCTGCCGCGCGATCCGGTGCCGGTCGACGCGATCCCGAACCTGGGCGAGAACCAGCAGATCGTCTACACCGAGTGGCCCGGGCGCTCGCCGCAGGACGTCGAGGACCAACTCACCTATCCGCTGACGGTCAACCTCATGGGCCTGCCGGGCGTGCGCGAAGTGCGCAGCACATCGATGTTCGGCGCATCGATGATCTTCCTCATCTTCGACGAGGACACCGAGTTCTACTGGTCGCGCAGCCGCATTCTCGAAAAGCTCAATGCCCTATCCGCGGACACGTTGCCCGCCGGCGTCTCGCCCGCGCTGGGTCCGGACGCGACCGGGCTGGGGCAGATCTTCTGGTACACGCTCGAAGGCCGCGACCCCGACGGCGAGCCGGTCGGCGGCTGGGACCTCGGCGAGCTGCGCGCGGCGCAGGACTGGCTGGTCCGCTTCGGTCTGCTCGCGGCCGAGGGCGTCAGCGAGGTCGCGTCGATCGGCGGGCACGTGCCCGAGTATGTCGTCGAGGCCGACCCCGACGCACTGCGCGCTTACGACGTGACACTGTCCCGGCTGCTCGCCGCCGTGCGCGACGCCAACCTGGACGTCGGCGCGGGCGTCACCGAGATCAACGGCGTCGAGTACGTCATCCGCGGCGTGGGCTTCGTCAAGAGCATCACCGACATCGAGCGCGCCGTCGTCGACGCCCGGCCGGGCCACGTCCCCGTGCGCGTCGGCGACGTCGCGCACGTGACGCGCGGCCCGGCGCCGCGCCGCGGGGCACTGACGGTCGGCGGCGCAGAGGCCGTCGGCGGCGTCGCCGTCGTGCGCGAGGGCTACAACCCGCTGCAGGCGATCCACAACGTCAAGGCGCAGATCGCCGAGCTCGCGCCGGGGCTGCCGGCGAAAGTCGCCATCGATTGGCAGCGCGTCGATCGCGCGACGGTTGATGCGTACGCGGCGGACGCCGGCCTTGCCCCCTTCCCCACGGGAGGGGAGGGAGGCCGGAACGCGACCAGCGATCCGGATGGCGCCTGGCTCGAGCACCTGCGCAGCACGCCGCGCGGCGACTGGCCCGAGTGGGCCACCATCAGCCAGCTCACCATCGTCCCCTTCTACGACCGCACCGACCTCATCCACCGCACGCTCGGCACGCTCAACGACGCGCTGGCGCAGCAGATCCTCGTGACCATCATCGTCGTGCTCGTGCTCGTCGTGCACCTGCGCAGCGCCCTGGTCATCAGCGCCATGCTGCCGCTGGCGGTGCTGATGAGCTTCATCATGATGAAGCTCGCGGGCGTCGACGCCAACGTCGTGGCGCTGGCGGGCATCGCGATCGCCATCGGCACGATCGTCGACATGGGCGTCATCGTCACGGAGAACGTGCTCAAGCACCTGCGCGACGCCCCGCCGGACGAACCCCGCATCGAAGTCGTCTACCGCGGCACGCGCGAGGTCGGCAGCGCGATCCTCACAGCCATCAGCACGACCATCGTCAGCTTTCTGCCAGTGTTCACGATGAGCGGCGCCGAGGGCAGGATGTTCATCCCGCTGGCGTATACGAAGACGTTCGTGCTCGTCGGCGCGATCTTCGCGGCGCTGGTGATCGTGCCGGCGGCGATCCATCTCGTCATCGCCGCACGCTCGCCCGGCCGAGCGATCCGCCGCGCGCTGCTCGCGGGGCTGGGCGTTGCCGCCATCGCCGTCACGATCGCCGCGCTGATGCTCGGCTGGTCGTGGGTGTGGCCGATGGGATTGCTGCTGCTGGCGGCCGTCATCTACCAACTCATCGCCGACGCGATGCCTCAGCGCGTCGCCGACCGCATGCACCGCGCCGGCGCCATGCTCGCCAGCGCGGTGGCGGGCGTCACCGTCGCCATCATCCTCGCAATCGTCTGGGAGCCGCTCGGCCCGGAGCGCGGCCTCATCCGCAACCTCATCTTCGTCGTCGGCCTCCTCGGCGGCCTGCTCGCGGGCTTCTGGCTGTTCATGCTCGTCTACCCGCACCTGCTGCGCGTCTGCCTCGTGCTCAAGGGCACGTTCCTCATCCTTCCCGCCGCGCTCATCGCCTTTGGCCTGAGCGTCTGGCTCGGCTTCGAGGCCGTCGCGCCCGTCGCCCTTCCCGCGATGGCCTGCTTTGTCCTGCTCGCCGCCGCGTGGGATGTCTACCCGATGTTCCGCGCCGCCGACACCCCGCGCGCGGCCGCCGCGGCCATCGTGGGCATCCCGCTGGCGCTGTTGCTCGTCGCCGTGACAGGCCTGGCGCTGCTCGCCGCGCGCTATGACGACGCGCTGCGCGTCTCGCGCCCATGGGTCGAGCTCAGCCACAACCTGCCCGGCCTCGGCCGCGAGTTCATGCCGCCCTTCGATGAAGGCACGTTTCTCTGGATGCCCAGCACGATGCCGCACGCCTCGATGGGCGAAGCGCTCGACGTGCTGCGCTACCAGGACATGGCGATCGCCGGCGTGCCCGAGGTCGAGGGCGTGTTCGGCAAGATCGGCCGCACCGACTCCGCACTCGACCCCGCGCCGATCTCCATGCTCGAGTCCGTGGTCAACTACAAGAGCGAGTACGTCACCGACGACGCCGGCCGTCGCGTCGAGTTCGTCTACGACGCCGACCGCGGCGAGTACCTGCGTGACGACGCCGGCGAGCTCATCGTCGCCGACGAGGGCGGTCGCCCGTTCCGCCAGTGGCGCGAGCACATCCAAAGCCCGCGCGACATCTGGAACGAGATCGCCGCCGCCGCCGCACTGCCCGGCACGACGGGGGCTTCGCCACTGCAGCCGATCGAGACGCGGCAAGTGATGCTGCAGACCGGCATGCGCGCCCCGATGGGCATCAAGCTGCGCGCCCCGGACCTCGACACGCTCGATCGCATGGCCCTCGAGCTCGAGCGTGTCGTGCGCGAGGTGCCCGCCGTCGACCCCGCGACGGTCAGCGCCGAGCGCGTCGTGGGCAAGCCGTACCTCGAAATCCACCCTGATCGCGAGGCGATCGCGCGCTTCGGGCTACGCGTTGCCGACGTGCACGAGACCCTTCAGACCGCGGTGGGCGGCATGATCGCCACCACCACCGTCGAAGGCCGCGAGCGCTACGGCGTGCGCGTGCGCTACCCGCGCGAGCTCCGCCAGGACATCGACGACCTTGAGCGTGTCATCGTGGCCGCGCCCGACGGGACGCATATCCCGCTCGGCCAGCTCGCGGAGATCCGCTACGAGCGCGGGCCGCAGATGATCCGCGCGGAGGACACGTTCCTCACCGCCTACGTCACGTTCTCCCCCGCGCGATCACAAGCTCCCCTCGCCGAGGTCGATGTCGTCGAACAGGTGCGCGCCCATCTCGACAGCCAGGTCGCCGCCGGCCGGCTCAGCGTCCCGCCCGGCGTGAGCTGGCGCTTCGCGGGCAACTACGAGCACCAGGCCAGCGCCGTCGCCACCCTGCGCATCGTCATCCCCATCGCGCTGGCCATCATCTTCCTCATCCTCTACTTTCAGTTCCGTTCGGTCATCACGACGCTCATCGTCTTCAGCTCGATCGCCGTCGCCTGGGCGGGCGGCTTCGCCATGCTCTACCCCTACGCGAGCGAGGGGTTCGCCAACTTCACCGTCTTCGGCGTCAACATGCGCGAGCTGTTCAACCTGCGCCCGATCAACCTTTCCGTCGCCGTGTGGGTCGGCTTCCTCGCGCTGTTCGGCATCGCGGTGGACAACGGCGTGATCATCGCGACTTACCTCAACCAGAGCTTCGCGCGCACGCCGCCGACGAGCATCGCCGAGGTGCGTCAGCTCACGCTCGACGCGGGCGTCCGCCGCATTCGGCCCTGTCTCATGACCACCGCCACGACGATCCTCGCGCTGCTGCCCGTGCTCACCGCCACCGGCGCCGGCGCGGACATCATGATCCCGATGGCCATCCCCAGCGTCGGCGGCATGTTCTTCGTCCTGCTGACGATGTTCTCCGTGCCCGTGCTCTACTGCCTCGTGCAGGAGCTCAAACTCGCCAGTCGCGCCCCGCGTTAGCCGTCGGCCTCCGGTCGACGCGCCTGCGTAAAGCAGGAAAAGGGCAGACATCGTGCGTGGGCGGGCGTGTCGATCCGCTTGAGCTTTCGTCAATGGCTGGGAGTCATTGCGCGGTACAATGCACAAAGGGCGGATCGGCCGCAACAGGTGATTCGCACACAGCACCCTTCGGGATGCTGTGTGGCACCCCCTTCGGGCCACCCGCCGATCTACATAGGCGGGACTTGAACCTTCGGCAGGACCGACACTGGTACAGCCGCCATCATCTCATGGGGGACGCATGAACGACGGACGCTACCAATTGATCGCCGGCGGACTTCTCTGCGTGGCCATCAATATCACGGTGAACGGCATTGAAGCATGCCTTCCGACCTTCATCGGATACATCCTGATCGCGATCGGTGCTTTTCAAATGGGCGCGGTGCAACGCTGGTTCCGGTGGTCGTGGCCCGTCGCGGCTGCTCTGGCGACAGTTTCATTCCCTCAGATGTTCCAGCATGCCACCCCTCCCGGTTCGTCGATATGGGCGTTCTACACGTGGACGTGGTTTCCCGTGGTCTGCATGGAGACCTTGCTCGTCATCCTGTTGATCGCGGGATTGGCGGTCGAGGCAGATTTGCGCGGCAATTCTCGAACGCGCCGTCTCGCGTGGGCCGGCCTGCCGATCCTAATCGCCGCGGTTGCCCTGTGGTTCCTGACACTGGATCTCGAAACCGATGCCGGTTACCTCTTCAATGTGCTCGTCTACTTCTTGCCTCAGTTCTACCTCGCAGGATTGTTCAGCTATGCGTCCCGGGGTCTTTAGCCGCCGTTGCCTGTTCACACTCACCCCCCGCCCCGTCCGCTATACTCCCCCCATGCTCGCCCAGGTCCACAGCTTCGTCCTGCAGGGCATCGACCCACTCCCATGCGAGGTCGATGTTGCCGAGGAAGGCCTGCCCAACTGGACGCACTTCGCCAGTAAAAGACCGACCTCGCGGGGATATACCAAGTGGCTCTTCTAATCGCGTGCTCGCCAATGATTCTTGTGCTTGCTGGCTCGATGACCGGCAGTTTTTTTGCCCGTGGCATCTGGCGGGGGGTGCTCCTCGTGCCGGGGGCCTTGGGCACGGCTTACGTGGCCTTGTGCCTTTATGGCGACCACCCGCAATGGCCTCTCGGCGTCATGTTCGTGGGCACATCACTGTTGCCCGTTCTGGCTCTGCTTGCGGCAATCGGTATTCCCCTGTCCAGAATCCGATAACGATCGGCTGCATGGTACCTGCCTGCTCTCGGGTATACTCGCCCCATGCTCGCCCAGGTCCACAGCTTCGTCCTGCAGGGCATCGACCCGCTTCCGTGTGAGGTCGAGGTCGACGTCGCCGAGGAAGGCCTGCCCAAGACGACCATCGTCGGCCTGCCTGACGCGGCCGTGAAAGAATCCATCGAGCGCGTTCGCTCCGCAATGGTCAACTCCGGCTTCCCCTTTCCGCTCGCCCGCCTGCTCGTCAACCTCGCCCCCGCGGACATCCGCAAGGAAGGCCCGGCCTTCGACCTGCCCATCGCCGTCGGCCTGCTCATCGCCGAACGCGCCATCCAGACCGAGCGCCACAAGCGGTTCCTCTTCGCCGGCGAGCTCGCGCTTGACGGTCGACTTCGCCCCATTCGCGGCGCGATCAATCTTGCGCTGCTCGCGCGCGAGCATGACATGGCCGGCCTCATCGTGCCCGTCGACAACGCCGAGGAAGCGGCCGGCGTCGGCGGCGTCAACGTCTACCCCGCCGACACGCTCGCGCAGGTCGTCGGCTTTCTTAACGAGCAGACCGACATCGAGCCGATCGCCGACGCCGCCGACGATGCCTTTGGCTTCGACGACCGCGGCGAGGTCGACTTCGCGGACATCCGCGGCCAGGAGGCAGTCAAGCGTGCGGCCGTGCTCGCGGCGTCGGGGTCGCACAACCTGCTCATGCTCGGCCCGGCGGGCACAGGAAAAACGATGGTCGCCAAGGCCATGCCCTCGATCCTGCCGCCGCTGTCGCGCGAGGAAGCGCTGGAGATCACGCGCATCTACTCGGCCGTCGGCCAGGTGCCCGCGGGGCAATCGCTCATCCGCCATCGCCCCGTGCGCACGCCGCACCACACCGCCAGCAGCGCGGCGATGATCGGCGGCGGCACGATCCCCAAGCCCGGCGAAGTCAGCCTCGCGCACCGCGGCGTGCTCTTCCTCGATGAGGTCCCCGAGTTCCCGCGCGGCGTGCTCGAGACACTCCGACAGCCGCTCGAGGACGGCTACGTCACCATTTCGCGGGCCCATAGCTCCATCCGCTTCCCCGCCCGCTTCCTGCTGCTGGGTGCGATGAACCCGACGCCCAAGGGCGACAAGCCGACAGACGAGTTCAGCCATCGCCAGATGCAGCGCTACCTCGCGCGGCTGTCGGGCCCGTTCATCGACCGCGTCGATCTGCACGTCGAAGTCCCGCCCGTGCCTTACCAGCAGTTGAGCGGCCAGCGCTCCGGCACAAGCTCCGCGGAGCTGCGCGAACAGGTGCTCGCCGCGCGTCAGCGGCAGATCAAGCGCAACGGCAGCGCGCTCAAGCCCAACAGCGCGCTGACCGGTCGCGAACTCGACCGCTTGGCCATCCTCGACGACACCGGCCGCGAGCTCCTGCGCCAGGCGATGAGCGAGCTGAGCCTGAGCGCCCGGGCGTACGACAAGATCCGCCGCGTGGCACGCACGATCGCCGACCTCGCCGGCGTCGACACCATCGGCTCGGAGCACGTCGCCGAGGCGGTGCAATACCGCCTGCTCGACCGCGAGTTGTAGCGGAGCGCGGGCGTTGCCTGCGCCGTTTATTCACCTCCGGATGGCGATCGCGCAGTCCAACTCCTAATCCTCCCCCAAATAGGCGAAACCGGATCAGGATTAGGAACCAGGATCAGGATTAGGAGCGTCTACCGCAGCGATGGCGCCGCTCCCCAACGAAGAAGCCCACGGATTCAATCCGTGGGCTTCGGCGGATGCGAGGGGTTTGCGAAATCGCTGCGAGCTGAATCAGCGGGCAATGCGGCCGAGAGGAGTCGAACCTCCACGGGGTTTTATCCCCACCAGGCCCTCAACCTGGCGCGTCTGCCAATTCCGCCACGGCCGCGCGGCGCCCGGCACTTGGCCGGGGAACCACACAGTATAAGCATGGGCCAGGTTTTGTCGAGGGCGCTGTTCAGCCGCCGGGGGTAGGCCGGAGGATCGCCGCCAACAGCCGCGCCATCGCCTCGCCGCCTGGCTGCCGTCTGCCCCCTGCCGACTTTTGCCTATGCCGCGTCGCTCGCGGCCCGGCGGCGTCGGCCCACGGTCCGCTGGTCGCTGGTCATCCGGCGCTGCGGCTGTTCCTGCAGCAGCTCGACGAGCTCGGCCGGGTCCTTGGCCCAGAGGTCGGCGCCGATCTCCTCGGCCAGGCCGTCCGCCCGATTGAACACGCCCCCGCCGACCACGACCTGCAGCTTCGGACACGCGCCGATATCGTGCAGGCGATCGATCAGCAGCCGCGTGTAGGGCACCGTCTGGGCGACGGCGCCGAAGATCACCAGCTTCTCGGCATTGAGGTGCCCGAGCTGCTCGACGATCTCATCGTTGGCCACGCCGCCACCGACGAAGTAGACGGTGTAGCCGTCGGCTTCGAGCAGGTCGGCCGCCATCTGGGCCGCGAGCTCCTCGGACTGCTCGTCGCCGGAGGCCACCAGCACGGTCGTGCCGTTGCGGTCGCCCTGCTCGAGCCGGAGCTGCATCTGGTCGGCGAGCTGGCGGAGCAGGCGGGTGGCGTACTGGTAGGCCAGGGCGGTGAGCTGGTCGTGGCGGTAGAGGTTCTGAATCTGCTCCAGCGCCGGCCAGAACAGGTGGCTGAGCACCCGCGGGGCGGGGCAGTCGGCCTCCAGCACCTGGTCCACCACGTCGCGCGCCCCGGCACGGTCGCCCGAGATCAGGCTGTTGAAGAACTGCTCGAGCAGGTGATTACGCTGCGTTGCCATCATCTTCTCCAAGTGTGTCGCGGACACGGACTTCGGGTAAGGCCACGGGCGGACGGCCATGTCCGTCCCGCGTTACGGGTCCTCACCGGGTCATCCGCACCCGGCGACGCAACCTTCCCTCCCCGACCGGCTCCCCCCCGAGGCGGGCTGGTCGCTGCGCCGCCATCGGCCCACGGCCGACGGCTGCCTCATTCATCGAACCCGGGGCGGAAAACTCTTGACCCGCCACCACGCCCCGCCGCGTCCTTCGTCCATCGCACGTATAAAATCGCGATAAAACGCTCTCTTGTCAAGGGTTGTAGCCCAACCCCGCGGTCCCATAACGGGCTCAGGCCGCACAAACGGACCCAAGGGCGATATCATGGTTCTCCGCCGGCCCCGGCTCGCCCATTTTAACACGACCCCCCGGCCCGCGCGCTCCGTCCCGCCCCTGCCCCCAGCAACGCACGAGGTGCCCCATGCCGCCGCTCCGATCCGCCCCCCGCCCCCTGCTCGCCTGCCTGCGGCTCTGCCTCGCCGCGGGCCTCAGCGCCGGCCTCGCCGCCGGCTGCAGCACCAGTCCCGCCACCGGCGAGACCCACCTCAACGCCCTGACCGAGCCGGAGGAGATCCAGATCGGCGAGCAAGAGGCTCCCGCGTTCCTTGAAGCGTTCGGCGGAGAGATCCCTTCCAGCCAGATCCGCCAATACGTCCGCGACCTCGGCGAGCAGCTCGCCACCCTCAGCGAGCGGCCGCACCTGCCCTGGGAGTTCTTCGTCGTCGACTCGCCCATCCTCAACGCCTTCGCCCTGCCGGGGGGCAAGGTGTTCGTCAGCCGCGGCCTGCTCGCCGAGATGACCAACGAAGCCCAACTCGCCGCGGTGCTCGGCCACGAGATCGGGCACGTCACCGACGAGCACCTCGGCCGGCAGATGACCCGCGCCGCCGCTGCGGAGATGGGCCTGGGCCTGCTCGGCGTCGCGGCCGGCGCCGACTACGAGACCTGGGTGAAGGTGCTCGGCCTGGGCACCAACGTCTACCTGCTGACCTTCAGCCGCGACCAGGAGCATGCCGCCGACGAGTTGGGCATGCGCTACATGACCCAGCTCGGCTACCACCCCGACGGGGCCGCCCAGCTCATGGAGATCCTCGCCCGCGCGTCGGGCAGCTACCCGGGCTTCGAGTTCTTCGCCACGCACCCGCACCCGGAGAGCCGCATTGACCGGATCCAGGCGATCATCGTGGACCGCTACCCCGACCGCGACGAGCCGGGCCGCTACAGCCTCCACGAGCCCCGCTTCCGCGAGACGGTGCTCAACGAGTTGCCGACCCTCCCCCCGCCAAGCCACGACCCGGAACAGCAGCAGCAGGATGGCTGATGGCTAAGAGCGAACGGCTGCTTCCCACTTTCTGAATTTTGAATTCTGAATTTTGAATTCCACCGACACCAACCAGCCCGCCTGGTCCACGCCCGACCTCGCCAACCCGCACGCCGCGCCTGACAAGGCCCGGCGGGTCGAGCGCATGTTCGCCGCGATCGCCGACAGCTACGACCTGAACAACCGCCTGCACTCGCTGGGGCGCGACCAGGCCTGGCGCCGCGCCGCCGTGCGCATGGCGGACGTCCAGCCCGGCGACACCATCCTCGACGTCGCGTGCGGCACGGGCGACCTCAGCCTCGCCTTCGTCGACGGCGGCGCCCGCCGCGTCATCGGCAGCGACTTCACCGTCAACATGCTCCGTGTCGCGCAGGCCAAGCGCCGCGACACCGACACCGGCCTCGCCTACCACGCGGGCGACGCGATGAGGCTCCCGCTGCCCGATGCGAGCGTCGACGTCGTGAGCATCGCGTTCGGCATCCGCAACGTCGCCGACCCGCGCCGCGCCTTGGCGGAGTTTCACCGCGTGCTGCGGCCGGGCGGGCGGCTGATCATTCTGGAGTTCTCCCTGCCGCGCAGCCGGGTGCTGCGGGCGGGGTACAACTTCTACTTCCGGCACGTCATGCCGCGCACGGCTGCGCTCATCGCCCGCGACCGCAGCGGCGCGTACAACTACCTGCCGCAGAGCGTCAACACGTTCCTGAGCCGCGACGCCCTGATCGAGCAGATCGGCGCGGCCGGCTTCACCGACGTCATCGACAAGGCCCTGACCCTGGGCATCGCCATCTGCTATCGCGGCACAAAGCCCGCCCCCGCCACGCCGGGTGCCACGGCTTGACCCGAAGGGCAAGCCGTGCGCCGATTGCTTTTACCCCGCCGATGGGCGAGACTGTCCCGCTCGCCACCCCCCCCTAGCCCCTTGTCCCTAACCCCTAGCCCCTTCCCATGAAACTCCACGCCCCCCGAGGCACGCGCGACTTCTATCCCCGCCAGATGGCCTGGCGCAACCACCTCGTCGACGCCTGGCGACGCGTCTCGATCCGCCACGGCTTCGAGCAGATCGACGGCCCGATCTTCGAGCCGCTCGAGCTGTACAAGGTCAAGTCGGGCGAGGGGATCGTCGGCGAGCTGTTCCACTTCGAGGACCGCGGCGGGCGGGAGCTCGCCATCCGCCCCGAGTTTACGCCCACGCTCGCCCGGATGGTCGCCGAGCAGGCCTCGGCCCTGCCCAAGCCGATCAAGTGGTTCTGCACGCCCAACCTCTGCCGCGCGGAGCGACCGCAGCGTGGCCGGCTGCGCGAATTCTGGCAGTGGAACGTTGACATCCTCGGCGCGGACCCCAAATCGAGCCCCATCGCCGACGCCGAGTGCATCCTCGTCGCTGTCGACCTGTTGCAGGAGTTGGGCCTCGGCCCCGAGCACGTGCGCGTGAAGGTCAGCCACCGCCAGACCGTCCGCCACGTGCTCGCCAAGCTCGGTGTGCCCGAAGGCCGCATGCTCGACGCGTTCGACCTGCTCGACCGGCGCGACAAGCTCGACGGCGACGCCTTCCAGAAGCAGGCGGGCGAGTTGGGCCTCGACCCGTCGCGCGTCGCTCGCTTCGACCAGACCTGCCGCTACAAGTACCAGCCCGGCGGCCTCGGCTCCATGCGGCGCAGCCTGGGCATCGACGACAGCGAGCTCGGCGAGCTCGAGTCGCTCGACCACCAGCTCCGCGCCTTCGGCCTCGACGACTGGTGCGAGTACGACCTCGGCATCGTCCGCGGCCTCGCCTACTACACCGGCACCGTCTTCGAGATCCACGAGGTCGCCGGCGTCGAACGCGCCATGGCCGGCGGCGGGCGATACGACCAGCTCATCGAGCTCTTCGGCGGCCCGCCCACGCCCGCGGTCGGCTTTGGCATGGGCGATGTCGTGCTCAGCAACGTCCTCGAGGACAAGGGCCTCGTCCCCGCCGACGTCAGCCCGCGCCCCGACGTCTACGTCGTCGCCATCACCGACGCCGGCAGCGACCACCTCCACCGCACCGTCGCCGGCCTGCGCCGGGCCGGCATCCACGCCCGGCTGACGTACAAGGCGACGCGCAACCTCGGCAAGCTGCTCAAGGACGCCGGCACCGCCCGCGCCCGCTACGCGCTGATCCTCGACGACGACGCTCCCGCCGGCCAGGCGCAGCTCAAGAACCTCGACACCGGTGAGCAGGAGGCGGTCACCCTGAGCGACGTTGCCGCACGCCTGTAGGGTCCGCTGTGGCGGACCATCCCCGGCCGCGCCCCCGGCAAGGTCCGCACAGCGGACCCTACGCTTGCACCCACGCGTCCCCCGCACGACACTGCCCTCATGGCCCAGCGCCGCTTCCACTACGACGCCGCCTTCGAGCATTATCTCCGCGCCAACGCCATCCCCTACGTGGCCGTGGACGAGGCCAAGCGCGCCGTGCACGGCGCCACCGTCCCGCGCAAGCTCAAGAGCTTCGACTTCGTCGTCTACTCGTCGACGGGCCCCAACCTGCTCATCGACGTCAAGGGCCGCAAGCACACCGCCCGCACCGGCCGCGGCATGCAGAACTGGGTCACCGACGAGGACGTGCGCTGCCTCGAGACGTGGCGCGGGATCTTCGGCGACGGCTTCGAGGCGGCGTTCGCGTTTCTGTTCTGGTGCGATGCCCAGCCGCCCGACGCCCTCTTTCACGAGGTGTTCACGTTTGGCGATCGCTGGTATGCCGTGCTCGGTGTGACGCTGTCCGCCTACCGCGAGCACATGCGCCGCCGCAGCGCGAAGTGGAACACCGTGAGCATCCCCGCCAAGGCGTTCGATGAGCTGGCGACACCGCTGAAGGCGATGCTTTGACCTTGTGTAGAGTGGGTGAAGCGAAGCGCGACCCACGCGAATCACCGGCGACGGTGGATTCCGCGCGGGGTGCCACTGACAAGCGGAGTCCGCGGAGCTTGTCAGTGCGACCGACGGCAAGCACTGACAAGGCCGAAGTCGGCCTTGTCAGTGGCACCCGCCGCCACACCGCTCAAGGCGATGCTCTGACTCTGCATAGGGTGGGTGAAGCGAAGCGCAACCCATCGCGGACTACGGGGATGGTGGGTTGCGCTTCGCTTCACCCATCCTACATCCGGCACAGTGCGCGCGTACCCCCTACCGCGCCGCGGCCGTCGCCGGCGCGCCTTCCTCGAAGCCTGAGCCGCGCCGGATCTCCGCGACGACGCGAATGAGCTCGCGCACCGACTCGGGCGTGACGTGCATCGCCTCGCCGCGCCGCAGCACGCCGGTGACGTTGTCATAAAACGACAGCCTCGTCGGTCCCTTGGCCGGCACCGTTTCCTCCTGCCACGGCAGCTTGTCGTCGTTGGTGTAGCTGCGGCCAGCCGCCGGGCCCGTGTCGACCTCCAGCGGCGCGACCTTGTCGGGGTCGAACCAGCGGATGGTCGACTCCTTGCCGCTGCACGTCAGCGTGCCATGCGTGCCGCACAGGATCCAGGTCGGCAGGGCCGGGTCGATGTTCTGCGCAGTGGATATCTCCATGTCGATCGTCGTGCCGTTCTCCCCGCGCAGGAGCGCCTTGACGTGGTCCTCCACATCGCCCGCCGACGCGACCTGCTTGAGGTCGCCCCACACGTCGCGCACCGGCGAGTCGATCAGTTGCAGCAGCATGTCGAGAAAGTGCGAGCCGTGGTTGTTGAGCAGCCCCCCGCCGAACTTGCGCAGCGTCTGCCAGTCGTTGCGGCGGGCGAAGCGGCTCATGTACGCGCGGATGTGATACACCCGCCCGATCTGTCCCGAGTCGATCACGTGCTTGAGGTGCCAGTACTCGTTGGTGAAGCGCCGGCTCTGATGCACGAACAGGTGTTTGCCCGTCTCGCGCCACGCCGACAGGATGGTGTCCGCCTCGTCCAGGTCCAGGGCCATCGGCTTCTCGACGACCACGTCCTTGCCCGCCCGCATCGCCGCGATGGAGTCCGAGGCGTGAAGGTGCGACGGCGTGGCGACGACGACGACGTCAATGCTGTCGTCGGCGATGAGCTCGTCGAGGCTCTCGTAGCAGGCGCAGTCGAACTCCGCCTTCGCCTCGGCGCACCGCTCCGGCTCAGGATCGACGACCGCGGCGACGACGGCGTCGTCCCGGTCGCGAAGGTGCCTGACGTGGATGTTCCAGCCGGCCCGGCCCAGGCCCACGATGCCGTATCGGATCGGTCGCGTCTCGCTCATCTGGCTCTCCGTGTGTGTGTGAAAGGCTGGCGTCGTTATTACCCCACCGCTGCCGGACCCGCAAGCCCCGGGGGGAGACAGGCACTGACGGGAGGGCAGCGGAGGGCCGTAGGGGCCGCGGAGTTGGGTGGGCTGGCCCCCGCCCAAGGCGGCGAGCGGTGGCAGAGGTGTGCGAGCGGGGCGGCGCGTGGCGGAGGCGTGGCGGGGGCGTGGCGGGGTTGGGGGCCTTGCTCGGCCCCGCTGCCAACCTTATACTTCCGCATTCCACCGACGCGGGGCTGTAGCTCAGTTGGGAGAGCGCGTGCATGGCATGCACGAGGTCAGGGGTTCGAGCCCCCTCAGCTCCATTTGCACCGATAGGCCGGGTCATCCGTAACCTACTGTTGAACCTCGGGTTGCTTGGCAGCCGGCCTCATCGGTACCTCCTTGAGACGCGTTCCTCACGGAAGAAGGCGGCGCCGATCGCCTTGGCCATCCACGCCGGCCATCCGCATCACGTGCGCCCGGTATTACTCCCACCCCGGCGTCAGGCCCCGCGGCTCCGTAAAGAAACTCGTTGCTTCGCCGAACGCCTCGGACGGCTGCTCCATCGCCTGGAGTGTGGCGATCTGCTCCTGCAACCATGGGCAAAATATAGTTCTGCTCGATAGAGGATCTTTTCCCCGGGGCCAATGGCTCTTGACCAATGCAGAGTCTCCGGAGCTACTACGACGTCTTCAACAGCACCCTTGACATCATTCGGAACCCGTTCCGTCTCGACTCCTATGAACTCTGGATAATTCTCCCAACAACAACCAGCGGTCATCGTGATAAACCCAATGAGCACGAACACATTCACGATCGCAACAAATCTCATTCGCTGTCATCTTTCAGAAGTCTTGCTATGATTCGTTCAACGGGCCTTTGGCCAGTTGGGACGATCCGGAGGAGGGCCGGCATCCGGTGTGCCAGGCAAGAACCAGCGCCAATCAGGGCGCGGTGTTCATCGTCTTGAGGATGATCGTCCCGAGGAGGATACCGATAGGGGCCATCAAATTTGGCTCCGGCCCCAAAAAAGGTTGAGGCCCCCGCCACCTTCCCCGTCGGCTCGCCTCGTGTCGATCCGACGCGCATACTTCGCGAAACCCCTTGCAGACAACCCCCGCGCCGCCTAAGTTGAATCCACCGGCCGGCCCCACCGCCCCGGGTTTGCCGCCGCACCAGCCGCCCGCGGGTTCATGAGGAGTCCGCCATGCCGACCACGCGACGCCTACCCCCCGGCTTTACGCTCATCGAGCTGCTCGTCGTCATCTCCATCATCGCCCTGCTCATCGGCATTCTTCTGCCCGCTCTCGCCGCGGCCCGGTGGACGGCGCGCAGCATCAAGTGCGCCTCGAACATGCGCACCATCGTCCAGGGGCTGGTGATGTATGACATGGACGAAGGCCGACTGCCCCAGCGCATCAACGGGCTGGACCCGGAGCGCGCCTATGGCTACGAGGACGACATGATCCGCATGAACGCGGCTGTGGACGAAACCTTCATCTGCCCCGAGCATCCGGACCACGGCTACTACAACGAGCAGGCGCAGGAGCCGTCGTACGGCTTCAACTGGTTCTATGACAACGTCGCGCTGGCAAACGTGCCGCGCGAGACGATCCTGCTCGCCGAATCGTACGGCTCGCGGGGCGAGGGCTCGCGCCGCGCCGACGGGCGCACCACCTGGCCCGAGGAGCCCGGCCAGCAGGCTGACTCATCGCAGCCCATCCTCGAATACCGCGACACGCATATCGGCCGCATTGACATTTTGCGCCACCGCGGCACGGCGAACTACGGATTCGAGGACGGCCGCGTCACCCGCGTCACTTACGACGAAGTCTCCAAGCCCGACATCGAAACCTGGTGGGGCAAGGACCAGGGCCGACACGACATCGCTCCCTGGCCGCCCTATTGATCGCCGCCGCGATCGCGTGAAGCGGTCACGTCGCCGGGCTCCTCAGCCGCCGCGGAGCCGCGGCCAGCAGCAGCGCCAGGGCAATTACAGCCAGGGATGCCGGCTCCGGGATCACCAGGTCGCCGAAGGTGGCGTAGGTCGCCTCTTCCGACGCGACCAGCCCGAACCAGCCGCCGATACTCACCTCGCCTGACTGCGCTTCGAACGGGTTGAGGCTCACGGAGGTGCTGGGATCAACGATGATCTGGAGCAGCGGAACCTGTGTCTGCGAGAACGGCCCGCCCCCCACGGAAATGAACAACGCATCTGGGTGCGGCCCGGGCATATAGCCCTCGGTGACGCCGCTGGTGAAGAAGTTGAATCCTGGATTCGCATCGGTCCATTGGGAACGATAGTACCAGGTGTCCTCCTGCTTCTGATAGCCCAAGAACCCGTTCGCCGAGTTGGCGGTGATGTCGTCATCGACTTCAAAGGGGGAGCTGGCTGCGACGGGGACCTGGACGAGCAAACCCTCCGTGATGATGCCGATTTCCACGGCGATCGGGTTGCCGCCCGTGGGCTGGTTGGCGTAGAGGGTGAAGGCATGATTGCCGCTGGGCGTGGCGCCGTCGTAGATGGCGCTGAGCGAGGGCGTGTCCGGGCTGGCCGGTCTGGGGCTGGAGGGGCCGGTCGCTCCGAAATTGGTGCGCCAGGTGTTGTATCCTTCCGCACTACCGTCGGTCTTTCGCCAGACGACGTAGTCGGCGGCGTCCACCACGCCGTCGCCGTTATAGTCGCCCTCCAATCCCTCCGTCCCATGCGCCGCGGAAACAACCACCGCCACCACGCCCATCAGCAGCACCTTCGACATGGCGAGCTCCTTTATATTGAAATGTGCCGGTATTCTAACGATTGCAGTTCTGTGCAGCAAGATGATTTACGGATAGGACATTTGATTTGGGTCAGCTCGTGCATGCGTGCATGAGGTCAGTTCGGGGGGTGAGGGGTTAGGGGAGAGGGGAAGCTTGGCCGCTTTCCCCGGATTTTCGCGGGGCGTGATTCACGGCGGGCGGCGGTCGACGGCGGGCCTCCGGCCCGGTGGCGATGCGGGAACCGTCCCGGCGCCGGTGTCAAGCAGTATGGCAGCGCCGCCTGACGCCGGTCCAGCGTCATCAGGTTCAAGGTTGTGCCGCTCGTGTGGCGCGACGCTCAGCCGTCCCACGGCAGTTCGGGCTGGTCCTCGGCCTCCTCGCGGCGGGCGTGGTCGAGGAACTCGCCATCCGGCTCGTAGCGGACGCCAGCGTCGGCGTCAGGCAGCGGCCGAACGCTGCGCCGCAGCGGGATGGGCGGCTTCCCGGCCGATCGCGCGGCGGGCCGCGGCGGTGGCGCTGGCGGTCGCGGCGGGCGTGGCGTGGCGGGGCGCGGGTCGGCGGGTCGTGCCACAGGCCGCGAAGGTCATCGAGCAGCTTCAGCACGCCCTCCTGCTCAAGCGGGGGTGGCCCGGCCACGTTCATAGCCCACACCGGCCTGTTGCAACAATCGTGGGTCAATCAGCGGGTGTACGCGGCCGGTGTGCCGACAGTGCGAAGGGCGGGATGGCCGGGGCGCAGGTGGTCATCGTCTCCGGGTTGACATCCGCCCGCCGCAACTGAGCGAGCTCGCCGATCCGCCGCCCCGTCCAGCTCAGGGCGACGATCACGCCCGCGAGCTACTTCAGCGCGGGCGTGTTGTCGCAGTGCTCGATCATCGCGCGCACCTGGTCAAGGCCTGTCTGTGGATCAGGCAAGACGTTTAGCGCGACTATGTGGCCTGCCTCACATGGCCAGCTCGGCCAACCGTCGCTTGATGAAGCGCCGCTCGGGGGCTTGTCGCGTGAGAGTAAGAGCGCGTTCGTAGGAAGCACGGGCTTCGGCAGTCCTGTCCAGCCGTCGACACAGGTCGGCGCGGGCGGCGTGGGCGGGGTGGTAGTCCTTCAGATCGCCGCGCGCCAGGATGGCGTCGATCAGGACCAGGCCGGCCGTGGGGTCGTCGCGCATCGCCACCGCCACGGCGCGGTTCAGCTCGATCACGGGTGAGGGGTTCACACGCCCCAACACGTCGTACAGGCCGACGATGCGGACCCAATCGGTGGCGGCGGCGGCGGGCGCCTCGGCGTGCACGGCCACGATCGCCGCCTGGAGCGTGTACGGGCCGATGCGGCGCGCGGCGAAGACCCGCTCCACCAGCGCCGTGCCCTCGGCGATCAACTTCCGATCCCAGAGCGAGCGGTCCTGATCCTCGAGTAGAATCAGTTCGCCTGCCGCCGAGGTGCGAGTCGCACGGCGCGACTCGTGCAGCAGCATGAGCGCCAGCAGGCCCATCGCCTCGGGCTCGGTGGGCTCGGGCAGTAGATCGACCAGCAGCCGACTCAGGCGGATGGCCTCGGCGGAGAGGTCGGCCCGCGTCAGCGATTCGCCGGATGAGGCCGCGTAGCCTTCGTTGAAAACCAGATAGATCACGCGAAGCACGGCATCCAGCCGATTCGGCAGCTCGTCGCGGGCCGGGGCTTCGTAGGGGATGCGCGCATCGCGGATCTTCCGCTTGGCGCGCACGATGCGCTGGGCGATGGTGGGCGGCGTGGTGAGGAAAGCGTGGGCGATCTGCTCGGTTGTCAGGCCGCAGACCTCGCGCAGTGTCAGCGCCACCTGGGTATCGGGCGGCAGCGCGGGGTGGCAGCAGGTGAAGATCAGGCGCAGACGATCATCGGCAACGCCTTCGTTTTCCGCGGTAGCGGGGGCATCAGCGGCGGTGTCGAGCCGTTCGGCGAGGTGCGCCAAGGACGCATCAAAGCGTGCGCGGCGGCGCAGGGCGTCAATGGCCTTGAAGCGGCCGGTCGAGACGAGCCACGCCCGGGGGTTGGCGGGAACCCCCTCCCGCTGCCACTGTTCGATCGCCGCGGTGAAGGCGTCGTGCAGCGCTTCCTCCGCGAGATCGAAGTCGCCCAGCAGCCGGATCAGGGTTGCGAACACCCGCCGCGACTCGGCGCGGTAGACAGCGTCCACCTTCTCGCGCACCCGATCAGCTGCATCCCGGTTCATCGGCGTCCGTCCCTCGGTCACACTGGCCACACGCCATGATGGTACCGAGAGGGCTGCGAGCTGAACATCCGCTCGTGCCGGTGTGCGTCGGCTTCCGGGGTCCGGGGGCCGGCATCCGGGGATCGGGGGCTACCGCTTCTCGATTTTCGCGCGCAGGCGCTCCTCCTGCTCGCGCAGCTCCGGCGTCAAGGCCTCGCCAAAGTCTTCGCACTCGAAGACAGGACGGATCTCGATCTCGGAATCATCAGGCATCGGATTGGGGCAGCGTTTGACCCAGTCGACCGCCTCCTGCATCGACTTCACCTGCCAGAGCCAGAAGCCGGCGACAAGCTCCTTGGTTTCGACAAACGGGCCGTCGATGACGGTGCGGTCCGTTCCGGAAAAGTGGACGCGAACGCCTCTGGAACTCGGATGGAGCCCTTCTCCGGCGGCGAGCAGGATGCCAGCGTTAGCCAGCTCTTCATTGAACTTGCCCATCTCGGCGAACAGTTGTTCGCTCGGCATCTCGCCCGCTTCGGACCATGGGCTCGCTTTGACCAGGACCATGACTTTCATGATTGTTCTCCTGTTGAATGAGGCATCGGGCTCGCCGACCACGCATCGGTGAAAGGCGAACGCCCATCGTGTCGAACATCATCCGGCTGAAGCATTCTCCGGCACCACGACGATCATCCACGACACGCCAAAACGGTCGGCGACCATGCCGAAGCGCGGCGAGAAAAAGGTCTTGTCCAGTGGCATCTGCACCTGCCCGCCGTCGCTTAAGGCCACGAACAGCCGGTCGGCCTCGGCCTCGTCCGCAGCGGTGAGCGAGAGCGCAAACCCTGTATGGCCTTTCGTCTGGCCGGTGGGATCATCCGATGCCATTACCATCGTCTCGCCGATGCGGAAGCTCGCGTGCATCACCTTGTCCGCGACGTCGGTCACGCCGGGCGGGCACATCTCAGGATCGGGACTGTCGCGGTAGTGCATGAGCGATTCCACCTCGGCGCCGAGCGTTTCGCGGTAGAACGCGACCGCCTCCTCACAGTTGCCGTTGAAGAACAGGTAGGGTTGAACTTGCATAGCGTCCCTCTATTGATTGCTATTGGACCGTCAGAAGATTGGCGTCACGCGCAATCCGCCATTGCCTGTCGGACTCTTTGCGCAGTATCGTGAGTGTATAGCCGGATCGGTGGGCCGGCGAGCTGCCATCAGGCGAAATCACCGTCATTTCGAGATAGTTTCGGACGTAGGCCCATTCGCCGAAGACGCGAATCTCCCGGATATCGCTTCTTCCCTCAATTCGGATCTCTTTCATTTGTTCAGAGGCCGCCTTGAACGCATCCTTCCCGAATGGTTCCTGGCCGGGGACCATGAATACAATGTCATCCGTCATCAAGTCCAGCACCGTCTGGAGGTCACCGGTCTTGCTGGCGGTTATCCAGGTATCAACCAGGTCGCGAATGGCGCGCTCATCATTTGTCATGGCCATGCTCGCCAGGTGTTCCTCAAGGCGGTCGAAGTTCTGCTCGTTTGCTTCGCCAACCAAGCTCTTCACTCTGGCGCATTCCTGAGCGGACTCGAAGCACATTCGCCAGGTGAGCTTCGTCCGCCCGTTCTCTTGCGAGAAGGTCATCGTCATCTGAAACCGATGGATGGGCTCACAATGGTCAAAAACGACCTTCTCCGGCTTGACGACCTCGACGAAAACGCTTTCGTTCTGGTAGTCGGCGCCGTCCGGGCCGTGCATGGTGAGGCGCCAGGCACCGCCCGGCCGCAGGTCGAACTCGTGAATCGTGTTCGAAAATCCCTTCGGCCCCCACCACTGCGACAAGTGGCCCGGGTCGCTGAATGCCTCGAATACACGTTCGCGCGGTGCGTTGAAGACGCGCGCGCTGACAATCTCGCGCTCGCCCTGCTCGACGGTGGGCTTATCGTCCGCCATTATTCTTCCTTCCGGGCCTTTCCTGGTGAATCCTACGGAAGCGAGGCTACGGCTGAAGGTTGAACAGCGCCTTGCTGGATTCCGGATCGAACGGCGCCGACCAATGCTCATGCACGATGGCCCACTTGCCGGCCGTTCTTCGGAAGCCGATGGTGCCGCGCATCCAACCGGTCTGGGCTTCGCCCGACTCGTCCGGCCCAGGCCCGCACCGGCAGAGCCAGTGGCCGAAGGCGACGTCGCCGCTCACCGCGATGCTCGGCTCATGCAACTCAAAGGTCATCCCCGCCGACGGGCACATTTCCATGCACGCCTGCCAGTGCTTCCTGTACGCTTCCACCCCCTTGAATTGCAGTTGCGCGATCGCGTCGAATGCGAGGATGTCGGGCGCATAGTGCGAAGCGATTCGGTCCACGTCCGAGGTACGAATCGCGTCCACGTAGCGGTCCACCAGCTCGCGAATCTCGGTTGCGGCTGCGGATTGGGTCGTTGCAGTGCTCATGGTTGTTTCCTTTCAGGAAGGTTCTGTTGACAGATACGCTGCGTCCCGTGACTCAGACCGTGTGTGACAAGCCTCATCATCCCGGTTGCAGTCGATGAAGCATCAG
>JBBDRN010000048.1:0-16330 GCA_040905445.1 Phycisphaeraceae bacterium | reverse complement strand
CACCACGCCCACCACCACGACGGCAGGCAATGACGTCGGCGACGCCGACGCCGGCCGCGAAGCCCCCGCCGTCCCCGCCGCCCCCGAGATCTACACCGTCGTCTCTGGCGACCTGCTCGTCGAGGTCGCGCGGCGCTACTACGGCCACGAGAAGCACTGGGTCCACATCGCCCGCGCCAACCCCACCGTCGACCCCCACCGCCTGCGCGTCGGCCAGGAGCTGCGCCTGCCCCATCCCGCCCATGTGCTCGGGCGGGCGTCCGGCAGCGGCGAGGCCGAGCCCGTCCCGCCCCCGCCGCCGGGCAACGTGACGCACACCGTCCGCTCGGGCGAAACGCTCTCGAGCATCGCCCAGCAGCACTACGGCGGCACCGCCCGCTGGCGCGCGATCTTCAACGCCAACCGCGACACGATCGGCGACGACCCCAACCGCCTCGACGCCGGCACGACGCTGCGCATCCCGCCGGCGGAGTGAGGCGGCTCACAATTCGCAATTGGCAACGCACAATGCACAATGACACGGTGCGGCACCGTTGCCGCATTGTCCATTATGCATTGCTGAAGGCCTCCTCATGAACATCCTCATCACCGGCGGCGCCGGGTTCATCGGCTCGAACCTCGCCCGCGCCATCCAGGAATCCGACGCCGACGCCGACGTGCTCATCGTCGACGACATGCGCTCGGGCGACTTCGCCAACCTCGCCTCCGAGGGCGCGGCCGGGTGGTCCTACCGCGGGCAGCTCATCACGGCCCCGCTCGCCGAGCTCGACCTCCACGCGCTGGCGGAGACCTTCGAGCCGGACATCATCTTCCACGAGGCCTCCATCACCGACACCACCGTCGCCGACCAGGGCGAGATGATCGCCGACAATGTCGAGCCGTTCGCCGGGCTGCTCGACCTCGTCGTGGACATGCAGATCAAGCTGGTCTGGGCGTCGAGCGCCGCGACGTATGGCACGCGCGCCAACGGCGCCGCCGAGGCCCGCCGCCCCTTTCGTCTCGAAGACGCCGGGCGACCCGCGAACGTTTACGGCTTCTCCAAGTGGTTGATGGAAAACCTGCACCGCCGCACGCTTGCCGAGCATCCGCACCTGCAGATCGTGGGGCTGCGCTACTTCAACGTCTTCGGCCCGGGCGAGTCGCACAAGCAGCACATGGCCAGCATGGTCTACCAACTCGCCCAGCAGATGCTCGCCGGTCAGCCGCCGCGCATCTTCCGCGACGGCGAGCAGGCGCGCGACCAGGTCTACGTGCGCGACGTCGTCAACTGCACCCTCGCCGCCGCCCACGACGACGCCCAGAGCGGCATCTACAACCTCGGCACGGGCCACGCGACGAGCTTCAACCAGATCGTCGCCGCGCTGAATGAAGCGCTCGGCACCGACCTCGCGCCCGATTACATCGACAACCCCTACCCCTTCTACCAGGACTACACCTGCGCGGACATGACGGCCACCGAGAAGGGCCTGCGCTGGAAGCCGGAGTACCCGGCCCACGACGCGATCATGGAATACGCCCAGCTTCTCAAGCAGCAGTACGACGAGCAGCGTTAGCGGTCGCCCTCCCGCGACGCACGCTCCAGTCGCGCTACCGCCCGCCCCGCAGCCGGTAGATCTCCGAAATCAACCCTTGCGCATCGCGCGGCGGATCCTCGCCCGTCAACACCCGATCGATCCACTGCTGCGCCTCGGCCCGCGGCTCACCCAACTGCAACAACACCGCCAGCGCCTCCCGCGCCACCCCGCCACTCCCGCCACTCCCGCCACCACCCGCCGCGCCGCGACCATCACCACCGACTGAAACCCCCTCCCCGCGGCCACCGCCCCCCGGCACATCGAGAAAACCCGTCACCTTCTCGCGCAACGTCATCACGATGTTCTCCGCCCCGCGCCGCCCGACTTCGGGCAGGCTCTGCAACGTCGCCAGGTCGTGGTCCGCGATCGCGGCGGCGAGCTGCGGCGTCGACAGCGCCATCGCCCGCAGCGCCTTGCGGTAGCCGATGCCTTTGCACGTGACGAACAACAGGAAGAAGGCGCGATCCTCGGCTGTGAGAAACCCCGCCAGCCGCGGCAGCAGCGTCGCCCCCTGCGCCTGCGACTCGATGTACAGCAGCGTATGCAGCGCGACCGCCTCGCCGACGCGCCCCTGCAGCCGCGCTGCCGCATAGCCGGGCAGCAGCAGCTCGACCGTCACCCCGCCCGTCAAGCGCAGGAGCACACGATCCGTCGCCACCGATTCAAGCGTCCCCTCGATCTGCGCAATCATGGGCGCATCGTACCGCGACGCGTCGGGCGCGGTACGATGCCGACCCCCGCCCCACGACCACTCCGCCACGGCCCCGCGACCGCCGCCGCACGACTGCGCCGCTCCACCTGCCGCGCCGGCCCCGGACCTTCACGCATGGACGTCCAACCGCGCCCGCTCCTTACCGCCGCCGTCCTCCCGGCCCGCGTCCTGCTGGTCGTCTACTGGCTGGCGCTCGCCCTGGCCACGCACTGGCCCCGACTGGAGTTGCCGGTGCGCGACCCGAACAGCGTCTGGCAGATCGACAAGCTCGTCCACGCCGTCAGCTTCGCCGGCCTGTGCGCGCTGCTCATCGCCGCCCGCCCGCTCGGGCGGGGCGTCGGCCGGGCGGGCAACGCGCTGGCCGCCTGCCTCATCGCCGCCGTCTACAGCGCGGTCGACGAGGCCACGCAGCAGTTCACCGGGCGTGATCCCTCGCTCTCCGACGCGGTCGCCAACCTCATCGGCATCCTCGGCGCGTACCTCGTCGTGCTCGGCGCGGCCCCGTCGCGCCGCTGGCCCATGCTGCCGGTCTACGGCGCCCGGGCCCTCTGGCTGCTGAGCGCCCCGACACTCGGGCTCATCGCCGTCCTGCCCGCCGGCAACGACCTCATCCTCTGGGTGATCGGCCTGTTCACGAGCCCCCGGCTGGGCATGACGCACTGGCTCCACTTCGCCCTGGCGCTGCTCGTGACCTGGGTGCTCATCCTCGCCGCCCCCGCCGGCCGCAGCCGTCCCCACCTCAGCGTCGCCGTCACCATCGCCTTCATGGCCGCCGCCGGCCCGGGCATCGAGCAGATCCAGCGCTACACCGGCCGCGGCTACAGCCTCAACGACGCCTACTTCCACTTCCTCGGCCTGCTCACCGCCTTGGCCCTCTGGACCGTCGCCGTCACGATCGCCGCGCTCGTCCGCGGCCGTACGGCCCGCCCGCCCGCGCCCCGCGACGCCGACGCGCAGTGAGGCGCCGGGGCTGCCGCGGCTGGCCGCTTCGCGATCATGTCGTGGCACGCGCCCTCAGCGGCCGGCGGCCGCCTCGCGCATAATGCCCCCGGCATGACCACGAAGTCCGACCCCACCACCCCCGCCACCCCCGCCACCCCCACCACCCCCGCCACGCCCGTCGCACCCACCACACGCCAGGCCGGCCCCCCGCCCGATGGTGACACGGGCTTCGTCCGGCATGCCGTCGTCGTCGCCGGCTTCACCCTCGCGTCGCGCCTGACCGGGCTGGTGCGTGATGCCGTCCTCGCCGCGCTGCTGGGCCTGAGCACCGTCGCCGACGCGTTCTTCCTTGGCTTTCTCGTGCCTAACCTCTTCCGTCGGCTGTTCGGCGAAGGCGCCCTCGCGGCCGCGTTCATCCCCCACTACAGCGACGTGCACCGCCAGGACGCGGAGCGCGCCCGCCGCTTCGCGAGCCTGGCGCTCGCCCTGCTGACGCTCGTGCTGGTGACGATCACGCTGCTCGGCGAGGCCTCGCTCGCCGCGATGCTGGCCTGGGGCGACTGGGACGCCACCACCGCGCTCGCGCTGCGGCTGATGATGCTCATGCTGCCCTACATGCCGCTGGTGTGCGTCGCCGCACTGCTCGCCGCGGTGCTGCAGGTGCGCGGCCGCTTCGGCCCACCGGCGGCGGCGCCCGTCATCCTCAACCTCTTCATGATCACCGCCGCCGCGGCCGCTGCCCTCGCCGCCGCCGACGCCGAACGCATCGCCCACGCCGTGGCGCTCGGCGTCCTCGTCGCCGGCGTGGTGCAGGTCGTCTGGCTCGTTCTCGCAGCCCGCGCGCACCTGGCCCGCCATCGGCCGCTCGCCGACCTCTGGCCCCCGCTGCGCTCGACGCTCGTGCTGATGCTGCCGATGATCGCCGGCCTGGCGGTCTTTCAGCTCAACGCCCTGCTCGACAGCCTCATCGCCTTCGGCTTCTCCCCGCGCACCACCGGCGCCGCTCGCTTCACCCTCGGGCCCTGGAGCCTGCCCTACCCGATCGAGCCCGGCTCCGTCGGCGCCCTCCAATGGGCCCAGCGCCTCTACCAGTTTCCGCTCGGCGTGTTCGGCATCGCCGTCGCCACCGCCATCTTCCCCGCCCTCGCCAGCGCCGCCAAAGGCGAGCCCGACGCCGGCGCGGGCGACGACTTCCTCGCCATCCTCCAGCGCGGCCTGCGCCTGACCGTCTTCATCGGCCTGCCCGCCAGCGCCGGGCTCATGCTCCTGGCCCTGCCCGCGGTCCGCGTCATCTACGAACGCGGCGCCTTCCATGCCGATGACTCCGCCCGCGTCGCCGCCATCCTCGTCGGCTACGCTGCCAGCGTCTGGGCCTATTCCATGATGCACCTGCTCGCCCGCGCCTACCACGCCCGCAAGGACGCACGCGCCCCGCTTTACGCCAGCCTCGCGGCCGTGGGCTTCAACCTCCTGCTCAACCTCGTGCTCATCTGGCCCCTCGGCGCCGCCGGCCTGGCGTGGTCCACCGCCCTCAGCGCCGTCATCCACCTCCTCATCCTTCTCGCGATCATCGGCCGACATGTCGACGGCGGCGTGCGCACGCTTCTGGCCCCTGCCGTCTGGCGAAGCTGGGCGCGCACGGCCGCGCTCACCGCGGGCATGGCCCTGACCCTCGTGCTCGGTCTCGCGGTGGTCGATCCGGCCACGCTCGGCCCCGCCGGCGTCGCCCTGCTGCTCGCCCTCGCCGTCGCCGGCGGCGCCGCCCTCTTCTTCGCCGCCGCCCGCCTCACCGGTGCCGAGGAACTCACCTGGTTGCTCAACCGCGAGCGGCGCTGAAAACCAAACCATGGAAGCACGGAGCCACACCATGCAAACGCCCCCCGCCACGCCTCCCGCCACACCTCCCGCCACACCCCCCATCATCCCCGGCATCACCTACGCCCACCACCACCCGGAGCGCAACCTCGGCGACCTCCACCCCCCCGCCACCCCCGCCACCATCACCCCCGCCCCTGCCGCCCTCGTCATTCACGGCGGCGGGTGGAACGCCATGGACAAGCACGGCCTCGCCGGCATCGCCCAACTGCTCGCCACGCTCGGCTACGCCGCCTACAACATCAACTACCGCCTGCTCGACCACGCCCCTTGGCCAGCCTGTGGCGACGACTGCCTCGCCGCGGCCCGCTTCCTCCTCGACGGCGACCACCCCGCCTTCGCCAAGCTCGACCGCTCGCGCATCGTCATTGTCGGCGCCTCGGCAGGCGGCCACCTCGCGCTGATGACCGGCCTGCGCCTCGACCGGGAACGCGTCCGCGCGATCGTCTCCATCGCCGGCCCCGCCGACCTCGTCCGCCGCTTTGCGCGCCCCGGCCGGGACAAGGCCGCGTTCGCGGGCCGGTTCCTCCGCCCCCGCGCCAGCGACGACACCGACCGCCTGCTCGCCGAGGCATCGCCTATCAACCACGTCACCGCCGACGCGCCGCCACTGCTGTGCATCCACAGCCGCAACGACGAGCTCGTTCGGCCTGAGCAGTCGCAATGGATCCTCGACGCCTACCGCGCCGCCGGCGCACACGCCCCCGCGCACCTGCATCTCTTCGACGGCCCGGGCAAGCAGCACGGCATCTGGATCGAAGGCACCGATCCTCACCAACTCCTGCCCGAGCCGGCAAACGCGCTGCAAACCTTCCTCACGACCCTCGCGCCCGCCAGCGCTCCCCGTTAGCCTCGCCCTCCGGGCCACGCGCCCCCCGCCCCAAACACCCAGCACAGCACATCACCAGCACCTCACACTGTCCGTAACCCTGGAACCCGGTGAACTCATCGTTGAACCGCGAAGAGGCGAAGAGGCGAAGCAAGCGAAGGGCGCCAAGCACCAGAAGTAGCGCAAACCACAATCTCTTCGCGTCCTCCGCGTTCTTCGCTGCTTCGCGGTTCTTCAGCGATCGCGCACGGCCGCAGAACCACGGCTCGCCTGCCCCCCGCCCTCGCCACCTCCATCTGCTACCCTCTGGCACATGCAGGTCTACGCCGGCATCGACGAGGCTGGCTACGGCCCTCTCCTGGGCCCACTGCTCGTCGCCCGCACCGTCTTCACCGCCCCCCCCGCCCCCCCTGCCACACCCGCCACGTCGCCCGTCACATCCACCCCCGCAGCGGGCGCCGCGTCAACGGCCACCGCCACCGCCGCGCCCAATCAGCGATCAGAAATCAGCAATCAGCACTCGTCCGCTCCCGCGCTCTGGCACCTGCTCCGCTCCGCTGTCTGTCGCAGCCTCGCCGACCGCCGCGCCGCCCGGCGAGGACACATCGCGGTCGCCGACTCCAAGAAGCTGACCACCGCGGCTGCGGGTTTGCGCCACCTGGAACTCGGCTGCCTCGCCTTCGCCGGGCTCGCCGGGCGCGACTGTCCCCGCGTCGATGACTGGCTCAGCGCGCTCGGCGAGACGTGCCACCACGACCTCGCCGCCCTGCCCTGGTACACCGGCTGCGACGGGCATCCCTGGCAGCCCCTGCCCGATAGCGTCACCGCCGACGAGCTTGCCATCGCCCGCAACATGCTCACCCGCGCCGCCGGCAGCGCCGGCGTCGCCCTCGTCGACTTCGGCGCGGCCGTGGTGTTCGAGGACCGCTTCAACCAGATGGTCGCGGCGACGCGATCGAAGGCGGCGACGAGCTTCACCTTCGTCTCGCGCCACCTGCGCGCCATCTGGGACGAGCACGGCCAGGCCCACCCGCGCGTCGTTGTCGACCGCCAGGGCGGGCGCACGCGCTACCTCGACCCACTCGCCCTCGCCTTTCCCGACGCCCGCATCGCCATCCTGGACGAGTCGGACGGCCACTCCGCCTACCGCCTCGTCGCCGGCGAGCGAGCGATGACCGTCAGCTTTGAGGTTGATGCCGAGGACCGCCACCTGCCGGTCGCGCTGGCGTCGATGATCTGCAAGTACACGCGCGAGCTGCTGATGGCCCGGCTGAACGCCTGGTTCATCGAGCGCGTGCCGGGGCTGGCGCCGACAGCCGGCTACGCGACCGACGGCCGCCGCTTCATGAACGACCTCGCCCCGCACCTCGCGCGGCTCAACATCGACCCGGCCCGCCTCTGCCGGCAGGCGTGAGAGGGAGGGGGGAAGGAAGTCAGAAGTCAGGAGTCAGGGAAGGCAGAAGGGAAGTGCCCGCCGTCGGTGATTCCTATCCTTCCTCGACTTCCCTGACTTCTGACTCCCTCGACTTCCTTTCCGGGCTATTCTCCATCCTCATGCCCGACCTCGAATCCGTCACCGCGTTGCCCTCACTGCCCGCCCGCCCCGCCGACGGCCACAAGGGCACGTTCGGCACGGTTATCGTCGTCGCCGGCAGCGAGGCGATGATCGGCGCCCCGGCCCTCGTTGCCACCGCGGCGCTGCGCACCGGCACGGGCCTCGTCCGCCTGGCCGTGCCGCGCGCCATCCTCCCCTTCTGCATCACGATCGAACCCAGCGCCACCGGCCTGCCGCTCGGCGACGACCCGGCCGCAAACCACGACATCATCAACACCGCCGACCCGCGGCAGCGCGCCGTCGTCGCCGCGGGCCCGGGCCTTGCTGAAAACGACGCGAGCGAGGGGCTCATCCACGCCCTGCTCGCCGATGCGCGCCCGCTCGTGCTCGACGCCAGCGGCTTGAACCTCCTCGCCCGCTCACATCCGAAATCCGCAATCCCAAATCCGAAGTCCGACATCCGCACCATCCTCACCCCCCACCCGGGTGAGTTCGCCCGCCTCGCCGAGCCGCTGGGCATCACGCACAGTGCGACCGACGCCGACGAGCGCCCCGCCGCCGCGGCCGCGCTCGCCCGCGCCCTGCACGCCGTCGTCGTGCTCAAGGGTCGCCACAGCGTCATCACCGACGGCCAGCGCGTCTGCACCAACCACACCGGCAGCGCCGCGCTCGCCACCGCCGGCACGGGCGACGTGCTGACCGGCATCATCGCAAGCCTGCTGGGCCAGGGCATGAACCCCTTCGACGCCGCCGTACTGGGCGCCCACCTGCACGGCCTCGCCGCGGAGCAGTGGACCGCCGCCCACGGCCAGGCCGGCCTGCGCGCCGCCGACCTCGCCCACGCCATCCCCACCGCCGCCGAGACGCTGCCCCGCGCGTAGGCTTCGCCCTCACATCCCGGCGCGGCGGCGAAAGATGCTCACTGGCGAGGAACCCAACTCGCGCGCGGTAGTCGCCGATGATGGCCCTCCGCGCCGCGAGCGCGGGGTGATTTTTGTACCGCTCCCGCCGCTGCGCCGGGACCACCGGTCCCGGCTTTATGGCTGGACACGCTCGTAGCGCACGAACGTCATCGCGTGCGCGTGCCGGTCGTCGGCCGGGTGATGCTCCTCGTTCACGACGCGCCACGCGCTCGCGTCGAACGGCGGAAACCGTGCGTCACCCTCGACGTTCGCGTGCACGCGCGTCACCTCCAGACGATGCGCCCGCGGCAGCGCGGCCCGATACACCGTCTCGCCGCCGATGACGAACAGCGTCGTCTCACCCGCCTCGCGCGCCCGCTGCTCGGCCTCATCCAGCGACGCGACGCGCTCGACGCCCTCGCCCGTCCAGCCCGCCTGGTGCGTGAGCACGTAGTTGCGCCGGCCCGGCAGCGGTCGGCCGATCGACTCATGCGTCCGCCGACCCATCACGACGGCGTGACCGAGCGTCAGCGCCTTGAACCGCTTGAGATCATCGGGCAGCCGCCACGGCAGCGCGCCCTCGCGGCCGATTACGCCGTTGTCCGCCACCGCCACGATGATGACCAGTTCCAGGTCGGGCATGGGCAAGAGAATAGCCACAGATGCACACCGATGGACACAGATGATGGGGATGGCGCGGATGAAGCGGGATAAAATGGACGATAATCACGTTTAGCCGCCGCGCCCAACTCCCGACTGCCCCTGCCCCCTGCCCCCTCGCTGCCTCCCGCCATGCTCATCATCCGCCCTGTCCGCCTCACCGACGTTGACGCGCTCGTCGAGCTCACGGAGTTGACGGGCTTCGGCCTGACCACGCTGCCGCGCGACCGCGCGCTGCTCGAGCGCCGCGTGCGCGACGCCTGCCGCGCGTTCGACCACCTCGACGACGACATTCCGCACGGCCAGAACTACCTCTTCATCATGCACGAGCCGGGCAGCGACCAGATCGTCGGCACCGCGGGCGTCACATCCAAGGTCGGCGGCTACGAGCCGTTCTACGCCTATCGCATCGAGTCGGAATTGCACGAGTCCGCCACGCTCAACGTCCGCAAGAACATTCAGACGCTGCACCTCCTGCGCGAGCACGACGGGCCGTGCGAGGTCGGCTCGCTCTTTCTGCACCCCGGCTACCGCCGCGACGGCAACGGCCGGGCGCTGTCGCTGGCGCGCTTTCTCTTCATGGCCGAGCACCCCACGCGCTTCGACCCGCGCGTCATCGCCGAGCTGCGCGGCGTGATCGACCACCTCGGGCACAGCCCCTTCTGGGACGCGGTGGGCAAGCACTTCTTCGACATCGACCTGCTCACCGCCGACTACCTGTCAATCGTGGACAAGCAGTTCATCGCCGACCTCATGCCGCGCCACCCGATCTACATCCCGATGCTCCCGCCGCAGGCCCAGGCGGTCATCGGCCAGTGCCACGACGAGACGGCGCCCGCCCGCGCGCTGCTCGAGCAGGAAGGCTTCACGTTTTCACACATGGTCGACATCTTCGAAGCCGGGCCGATCGTCGAGGCGCCCCGCGACGAGATCCGCACCATCCGCGCCTCGCGCCTCGGCATCGTGCAGGCGATCGTGCAAACGCCGGCCGATGACGCGCCGATGCACCTGCTCGCCACCGTCGGCCGCGACTTCCTCGCGTTGCACACCCCGCTGTCGCACACGCACGACGGCGGGCTGGCCCTGCCCCGCGCCGCGGGCGAGGCGCTGGGCGTGACCCCCGGCGACACGCTTCGCTACGTGCCCCTGCGGCCGGCGATCCAGCCGCCTTCGGGTTGAACGCCAAGGCGCCATGAGACGGAGAGCTCGCCAAGGGGAAGCCAGTTGGGGGGTGGCACTGACAAGCGGAGTCCGCGGAGCTTGTCAGTGTGAATCGCGGCGCAAACACTGACAAGGCCGAAGCCGGCCTTGTCAGTGCCACCCGGCGCGGCCTCCCAACTTTGCCTTCCCCCTTGGCGAGCTCTCCGTCTCTTGGCGCCTTGGCGTTAAAAACCGATCACCACACCACGCGCCGCGCGTCGAACACCGGGCCGTCGGTGCACGCCAGCCGATAGCGCCACGGTCGACCCGCCGGGTGCTCGACGCTCGGCGATGTCGTCGCGTGCGGGTGCTCGTGCTCCTCGATGCGCACGACGCAGCTCTGACACGTGCCCATCCCGCACGCCATCGCCTGCTCCAGGCACGCCTGGCATGGCACGCCGTGCCGCCGCGCCAACACGCCGGCCGCACGCATCATCAGCTCCGGCCCACAGGTGAACACCACCGCCTGATCGAGCTGCCCGCGCGGCAGCCCGTCGAGCACACGCGCCAGCCCATCCGTGATCCGCCCGCGCAGGCCGACGCTGCCGTCGTCCGTCGTCACCACACTCGGGTACCACAGGCGGGCGAACTCCGCCACGCAGTGCGTCGGCAGCCCCTCCGGGTCCGGCACCTGCGCCTCGTCCAGCGTCACGGCCAGCAGGTCGCGCGTCATCGCGCCAATCAGCGCCACCGCCTGCCACCCCTGCTCGTGCAGCGCCTCGGCGAGGTAGAACATCGGCGGCAGCCCCACGCCGCCGCCGACCAGCAGCGCCAGCGACCGGTCCGCGGGCGGCTCAAAGCTGTTGCCCAGCGGTCCGATGAGGTCCACCGCGTCGCCCGGCGCCAGCGACGCCAACCAGGCCGTGCCCGCGCCGACCACGCGGTGAATGATCTCGATCCACGCGCCGTCCGCGTCATCGCCTCGCCCGGCCAGGCTGAACGGCCGGCGCAGCAGCGCGGCCGGCGACGTCAGCTCGAACTGCCCGACCCGCGGCGGCGTGTCCACCTCGCACCACGACCAACCCTCGCCCAGCAGCGTCGCTTCGTCCATCGCACCGGCCGGCGGCCGACACCCGAGTTGCACGAACTGCCCCGGCCGTGTGGGCGGAAACCAGCCCGGCCCCGTCACGCGCACGCGCAGGCGGTAATGCTCGCGGCAGATGAAGTCGTTGGCGAGCACGATCCCATCAAACCGCCCGCGCCCGCCACCAGCCACATTGCCCGGATGCTCGCTCACGCACGACTCCATCGAGGGAAAGGAGGTTAGCCACAGATGAACACGGCGGGTGGCACTGACAAGGCCGTCCTCGGCCTTGTCAGTGTTGGCTGCAATTCGCACTGACAAGCTCTGCGGACTCCGCTTGTCAGTGGCACCCCACCCGCTACGAACGGCTGAAGGCGTTCTAGCCACAGATGTCGAGAAGTCAGGGAATCAGCAGGGAGCCGCGCCTTCTTCCCTTCCTCGACTCCCCTGACTCCCGCCGCTGCTCTGTGGCCAATTCCCGCTTCCCGAAGTATAACCGCCCATCATGCCCGCACCGCGCCTGCCGGTGATTCGCCCGCTGCTGGCGGGGCTGCGCGACGTCATTGACACGCTCGTGCCGCCCTTCGTCACGCTGGGCATCGAGGAGGCCCGCGCCGATGGCCGGGCCTGGCGTCCCGATCCGCCCGTCGCCTACTGTCCGCGCTGCGGCGCGACCATCGCCGAGCAGGGCGTCACGCCGGCCGGCTGCGCGTTCTGCGTCGACCAGTCGCTGCCGTGGCACCGGCTGGTGCGCCTCGGCGCCTACGAGCCGCCGCTGGACGGCTGGATCCTGCGCATGAAGTTCGCCGGCCAGTGGAGTTGGGCCCGCTGGTTCGGCGAGTTGCTCGCCAACCACGTCCCGACCCCCGCCACCACCACGACGAACAACGCCACCTCCCCGAATCCGAAATCCAAAAGCCGAGATACGCAATTCCCGATCGTCTGCCCCGTCCCCATGGCGCCGCTGCGTCGCTGCCGGCG
Source organism: Phycisphaeraceae bacterium (assembly GCA_040905445.1). GTDB lineage: Bacteria > Planctomycetota > Phycisphaerae > Phycisphaerales > Phycisphaeraceae > SKPT01. Next base: position 4,076 of record JBBDRN010000048.1, on the reverse strand, counting down.
GGGCTACAACCAGGCCCGGCTTATGGCCGACGCGCTGGCCCGCGCCCGCGGCTGGCCCGTCGCGCCGCTCCTGCACCGCCGCGGCGGCCGCCCGCCCCAAGCCTCGCTCGACGCCGCCACCCGCCGCACCAACCTCGCCGGCGTCATGCGCCTCGACCCGGTCGATCTCACGGACACGCACGTCATCCTCGTCGACGACGTCAAGGCCACCGGCGCCACGCTCGCGGCCTGCGCGAGACTGCTCGCCAAGGCCGGCGCCTCGAGCATCACCGCCGCCGTCGCCGCGACGGGCGACCCGTCGCGCCAGCGGTTTCACCAGATCAAGCCGCGCCGCCCGTAGGGTCCACTGTGCGGACCCTACACCCTCACCACACCACCTCCACCGCCTGCCCGACGCGGGCGCTCTCGATTGCGGCCGCCACCATCGCCAGGCTCTTGATGTTGTCCTCGGCCGGGCACATCGGCCGCTCGCCCGTGCGCACGCACCGCGCGAACTCGCGGATGAGATACGCGTGCCCCACCTCCGCCATCGCCTCGCAGCCGACGTCGAGGCTCTTCGTGGGGCGAAAGAAGCCGCCCTCGCCCGGCGCATCCGCGACCACCTCCGCCCGGACGCGCTGCTCGCCGTCCCAGCGCACCGTGCCCTGGTCGCCGACGATGCGCCAGTCGGCGTTCCACGACGTGGCGAGCCCTTCGGCACACCATGAGCCGCGGTAGGTGAACACCACCGGGTGCCCGCGGGGCCCGACCATCTCGAACACTGCCGCCGCCGACGCGTCGCCGCGGTACCACGACCGCTCCGGGTTGAATGCGTGACAGTAGACGCGCCGCGGCTCGGCGCCGGTGAGCTGACGCATCGAGTCGAACGTGTGGATCGCCATGTCGGCCAGCAGCGGATGGGCCATTTCATCGCGAAAGCCGCCAAAGTGCGGGCCGAGGAAGAAGTCGCCGTGCACCTCCTCGACGCGTCCCACGCCGCCGGCCTGCACGAAGCCCGCGGCCGCGAGCGCCCCCGGCACGGGCCGACGACTCTGCGTCACGGCATACAGCCGCGCCGCCTCGTCCGCGGCCGCGACCATCTCCCGCGCGTGCTCCAGCCGATCGCTCATCGGCTTCTCGCCCAGCACGTGGCAGCCGGCCCGCAGCGCGGTAAGCGTCACGCCATGGTGCGCCCCCGGCACGGTCACGTCGAACACCGCCTCAGGCCGCGTCGCCCCGATCGCCGTCTCAAGGTCGTCGTACACCAGCGACTCGTCGAGGCCCGCGCGCTGCGCCGCGGCGCACGCCTGATCGCGCGCGATGTCCACGAGGCCGACGATCTCGATCTCCGCAGCCCCATGGGCGATCTCGATCCACGTGCGGGCCATGCCCCCACACCCGACGATCAACGCACGAACCGACGGTTGCGACGACTCTGCCATGACGGTGCTCCGGGGTAGTGATTGGGGGTTGGGGGTTGGGGTGGAAGCGCAGCGGAACCCACTCTACATCCGGTCGTCTTCCCCCCCCATCCTCAGAGCGCATCCCATCGATTTGTATCGGGTGCCACTGACAAGGCCTTCCGCGGCCTTGTCAGTGTTCGACGCGACTAGCACTGACAAGCTCCGCGGACTCCGCTTGTCAGTGGCACCCAGCCCGCTATAAAGCTGCGGGATACGCATTAATCCCCACCCCCCAATGAAAAACGCGCCGCCCTGTTCGCAGGACGGCGCGCCTCGTTGTATCTGATCGGTCGTCCCGCCGATCACCACTGGCCGGCCGGGCCGCCCGGGCCTTGCTGCTGCATCTGCCGCTGCTGCCGCTCCATGTAGTCGCGAAGCTCGAACACGCCGGCGTCCGCCAACTCGGCGACCAGCGCCTCGTTGATGCGCCGCGAGACGCGCGTGCCCTCGGCCTGCGGCGCCAGCCGACCCATCGCCTGCTGCACCGCCTGCGGGTTGACGTCCGGCGCGTCCGGCTGCTGGGCCATCATCGCCATCATCCCGCCCATCATCTGCACCAGCCCGGCAAGCTCCTGGGCAAACGCCCGCGCCGCGTCCGCGTCGTCGAACTCCATCGACAGATCGATGTGCGGCGCGTCGCCAAGCTGCACCGACACCAGGCCATGCTCCAGGCTCTCCAGCGGCTGGATCACGCCCATCATCATCATTGCGTTCGGGTCCTGCTGCGCTTGCGCGATCGCCTGCTGTCCCTGCTCGCCCATGACGAAGGCGAATCGCATGCTCGCGCCGTCGGCCTCGCCGAGCACCGCTTCCAGCGCCGACAGGTCGGCGGCCGCGGCATCGCCCGCGCCCGCGGCCGACACCCGGCCCAGTTCGGGGCCGGACACGTACGCCCACTGGTCGTCAAGCTCATGGACCTGGACGTCGTCGAGGTCGAGATGGCGGTCCTCGGCGGCCCACTCCATCTCCGCCAGCCCGCGCAGGCCTGCCGCCAGCTCGTCCACGCCGGTGCCCGCTTCGCGGCGAAGCAGCAGCGCCATCTGCTCCTGGTCCGGCCCGCCGAGCATCACCAACTGCCGCAGCCCCGTGTCACGCACCGCCTGCCACTGGTCGGGGTAGGCTTCGAGCCGGGCCTCGAGCTCCTCGTCCAAGGCGGCGTCGCCCCCGGCGTTCTGCCTGATCCGCGCCAGCACGTCCCGCGTCGCCATCGCCGCCTCGGGCGACGCCGCCTCGAGATCGATGTAGATCGCGAACTCCGCCGGCTGCTCCAACTCCACGGCCGGCAGCGCCACCTGCCCGCGCGCCTGGGCGCCCGCCATCAGCGTCAGCCCCGCCATGACCGACGCCATCCCGCACTGTTTCCAACCAGCCATGAGCATCTCCTTGTCCTGAATCTCTCGTTTGCGAAGTATCGAGAACACGCCCCGTCACCCCCGCCACCCCCGCCGCCAAACGCCCCGGCATTGTACTACTCTCATCCGCCGGCGCAGGTCGAATGAGGGATCCCGGCGGCGGCAATCTGGCTCCATCCGCGCGCAGAACAGGCCCCGTCGCCGCCCGCCCGCCAAGGCGAGCAGCCACAGGGCCTGTCTCCATGCAGTGCAGCGGCGCTCGGCCGTCAGTCGACGCTGTACCGGCCTTCGAACAGCGAGCGCTCGTTGGTCAACCGCTGGACGTGGCCGTCGACCATCACCGCGTTCATGGTGATGCCCGGATGCCGGAATTGGTACTCACCGATACCGCCGAACTGACGCGTCGATCGCATGGTCGGCGTCAACTCTTCCAGGAGATCCAGCTCGTCGCCGCGCTGCAGGCCATAGTCATTCCCGCGGTCGGCTTCGAGCACCAGCAACTTATTGGAGGCGTCGCGGAACTGGCCCAGCTTGGCGCCGAGGACCACGTGCGAATCGGGGTGAAACGCCGACGACGACGGGTTCTCCCACACCTTGCCGTACAGCCCGGGCCCGCCATCGGAGATGTTCCCGTCGCTCCAGGAGCTGCCATTGAACCCGACCCACGGGGTCCCGCCGATGGCGTTGACGTTGGCGATCCAGGGCCGGCCCAGCATCGGAGCCGGGAAGCTCCCCACCTCCGTGCACACCAGGTTGCCCGGTCCCGCGTGAATCGTCAGCGGTGTGTTGTACCCGTCTGATGACCACCCGAAGAATTTCTGAATCGGCCCCTCGTAGTGCATGAGCGTCGGCATGCCGTTGCCGTACACGAAGTGGTTCAGCCAGGCGGTCCACGTGAATGGGTTGCTGCCCAGGTTCGGGCTGGTCGCCGTGCCGGGGCCGCGGTCGTCGTGGTCGCTGGCGAACTGGTGCCAGGCCTGCCCGACCTGCCGCAGGTTCGTTGAGCACTGCATGGCCCGGGCGGTGGCCCGCGCCGCGGCCAGCGCCGGCAACAGAATCGCGATCAGCAGCGCAATGATGCTGATCACCACGAGCAATTCGATGAGCGTAAAGGCCCTGATGCGTCGCATGACATGTCTCCTCACTGCGTGGGAAAGGAATAAACCGAGACGGGATCGCGATGAAAGGTGAAACCGCTGCTGATCGCTCCACGGCTCACGGGCAGCCGCCAACACAGCATCTCCTGACCGCGCGTACACCGCCGAGCCGATGCCCGGGCCGG
>JBBDRN010000047.1:0-75185 GCA_040905445.1 Phycisphaeraceae bacterium | reverse complement strand
ACGCCGGCTCATGGGCTATTGTCGAGCAACGGGTTTTTCATGCCCATCTGTGGTTAATTCCTCACCCCCACGCCCGGCCGCTCTTGCGCGTTCCGCATATCGCGACCTCCATGCCCATCGCCTCGGCCATCGCGGCCTTGGCGAGCATCGCCTGGTCGGCGTCGCGTGCGCTGTCGCAATAGGCGACCTGCACATGGTTGGCCTTGTGCCGGGCCATCATCTCGTCGCGCGACACGCCATACGTCACCGCGTGCATGATCGGCCACTGCCACGTCGTCTCGTCCCAGCGCCGCTGCGTCTCCTCGCGCGGCAGCTCGACGACGCCCGCCCGGCCCAGGTCCATCTTCAGCCGTCCGCCTTCAACATACACCCGCGACCAGACGATCTCGCCGGGCCTCGCGATGCCGCGCAGCGTCGACCCGCCCTCGGGGAAGAACATCGCCGGCTGGCGGAACCCCTCCGAGCCCGACCACCCGCCGATGTGATGCGCCGGCGGCGCGCTGCCGGAGATGAGAAACACCCACACATAATCCTTGACCGTCCCCGACCGGTCCCAGTCGCCCCAGCGCAGATCGTGCAGCGTGTTCTCCACCGGCTGGCCCAGGGCCGCGTGCACGCGCTGCGTCATGAGCCCGTCAAGGCCGGCGCCCTCGTCCACTTCATTAAAGTGCGTGACCGGCTGGCCCTCGAAGAGCACGCGCTGGCCGTCGCGCGACCAAACCGGCGGGCGATGCGCGTTGTTGAGCATGCCCTCGACGAGGTCGGACGCCGGCAGCAGGTCCTTGAGCCCCTGCTGGTACTGGATGCCGATGCAGTCGCAGCCGAAGTCGTCCGCCAGCCGCACTGCCGCGATGTACATCTTGCACTGCTGATGGATCTGCTCGTCCGTCAGGTCGGCTTCATGCTCGGGCCCGGTGTGGAACGTCATGCCCTGCTCGCCCATCCACCATCGCACGTCATGCGCCTCGCGATCGGAAACCTGTGTCGTCTCGTAGTAGAGCGCGGACTGGCTCAGCCGCTCCTTGAAGACGCCGGCGTTGTTCAGCAGCCGATCGGGCAGGATGGCGTTGAACATGCCCATGCAGCCCTCGTCGAACACGCCCATGATCGCCTTGTTTTTCTTGAGCTCGCTCGCGAGCTGCTCGCCGAGTTTGCGCGTCTTCGCCGGGATGGCCACGTCCTTGAGCTTCCTGACGTGCGGCGTGGCATGCGTGCACTTGCCGGTGTTCAGCCAGCGCTTCAGCCGGGTCGTGAAATAGCCGTCGGTGAAGTCCTCGCTCCAGAGTGTGGAGTAGGCGACGCCCGCCTTGGTCAGCGAGCCGTTGAGGTTGAGCATGCCCACGAGCCCCGGCCAGGTGCCCGACCAGTTGGCAATCGTCAGGATCGGCCCCTGGTGCGACATCAGCCCGTGCAGGATGTGGTGCGAATATTGCCACACCGCCTCGGCGACGATCAGCGGCTGGGTCGGGTCGATCCCGCGAAAGACCTGCATGCCCTCCTTTTGCGAGCCGATGAAGCCGTGGCCTTCGTCGTCCTTGTAAGGGTGAGCGCGGACCACTCGCCGCCCCTGCGCTTCGACGGCCGCAGTCAGCGCCGCCTCCATCTGCTGCTGCGCCGCCCAGCAGTTCTGGTTGGCGGACAGGCGCAGGTCGCCGTTGGCGATCAGCAGGACGTCGGATTGCTGATGGCTGATGGCGGATTTCTGATTGGGGCGACGCGGGACCGACTTCTTCTTCGTCGACTTCTTTTTCTTCGCCATGGCGCAGCTCCTTGTGCGGGTGTGGATGATACCACTGGCGTCGGCCGTTCCGACCCGCCTCCCGAGGGGGGGTCGGAGCGCCGCGTGGGCGCGGCGGCTAAACGTGTTCGCTGCCTGTCTCCTCCGCACGCCCGTCCCCCTTCGGCCCCCCGCCTACCTTCGTGCCCTCTTCGCCCCCTTCGCGTCTTCGCGGTTCTCCCCCCCCCGGGCCTCCCCGCGCCCTCCCGCGCCGCCGCGCAACCGCCTATCATGAAAGATGATGCCCGACCGCCGCGAGATTCTCGACGAGTTGCTCGCCCGCGCCCGCGCGCTGCCGCGCACGCCCGGCGTGTACCTCATGAAGGACGCCCGCGGCCGGGTGATCTACGTTGGCAAGGCGTCGTCGCTGCGCTCGCGCGTCGGCAGCTACTTTCTCGCCTCCGCCGACCTCGGTCCCAAGAAGCAGAACATGCTGAGCCTCGTCAGCGACTTCGACATCATCGACTGCGAGAGCGAGTGGGAGGCGCTGCTCACCGAGAATCGCCTGATCAAGGACATCCGCCCGCGCTTCAACGCGCTGATGACCGACGACAAGACGTACCCCTACCTCGTCATCACCGTCCGCGACGAGTACCCCGGCGTCTACATCACCCGCGAGCCCAACAACCCCGCCTACCGCGGCGCCAAGGTGCTCGGCCCGTTCACGAGTGGCGGGGCGCTGCGCGAATCCATGCAGCTCCTTCAGCGCGTCTTCAAGTTCCGCACCTGCCACCTCGACATCCGCGACGACGATGACTCGCGCAAGTACTTCCGCCCCTGCCTGCTCTATCCCATCAAGCAGTGCACCGCGCCGTGCGGAGCCAAGATCAGCAAGGAAGCCTACCGCGAGGACATCCAGCGCTTCATCCGCTTCGTCGAGTCCAAGCGCTCGGTCATGCTGCGCGAGCTCGGGCAGGAGATGGACCAGGCCGCGAAAAACCAGGAATACGAGCGGGCGGCGACGCTGCGCGACCAGATCTGGGCGCTGCAGAAGCTCGACGAGCGCGGCAAGAAGGGCCAAGGCTGGCAACCCGAGGCCGAGGCGTTCTACGTCGACCCGCGTAAGGGGCTCGAATCGCTCCGCCGCACGCTCAAGCTCGATGAGCCGATCCGCATGATCGAGTGCATCGACATCGCCCACCTCCAGGGCGGGGAGACGGTCGGCTCCAAGGTCTGCTTCATCGACGGTCGACCGCTCAAGACCGAGTACCGCCGCTATCGCATCCGTAGCGTGGAGGGCGGCAACGACGACTACGCGTCGATCCGCGAGGTCGTCTCCCGCCGCTACCGCGACGCCGGCCAGGGCCACGAGCTCTACCCGGACCTCATCATCATCGACGGTGGGCTCGGCCAGTTGCACGCGGCGCTTGAGGCGCTGGCGGACCTGCCTGTCCAGCCGCCCAAGGTCATCGCGCTGGCCAAGAAGGAGGAGCTCATCCACACGCCCGACCGCGACGAGCCGATCAAGCTTGGGCGCGAGAACTTCGGCCTCAAGCTCTGCCAGGCGATCCGTGACGAAGCCCACCGCTTCGCCCAGCATTATCACCACATCCTGCGCCGCAAGAAGACGCTGGGCGAGAAGTAGCACACAGCCGAGGTCGATGGTTCCGGCCGAACGCCGGAGGGGGCGTGCGAGCGTCGTCGGTATGATGCTGCGATGCAGGGTGCGGCCGATCCTGGTGCGGTGGTGACGCCCGGCGACGGGGGATCGCTTGTGCGGGTCAAGGTGGTGCCGGGCGCCAGTCGCGATCGCATCGCGGGGCTGCTGGGCGATCGCCTGAAGCTGCAGGTCAGCGCCCCGCCGGAGGGCGGTCGGGCCAACAAGGCCGTCTGCGCACTGCTCGCTGGCGTTCTCGATGTGGCCCGGCGTGACGTGACGGTGGCGTCCGGCCACACGCGGGCCGAGAAGCAGGTCGCGATCCACGGCCTGGAACCCGCCGACGTCGCCCACCGCCTCGCCCGCCACGCCCGCCACACCTGACCGGGCCCTCACCCGCCCACCCGATCCCCACGCCCTCTCTTCGCTGACATACACCCGTCAGCGATGCTGACGGAATCCGAACAAAAAGTATTGACACACGATTCCGTTCGGACGATGATAGGCCTAACGAACACCGCACCTCGACGCACCGCTGCAAGGGAGGACGTCATGTTGAGCCTGCATCTGATCGGCCGACACTTTTACGCCGGGGACCACGCCCGCCTGCTGCGGGCGGTGACCGAGAACGGGCTGGACTTGCCCGCCGCGCTCCACCCGCACCTCGCCGACGAACCCGCCGCGACGATTGGGCTGGCCCTGCGCCGGCTGGCGGAGTTGACCTATGGCCCGACGCCGCTCACCGCGGCGATGACGACTGCGCTGCTCGAGCATCAGCGCGACGACGGCGGGTTTGGCGGCGACGAGGGGAACGCCGCCGACCCGCTGGCGACCGCGGCCGCGGTCGCGGCGCTGCATCGCCTCGGCGAGCAGCCGTGCGGCGGCGGGCCGGGCGTCGCCCTTGCCTGCGAGCGGGCGCTCGCGGTCCTGGCGGCGACGCAGGATCCCGACGGGCTCTTCCGGGGTGCCGGGGCGGGCGAGCGGGGGTCGCGCGACGCTTTGGAGGCGGAGCGCGCTTTGGTCGGGGCGACCGTTCTCCTCCTGCTTGGCGACGCCCCGGCCTTTTACGAATCGATCCGCGTCGACGCGCTCTGCCGCTCGCTGGAACGCCGGCAGCCGGCGTTCGACGCCGCCGCGCGGCAACTCTATCGTCGGGCGCGGGTCAGCCAGCCGCGCCCGGTCGCGGCGTAGGGGCGGCAACGTGGTGCGAACGGCTGACAGGAGCGCAGTTCGCGATGCAGGGTGGGTGAAGCGAAGCGATGGCTTCGGCAGCGGCGCCCCCGCCCCCCGCCCCCCGCCCCCCGCCTCCGCCCCCATCACGCCGCCCGCTTACGTAGGCCGCGACGATCGGCTCGCGAGCGGCTTGCATGGATTGACGGGGTATGCGCGGCCGGCGGCGCGCGGACGGCTCATCGTCGGCGGCGGGTGGCGAGCGCCAGCGCCATGCCGAGCAGAGCGAGACTCGTCGGCTCGGGGATAGCGGCTGGGGCGGGGCCGCCGCCGACGAGCAACTGAACGAAGGGCGCGACGTCGACGGCATCGAATACGCCGTCGGCGTTGATGTCGCCGGCGAGCAGCGGGTCGATGCCGTGCTGATCGGTGTAGGCGGCAGGGTTGGTCAGGGCGAGGACGAAAGGCGCGACGTCCACCGCGTCGATGACGCCGTCGAGGTTCATGTCGCCGAGCAGGTGGCCGGTGCGCAGCAGGACGCTGTCCGGCGTGTACTGCACGCTCCAGTCGTCGGGCAGGCTGGCGTCGAGGCTGTCGAACATGCCGACGATGGCGCTGGCGGTGAGGATCTCGAAGGCCTGGCCGGGGGTGAAGGCCGGGTTGCCGATCAGCTCGACGTCCAGGCTGCCGGCAAGGCTCGCGCTGCCGGTGATGGCGAGCGCGTTGTGCCCCGTTTCGCCGAGGTCGATGTCCAGCACGCCGGCGGCGGACTGCTCGAAGTCACCGTCGAGGGTCAGCGTGTCGCCGGGCGTGCCGGGCTGGACGGTGCCGTGGTTGACGAGCAGCGGCGTGGCGAGCAGACCCGGGCCGGTGATGGTGCCGTTGGTGTCGGTGGTGATGGTGTCGGCGGCGGTGATGCTGCCGGCGGCCTGGAGGGCGAGCGTCGCGTCGGCCGCGCCCCCGCCGACGGTGAGCGAGCGGACGGCGGCGTGGTCGGCGGGCCCGGCGACGGTGAGCGTCGTCCCGGGGTCGATGGCGACGTGGTGCGGCTGGCCGGGCGCGAGGCTGAGCGTCCAGTTGGAGGACGCGTCCCAGTCGCCGCCGCCCGCCGCGCGCCATCGTAGCTCGGGCGTGAACAGGAACAGGCCCTGCGTCGCCCCCTCGCCGTCGGACACGGTCGCCTGGAAGAGGACTTGGCCGTGGTCGTTGACGGGGGTGCCGACGCCGAGGCTGGTGATCGTGCCGCCCGCGAGCGTGTCGTCGCTGCGCACGACCTTGACGGTCTCGACGCCGTCGGCGAGGTAGACGCCCGTCTCGCCGCCGAATGTGTCCCCGGGGTTGTCGCGCACCGCGCTGGTGAAGAGCGCCTGTCCGCCGGCGAGCAGCGCAATGGAACTGAACTCGCCGAAGTAGCCATCGCCCTCGGGCGTCGCGTCGCGCTGCCGCACGAGCTCGGTGGGCACGTCGCCGCCGTCATGGCGAAAAAGGCTGTGGTCGGTCAGCGTCACCGGCGAACTCGGGACCGGCGTGTTGTAGCGGCTCCACTGGCCATCGAACGCCACCTGCCCGGCGGCGTTGACGGCGGGGTCGCTCAAGGTATCGCCGTGAAACACGAACCAGTCCCACTCCCCGGGGCCGGTGACGATCTGCTCAGCGCCGCGGACCACGCGGTTGAGCGCGGCCCCGTCATGCAGGTAGATGCCCCCGTTGTCGGTGCCCAGCGGATGTCCGCCGCTCGTCGAGTGCAGCTCGGCGCGGAAGGCGACGTGCCCCGCGTCGTTGACGTCGAAGCCGGCGAAGAACTCGAACTGCCCGCCGCCCTCGGGCACGGCGTCGTCGTTGCGGGCGAGCTCGATGAGCGCGCTGCCGTCGTGGCGATAGAGGCCTTCGTCGGCGAAGCCTCCGGCGGCGGTGTCGCGCAGGCTGGCGTTGAAGGCGACGTGCCCGCCGCCGCCGAGCTGCCACGCGTTGAGCCAGTCGAAATCGCCGTCGCCGCCCGGCGTGGCGTCGCCGGTGCGGACGAGGTTGGTCAGCGCGTTGCCGTCGTGCACGTAGAGCCCGGTGTCGTCGAGGAAGCCGCCGGGCGTATCGTCGAGCGTCGCGCGGAAGGCGACGTGGCCGGCGGCGGACTGCTGCGGCGCGCTGAAGAAGCTGAAGCGTCCGCCGCCCTCGGGCACGATCTCATCGGCGCGGGCGAGATTGCTCAGCGTGCTGCCGTCGTGGACGTAGACGCCCTCGGCGTCGTCGAAGCCGCCGACGGTGTCGCGCAGCGCGGCGGTGAACGCGACCTGCCCCGCCGCGCCGAGTACCGGCGCGCCGAAGAAGTCGAACGTGCCACCGCCCTCGGGCACCGCATCGCCCGTGCGCGCGAGGTTGACGAGCGACGCGCCGTCGTGCAGGTAGAGCCCGCGATCATCGAGCCACCCGTCGGCGGTGTCGTCGAGGCCCGCGCCGAAGACGACGAGCCCCTCATCGGTCAGGCTGAACGTGAGCAGGTTGCCGAACTGGCCGTTGCCCTCCGGCGGCGCGTCGCCGCTGTGCGCGATGCCCGTGATCCCGGCGTGCGCGGCAGCGTGCAGCGCGAGACACGCGAGCATGGCAGACGCGACGACAACCCCCGAACGCGGGCCGCCACCCGCGCGGCCGTACGACAAATGCTGAACGAAATCGGACATCATTCTCCCCTCCTTCGATGGGTGTGAACGTGTGGAGACCGGAATTCTCTGCATCATTGCACGTCGAAGCGCTCCGCCTCGAACTGCGCCGGGTCGTTGGCGAGGCGGCGGACGCGGCCGTCCATCATCAGGGCGTTCATCGTCAGGCCGGGATGGCGGAACATGTAGCTGCCGATGCCGCCGTGGTGCTGGGTCGACCGCTGCTCGGCGTTGACGTCGGCGACGAGGTCGCGCTCGCTCTGGCTGTAGATCGCACCATCGTTGGCGCGGTCCGCTTCGAAGATCATGAAGCGCATGGCGGGCCTGCGGAAGTCATCGAGGCGGGTGCCGAGCGTGGCGCTGCCGGGGAAGGGGTTGGCGCGCCACACCTGGCCGTGGGGCCCCGGGCCGCCGTCGGTGATGGCGCCTTGGCCGAAGCTGGTGCCATCGGTGCCGATCCATATTGCGCCGCCGGTGGCGTTCCAGTTGGCGATGTACGGCCGCCTGAGGAGCGAGGAGTCCCACTGGCCGATCTCCGGGCAGGCGAGGTTGCCCTCACCGGGGCGGGCGGAAAAGTTCTGATCGTCGTTGTACTCATCTGCCCAGCCGTGGAACCGCTGCACGGGGCGCATGTAGTGGTCGAGGGCGAGCAGCTGCTCACCCCAAACCAGGTGATTGAGCCAGGATGTCCAGGTATGAGGTAGGGTGCTGACGAGGTGATTCACCGCATAGCCCGGGCCGCGGCCGTTGTGATCGTCCGCGAACGTCTCCCACGCCTGCCCGATGCGGCGAAGGTGGGCGGCGCACTCGTCGGCACGGGCGGCCGCGCGCCCACGCGCCAGCGCCGGCAGCATCACCGCAGCCAGCAGACCCACGATGCAGATGAGCACCAGCAACTCGACGAGCGAAAAGCCATGGCGGGCGGACGGCGAAGCGGTTTTGACAGTCTCGGACATGGTGTTGCTCACCTCCAGGGGATGCGGCGGGGGCAGCGTCGGATCGCTGCGGCGATGGCGGAAGGCTAGCGCAGCTGGAAGCGCTCGACCTCGAACTGGGCGGGGTCGTTGGCGAGGCGGCGCACGCGGCCGTCCATCATCAGGGCGTTCATCGTCAGCCCCGGGTGGCGGAACATGTAGGTGCCGATCCCGCCGGCGCTGCGCGTGGTGGGATTCTCCGGGTCAATCTCCGCTACCGCGTCGCGTTCGTTGCTTCGGAAGCGGTCGCTATCGTTGGCGCGGTCGGCCTCGAAGACCATGAAGCGCATGCCGGGTCTGCGGAACGCGTCCAGCCGCGTGCCGAGATAGGCATTGGCGTGCTGGTCGAACGGGTGGTCGCGTATGAGCTTGCCGTACTCGTACGGCCGGTCGCTGAACGCCACGCCGCCGGTGGCGTTCGCATTGGCGATGTAGGGCCGGGCAAACTGCGGCTCGTCCCACTGCCCGATTGAAGGGCAGACGATATTGCCCTCGCCGGGCCCGACTTCCCACTGGTCGAAGTCATGGTCCGGCGCCCAGCCATTAAACTTCTGGATGGGGGCCATCAGCTCGGCGAACGTCTCGATCTCGTCACCCCAGATGAAATGGTTGAGCCAACTGCCCCAGGAATGCGGCGTAGAACCACCCGGATTCTCCGCAACGCCCGGCCCGCGGCCGTCGTGGTCGAACGCGAACGTCTCCCACGCCTGCCCGATCCGCCGGAGCTCGCCGGCGCACTCATCCGCCCGTGCCGTCGCCCGCACGCTGGCCATCGCCGGCATCAGCACGGCCGTCAGCACGCCGACGATGCCGATGAGCACCAGCAGCTCGATCAGTGAGAACGCGTGGGGGTGGGGTCGGTGTCGCATGGAATTGCCTCCTCAAGGACATCAATGCGCGGCGGAACACATTTTTCGGCCGCCCGTCCTGGCGCCGCGCCGCGGCGCAGCCCGCGACGTTGCACCGGGCGGTCAGCCGGCAGGGGAGGGCGATGGTTGCGGGTAGCCTCCCGGGATGGCGATGCACGCTGCGGCAGGCGCACGGACCCCCTGCAAGCGGTGCAATCGCCACTATAGCCGCCGGCCGACGCCGGGCCAAGGATTTTTTCCGCAAGACGGGTCGGTGCGGATGGAAGGGGGTTGCGGCGGCCGCGGACGTGAAGGGCGGGTGCCGTGACGCGGCTGGAAGCAATGGCCCCGGCGGGAGTCGAACCCGCACTGGAGCGATTTTAAGTCGCCTGCCTCTGCCGGTTGGGCTACGGGGCCTGCGGGGATGATAGCGGGCGGTGGTAGCCATCAGCCATCAGCCATCAGCCATTGGCCATGCCGCGGGTCGTGCGGTATCGTGCGGGCATGCGCGTGTTGCTGCAACGGGTGACGCAGGCGTCGGTGCACATCGATGGCCAGTGCGTTGGCGAGATCGGGCAGGGCTTTGTGCTGCTCGTGGGCGTCGGCGATCGTGACACCGGTGAGGAGGTCGAGCGGCTGGCGCAGAAGATCGTCAATCTGCGCGTCTTCTACGACGACGCGGGCAAGTTCAATCGCTCGCTGCGGGACGTCGGCGGGGCGGCGCTGGTCGTCTCGCAGTTCACGCTGTACGCCGACGTGCGCAAGGGTCGGCGGCCGAGCTTCGTGCACGCGGCCGCGCCGGCCTTGGCGGAGCCTGTCGTCGATCGCCTGGCCGGGCGGCTGCGGGAGTTGGGCGTAGCGCGCGTCGCGACGGGCCGGTTCGGGGCGATGATGGATGTCGAGATCCACAACGATGGGCCTGTGACGATCTGGCTTGACTCTGATGAGCTGGCAGGGTGACGCGGGCGTCGGGCGGACTCAATATTCTGGTGGGGTGTAGATGCTGAAGGTGTGCAGCGGGGTGGCGGGGTCGGCGGTGATCTCGTGCGCCTCGCCGGCCTCGATCAGCACGAGATCGCCCGGCTCGATCGTGATGCGCTCGCCCGCCACGACGGCCCGGCCCGTGCCGGAGACGACGTACAGCCACTGGTCGGCGCGGGCGTGGCGGTTGTCGGGCCCGCCGGTGCTCTGGCCGGGCTGGAGCGTCATCCACGCCGCCTGGCCGCGCGGCGTCTGGGTGAGCACGTGAAAGCCGGTCGACGTCGGCGGCAGCGAATGGCGTTGCATGAACGGGGCTCCACGTTGGCGATCGGGGGTGCGGCTCGATGTCGCGCATTGAGGTCAGGGATCTCGAATAACCTTGGAACGAACGAACTCATCATTGAACCGCGAAGAGGCGAAGCAAGCGGAAATACCCGAAGAAACCGAAGTGACGCAAACCACAATCCTATCGCGTCCGCCGCGCTCTTCGCTGCTTCGCGGTAATTCGTTACGCGGTGATGCGCAGGCCGGCGATGCCGGCGACGATCAGCCCGATGCAGGCGAGGCGCTGGGCGGTGGCGGGCTCGTTGAAGAGGTAGATGCCGATGGTCACGGCCCCGGTGGCGCCGATGCCGGTCCACGCGGCATAGACGGTGCCCATCGGGATGGTGCGCATCGCCTGGCCGGCGAGGAGGAGGCTGCCGGTCATCGCGGCGACGACGACGACGCTGGGCACGAGCCGGGTGAACCCCTGGCTGTAGCGCAGGGCGGTGACCCAGGTCGTCTCCATCAGCCCTGCGAGCAGCACGAACGTCCAGGCCATCGGTGTCTCCATATCAAGCCGGGGCTGTGGCCCGGGGCGGGGGCGAAACATTGGCTCAAAGCTCGTCGCGTGGGCATCGAGGCAGCGAGCGGGGTCCATGGCATGATGCGGATCCGCGCCGCCTCGGCCGGGACCCGCGGTCCCGGCTTTATACCCGAGGCGGCGAGGGGGCGCATGGCCTAGAATACCGCCCATGACTCAGCAGCCGATGCCAGGTGCGGAGAAGGTTTTCGCGGGCGCGCGTTTCGACGTGTTCGCGCTGCAGCGACCGACGCGTTCGGGCGCAAGCGAGCGTCGCGAGGTGGTCGTACCCAGCGACGCGGTGGTCATTTTGCCGCTGCTGGACGACGGCCGGGTGGTGCTGATCCGCAACGAGCGGTTTGCCGTGGGCCAGACGCTGTGGGAGTTGCCTGCCGGGACGCTGGAGGCGGGCGAGGAGCCGGCCGGGTGCGCCGCGCGCGAGCTGCGCGAGGAGACGGGTTACGACGCGGCGGGCGTCGAGGCGATGCTGAGCTTCTACATGAGCCCGGGCTTCTGCACAGAGCAGATGCACGCATTCCGGGCGACGGGGTTGAGCTTCGTCGGCCAGCAGCTTGACGAGACGGAGCGCATCGAGGCCGAGGTCGTGGCGATCGACGACGTCCTGGCGATGATCCACGATGGGCGGATCGTCGATGCCAAGACGGTGGCGGTGGTGCTGTATCACCTGCAGTTTGGCAAAGGAGCGGCGGACGTGGCGGCAGGGAGGGTGGCGGCGAAAGTGGTGGGGGTGCGGGCGGAGGGGGCGGATCGGTAATGGGCTGGGAGGACCGCGGCTACGCACGCGAGGGCGGGGGTGGGTTGCCCATCGGCGGGGCCGGCGGCGTCGCGCGCGTCGGCAACCTCGGCATCATCTACCCCCGCTGGGGCTCGGTCAGCCTCTACCTCATCCTCATCAACTTCGGCGTGCTGCTCATCGACGGCGTCGTCACCCGCATGGCCGGTGGCCCCGCGCTGGCCGGGCTGGGGCGACTGAGCTACTTCTTCAGCTTCTCGCTCGTGACCACCTTCCAACAGTTCCGCCTCTACGAGCTGCTTACGTTCCAGTTCATGCACGCGTCGCTGGGCCACGTGCTGGGCAACATGCTCTTCATGTTTTTCTTCGGCCCCATGGTCGAGTCCTACTTCGGCTCGCGGCGGTTTCTCGCCTTCTACCTCATCTGCGGCGTCGGAGGCGCGGCCGGGTACCTCGCTCTCTGGCGCATCGGGCTCATCGAGGCAGGCCCCGCCGTGCCGCTCGTCGGCGCGTCGGCGGGCGTCTTCGGCATGCTCATCGCCGCCCTGTTCGCCGCGCCCAATGTCCGCGTGCTGCTGTTGTTCCTCATCCCCGTGCCGCTGAAGGTCCTCGTCTTCATCGCCCTGTTCGCCGCGGTCTACGTCGTGCTCGTCGGCGGGCCCAACACGGGCGGCGAGGCCGCGCACCTCGGCGGGGCGGCCGTGGGCCTGCTGCTGATGCGCGCTCCGCGCCTGCTCGGCTGGGCCGACCGCATCGGCAGCCCAGGGCAGCTTAAGCACCGCTACGACGACTCCCGCCGGCAGCGCCACCGCCAGCGCGACCGCGACCAGGAGGCCGAGGTCGACCGCATCCTCGACAAGGTTCGCGACGAGGGGTTGCAGAGCCTCACCCGCCGCGAGCAGCGCATCCTCAGCCAGGCGACGGAGCGCAAGCGCGGGGTGGGACGGTAGGAATTTCGGATTTCGGATTTCGGATTCGATTTCTGACGCCGAAGCTGCCTCGTCGCTCGCCCCCTCCCATCCGAAATCCGAAATCCGCAATCCGAAATTCGCCCATGTCCCTCGCCTTCGAAATCCTCCACCACGACGCCACTTCGCGCGCCCGCCTCGGCCGCGTCACCACGCCGCACGGCAGCTTTGATACGCCGGCGTTCATGCCCGTCGGCACGCAGGGCACCGTCAAGGGACTGCTGCCCACGCAGGTCGCGGCCACGGGCACGCAGATCCTGCTGGCCAACACCTACCACCTCATGCTGCGCCCCGGCTCGGAGCTGGTGGCGCAGATGGGCGGACTGCACCAATGGATGGGCTGGGCGGGGTCGATCCTCACCGACTCGGGCGGCTACCAGGTCTACAGCCTCGCCGACATCAGCCGCATCGATGAGGCGGGCGTGCACTTTCGCAGCCACATCGACGGGGCGGCGATCGACCTGACGCCCGAGCGGGCGATCCAGGTGCAGAACGAGCTCGGGGCGGACATCATCATGGCCTTCGACGACTGCCCCCCGGCCGCGGCCGCGGGTTCCGGGATCCGGGATCCGGATACCGGCCCAGACCCGAATCCCGGAATCCGGAACCCGAAGCTCGATCGTCCCCGCGTCGCCCCCGCCGACTACCCCGCGCGGCTGCGCCTGGCCAACGAGCGCACCGTCCGCTGGCTGGAGCGGTGCATCCGCGCCCATGGCCGACCGGGGGAGCAGGCGCTGTTCGGTATCGTCCAGGGCGGGACGGACCTGGCGCAGCGCGACTGGTGCCTCGACCGGGTCGCGGGCTTCGACCTGCCCGGGTACGCGATCGGCGGTGTGGCGGTGGGGGAGGGGCATGACGAGCTTTGCCGGGTCGTGCGGCACGTCGCGCCGCGGCTGCCCGCCGAGCGGCCGCGGTACCTGATGGGCGTGGGCTACGAGCGCGACATCCTCGTGGCCGCGCAGGCCGGGGTGGACATGTTCGACTGCGTGCTGCCGACGCGGAACGGGCGCAGTGCCTGCGCGTTTACCAGCACGGGCCAGATCCGTCTCAAAAACGCCCGCTTTCGCGAGGACCCGGGCCCGATCGAGCCCGGCTGCGACTGCATCGCCTGCGGGGCGGGGGCCGCGGGTTCCGGGTCTCGGGATCCGGGACTTCCGAACCCCGATCCCGGAACCCGGAACCCCGATTCTGCCGCCCCCGCCTTCTCGCGCAGCTACCTCCGCCACCTGTTTCTCGCGGGGGAAATGCTGGGCCCGATGCTGGTCAGCGCGCACAACATCCGCCACTTCCAGCGCTACTTGCTGGACATCCGGCAGGCGATACGGCAGAATGACTGGTCTTTCGTCCTGCGGCGCTGGCCCGTGGCGGGCGTGGCGGCGGTGGCGCGGCAGCCGGTTGAGGGGTTGGGCGAATGACCGGGGCGATTGGCCGCACCCGCGGGGCCGGGGCGGCGTACGATTCCTTCTGAACTAATTCGATTCCGAAACAAGAGATACGAATGATGGACGGCATGGTGTTGATGTTGGCGCAGGACGATGCGCCGCTGCTGCCGGACGACTCGCCGGCCCCGCAGGGGACCGAGGTCGAGCCCGGCACGCCGGGCGACGCCGGCGGGACCGGCAGCCAGACGCAGGGTCAGGGCGACGGCGGCTGGGGACCGCTCGTCATCTTCTTCCTGCTCATGGTTGTGCTGCTGATCTTCATGATGGGCGGCCAGCGCCGGGAGAAGAAGCGGCGCACCGCCATGCTCCAGGCCCTGGACAAGGGGGACAAGATTCAAACGGTCGGCGGCATCCTGGGCACGATCGTCGAGGTGCGCGACGACGAGATCGTCGTGAAAGTCGACGAGAACACCAACACGCGCCTGCGCCTGAGCCGCAGCGCGATCCAGAGTGTGCTCAACAACCAGGAGCAGTAGAGCCGACCATGACGACAGCGGGCAGGGCGAGGCGAAGGGGCCGATAAGCGTTCAGGCCGTTCGGGCTTTGCGTCCTCTTGCCGGGCTGCTGGTTCTCTTTCCCCGTTTGTTCGTTCGGATTTGTTTGATACCCGCCGCGATGCGCGGCGCTGCCGACGATTCACCACCTTCGAGCTGAGGTTCATGGGCGTCTACGACTTTCTGGTGCTGGGCTACTTCGCGGCGTTGATCGCGCTGGTGCTGTTCTATCTCGTGCGGGGCACGTGGGGGTGGCGGCCGCCGTTCATCCTGCTGGTGCTGTCGGCGTGTGTGCTGCTGATCTGGTACCCCGGGCGCTACGACCCGAGCCAGCAGCTCAAGCCGGGGCTCGACCTCGCCGGCGGCACGACGATGATCTATGAGGTGGCGGTCCAGGAGGACGTCGAGAACCCCGGGCGGGTCATCGACGAGCTGATCGACGTGCTGCGCGACCGGATCGACCCAGCGGGCACGCGCAACCTGGTGTGGCGGCAGATCGCGGGCAACCGGATCGAGATCCAGATGGCGATGGCCACCGCCGACACCGCCCAGCGCCGCGAGGCCTACGCCGCGGCGATCGAGCGCATCGACGCGGGCAACTTCTCGCGCGGCCAGGTCGACGCGATGCTGCGCGCCCCCGACGCCAACTCGCGGCAGCGGCAGATCGAGCAGCTCGCCCGGGGCAACGACAGCCTGCGCGAAGCGCTGGCGACGCTGGCGGGCGCGCACGATCGGCTGCAGGAGGCGCGCGAGCCCTACGAGCAGGTGCTGGCCGCCTACCGCGAGGCGCAGCGCGAGCTGCGCGCGTTGCCCGACGACGCGGACGAGGCGCAGCGCGAGTCGGCCGAGGCCCAGGTGGCGGAACTGCAGGGCGACCTGCGCGACCGCACGGAAGCCTACTACCAGGCGCGCGAGGCGTTCGAGCGCCAGCGGGGCGAGATCGAGCGGTTCAACGTCAACGTCCAGGCGCTCGAGGACGTGCTGAGCCTGCCGACCGAGGCGCGGCGCGGTGCGGACCAGAGCCCGCGCGAGCAGGGGGTGACGCGGCTGATCGAGCAGCATCCGGACCGGGCCGACGCGATCCGCGCGGCGGCGGAGGCGCACGCGGCGTATCAGCGCGTGCGCGGGCCGCTCGACGACCCCGAGGACCTGATCACTCTCCTGCAGGGGGCGGGCGTGCTGGAGTTCCGCATCGCGGCGACGGGGGACACGGCCGCGGGCGTCGACATCGAGGCGTATCGTCAGCAACTTGCCGACCGCGGCCCGCGTGCCGGGGCGGACCAGGCGTGGCGGTGGTTCGAGCTCGACGACGTCGAGCAGTTTGCCGACACGCCGGATGAGCTGGAGCGTCTGCACGAGAACCCGGCGCGTTACTTCGCCAGCATTCCGCCGAGCGGAATGGTCGCCGCGGAGCACGGCGCGCGGTACTACCTGCTGCTCGCCAACACGCCGGACCGGTCGCTGACGCGGGCGGAGAGCGGCTGGGAGCTGACGCGGGCGACGCGCGAGGCGGACGGGCGCGGGCGGCCGGCGGCGGGCTTCCGGCTCAACGCGCTGGGTGGGCAGCTCATGGGCCACCTGACCGGCGCGCACGTCGGCCAGCCGATGGCCATCCTGCTCGACAACGAGGTGATCAGCGCACCGGTGCTTCAGGACCGCATCCGCGACCGGGGCATCATCACCGGCAGCTTCAGCGAGCAGGAGATCGGGTACCTGCTGCGCACGCTGCGTGCCGGTTCGACGCAGGCGGAGCTGAGCGAGCGCCCATCGATGATCCAGACGACCGGGCCGCAGCTCGGGCAGGACAACCTTCAAGCGGGCATGCGCGCCGCGGTGGTGTCGCTGATCGTCGTCGGCGTGTTCATGATCGGCTACTACTTCTTCGCCGGGCTCGTCGCCAACGTCGCGCTGCTGGCGAACATGATCATCATCCTGGGGGTGATGTCGTTGATCGACGCGACGTTCACGCTCCCGGGCATTGCCGGCATCGTGCTGACGATCGGCATGGCGGTCGACGCCAACGTGCTGATCTTCGAGCGCATCCGCGAGGAGCTCGAGCGCAAGGCGGACCTCGCCACCGCGGTGCGCCTCGGCTACGACAAGGCCCTGTCCACGATCCTTGACGCCAACCTGACGACCCTGATCGTCTGCATCGTGCTCGGGTACACCGCCACGGCGGAGGTGCGCGGCTTCGCGGTGACGTTGGGCATCGGCATCCTGGCGACGCTGTTCACCGCGTTGTTCCTGACGCGGGTGATCCTCCAGGCGTATGTGCACTGGGCCCGCCGGCGCTCGCTGCCGATGCTGCCCACCGTCGTGCCCGCGATCAGCCGGGCGTTCTCACCCAACGTCGACTGGATCGGCAAGCGGTACGCGTTTTTCGTGCTTTCGGGCGTGCTGGTGCTCGCTGGCGTGACGATGGTCTACGCCCGCGGCGAGGAGATGCTCGACATCGAGTTCCGCGCCGGCACGCAGGTCAACTTCGAACTCGCCGCCGACACCACGCTCCCCATCGAAGAGGTGCGGTCGCGCCTCTCGACGTGGGGGCAGGTCGGCGCGATGATGCAGGCCGACGACTTCGACCCCGGCGAGCTCGACGCGCGGCAGATGGCGATCTACCAGCAGCTCGCGCCCATCGCGCAGGAAGCGCGCCAGCGCCGTGCCGAGAAGCTGGAGCGCGGCGAGCCGGTCGATCGCGAGCTGGACCTCGGCCTGATCGCGCAGGCGACCGTCGTGACGGTGGGCACCACCGAGCGCACGGACGCCGGCACCGAGGCGGGGGGCTTCAACATCGCGACGTTGATCACCGATCAGCAGGCGGTCAGCGCGATGATCACGCTCATCTTCGACGACGTGCTCGACCCGGACCTGACGCGCACGATCGACTTCGCGGGCGGCGACGCGGAACGGGTCGGCGGCGCGCCGGTCGAGGTGGTCAACCAGCCTGAGCTTGGCGAAGTGATCGGGCGCCTGGACGTGACCGGCATCGACGTGTCGGACTACCTCGGCGGCGTGGTGGTCGTGCTCGAAGACATGGCCCCCGCGCCGAGCATCGAGGAACTCGAGCAGCGCATCAGACGCATGCGGCTGGACCCGGCCCACGAGGATCTAAGCTACCGCCCGTTCGAGGTGTTCGGCCTCGACCCGGCGCCCGCGGCCGCGGGCGACGCCCAGCGATTCACCAGCGCGGCGGTGGTCGTGCGCGACGCCGAGACGAACTACATCGACAACCCCGGCGCGTTCGACAACCCGACGGGGTTGGCGCAGACAGAGTGGGTGCTGGTGCGCGACGCGTTGCAACGCGGCACGAGCCTGGGCAGCGTGTCCAACTTCTCCAGCCAGATCTCCGCGACGATGCAGCAGCAGGCGATTGCCGCCATCGTGCTCGCCCTGCTCGCGGTCGTCGCCTACATCTGGTTCCGCTTCGGCGACATCCGCTACGGCGTGGCGGCGATCATCGCCCTGGCCCATGACGTGGCGCTGGCGATGGGCCTCGTGGCGCTGACGGGGTACTTCAACAGCGAGAGCGGCGCGCTCGGCGCGGCGCTGCTGCTCGAGCCGTTCAAGATCAACCTCGCGATCGTCGCGGCGATGCTCACCATCATCGGCTACTCGCTCAACGACACAATCGTCGTCTTCGACCGCATCCGCGAAAACCGCGGCAAGCTGTCGCGCGAAACGCCGGCGATCATCAACGAGTCGATCAACCAGACGATCAGCCGCACGGTCATCACCTCCGGCACGACCATCCTCGCCGTCGGCACGCTCTACATCTTCGGCGGGCCGGGCGTGCACGGCTTCGCGTTTACGGTGCTCGTCGGCGTCGCCGTCGGCACCTACAGCTCGATCGCCATCGCCGCACCGATACTGCGCATGTTCCCGCAGCGCGGCGGCCCCAAGCCCGATGCCGCCGAGACGGACCGCGCCCGCGGCGCCGAGCGCGTCGAGCATGTGACCGGGTGATGGGTGATGGATCGGCCTCGGTGCGGCGGGGGGCACTGACAAGGCCGTCTTCGGGATTGTCAGTGTTTGCCGCGATTCGCGCTCGCACTGACAAACTCCGCGGACTCCGCTGGTCAGTGGCACCCCGGCGCTGAACCGCTCACACGGCTGCGGCATAGACGTCATAGCGCACCGCACGTCCGCGATGCGTCGCGCTCGGGGCGCGCTCCGTCAGCGCGGCCACCTTCCCGGGGCGCTTGACCACCACCCGCCGCGTCGCGGCGGCCAGCGCAACGGCGAGCAGATCGCCGGCGTCCGCGTCGTCACCCACCAGCCGCCGGAGCATCCGCAGCGGCTTGCGCTCGCGCGCGCGACGGGCGACGGGGAACATCGGGTCCAGGTACACCACGTCCGGCCGCTCCGTCAGCTCAGCGCCGGCGAGCGCGGCCAGGTGCGCGCGACTGTCGGCGGCGCGACCGGTGATGCGCGAGGCCGCGTCCGGGGCCGTCTGTCTCGCCCGCGCGATCGCGTCTTCCAACAGCGCCGCGACGACGCGGTGACGCTCGACCGCCTCGACGCGACACCCCGCGGCGGCGAGCAGCCAGGCGTCCTCGCCGAGCCCGGCCGTGGCGTCGATCACACGCGGGCGCCAGCGCTCGCCCCTGCGAATGCCGACGGCGCGCAGCAGCGGCTGGCGCAGCGACCGACCGGGCCCGGTGCTGGTGTCCAGGCGCGTCAGGTCGATGCGCATCGGCTTGCCTGCCGCGAGCTCGCCTTCCGTGGCGCTCAGCGCCAGGCCCGCGTGCGTCACGAGCAGCAGCAGTTCGGCGGTCGGCGGACCATGACTTACGGGCAGATCGAGCTCATCGCCCAGGGCCGCCGCGCGCTGCGCCAGTGCTGCGTCGTCGGCGGGGTCGGCGGCGATGGCGATCGTTGGACGAGTGGCAGGCTCAGGCATGGGCAAAGCCGATCCCGACGGGTGCCATCAATGAGCAAGCCGTGTGCCTCTCCCGAGCACGGCTCGTTTATTCGTGGTACCCGGAAAGATCCGTGGAGCGGACCCTACGCGTTGGTGAGCTGAAGCGCCGCGGCAGGCGTGGCGGAGGTGGAGGGTGTGTGTGCGGCGGGGGCATGTGTGGCATGTGTGGCGGGGATGGCGGGGATGCGGCGGTGACGGATCCAGGCGGCGATCGTCTCACGGCGGGTTGGCCAGGCGCTGGACGTGCGCTCATCGAGGAACGTGGCGTACATGCCGTCCAGCGTCGCCGCCAGCCGCTGCACGAGCATCAGCCGGGCCTCCGTCAGTTCGCGCGGCGTCTGGGCGTCGGCGACCTCCGGCAGGGCGGCCGAGCTGACATGCAGCCGATCACCCTGCAGCGTCAGCTCCCACTGGCACTCGGCGTCGGCGAGGATGAGGCCGAGCTTGCGGGGCCACTTGCCGGTGACGAGGGCTTCGCCGGCTTCGGGCAGGCGGATGAGACTGATGGGGCCGGCCGTCACGCCCGTGCGCAGCGTCTGCTTGCCGCGCACGCCCCAGGCGCAGTCCATATCGAGCGAGCGGTCGATGGTGATGTAGGCCTCACCCCCGCCATCCCCGCCACCCCCGCCACTCCTCGCGCTCTCGCCGCCGCCCGCGACCGACACGACGCCCTCCGCCGTCTCGGTGAGGTGCCAGAGCCAGATCAGCCACTCGTTGCCGAGGAAGTCCTTCAAATCCACCGCCTGAGCACGCCAGGGGATCGTCGGAATCGTCGGGTCGGTATTCACGGCGTCGGCGTCGTCCATCGCCGCGTGCGCTTCGGGCGGGGCGGGCGTGAACGGCGAGGGGTGCAGATCCTCCCAATCGCGCCGCCGCCCCTCGCTGCGCAGGATGTCGCCCGCCAGCGAGCCGGCGCTCAGCGGCTCGAGTTCCACGGCGAAGCTCGCCCGCAGCAGACGCGCGAGTTGCTCCTGGACGACGTTGCCGGTGGCGCCGCAGTAGAGCGCGCCGCGGCGCAGGTCCCAGAGCACGGGCACGAGCTTGGACTTGCGGTACTTGCCGGCTGCGAGGTCCTCGTGGATCTGCCGGCCGGCAAGTTCGGAGGCCTCTTGCTTCTGCGCCTTGGACGCGTAGCCCGATGGGTTGCCCGACGCGGCCGCCTGCTCGTTGATCTGCCGATACGCCTGCTTGACGTCGGCGGGCACCTTGTGGGTGTCGATGCGCATCGCGGCGAGGAGCATCGCTCCGCCACCGGAGCCGGCGTCGCCGAAGCCGTTCTTCTCGTAGGTGAACTGGGTGTCGAGCAGGTGCTGGCCGGTGGTCCAGCCGACCTCGACCTCGTCGGGTGCGCCGACCTCCGTCTCGCGGAAGGCGTGTTCGCGGAGGATGGAGAGCGCGGTATCGTCGACGCTGGTCGGGGCGTCGCCGGTGATGCGGAAACGACAGAACGTGATGCGGCCGGCGTGGAATGGCATGGGCGGATTGTACCCGGGGAGGCCGGGGGTTGGGGGGCGCGGCTGGAGTGGGGAAGCCCACGGAGTGCAATCCACGGGCTTCGGGCGCCGTCACGGCCGGGTCGGGGCCGCGGTAGTATCGGCGGGGAGCCATTCGACGATGAGGCGGGCGAGGATGAGGATCGCCAAGGCGGCGAGGAGCCAGCCCGTGTCGCTGACCACGAAGCCGTAGTACCCCATCGGGACGGTGAACAGCAGCGTCAGGGCGTAGACGCCCAGCCGGCTGCCGTGGGCGGTCGCGTGGCGCGTCGGGAGCATGCAGAGCCAGACGTAGGCCGGGAAGACCAGCCCGAACACCAGCAGGAACGTGCGGTAGACGAGCTCGCCGGCCGAGAGGCCCACGTAGAGCTCCGGCTCGGTGACAGCCCACCACGCCAGCGCCGCCCCACCGATCGCCAGCACCCCGGCACGGTGCAGGCCCTCGTGCCCGCGGCGCTCGCCGATCTCCCGCAGGTGCAGCGCGATCGTCACGCCCGCCTGGAGCGTCATGTGCGCCGCCAGGGTGTAGATCAGCGCCGGCGGCAGCGCCAGCTCGACCGGGTCTTCGAACAGCGGCCGCAGCGAGCTGGCGTAGAGCAGCGCGAGCACGAGGCTGACGAGGAAGAAGACGCCGAACCCCAGCGCGAACGCGATCCGGCCCGTGCCCGGCTCGGTGGCCTGACGCGCGCGGTGAAAGGTCAGATCGAGGTAGGGCGAGAGGACGAACCCCAGCACGGCCGCGGGAGCGAACATGGCCAGGTCCGTCACCGTCAGGCTCCCGCGCGCCGCCCCGGCGACACGGTTGGGCAGCTCCGGCGTCGCGAGCCACCACACCAGCGTCACCACCGAGACGAGCACCGTCACCGCCGTGACCAGCAGCACCAGCCGCTGACGCTCGCCGGCCGCGAAGACAATGACGGCGAAGACGCCGGCCGCAATGATCCCCCACGCGTCGAACAACGCGTAGTAGGCCCACCCGATGGCGAACACGTGCATCGTGATCGCCAGCTCCGAGAAGCGGAAGCAGGCTTGAGCGTGGTTGGCCACAACCTGGCGGCTGACGTCGGGACGGGCGATGACGAACCCCATCGCCGCCGCGCCGACGACGTTGGGGATGGCGAAGACCGCCCAGCCGGCGACGCCGAAGTCGCGCACGAGCAGGACGGGGAAGAGCATGCCGATGACCCACGTCCACGACGTGGCGAGGAAGCACGCCCACAGAACGGCCGGGAGGACGCCGCGCGCCGGCGCGGCCGAGGGCGGGGCGGGAGTTGGAGGGTCGGCGTGGGACATGGGCGGGTCGCAGGCGGTTCCCGTGCGCGCGGGTTCGCGGTCGCCGGTCGGGCGACGTGGGGCATGATACGGCCTGGACAAGTTTTGCGCGCAGGGGATGGCTAGACCCGGACCCGCGTCGTCTCGATGGCGACGGTGAACGCGGGGCCGCAAGGGGCGGCGCGCTTAGCCTTCGTTGCCGGCTTCGCCGTCGGCGGTGCGATGGCGTCGGCGGTCGCGGCGGTGACGCACCTGCGCCTTGGGCGTGACGTGGAACGTCGCCGTGCACTTGCCGACGCGGCGCTCGCGCTCGCCGACCTTGCGGACCATCTGGACGACCGTCATGTCGAGCGTGATGTTGAACTCACCGGCCGTGGCGAGGTGGGCGTCGATGTCCTCCATCGGCTCGACGCGGTACAGCGCCGGGCCGAAGCAGGGACGCAGGAAGCGGTAGTTCAGGTGCTTGCAGACGACGGTGTAGTCCGCGCCGCAGCGGCCGAAGACGTACATGCCGCCGGCGACCTCGGAGTTGCCCAGCAGGGCGGCGCCCGCCATGGCGTTGTACCAGTTGCGGTTGAAGCGCCGGAAGGGGAGGACGACGGAGAAGCTGTTGGCCGACTGCTTCTTCATCCGGATGCCGCTGTGGTAGGCCAGGGGCAGCCAGATCCAGGAGCAGACGCGGTGCCAGAAGTTGTTGCGGACGGAGAGGCGGGAAATGCCTGCCTCGATGCGCTGAGCGAGGCGGGCGAAGAACCCGGATCGCCGGGTGGCCTCGCGCGGCCGCGCCTCGGGCACGGTTGGCGAGGCGGGGGCCGAGTCTGTGGTGTGGCTGGTGGGGGTAATGGGCGTCGCGGGGGTGGCGGGGGCACCCTCGTTCAAGGGCGGGGCGGCGGAGGCGGATGTGGCCGGGAGGCCCTGCCTATGCCCCTCGATGGAGGCGGGGGTACTTGTGGCGGGGGCGCGCATGGCGGGCGTGGGTGGCGTAGCGCGGGTGGCGCGAGTGGCGGGGGTGGTGGGAGCGTTGGTCGGATTCATGGTTTGGCCCCCCACTTTAGCCGCCTTGGCCGACCGCGTCGCGTGGCGAGGCCGAGATTGCGCGCGACGGGGGCGCATGGCACGCGCAACGGGGCGTGTGGTGGGGGTGGCGGGGGGTGGCGGGGGCCCTACTGCAGGTTCACCGGCATGACGACGTACAGGAAGTTCGGGCCTGTCCGCAGCACGCCCGGCTTGTTCGCGGCCTTGAACTCGAACTCGATCTGCTCCGTGTCGATCACCTTCAACGCGTCGAGCAGGTACGCCGGGTTGAATCCGATCTCGATCGGCTCGCCCGTGTACTCCGGCACCGGCACGGTCACCTCCGCCTCGCCCATCTCCGGCGCCCGGCTCGAAAGCGTCAGCCCCGCGTCGCCGAACGCCATGCGCACGCCCTTGGACTCCTCGTTGGTCAGCAGCGCCGCCCGGCGGACCGCGCTGATGAACGAGTCGGTCGCGAGCTTGGCGCGCTTGTCGCCCTCCTTGGGGATCACGTCCTGGTAGGGCGGGAAGTTGCCTTCGACCAGGTTCGACGCGAGCATCGCTTCGTCGGTCGCGAACAGGATCTGGTTGTCCGCCAGCTTCACCTTGACGGTCTGCTCGGCGTCGTCGATCAGCCTCAGCAGCAGGTTGAGCGCCTTGGTCGGCACGATCGCGCTGCGGCCCTCGGGCTGCCCCGGCTGGCACGTGCCCCGGGCCAGCGCCAGGCGGTGCCCGTCGGTGGCGACCATCGACAGCTTGTTGCCGTCGCGCTCGAACAGCACGCCGTTGATCGCGTAGCGGCTGTTCTCGCGCGCGGTGGCGAAGATGGTCATGGCAATGAGGCGGTGCAGTTCGCCGGCCGTCATCTCGAAGTCGGGATCGCCCTCGAACTCGGGCAGGGGGGGGAAGTCGCCCGGCGGCTGGCCGTAGATCTTGAACTTGCTGTCCTGCCCGGTGATGTGGGCAACGTCGTCCTGCTCGGTGTAGAGCGTGAGTGTCGGGTCGATCGATTCGCGGACGATCGATCCGAGCTTGTCGGCCGGGATGAGGGCCTCGCCCGGCTCCTGGACGTCGACGCGCGCCGTCGTGAGGCGCACCGCCATCTCCTGGTCGGTGCCGGCGATGGTCAGTGCGTCGTCGGCGGCGATGAGCTTGACGCACGCCAGCACGGGCTTGGGCGTGCGCGCGACAACCACGCCGCTGACGAGGTTCAGTGACTCGACCAATGCCCCGCGATCGCAGATGACCTTCATGGTTGGGTAGCTCCTGGCAAGCCACAGACGGTACCGCGAGCGGGGGCGGGGAGCAAGATCGGGGCTGGGGTTGGGGGGTTGGGGCGACGCGGGTGGGGTTGATGTGGCGCCGCGTCGCCCGAGGCGGCGGCGAACGGGGTACGTCAGTTTGCGCACGGGCCGTGCGGGTTGCCGCAGGCGCAACCCCCGCCCCCGCCCCCGCCCCCGCCCCCGCCGGCAGCGATGGGTAGCGGTTGATTCGTGGCGCTGGCGGTGAAGACGCTGTGCTTGCGCGTCAGGTTCGTGCTGCCACACCGCTCGCAGCCGATCGGGGCGTCGGCGTCCGCCATCTTGCGCAGGGCGTCGGTGGTCGTGTTGCACGCGGGGCAGTGGTATTCGTAGACAGGCATGGCGCGCTCCAGGTGGCTTGTGACCACGATCTTACCCCGAATCGCGATCCGGGTCCCGGGCGCCGCGCGAAAACCGCGATCGACTCACGCCCCTGCGGGGAGTGTCAGCGCCAGCGAGGCCGCGGCGAGCGCGGTGTTGATGCCCAGCGCCGTCGCCTCCGGCCCGCGACGCAGGTGCAGGCACGCCCCGGCCGCGGCGAGCGCGGCCGCCACGCTCGCCACCGTACAGGCGATCGCGAGCGGCCCGAACAGGCCGCCCAGCAGCGACTCGCCCGCTCGCATCGCGCCCGCCAGCGCGTCGAACCATGTCCGCCCGGCGAACGCGGCGGCGGCGACGGCGATCAGACTCAGCGCCAGGCCCAGCGGCGCCGGCCGCACTTGCCGGGCCTGCTGCTGCGAGACCTCGATCGGCACGCCACACTCCGGGCAGTCGGAAGCGGTCAGGCCCCGCAGGTCATAGTCGCACGCGGCGCAGGGCGGGGCGGGGAAGGTGGCGGGGGTGGGGGTCATCGGGGTGAGGCTCCTTGCGGCCGTCAAGGTAATGCGGCCCGGGCGGTGGGGCTTTACACTAACCGGCGCCCGGGCCCCGACGCAACGGCGGGCAAGAAATGACCCAGCGGAGGCAAGTTCATGTTTGGCAGCCACTTGTCCATTGCCGGCGGCATGGAGAACGCCCTCATCAAGGCCCGCGAGCTCGACATGGACTGCGTCCAGGTCTTCACCAAGAACCAGCGCCAGTGGCGCGTCCCGCCGCTGCGGCCGGAGCAGATCGCCGCCTGGCGCGACTACCAGCAGACGACCGGCATCACCCGCGCCGTCAGCCACGACAGCTACCTCATCAACCTCGCCAGCCCCGACCCGGCCGCCCGCGACAAGTCGATCGGCCTCTACCGTGAGGAGCTCACCCGCTGCGAGCAGCTCGGCATCGGCGACCTCGTCATGCACCCTGGCGCGCACATGAACGCCGGCGACGACGCGGGGCTCGGGCGCGTCGTCGACGCGTTCGACCAGCTCCACGCCGAGCTGCCCGGGCTCAACGTCGTCACGTGCGTGGAGATCACGGCCGGGCAGGGGACAGCGCTGGGCCACCGCCTGGAGCATCTGGCCTGGATCATCGACCACGTCGCCGACGGCAAGCGCGTGGGCGTCTGCCTGGACACGGCGCACCTGCTCGCGGCCGGCTACGACCTGACCAGCGCGGCCGGGGCGCGGCGTGTGCTCAAGGAGGTCGAGGGGGCGATCGGCCTTTCGCAGGTGCGCGTGCTGCACGTCAACGACTCCAAGACCGCCCGCGGCAGCCGCGTCGACCGTCACGAGCACATCGGCCACGGGCATGTGGCGCTCGCGGCGTTCGAGGTGATTGTCAACGAGCCGGCCTTTGTCGACGTGCCCAAGATCATGGAGACGCCCAAGGCCGAGGCCCCGGACGGCCGGGCGTGGGACACCGTGAATATCGAGGTGCTGCGCGGCCTGCTGAAGAAGAAGGGGCGCGGGCGCACGCGGACGCAAGGCGCGTGATCCGGCATGATGATGCGTGGTTGACCGCATGGCAGGGGTTCGCCGGCCTGATGCACTTTTCCGCCGCCGACATCGCCGACGCCGTCCACGCAGGCCTGCACGCCCGGGCCCGCGCCGACGACGTCGAGCAGGCGGTCTACAGCCTGGACAGCCTCGACGAGCTCGCGCTGCACCCGATCATCCGCGCAGCGCTGAGCGACGCCGGCTACGGCGCGCTGCCCGAGCGGCGCTACCCCGGCGCGTGGAACCGCCGGCGCAAGAGCGAAGGCCAACGGTGTGATCTCGTGCTGACGCCGGAGCATCGTCCGCTGCGCGACCCGGAGCTGGCGGGGACGCTCTTCGCCACCGCGCTCGACGCCGTCGACGCCGACCAGGCGTGCTGGCTGGAGATCAAGACGGTGGCGCAGTACGAGTCGGCGGGCCCGTTCAAGCGCTACGCCAGTGAGCTGCTCGCCCCGGTCACCGCCGACGTGGGCAAGCTCGAGCGCGACGAGGTGATCCGGCACGCGGCGCTGCTGTTGGTGCTGTTTACGGCGTCACAAGAAATCGCGGAGCATGACCTGGCGGCGTGGCACGAGCGATGCCTGACGCGAGGGCATCTCATTTCGCCGCCCGCGGCGCGCATGTTCGCGCTCACGGACCGGATCGGCAATGCGTGCTGCGCGACGGCCGTCTTCAAGATCCGCGGCTGATCGCGGGGAATGGGGAGGATGGAGGGCGCGCGGGTGCCGCGGGCGGGTTGCCGCCTTGGACGGGGTGTCCGGACTGCGCGACGAGGTCATTTACTGGCCCTTGGCACGCGCCGCCGCGCCGTCGCCGTTGACCGATGCCGCGTGCTCGCGGCGCGGACCGCGGTACTCGATGATCGCGCTGCGTCCGCCGCCGATGCGTGTGTGCAGGTAGCGCCACATTCCCTGTACCTGGGGCCAACGGCCGACAACGCAGGCCGCGCCCCACAGCAGCCCCTCGGCCGCGCTGCGCGCGCGCCCCTCGCGTCGCGCGGTCCGGGCGATCGTCGCCGCGTGCAGCGGATAGACCGCCAGCCCGAGCAGGCTCCAGCCGCGCGTCGACCGGGCGAGCATCGCCGCGACCAGCGGCAGCACGACGGCCCAGCCCAGCACGCTCGCGGCCTGCCGTGCGTTATGTCGCTGCGCCGAGCGCCCGTGCCGGGCCGCGCCTTCGGCAAAGGCGTGCCCCGCGCGGACGTTGCGGCGCCACCACTGCGACGCCCGCGTCATCGCCGCGTCGTGCACGGTCATCGGGAGGTCGACGCGCAGGGTCGCCCACCCGCGCTGCCGCAGCCGCACGCAGAGCTCCGGCTCCTCACCAGCAATGACCGAACCATCAAACCCGCCCACCTGCTCGAGCGCGGCAACGCGCATCATCGCGTCACCGCCGCACGGCACGTCGACGCCCGGGGGCCGCGCCCACTCCATGTCGCACAGTCGGTTGTAGATCGTCGCGTCGCGATGCCGCTCGCGGCGGCGCCCGCCCACGGCCGCAAGCTCGGGCGAGCCGCGCAGCCGATCGCTGGCAAACGCCAGCCATCCGGGTTCGAGCTCGCAGTCGCCGTCGACGAACTGCACGAACGCGAGCGGCGGCGCGAGCTCGCGCAGGCGATGCCACCCGGCGTTGCGCGCCCGTGCGGCCGTGAACGGCCGGTCCATGTCCAGCTCGACGACGTCCACACCCAGCGCCCGCGCCAGCTCGACGCTGCCATCGGTCGAGCCGGAGTCGACGTAGACGATGTGCGCGAGCTCCCCGCGCGCCGATTTGAGGCAAACCCCCAGCCGATCCCCCTCGTTGCGCCC
Source organism: Phycisphaeraceae bacterium (assembly GCA_040905445.1). GTDB lineage: Bacteria > Planctomycetota > Phycisphaerae > Phycisphaerales > Phycisphaeraceae > SKPT01. The sequence continues at coordinate 47,011 of JBBDRN010000047.1, read as the reverse complement.
GATGGCGACGAGCCCGACGCTGTCCCGAAGTGCGAATGTCACAACCGCTGCCCTGCATCCACGCAACCCGCGCCGTAAGCGATTCTAGACGCGGCCGGCGGCGAAACAACACGTCGAGGCGCACTTCACGCCGGGAAGATGGAATAGCTCGCCGGGATCTGGCCCGTGATGAAGAAGTAGACCGCTCCGAAGATCATCCAGAACAGGCCTAGCACGAGCTCGCCGGCGATGATGCCGACCATGAACGGCTTGAGGCGATGAAACGCCTGCGCCCCGCCGAGCTGCACCACCGCCGCGCGCACCATCCACCCGATGAGGAACGAGAACGCGAACTGCGCGATCGCCCAGGTGCCCCAGACCAGGAACGTCACCGGGTGCAGCGGGGACTTGGGAAAGCGCAGGCGGATCGCCGCGGTCGCGAGCACGAGCCCGAGCCCGACGAGCACCCAGAGGTAGGCCCCCGCGTCGGGGTTCAGCAGCGCCAGCTTTTCCCACCCGCTCGCCGATGTCGCCTCCGCGAGCGTCAGCCGCGCCTGGGCCTCGCCGTGCTCGCGCGTCAGCACGTTGAAAGGCCCCTTGGGCAGGTGCTCGGACATGTATCCAGGCAGCGAGAGCGCGCCGTAGCGATGCAGTACCACCGCGCCGCCGACCATGCTCGCGACGATCGCCAACAGGCTCATCAACGTCAGCGGCGCGGCCAGCTTGGCGACGCGAACGCGCTGGCGGTCGCCGAGGTCCAGGGCGGTGTTGATGTAGGGCATCATGATTTCGCGCGGATCGGGGATGATGATCCAGCTCGCCAGCGCGACCAGCAGCAGCCCGGTGGGCCCCATCGCCTCGAAGCCGAGCAGCCCGAGCATCACGCCGATCGGCAGGAAGGGCGACGACAGGCCGAACGCCCCCGTCTCGCAGAGGATGCGGCTGAGCACGAGGTGGGTGAGGATCGCGATGAGGATGAAGATCGTCGCCAGCGTCCAGTCCAGGCCGGAGCTGGCGAGCAGCCAGATCGCCCCGAGGCTGAAGAGCACGAACAGCCGCGCCGCCCACGGCGCGTACGTCGGCGTCTCCGACGACCGCGGCAGGCCGATCGCGCTGGCCATCACGTTGGTGTAGTAGCGCCGACCGTTGTAGAAGATCGCCATCGCCATCGCGACGTAGGCGCCGAGACGGAGGAAGTTGGCGGGGTTGGGGTTGCCCTTGTTGTAGGGGAACGAGATGCCCTGCCCGATGAACGCGGCGCTGACCATGATGTAGAGCAGGTGCGAGATGCCCAGGCTGAACGACACCGACGCCGGGATGAAGAACGCGAACGCCACGGGCGTCAGGAACAGCCGCGGCTCGAAGTAGCCTTGCGACAACCCCGCGCGGCTGGCGTAAGGAAATAGATCGCGCAGCGGCGAGAAGTCGAAGTTCAGCGGCAGCAGCACCGGCATGCGGTCGATCCACGCGGACGACCCGTTCAGCAGGTGCAGCGCCGCCACCGCGCCGAACGCGTACCAGAACAGCCGGTTGTGCAGGATGTCCGGCACGCGCGCCCCCTCGCGCCGCGCGGTTACCTCGTCGACGAACCGCGAGATCGGGTAGGGCAGCAGTTCGCGCCTGGACCACTGCGGATGCACGATCAGCGCCAGGCACAGCACCGCCATGCCCAGCGTGAACGCCGTGCCCCCCCACATGAGCGCGGTCGGCACCCACTGCCGCCAGTCGACGAGTTCGAGCGAGAGCGCCGCGGTGTCGGCGTCGCCCTGGACCAGCGCCATGTAGCGATCACCCTCGATCCGACCGCCCGCCAGCAGCACGCCCCAGCCATCCGGCGGGTGCATCACCGCGCCGCCGCTCGCCTCGGCCAGCAGCGCACGGTTCAGATGGAGCTGCTCATGGGCCGCCAGTTCGCCCTCGTTGCGCCGCGCCAGCCAGGACGCCAGGCGCGGGCCGGGCTCCTCGGGCAGCAGCTCGTCGCGGTAGAAGCCGTTGCTCGCCAGCGCCCGGTTGATCGCGGCGACCATCTGCGTCTGGCTGTCGGTGGCCGGTCGGCCGACGTCGATCGCCTCGTTCCAGAGCTGCCTGCCCAGCGAGTCGGTCTCGCGCCAGAGCTGCCCGCCGACGCTTGGTTGATCCGCCCGCCGCCCGCGGTCGACCATCGCCGTCAGCGTTGCCCAGTCCTGGACGTGCCCTAGGGCCACGCGCCCCGACCCGCCGGGCACGTAGGACATCACGTTCGCGGCCTGCCAGTGCGGCTGCGTCGCCTGCCAGTAGTTGGGCATCGTCGTGACGATCGGGTAGTAGCGTCCGAACCCCGAGGCGGGCCACGCGCACGCGGCCAGCGCGACGGCGATGACGATGGCGATCTCCGCCGGCCGAAACGCCCACCGCTGCCGCACGCTCGCCAGCGCGATGTTCGCCAGCAGCAGCACCATGGCGGCGCCGAAGACGGAGATGGGCAGGTAGTTGCCCACGATCTGTGTCTGGCGCATGACCCAGTCGTTGAAGTAGGCAAACGACGCGACCGTCAGGCCGATCGCCAGGCCCAGGATGACGGCACGAAAACTCATGAAACGAAAGGCTCCTGCTCGCGGCGGTCAGCGGACGAGCTGCGAAGACGCGAAGGACACGAAGATGGCCCGCCCTGCTTCATCACCGCACCTCGACGGCCGCGCCGGTGCGCATCGACTCATACCCGGCCACGATCACCGCGAGCGTCGCCCGCTCGCCGCGGCCGCTGGTCGCCGGCTCGCGCTCCTGCGCGACCGCGTTGACGAACTCGCGCATCTGCCGCACGAAATGCACCGGCGCCTGCTCCACTGCGCCGTCGGCGGGGCCGGGGGATTCCAACTCCGCCGCGTCGATCACGTCCGGCTGCTCGGCCTGCCCGCGGTAGAGCTCGATCCGCTCCGGCTCGCGCAGGTCGGTGCACACGGTGCCTTCGCTGCCGAAGACCACCACGTCGCGAAACCGCTTGTAGCCGCGCAGCTCCGCGCTGCTGGTCATGTGCGCGACGGCACCCGAGGCGAACTGCAACAGCGCCATCACCGTCGCCTCGACCGGCGCGTCGAGCGATGCGGAGCGCACTTCGCTTGCCGTGACGCGCTCGACCTCGCCGAGCAGCATCCGCGCGAGCGAGACGTGGTGGATGCCGTTGAGGAGCCAGATCCCCGAGCCGCCCCGGTCCGGCCGCCCCAGCCACGCTCGCCGGCCGGGATAGCCGTACTGCTGGCCGCCGCGGCCGATGAAGCTGAAGCGTGCCGCCAGTGGCTGCCCGACGCGTCCCGATGCAACGATCTTGGTGAGCTTGCGCGTCACGCGGTTGTATCGAATCGATTCCGCCACCATGAGCGTCACGCCCGCCTGCTCGCAGGCTGCGATCATCGCGTCGGCCTCGTCGAGCGTCGGGGCGATCGGCTTCTCGACCATCACCGCCCGCCCCGCGGCCGCGGCGGCGCACACGCCCTCGGCATGCAGCCCGTGCGGTGTGGCCACGACGACGCCCGCCCCCGCATGGGACGCCAGCGCCTCACCCAGATCGTCATACCCCATCACCCCCGCCGCTCTCAGCCGCGACACCTCCGCCTCGCGATGAGCGCGGTCCGGGTCCACGACCGCCACGAGGCGGACGCCGCCCTCGGCTTCGAGCTCGCGAACCGCCTGGGCGTGCCGCACGCCGGCCCAGCCCAAGCCCACGATGATCAGATCCATAAAAAGATCTTCCCCAAAGGAAACATGGCCCGCTAGTCTACCACCCCGGCGCTGCAGGGTCCGCTGTGCGAACCTCCCCGGCTCCCGCGCGCCTCGGCCGCCCACCGCTTGCTCCCAACCCCCCGCAAGGCTAAACTGCGCGGCTCGCCCTGGCGGACGTCCGCCCCGGCACTCACTCACGGCCACCGCCCCGATCCCGCCACCGCTCGCGGGGTCACGGGGTCCACCCGGAGACATCGATCCATGGTCCGCATTCGACTCAAGCGCTTCGGCCGACGCAACCGCCCGTTCTACCGCATCACTGCCATGGACCGCCGCGCCCAGCGCGACGGGCGCACCATCGAAGACCTCGGCTGGTTCGACCCGCTCGCCCAGGGGGACAAGAAGTCGATCCACTTCGACCGCGAGCGCGTCGAGTACTGGCTCGGCGTCGGCGCCCAGCCGACCGAGACCGTCGCCGCGCTGCTCCGCAAGAACGGCGTCGAGGTGAAGCTCGCCCTCCGGCAGGACAACGCCGCCACCACCAAGCCCGCCAAGTCGGCCGCGCCCGCCAGCGACGCCCCGTCATAAACCCGGGGCCGCTGGTCCCGGTCGATGTCGGACGGATCGTTGCCACCCGGTGCGCGGCGGGATCGCGCGCCGCGTCGTCCCTGTAACGTGGTCTGCGTCGTCCGCGCCTGTGCGTACGCCCCAGCCGGCGGATTGCCATCCGCGAGTTTTTGCCCGGCCGCCACCCATATCCACGGCCAGCCATGCGCATCGACGTCCTCACCCTGTTTCCCGAGATGTTCACCGGCGTGCTCGGCGCCAGCATCCTCAAGCGTGCCGCTGAGCCTCTGCCCGACCCGGCGGACCCGACGTCGATCCGGCCTCCCGCGGTCAGCTACCACCTGACCAACATCCGCGAGCACACGCGCGACAAGCACCAGAAGGTCGACCAGACGCCGTACGGCGGCGGGCCGGGCATGGTCATCCAGTGCCAGCCCGTTTGGGATGCGTTTCAGGCGGTGCAGGCGGCCGATTCGCGGCCCGCGACGCGCATCCACATGACGCCGCAGGGCCGGCCGCTCGACCAGGCCGCCGTAGACCGCCTCGCCCAACAGCCGCGCCTGATCATCCTCGCCGGCCACTACGAGGGGTTCGACGAGCGCGTGCTCGACGCCCTGCGTGACGAGCCGGCGGGCCTCGAAGACATCAGCATCGGCGACTACGTGCTTTCCGGCGGCGAGCTGCCCGCGATGTGCCTCATCGACGCGGTCGTCCGCCTGCTGCCGGGCGTGCTCGGCGATGAGCAGTCGGCGGCACAGGAAAGCTTCAGCGATCACCTGCACGGCATGCTCGACTACCCCCACTACACGCGCCCGCGCACCTGGCGGGGCCGCGACGTGCCAGACGTGCTGCTGTCGGGGGATCACGCGAAGATCGACCGCTACCGCCGCGCGGCCGCCCGCGAGCGCACCGGCGAGCGCCGCCCGGACCTGCTGGGCGATGGCGACGCGCAGGGATGAGCCCAAGCCCATGGATTGTCGTCCGCGAGCTTCCCGCAGCATGACCGGCCCAACTTGTCCGCATGCGGTTCGCCGGCACCCTCAGCGCCCTGGCGGCGTGCGTCGCTGCACCTACCCTGCGGCGGCGCGGTGGGCGCAGGCGTTGCACGGGGCGGCGCAGACGCTAGGATCGTCTCTTTCCCTCCGCGATCTTCCGCATAAACACGCCACACATCAGGAGAAAGCGCAACGATGAGCGAGCAGAAGGCCACCAACATCACCTGGCACGCCGGCGAGGTCGACCGGGCCCAGCGTCACGAGGCTTTGAAGCAGAAGGGCGCGACCATCTGGATGACCGGGCTCTCCGGCAGCGGCAAGTCGACCGTGGCCGTCGCCCTGGAGCAGGCGCTGATCCAGCAGGGCAAGCTGGCGTACCGTCTCGACGGCGACAACGTCCGGCATGGGCTGAACAAGAACCTGGGCTTCTCCGCCGACGACCGGGCGGAGAACATCCGTCGCATCGGCGAGGTCGCCAAACTTTTCGCGGATGCGGGCATCATCTGCATCACGAGCTTCATCAGCCCCTATCGCAGCGACCGGGACCTCGTGCGCAAGCTGCACGACGAGGCGGAGCTGCCGTTCCTGGAGGTTTACGTCGACTGCCCGCTCGCCGAGGCGGAGAAGCGCGACCCCAAGGGGCTGTACAAGAAGGCCCGGGCCGGCGAGATCAAGGGCTTCACCGGCATCGACGATCCATACGAGGAGCCGGCCGGGGCGGAGCTGCACCTGCGCACCGATCAGCTCAGCCTGGAGCAGGAGGTTGAGCAGGTCGTCGGGCTGCTGAGCGGCCGGGGGCTGCTGAGCGCGTGAGCGCGGACCGGGGAGGGAGGGGGGCCCAGCCCGTCGCCCGCGGACTCGCTCAGGACCGGCGTCCGGGGGGCTGAACTTGACGAATGCCCGGCGCTGGGTGACACTGGCCCCCGCCCGGGCGCCGGGTTGATGTAACTCACCAGTTGGAGTCGATTCATGGCAAGAGCGCGCAACAGCGGCGGCAGCGGGTCTGTTTGGGGCATGGTGATCCTCGGGATCCTCTTTTTCGTCTGCCTCGTGCTCTCGATCACCTTCTACGTCCAGCTTCAGGGCGCGGTGGAGGCGGCCGAGGACGCCGACTCCGAGCTGAACCGGTTCGCCGACAGGGGGCTTCGCAACGATCCGGTGGTGCTCGACCTGCTCGACGCCCGCGACCCGGTCGTGGGGCAGCTCATCGATCGAAACACCCGGCTGCGGGGGCTGATCGGCGACAGCGTCGCCCTGGATGATCTGGCCGACGAGGAGGCGATGGAGCCGCTGTTTGAGGACGGGGTGCGGGCGAGCGTCGCCGATGCGGTGAGCGAGCATGGCTCGCTGCTGGCGGCGGTGGCGGCGCTGCGCGGCGAGGTCGAGTCGCGTGAGCAGCGCATCGCCCGCCTCGACCAGGAGCGGCAGGCCGCGCTGGACCGGGCCGACGAGATCGAGCAGCGCCTTGACGAGGTGCGGGCAGAATACACGGCGGTGCAGGAGCAGCTTCAGGCACGGCTCGAAGAGGTGACGGCCCAGTTCACCGGGTACCAGCAGCAGAGCTCCGGCGCCGAGGCGGAGCTTCGCGAGCTCGTTGCCACCGCCAGGCAGGAGCAGGAGGCGCGGGTTCGCGAGCTCGACGACGAGATCACGCGGCTGGAACTGGAGCGCGACGGGCTGCGACGCGAGATCCGCGAGCTGGCACGACGCGAGGACCGGGTCGATTCCCCGGACGTGGTGCGGCCGGGCGGCCGGATCGTCTCCGTCGTCGACGCCGACCGGCGGGCGCAGGTCGACATCGGGCGGCAGGATCGGCTGGTGCTCGGCATGACCTTCGAGGTGTTCGACCGCGACGAGCTCGTCCGCCACGAGGGCGGAAGCCGGCTCCGCGGCAAGGCGACGATCGAGATCATCGACCTGCGCGACGCGTCGGCGATGGCCCGTATCGTGCGGCGATCACCCGGGGTGGAGTTGCGGCCGGGTGACCAGATCGTCAACCTCGTCTACGACCCCGAGGCCACGTACCGCTTCTTCGTCGACGGCGAGTTCGACCTGGACCGGGACGGGCGTTCGACCGAGGCGGAGCGGCAGCGCGTTCAGCAGATGATCCGCGACTGGGGCGGCGAGGTCGCCTCAGAGCTGCGGTACGACGTCGACTTCCTCGTGCTGGGCAGCGCCCCGGATCGGCCGGCCGACCTGCCGCCCGGCGCGCCCGACCGCGAGACGATTCAGCGTCACACCGAGGCCCTGCGGCTGTACGAGCGTTACCAGGAGCTGGAGGAGGAGGCCCGGGCGTTCGGTGTGCCGGTGCTCAACCAGAACCGCTTCCTGGCGCTGGTCGGGTACTACCAGCGGTGATCGCCCCGCCACCAAATCCGCACACCGTGCGTCGCCTGTCGCACCTGTAACGGGAGGTGCGGTGAGTGATGGGGTCCGGTCCGGTGGCGGCGCAGGCGCGGGACGCCGCCCGCCCCGCAGCGAGCAAGCGTGCCCGGGCGCGATCATGGCTGAGAAGCACTCGCGAGCGGTCATCTGGAGCCAGTACCTGGCCGCCCGCGTGGTGGCGGCGGGGCTGACGAGCTTTAACGTCCAGGCGAGCCTGCGCACCGCCCATGCCGCGGGCGGCTGGCTCTACGGGCGCGACCACCGCCATCGCGAGCGTGCCAAGCATCACCTGGCGATGGCGTTCCCCGAGTTCAGCGACGCGCGCATCGAGGCCGTCGGGCGGGCGTCGTTCTCACATCTGATGAAGCTGGGCATGGAGGTGCTGCACACGCCGCGGACGCTGCACCCGCATACTTGGTCGCAGCACCTGGAGATCGGGGACCTGGGCCCGGCGCTGGAGCTGCTCAACGCCCGCAAGCCGGCGATCCTGCTTACCGGGCACCTGGGCAACTGGGAGGTGCTGGGCTACGTTCTGGCGCTGCTGGGCTACGACATGGCGGCGATCGCCCGGCCGCTGGACAACCCGCTGATCAACCGGTGGCTGCTGGGCATCCGCGAGAAGCGCGGGCTGGAGATCATCACCAAGTTCAACGCCACCGACCGCATGCTCTACGTCCTGCGCCACGCCGGGGCGCTGGGCTTCATCGCCGACCAGAACGCCGGCGACAAGGGGCTGTTCGTGCCCTACTTCGGGTGGTTGGCGAGCACGTACAAGTCGATCGGGCTGCTCGCCATGCGCTGCCGCGTGCCGATCGTCTGCGGCTACGCCCACCGCAAGAGCGACGACTTCCAGTACGAAGTCGGCGTCCAGGACATCATCCGCCCGGAGGACTGGGCCTCGCGGCCCGACCCGCTCTACTACATCACGGCTCGGTACGCGCGGGCGATCGAGCAGATGGTCCGCCGCCGGCCTGAGCAGTACCTGTGGATGCACCGTCGATGGAAGAGCCGGCCGCGGCACGAGCGCGCGGGCGAGGCGATGCCCGGCTTGCTGCGTGAGAAGATCGAGGCACTGCCGTGGATGGACGAGGCGACGCTGCGGCGGTTGCAGGAGCCGGTGCGGGCGGCGGCCGAGGTGACGGGGTAGGCGTCGGGCGACGGCTCACGTGCGGCGCGTCACTGCAGGGGCAGGGCCATGTCAAAGCTGATGAGCTGGCGCTGGTCCCCGGACTCGCGGACAATGGGGACGGCGAAGTCGATGGCGAAGGGGGCCTGGCCGAGGATGGGCAACTGGATGCGCAGGCCGGCGCCGATGCTGACGCGCCAGTCGTTGAGGGCGGGGCTGTTGCGGACGGTGCCGACGTCGGTGAAGAAGACGCCGTGGAGCGCGCCCATGTGGGGCTGGCGCTGGGGCTCGCCGAGGAGGGGGAAGTTGTATTCGGCGCTGCCGAGCAGTTGCCAGCGCCCGCCGACGGCCTCGTCGCCGAGTTCGCCGGTGTCGGCGCGGATGCCGCGGGGTCCGACGCCGCGGTACTCAAAGCCGCGCATCGTGCGGTGTCCGCCGGCGTAGAGGCGTTCGAAGACGGGGGCGCGGTCCTCTTCGACGATGTAGCCGGTGCGGAGGCGGAGGCTGAGGACACTGCGGCGGCCGAAGAAGTCCTCGTTGACGGTCCAGAACTGGTGGTAACCGGCTTCGAGTCGTGTGAAGCGGTAGTCGCCGCCGAGCGCGCCGACGCGTTCGACGCTGGCGGAGAGGTTGGAGCCTTCGGTGGGGTAGAAGATGCTGTCGGTGGTGTTGCGTTCGATGCCGAGCGAAAGGCCGGTGAGGGCGCTGTTGCCTCGGACGTCGAAGACGTCGACGGGGGCTTCGGGGTCGATGTCGTCGATGCGGATTTCCTGGCCGCGGGCGGAGACGGAGGCGGACCAGACATCGCCGAAACTGTGGCCGAGCGAGAGCGATCCGCCGAGGCGTTGCTCGTCGTAGCGGAAGCGGCGCTGATCGTAGTAGAAGACGTTGGAGCGGAGCGAGACGTCGTGCTCGAGGAGGCTGGGCTCGCCGAAGGTGATGCCGTAGCGGCTGGCCTGCGTGCCGGGCTGGAGGTTGATCTGAAAGAACTGCCCGGCGCCGCGGAAGGCCCGGCCGGTGAAGAGATCGCGCGGGCGGTCGGGCACGCCGGCGATGTCGAAGTTCTGCTGTGTGAGGCTGATGGCGCCGACGAGGCCGAGGTCGGAGCTGACGCCGGCGCCGATGTTGATGGCGCCGGTCTGACCTTCGTTGACGTCGATGAGCACGTCGCGGACTGGGTCGTTCGGCTCGCCGAGGAGGGTGATGCTGGCGTCGTTGAAGAGCGGGCTCTCGCGCAGGCGGCGCTGCGTCTCGCGCACGCCGGGGCGCTCGAAGGGGCGCCCCGGCCTCATGCCGCGCACCTCGCGGAGGATGACCTTTTCCTGCGTGCGCTCGTTGCCGCGCACCGTCACCTCGCCGACGATGGCGGGGATGCCCTCGGTGATGCGCACGAGCACGTCGATGCGCGGCTGGTGCTGGTGGAAGAGGCGGTCGACCTCGATGCGCGTCTCCATGTAGCCGAGCTGGCCGTAGTGGTTCTCGATGGCGAGGATGGCGTCGCGCACGGCCTGCTGGGAGTAGGCGTCGCCGCTGCGCAGGGGCATGAACCGGCGGATCTGCTCGGGCGGGAACTGGCGGGCGCCGTCGATACGGACGTCGTCGACGATGTAGCGCTCGCCTTCTTCGATGACGAAGACCACGACGGCCTCGCGCTGGTCGGGCGACAGCCGAACCTCGCGGCCGACCTGCGCGTCGAGGTAGCCGCGATCCTCGTAGAAGGCTCGGACGGCGGCGGCGTCGAGCTCGATCTGCTCGCGCGAGAGGGCGCCGTCCCGAAAGACGGGCACGTAGGTGCGCGACTCGGTCTGCGCCAGAAGTTGGCCGTCGCTGAACAGGTCGTTGCCTTGGAACTGGATGGAGCGGACGCGGACGCGAGGCCCCTCGCGGACCTGGTAGAGGAGGATCCGTTGCTCGTCGAGGGCGTCCTGGTCGAGGTCGACCTCGGTGAGGAAGAAGCCGCGGTCCTGGTAGGCGTCGAGGATGCGTCGCCGGCCGCGGTCGATGAGGAAGGGGTCGACGGGGTCGCCGCCGCGCAGGCCGATGGTGTCGATGAGGTGGCGGTCGGTGAGCAGGCGGTTGCCGACGACCTGGACGTCGTCGAGCAGGGGCTGCTCCTGGAGGGCGTAGATGAGGATGACGCTGTTGTCGGGCTGGGGCTGGACCTGGGCCTCGACGCCGCTGAAGCGGCCGAGGTGGGTGATGCGGACGACGTCCTGCTCGATGACGCGCTGGTCGAGCGGGTCGCCGGGGGCGAGGCGGATCTGGTTGCGGACGAGCTGTTCGGGGACGTCCTCGAGGCCCTCGACGCGGATCTCGGCGATGGGTCGACCCTGGAATTCGAGCCCCTGCGCGAAGGCAGGCCCCGCCTGGAGCAGCAGCCACAGGGCCAATAGCAGCACCAGGCGTGGTTGAATGGGCAAGGCGGGGGCTCCAGCGGGTCGGACAGCGAGGGGGCAGTGTATGGCAAGGCCGGGATGCCTGCGACCGGGACGGCCGCGGTCGGGCTCGCCCACGGTCGCATCGTGGGGGTCAAAGGTCGTGAAGCCCGGGCCGGCTGCGGAGCGGCTGCGGCTGCTGGGCGCGAAAGCGCGGAGTCACGAGGCGTCTTACTTGCTGACCTTTGGAGGCCCATCTAAACTGTTACAGGGCCCCGATAACGCTCAAGCGGCCAGGCCCGCGCCAGAGCCCCGGCGGGTGGCGCCAGGCTCAATGCGTGGTCGTCGCCGGCCGATGAGCCCCGGGGGGCCGGCTGCACCGGCTGGCGAGTCGGCGTGGCGGGGACCGGCCGCCGTGGCCGCGACGCCACTCGATGCCAGCACACCCTCCCACGACAGCGAAGGACGCTTTCATGGCCACCGCGACCCAGGACAAGGCCCGGGCCCGCCCCTCCGATAACCTCGACGGGCCCCGCCTCCTGCAACTGCTGCACGACATGATGCTCATCCGCCGCTTCGAGGAGCGGACGATGCAGAGCTACATGCAGCAGAAGATCGGCGGGTTCTGCCACATCTACATCGGTCAGGAGGCCGTCGCCGTCGGCTCCATCGCCGCCGCCCGCGACGGCGACCCGGTCATCACCGCCTATCGGGACCACGGCCACGCGCTGGCCCGCGGCATGCACCCCAACTACGCCATGGCGGAGCTGTACGGCAAGCTCGCCGGCTGCGCCAAGGGCAAGGGCGGGTCGATGCACTTCTTCGACAAGCCGCGACACCTCTACGGCGGGCACGCGATCGTCGGCGGGCAGTGCCCGCTGGGCGTCGGGCTGGCGTTTGCGCTGCAGTACAACCGCGAGGACAAGGTCTGCCTCTGCTACCTCGGTGACGGGGCGCTCAACCAGGGAGCCTTCCACGAGTCGATGAACCTCGCCGCGATCTGGCGCCTGCCGATCATCTTCGCGGTGGAGAACAACTACTACTCGATGGGCACGCACATCGCCCGCGGCACGGCGATGGCGGAGGATCTGTCCAAGAAGGCCGACGCCTACGGCATGCGCTACGCCGAGTGCGACGGGCTCGACCTCATGGAGGTCTACGACACGTTCCACACCGAGATCGAGAAGACGCGAGGCTCGTACACGAAAGTGCTCGGCCACGACGAGGACGCGGGCGAGGGGCCGTGCTTCATCAACGTCAAGACGTACCGGTACCAGGGCCATTCGATGTCCGACCCGCAGAAGTACCGGGCCAAGGACGAGGTCAAGGAGATCCAGCAGCGCGACTGCATCAACCTGCTGGTGAATCACCTGATCGAGAAGGAGCTGACGAGCCAGGAGCAGATCGACGAGCTGGACCAGCAGACGAAGCAGAGGGCGATCGACAGCGTGAAGTACGCGGAAAACGCGCCCGAGCCGGGCAATGAGGAGCTGTACACGGACGTGTTCAGCGAGCCGTTCCCGCCGTTCGAGAAGGGGGAGCTGCCGGCGCTGATCCGGGATGAGAACAGCGGGGAGTGAGGGCTTAATCGCCGCGGCCCGCGGCGGCATCAACCTCAACGTCGGTCCAAACGACATGCGACACGAATTCACCTACATCATTGAGCCGCCTGAAGAGGACGACCCGTGGTACCTCGCGTTCTGCCCCGAAGTGCCGGAAGCCAATGGGCAAGGAAAAACCGAAGAGGAGGCGATCGCGAGCCTGAAGTCCGCCATCCAACTCGTGCTCGACTACCGGCGTGAGCAGGGCTTGAAGGGCATTCCGGAATCAGCCAAGCGCGGGGTTGTGGAACTCGGATGAAGCAGCGCAAGCTCGTCCGGCACTTGCGGCGGCACGGCTGCCGATTCCCTCCGAGAAGGGGCGGACCACACGCTCTGGATCAATCCTGCCAACGGCGCCATCCAGCCCGTACCGCGGCACACGGAAGTCGCCGCCCGGCTTGCCAGACATATTTGCAGGAAACTCGACGTCGACCCGCCCAGTGAGAAATGAAATTCATGACCGCCACCGCCAGCAACAACCACAACAGCCACGCCGCCACCGACACCGCGTCGCGCAAATACCAGTACCGCCACGGCCTGCGCGAGGCGATGGTCGAGGAGATGCTGCGCGATCAGCGCGTGTTCATCATGGGCGAGGAGGTCGCCGAGTACAACGGAGCCTACAAGGTCACCGAGGGCATGCTCGACCAGTTCGGCCCGGGGCGCGTCATCGACACGCCCATCTCGGAGACGGCCTTCTCGGGTGCCGGCATCGGCGCGGCGATGTATGGCCTGCGACCGATCATCGAGTTCATGAGCTGGTCTTTCTGCCTCGTCGCGGCGGATCAGATCGTCAACAACGCGCCGAAGATGCTCTACATGTCGGGCGGGCAGTTCAACGTGCCGGTCGTCTTCCGGGGCAACAACGGCGCGGGCGGACAGCTCGGCTCGACGCACTCGTGGTCGGTCGAGAGCCTGTGGAGCCAGGTGCCGGGGCTGAAGATGGCGATTCCGTCGACGCCGCGCGACGCCAAGGGCATGCTCAAGACGGCGATCCGCGATGACGACCCGGTCTTCTATCTCGAGTCGGAGCGCATGCTGGGCATGGGCGGGCGCGGCGACCGGGACTTTTCGCGCTACCTCCACGGCCAGTGGGCGCCGCCGGAGGATGACGACGATTTCACCATCCCCTTTGGGCAGGCGAACGTGATCAAGCAGGGCGCCGACTGCACGATCGTGGCGGCGGGTCGGCCGGTGCATTTCGCGCTGGAGGCGGCCGAGGCGCTGGAGCAGGAGGGCATCGACTGCGAGGTGATCGACGTGCGGACATATCGGCCGCTGGACATGGGCACGATCATCGCGAGCATCGAGAAGACGAGCTACTGCGTGGTGGTGGACCAGAGTTGGCCGTTCGCGTCGGTGGCGTCGGAGATCGCGACGCGGATCTATGAGCAGGGGATGGATCTGCTGGACAACCAGGTGGTGCGGGTCAACGCCCACGACGTGCCACCGCCCTATAACCGCAGCATGGAGCAGGAGATGCTGCCGAACACGCGGCGGATCACCGAGGCCGTGCGGGCCGTGACGTACAACACCTGAGTAGGGGGGTTGACAAAGCTGCGGCGATCTGCCATCCTTAAAGCCCCCGCCACCGGACGTCCACGGACATCACGTTCCGTGGGCGTCTTTTTTTTCGTTCATCCGGAATTTTCGGGGTCGATAAACACAGTCGCGCCGAGACCTGGTTGCAGCCCCGCAGGGGGCGACCGGCATGTAGCCACGGGTGAAGCAGCTGGCCGGCCGCGGTAAGCCGCGCAACCCGTGGGGCACGTCGGTGTTCGTCCCGCCCCGGCAGGGGCGGAGGCAATTCCCGCTGCCCCTGCCGGGGCAGGCAGATTCCCCGTCGCCGCGTTCCACGGGTTCCGCTGCGCTCCACCCGTGGCTACAACCCGCAGCCCCTGCGGGGCTGAACGGGGCAAGCGCGGTATCATCCGCTATCCCTCCCCCGGAGCCTCCTCCCATGCCCCAGTCCAACACCGCCAAGGCGGTCATCCTCGCCCGCGGGCTCGGCAAGCGCATGCGCGAGGCGGGCGACCCTGCCGCCGGCGGCACCACCGATGCCCAGGCGCAGGTCGCGTCGCAAGGCGTCAAGGCGATGATCCCGATCGACCGGCCGTTCCTCGACTACGTGCTGACCAACCTCGCCGACGCCGGCTATCGCAGCGTCTGCCTCGTCATTGGGCCGGAGCACGATCAGATCCGCGATTACTACACGCGGCAGGTCGCGCCCGAGCGGGTGACGATCGACTTTGCGATCCAGGCGCAGCCGCGCGGCACCGCCGACGCCGTTGCCGCCGCGGAAGCCTTCGCCGGCCGCGACGCCGTGCTCGTCATCAACTCCGACAACTATTACCCGCTCGAGGCGTTCGAGCGGGTCGGGGAGCTGGCGGGCTCGGGGCTGGCGGCGTTTAACCTGCGGGCGATGGCCGAGGCGTCGAACATCGAGCCGGAGCGGCTGAGCAAGTTCGGGCTCGTGGAACTCGACGAGCACAGCCGCCTCCGCCGCGTCATCGAAAAGCCCGACGACGCGACCCGCGCGGCGCTGGGCGACGCGGCGTGCGTGTCGATGAACTGCTGGCGGTTCACGCCCGCGGTCTTCGAGGCCTGCCGGCGCATCGAGCCTTCGCCGCGCGGTGAGTACGAGATCACCGACGCGGTGAACGTGGCGATGAGCGAACTGGGCGAGGTGTTCGAGGCGGTGCCGATCCACGCGCCGGTGCTGGACATGTCCTATCGCCACGACATCGCGAGCGTGACCGAGCGGCTCGCGGGCACGCGCTGCGCGTTTTAGATGCGGGCGCCAGGGGGGCGCGGCGGCGCGGCAAATCGGGCGGTTCCCTGCTACCATGCCGGCATTCCAGCGTCCGAGGAGCCTACGCGATGCCGATCACGATCACGATGCCCCGCCTGTCCGACACCATGGAGGAGGGCACGATCCTCAAGTGGCAGGTGCAGGTCGGCGACGACGTGGCCGCAGGCGACCACCTCGCCGACGTCGAGACGGACAAGGCGACGATGGAACTGCAGGCGTTCGACGACGGGAAGGTCGCGCGGCTGGCGGTGGACGAAGGCAAGACGGTGCCGGTGGGCGAGGTGATCTGCATCCTCGCGGGCGAAGGCGAGTCGGTCGAGGATGCCGCCAAGGCCGAGGTCGGCGGCGGCGAGCAGCCGGCGGCGGCGACGTCGGGCGAGGCGACGACTGAGGCAGCGCCCGAGGCGAGCGAGAGTCAGGCGCCTGCCGCGACGGCGGAGCCAGCCGCGGGCGGTGGCCAGGCGCGGCCGCAGGGTGGCGGCGGCGGGGGGCGTCTGCGCGTCAGCCCGCTGGCCCGCAAGCTCGCCGAGGAGCGCGACGTCGACCTCGGCGGGATCGACGGCTCGGGCCCCGGCGGCCGCATCATCAAACGCGACGTGCTCGCCGCGGCCGAGGGCAAGACCCGCCAGGGCGGCGGCGGCAGCGCGAGTCCGCAAGCCGCCCCCGCCGCGGCCCCATCCACCGGTGCCATCCAGCTCGAAGCCCGCACCATCGAGCTGTCCAGCATGCGCAAGACGATCGCGCGGCGGCTGGTCGAGTCCAAAGCGACGATCCCCCACTTCACCGTCACCGTCGCCATCGACATGTCCCCGCTCATGGCGCTGCGCAAGACGCTCAACGATCAGCTCGAAAGCCAGGGGATCAAGCTCTCGGTCAACGACTTCATCACCCGCGCCGCCGCGCTGGCATGCACGCGCCACCCGCTCGTCAACGCGTCGTGGAGCGACGGCAGCATCGAGGTGCACGGCAGCGTCAACGTCGGCATCGCGGTCGCGCTGCCGGAGGAGCGTGGCGGCGGGCTGGTGGTGCCGGTGATCCGCGACGTGCAGAACCTGGGGCTGCGGACGATCAGCGAGCAGACGCGCGAGCTCGCGAAGCAGGCCCGCGGGCCGGGGCTCAAGGCCGAGCAGATGGCCGACGGGACGATCACGCTGAGCAACCTGGGGATGCTGGGCGTGGAGCATTTCGAGGCGATCATCAATCCGCCGCAGGCCGCGATCCTCGCGATCGGCGCGGCGCTCGAGAAGCCGGTGGTGCGCGACGGGGAGATCGTCGTGGGCCACGAGATGACGGTGACGATGTCGGCGGACCACCGCGTGGTCGACGGGGCGATCGCGGCGGAATACCTGCAGACGTTCAAGCAGATGCTGGAGAACCCGGCGTCGCTGCTGGTGTGACGCCGACGCGAGCGAAGCGGCGCCGCGTCAGCAGCAGGGTCGCGAGGCCGAGCAGCACGAGGCTGCCGGGCTCGGGCGTTGACGTCGCGTTGTCGCCGACGAGCAGTTGCACGAAGGGGGCGACGTCGACGGCGTCGAGCGTGCCGTCGGCGTTGATGTCGCCGACGAGCACGGGGTCGAGTCCGTGCTGCGCGTGGTAGCCGGCGGGGTCGGTCAGCGCGAGCACGAAGGGGGCGACGTCGACGGCGTCGATGATGCCGTCGCGGTTCATGTCACCGACGAGCAAGGGGCCGGCCGCGAGGCTCTGTGCGAAGAGCCAGCGCGCGACGAGGTCGTCCTGACCGGCGTGGGGCCAGTCCTGGCTGACCCAGTGGTGTGGGCCGAGGCCGTCACGCCCTTCGCCGGTGAAGCTCGTGTGCAGTCGGTCGTGGGCGAGCAACTCGGCGAGGTCGCTGTTGAAGCCAAGGGTCGTCGCGCCCGTGGCGGTGACGGCGGCCGTCTGGTGCACCGCGTCGACATCGTCGAGCAGGTCTCGAATCGCCTCGACGAGGCTGGTCGTTGCGGCGGGAGGGACGATCGGGTCGGCGTCGTGGCTCATCATCCACAGCGGCCGATCCGCCAGCTCGGGCATGCGATCGACCGGCCCGGCGCCGGCGACCGCGGCGCCGGCGGCGAAGGTGAAGGTTGGCCAGAGCTCGCCGCCGTGCGCCTGCTCGAGCGCGAGCCAGTCGGCGAGCTCGTCGCGGCCCGCGGCGTCGGAGACGCGGGCGAGGGCGTCGTAGACGCCGAAGCCGCCCATCGACTGGCCAACGATGTAGATGCGGTCGGGGTCGATGCGGGTGGGCAGGTCCTGCGTGCCGCCGTGGACGAGCCCCGCCGCTGCGGTGAGCGCCAGGCGCAGGCCGCGCGAGACGACGAGGTGATCGACGAGGGAGACGACGTCGGGGTCGTCGATCTCGTAGCCTTCGATCGCCCAGTTGTCGCGCACGCCGGTCTCGACCCAAGCCTGATAGCTGTAGGGGATCTTGGGGGCGAGGACGTACGCTCCGCCGCCGGGGGCGAGCGCTTGCGTCGCCTGGCTGGTCCAGTACTCGGGCACGGGGGAGTCGAGGTTGTCATGCACATCCCCGCCGCGGGCGCCGGCGCCGTGGAGGTAGACCACGAGCGGGTGGGCGTCGTCGCCATCGGCGTCGTAGCCGGCGGGCGGCGCGAGCCAGAAGTCGAGCGGGTCGTCGCCCATGGGCTGGGAATAGGATCGCTCGGCGGTCGAGCCGGCGGCGACGCGTGTCTGCGTGTCGTGGGGCGTGACCTGGCCGTGGTACCACGCCAGCTCGCGGGCCGGGTCGGCGAAGGGGTAGGTTGTGGCGGGGTCGATGTCGATCAGCGCGGCGTTGGCGGGCGCTGCGGTGCCCCCGCCCCCCGCCGCGCCGATCGCGGCCAGGATGACGGCCGCTGCTGTCCATCGCGCATTTCGGCGCTTCATCGTACGGCTCCTGTCGCGCAGCCCGGGCCGGAAGTTGTAGCCGGCGGCGGGGCACGCGGGCGACCGCGGCGCGGCCCGCCGGGGCGAGAATGGGGGGGCGCTCTATGGCGACGTGAGCGTGGCGCCGATGGCGGTGGCGCCCGGCTTGTGCGGCCCGTCGGGAAGCAGGCGACCCAGCACCGCGCCGCGTGCGGTGTGCCGAGCTCGTCGACGCCCGCACCCAGCAGCCTTCGGCATGCTGGATGGCACCCGTGGACCGCTTCGATCGGATTGAACTCGCCCACATCGCTCAGCCGGCGGAACGCCCGGGGCGCAGCAAAAAGCCCCGACCGGGTGTGCCGATCGGGGCTCGTGTTGCTTGACGGGACGTCGGGCGTGAGCCCAACGGCTTACCAGCGGCCGCCGCCACCGCCGCCGTCGCGCCGGCCGCCGCCACCACCACCGCCGCCACTGCGGTTCTCACGGGGACGGGCCTCGTTGACGTTCAGCGAGCGGCCTTCGACTTCCTGGCCGTTGAGGGCCTCGATGGCGGCGCGGGCCTCTTCATCGTTGGGCATGGTCACGAACGCGAAGCCACGGGGGCGGCCCGTGTCGCGGTCGGTGACGACGGCGACCTCGCCGACCTCGCCATAGTTGGTGAAAAGAGCCTCAAGGGACTCTTCCGATGTCTGAAAAGACATGTTGCCCACGTAAATCTTCATCACGAAACTCCAAACTGTGTGACCGTCCAGAGCTTCGCGTCGAACTTTTTAATTATGAACACGAGCGGAAACCTGCGGCGCGTCACGAACCTGAAACAGGCCGGGCACAATGCCCGGCGACAAAGAGCGACGCAGCGCGGGAAAACGGTGCGTGCCGATCCTGGGCCCGGTTGATCTGGGGATCCCCCGGCCAATTACTGACTATAGCGAACCCGCGGGTCAATTGCAAGAAGTGATAAAACAAACCCGCTGACCTTGAGCGGTGGGCGGCAGGCGCAGGCGGGATGACGCCGAGGGGGCGGGGGGCGCCATCAGACGAGCCGGCTGCGGTCGCGTTTGCGTCCGACCTGCCGATGCACCTGGATGTGGTTCATCCCGCGGTAGGTGATCAGCAGCGCGCCGGTGGCGGCGTAGGCATCGAAGATGCGCTCGACCGTCTGCTCCTCGCCCGGCCAGGGGTAGGCATAGACCACGCTGAAGTCCTCCACGTCCAGACCCAGCTCGTCATAACCGCTTGGCACATCGGTCGAGAGTGTGGCGAACTCGCCGGCGTCCAGGGCCAGGTGGTTGCCGCAGTCGGGGATGAAGCTGCCGTGGGCGAAGGTGGTGGACAGGTCGTGGTTGTCGGCGAGCTGCTGCGACTCGTCGACGAGGTCGCGCTCGATCTCGATGCCACAGGCGTCGTAGCCGAGTTGCGTCGCCAGACAGGCGGTGACGCCGAAGCCGCTGCCCCATTCGCAGAACGTCATGTCGGGGGCGAGGTGGCGGTCGCGGATGAGTTCGAGCGTGGCATAGCTGAGGCGGAAATCGCTCGGCACGAACGCCGGCAGCGGGTTGTTGCGACGCTGATGCGTGAACCGTTCGATCTGCGCCTCCGCGTCGCGCACGAGGCAGTCGGCCTGCGGCGACACGGCGACGACGTCGACGTCGAAATCGAGCTGTTTCAGCGCCATGGGCCGCTCGTGACGGGGGACATGCAGGATGGATCGTGCGAAGCGATGTCTTCACCACGGGCAAGCGCGGTGGGTTTAGAGCGAGTTTATCCAACCGTAGCGGGTGTTACTGACGAGGCCGTCCTCGACCTTGTCAGTGTTGGCTGCAATTCGAGGCCTGCTTGGCCTGCACCGCGGCGGGGGCGGGAACCTTCACGTTGGACGCCAGCCCAACGCACGCCATCGCCCGGATGATCAGGTATGTCGCATCGAACTGCCACCAGCGCAGGCCGTGCCGGGCGCTCGTCGGGAAAGCGTGGTGATTGTTGTGCCAGCCCTCGCCCAGCGCCAGGACGCCGAAGAAGGCGTTGTTGCGGCTTTCGTCGCGGCTGGCAAACGGGCGGCTGCCCCAGATGTGGCAGACCGAGTTGACGCTCCATGTGACGTGGTGGACGAGGAAGATCCGCGCCAGGCCGCCCCAGAGGAACCCGAGCAGTGCGCCGGTCCAGCTCAGCGTGAACAGCCCGCCCAAGGCGGTGGGCACCAGGAGCCCCAGCAGCACCCAGAGGGGGAAGAGGGCGCTGACGGTGCGCAGCACGGCGTCCTTGCGCAGGTCGCCGACGTAGCGGGACAGGTCAGGCGACTCGCGCTCGAGCAGCCAGCCGACGTGGGCGTGCCACAGGCCGCGCAGCGAGCCCCACCAGCCGCTGCCGTGCTGGTGCGGGGAGTGGGGGTCGTCGTGGTCGTCGGCGTGCTGGTGGTGCCGGCGGTGCGTCGCGACCCACCGCAGCAGCGGGCCCTGCACCGCCATCGACCCGAGAATACCCAGCGTCGCCTTGACGACGGCGTTCGTCTCGAACGAGCGGTGGGTGCACAGGCGGTGGAACCCGAGCGTCACGCCCAGCGTCGTGAGCAGGTACATCCCGAGCATGAGGCCCAGGTGCAGCCAACTGAAGCCCTGGCCCCAGAGCAGGTACGCCCCGGCGGCAAGGCCCACGAGCGGCAGGATGACGGCCGTGAGGTTCAAAATGCGTACACGCAACGCGACCGTCTCAACCGGATCCTGGGCGGGCGTCGAGGCGGTGTGGGTGATTGGACGCTGGGCGGACGATTGGCTTGCCATCGCAACTCCTCGTGGGCGGATTCACCTGCAAGGGCCGATCCCTGCCGGGATAGCAGGAGGCGGGACGAGGAGGTGGGCATGGGTGGGGACCAAGCTGACGGCTCGCAGCCGCCGTGATCTTTCATTATACGCGGGCGAGGCGTCGCCTGTTCAGGTCCAGGCGCGCCCGAGTGTCGCGGGCGCGTCGTGCGGTGTTCTGCTACGCTCCGCCGCGAGATGAACCTGCATGACGCCGAGCGGTTGGCGCTGTCGCTGATGCGGCAGCACGGGTTGATCGATGCTGGCTGGCGCTTCCGCTGGAGCCGGGGCAAGCGGCAGCTCGGGGCGGCGCAGGTTCGGCCGCGGCGCGACGCGCGCACCGGGCAGGTCACGTACGTCAGGACGATCCGCCTCTCACAGCACCTGGTGCAGCTCAACCCCGATGCCGAGGTCCGTGACACGATCCTGCACGAGATCGCTCACGCCCTGGTGGGAGTGGAGCATGGGCATGATGCGGCGTGGCGCGCGGTCTGTCGGCAGATCGGCGCCCGGCCGCAGCGGCTGGCGGGCGAGGAGGTCGTCACCCCACCAGCCCGCTACGAGCTCGTCTGCCCGGGTTGCGAGCGCGTGCTGGGGCAGCGGCATCGACGCGTCAACGTCCGCTGGCTCAAACGCGTCTACTGCCGCTTCTGCGGCCCCGCGAGCAAGGGCAGGCTGGCCGTCCGCGACGCCCGGCACACCGCATAAAGCCGGGACCGGTGGTCCCGGTGGAGGCGGCGCAGGATCCAGCCCGGCAATCGATCGGCCTCGTCACCCCACTCCACGCCAACGCCGCACTTGATGCCACGCGACGACGATGACTCAAATGAGCGCGAATCCCCACGTCGCCGCCGGGACCACCGGTCCCAGCCTTGTTTCTGCCTTCCGCCTTCTGCATTCGGCATTCCCGACTACAATACTCGTCGGAGACCCGCGCCATCCATGCCCCAGATCTCTCGCGAACAACTCAGCGTCCAGCAGGAGCGTGCGATCCTCGTCGCCTGCCTGCTGCCGGACGACGGCTCGGACCCTCACGATCCACTGGATGAGTTGCGTGCCCTGGCGGACACCGCAGGCGCGATCCCCGTCGACGAGCTGCTGCAGAAGCGTCAGAAGCCCGACCCCGGCACGTTCATCGGCTCAGGCAAGGCCAGGGAGCTGCGCGAGATGGCGGAGGTGCACGACGCGGACGTCGTCATCTTCGACAACGAGCTGAGCCCGTCGCAGATCGGGAACATCGAGAAGATCGTCGAGCGCAAGGTGCTGGACCGCAGCGAGCTGATCCTGGACATCTTCGCCGCGCGGGCGCGCACCAACGAGGCGAAGCTGCAGGTCGAGCTCGCGCAACTCGAGTACACCTACCCGCGGCTGCGGGCGATGTGGACGCACCTCGAGCGCATCACGGGCGGCAATCCGGCGGGCATCGGCACGCGCGGCCCGGGCGAGCAGCAGATCGAGATCGACCGCCGCATCGTCCAGCGCCGCAAGAGCGACCTCAAGCGCGAGCTCGTCCGCCTCCAGGGCCGCAAGGCCCGCGAGGTGAAGCATCGCAACCAGGACTACTTCACCGTCGGGCTCGTCGGCTACACCAACGCGGGCAAGAGCACGCTCTTCAACACGTTGACCGACGGGGGGGCGTACGCCGACGACAAGCTCTTCGCCACGCTCTCGACGCGCACGCGCAACTGGCACCTCGGCGGCGGCGATACGATCCTGCTCTCGGACACGGTCGGCTTCGTGCGCAACCTGCCGCACCACCTCGTCGCCAGCTTCCGCGCGACGCTGGAGGAGGCAATCCACAGCGACCTGCTGCTCGTCGTCGTCGACGTCGCCCACGCGCACGCCAACCAGCAGCTCGGCACCGTCTATGAAACACTCGACGACATCGGCGCCGACACGCAGCGGCGACTGCTGGTGCTCAACAAGATCGACGCGGTGCAGCACCAGGCCGACCTCGTGGCGCTGGAGAACGAGCACCCGGGCAGCGTGGCGATCAGCGCGCAGACCGGCCGGGGAATCGACGCCCTCGTCGAGCGCGTGCGCGAGGCGATGCGCGGCTCGACGCACGAAGTCGACATCGTCATGAACATGGGCGACGGCAAGGCGCTCAACTTCCTCGAGCACCGCACGAACGTGCTCGACCGCAGCTACGACGACGACCGCGTCACGATGCGCGTGCGCATCGGCGTGCGCCAGCTCGACGAGCTGCGGGCGATGAACACCACGGCACGCCTGCGCGATGGACAGGCCGACGCGCCGATCGAAGTGCAGCGAGGCTGGGGGCGGTGATGGCGCGAGGTGCCCGGAGCGGGTGGCGAAGATCGCGGCTTGCCGCTTCGCGGCGCGGCACCCGTTTGCCCGTTCGGACGGAGCTTGGCCATGCGCGTGCTCATGCCGATGATGGTGATAGGGCTTCTTTGCGCGGGCGTCGCGTGGGCGAGTGACATCGACGCCGACGAACAAGTGCTGTTCTTTCCGACCAGCGCGGCGCTGTCGGAGGACGGTGACGTGTGGATCGTGCCGATCCACGGCTGGATCTTTGAGCAGGAGGAGGATTCGCTCTGGCGCTGGGGGCTGATGGAGGTGCTGGAGGAAGAGGTCGCGGAGCCGCGGGACGACGCGGAAGAGGCGCGGTTCACGCGGCGCGGGCGGAGGTTTCTCGTGGACAACGAGGGCGGCCAGCGCGTCGAGGTGCGCGTGGGCGGCGAGACGTTCGAGCTCGCGCCCTCGGCGCCCAATGGGCATTTTCACGGGAGCGTGCGCGTCCTGCGCGATGCAGTGCATGCGGCCGACGGCTGGCTCGTCTACGAGGCGGTCACGCGGCCGTGGGACGAGCGCACGTTTCAAGGCGAGGTCCAGCTTCTGGAGCCGCGCGGCGTGTCGGTGATCTCCGACATCGACGACACGATCAAGGTCAGCGAGGTGGCTCACCGGCAGCGCCTGCTTCGCCGCACGTTTCTGGAGCCCTACGAGGCGGTGCCCGGCATGGCCGCGATCTACCGCCGCTGGGCGGAGCAGGGCGCGGCGTTTCATTACATCACGGCCACGCCGTGGCAGCTCCACGAGCCGGTGGCGACGTGGATGCGCGACGCGGGGTTTCCGCGCGGCTCGTTCCACATGAAGCTATTTCGCTGGCGGGACGAGACGATCGCCAATCTCTTTATCGACGCGGAGGTCGTCAAGGCCGCGGCAGTCGCAGAGCTGCTCGAGCGATACCCCGGCCGGCGGTTCATCCTCGTCGGTGACGACGGCGAGGACGACCCGGAGCTCTACGCCCGCCTGGCTCGCGAGCACCCGGACCAGGTCGAACACATCTTCATCCGGCACACCGGGGCGCACGAGCCCGGCCGCACGTGGCCACCGCTCGAAGCGCTTCCGGCGGATCGCTGGACGGTTTTCAGCGATGACGATCTGCGTGTGCTGTCGTCGTACGAGCTTCCTCCGCCCGTGCGAGAGGGGCATTCGGCACCGCCGCCTGCGCGGAGTGAATGACGAGCCTCACTCCGGTTTCGGGTTGGGCACCCACTGATACTCCCCGTCGACGCGCGACCACATGCGGTGGGTGTCGCCGCCGGGTTGGTCGGGCACGGCCTCGCGGTGGCGGCGCCACATGGCGTCCACGAAGGGATCGAAGCTGGTGCCTTCCGTGTCGGGGCGCGGGCGGTCGCCTCGCCTGTCCGCGTAGGGATCGTCCTCGCGCATCCATCGCTCGACGTTGTCGAAGAAGGCGTCGTGGTTCCAGAGCTGCCTGGCCTCCATCAACTGAGCGGCCAAGGCGGTGCCAACCCACGCCTTGATGGTGCAGCAGAGGCGGTAGCTCTCGCCGGTGCGGGCCCAGCCGTCATCGTGTTCCGCCCAGTCGTCGGGGTGGACGTGCTCGTAGGGCTCGCGCGGGCCGTGGTGGCCGATCAACTGGTACAGAGCGGTCTGTCCGAACCACCCTTGGCCGTAGTAGGTGTGGACGTCTTCCTTGAAGATCGCGGAGGCGGGCATGTTGAAGAAGTGCGGGTCGTCGAGCATGAGGCCGGCGAAGAGGATCGGCCACTTGCGGCCGCTGCCCTGGTCGACCCAGCGGCCGCCGACCTCGGCGATGCCGCGCGCGTCGATGCCGTACTGCACGAGGCCGATCAGCAGGTCGCGCTTGCGCTCCCGCGGCACGTCCAGGTGGAGCATGAGCGCGGCGATGGCCGTGATCCGCGACCACTCGCGGTAATAGGCCGGCTGGTTCTCGGTCGGCAGCAGCCACTGCCCCAGCCACGAGGCATTCAGGTGGTCGAGCCACGGCCGCTCGAAGTAGCGCTCGTACTGCTCCCACGACGGCATCACCGATTCGTCCGGCGGGGAGAGGTTCAGCAGCCGGTCCCAGCGCAGGTCGCCGGCACGGTAGATCCGCTTCTCGGCGCCGACATAGGTCGGACGGAAGGCATCCTCGGGCGGCGCTTCGGAAAGGCTGGTCAGGATCGCGGCGGTCCGCATCACCCGCCGGTCGCGCTGCTCGCCCGGCCACATCAGCTCGTGGTGCATCACCAGGTTGGGCGCGGTCGTGTGGCTGATGGAGGAGATCAGCGATCGATCGGCCGGCAGCTCGTACGGGAACTCGACGCTCAGCTCCGCATTGAAGGTGCGCCCGCGCGAGTCGTATGCCTGCCCGCCGCCGGGCTCCATGACGACCATCGACCCGTTGCGCAGATCGGGGTTGTCGCGCAGGCCGGTGTCACCCCAGTTGTTGGGCTGTAGGTCGGTGACCTCGTCGTCCGGTGCGGGGCCCGGCGCGGGCGTCACCTCAACGACGGTCACCGGCCCCACGACCCACCAGTCGCCGTTGACGAACTGGCCGACCGGGTACTCCCGGTCGAACGTCCACGTGATGCCGTGCTGCGACACCTGCGCCGCCCGCCGCCCGGCAGGCTCCGTTTCGTTCATCCGTTCACCCATCGCTTCACCCTGGACGTTGCTGGCCATGAGCAGCAGAACGCCGAACGCGGCGAGCGCGGGGCGTTTCCGATCGACAACGTGAGAGCGTGCAGCCATGGTCGATCTCCGTGACAGGTGGTTGGTGGCGCGCCAGCATGACGCGCGGTCCGATCCGGGTCAAGACCCTTTGCGGCAAATCGAGCTCCCGGACGACGCGTCGCGCGAAGTATCCTGCGCCGCCAGGGTGGCGCGTGGGCTGGGCGCCCTACGGCTCCGCCTCTGCCGTCGCCTGTTCGCGGTGGTGCGTCGCCTGCTCGTAGCCGTACGCCGCGTTGAGCAGCACCGGCTCGTCGAACAGCCGGCCGAGCAATTGCAAGCCCGCCGGCAGCCCGTTGTCGAGGAAGCCCATCGGGACCGTGATCGCGGGCTGGCCGGTGTGCGGGGCGATGCGCGAACTGTTGTTGCCGAACGGCCCGCCCGGATCGGCGATCGGGCGCGGGCGGTTGCTCCACGTCGGGTAAGCCACAGCCGCGATGTTTGCTTCGTCCATCGCCCGCTCGATCGCCTCACGAAACGCGACGCGCCGCGGGTCGGTCAGGTGGTCGGCGCACGGTGGGTCCTGCTCGTGGGGGGCAGCGGTCACCGCCACCGCGTCGCGCAGCGGGCCGGCGATGTGCTCCGTGTGCTGGCCCGATTCGACCACCTCGCGCAGCGACCGGATCGGCGGGTCATGGGCTTGCGCCAGGAAACGGTCCAGATCGTATTGGAACCGATTGCACCAGAGGTCGGCCGAGAGCTCCTCGAACTGCGGCACGTCGAACGGGTCGACAAGCTCGGCCCCGGCTGCCTCCAGGTCCGCCAGCGCCTGCTCGAAAAGCTCGCGAATTTCCGGGTCGGCCGTCTCCGCATCGCTGAGCACGCGCAGGACGCCGATGCGCGCGCCAGCGAGCGTGTTCGCGTCGAGGCCGTCCACGTAGCTTGGAGGGATGTGGCCGGCGGCGTGTTCGGTCATCGGGTCGTCGGGGTCGAAGCCGGCGATGACATCGAGGAGGCGGGCGGTGTCTTCGACGGTGCGGGCCATCGGTCCGCCGACGTCGCGGGTGTGGTGCTGGGGGATGATGCCGGCCCGGCTGGTCAGGCCGATGGTTGGGCGCAGGCCGACCAGGGCCAGATGCGAGGCAGGGCCGCGGATGGAACTGCCGGTGTCCGTGCCCAGCCCGACGAGTCCGAGGTTGGCGGCGAGGGCGACGGCCGTGCCGCCGCTGGAGCCGGCGACGGGATAGTCGGTGTCGTAGTAGTTGCGCGTTTCGCCGAGCGTGGAGCTGATGTTGCGAAAGGGGTTGATCGCCCACTCGCCCATGTTCGACTTGGCCAGCACGATCGCCCCGGCCGCGCGCAGTCGCTTGATCTGAAAGGCGTCGTCGTTGGCGACGTAGCCGGCCATCGCCGCGGAACCGGCGGTGCTTGGCAGGCCCACCGTGTCGTAATTGTCCTTGACGATCACCGGCACGCCGTGCATGGGCCCGACCAGCTCGCCGGTCTCGGCCAGGTGAACATCGCGGGCCGCGGCTTCATCCAGGGCCCGCGGGTTGGTCAGCACGATGGCGTTGAGCTGCATCGGCCGATCGAGCCGGTCGATCCGCTCAAGGTAGCTTGTGACCAGCTCGACGGCGGTGAGCTGGCCCTGGCGCATCGCTTCGTGGACCTCGGCGATGGTCGCTTCCTCGAACTCGAACTCGGCACCACGAGTCGGCATGGCGGCAAGCATAAGCGCCAGGACGGCCGTGAGCCAGACGGTGACGGGCGCGGCTAGGGGGGAGGTGGGGTTGGGCATAGGCGTGCTCGCGCTGCCTGGGCATGTGACGATTGTCGATTGTGACGTTCTGCCGTATCGGCGCCAATCGAGGCTCGTGTCGGGCCTCACGAAACTCGGTTTCTGTTTGCATCTTACTCGTCCAGAGGCGCTCACCACCATGTATGGCTTGTCCGCACTTTTGCGAGCAACCGAAATCCCCCCTGTGCCCGGCAACCGTCGCCGACCGCTTATTGACGGGCCGACCTGCCGTGGGCACAATCGCAGCGTCGACGGGCTCGGCACGTCCGTCCTGCACCCCCCCCAGCGGCAGGAGGAAGCGATGATGCACTGGCAAGCGATGCTGTTGATGACGGCTCTCGGGTTTGCAGGCGCTGCCGCTGCGGGGGCAGACCCGGCGGGCACGCCGCTGAGCGCCCCGCTGCGCGTCGATGTCATCTACAGTCACGACAACGCTCCTAATGCCCCCGGCATCGACGAGTTGCCGCGACGCGAGTCGATCACGCAGTACGGCATCACCTGGACCTTCGACACCGCCGTGCCCGTCGGACAATTCGTCACCGGGGACTATTACGTCGTCGGCCCCGTGACCGTCACCTCCGTCAGCCCCCGCCCGCTGTTCGGCGACGAGGTCGACGAGCCCACCGAGCAGGAGCATCGCGACTTCCCTGGCCAGATGGCGCGCCATGGGTCGGTGCTGAACATGGAGGCCACCGCCTACCCGCCCTTCGACAGCCGCACCCAGGGCAGGCGGTACAACCCCGAGACCTTCGCACAGTTCCCGGTGCAGATGGAGCCCGGCGACGTGCTCATATCCACCATCAGCGTCGACGACGTCAGCGCCCGGCAGCGCATGCTCGGACCGTCGGATCACACCAACGTCTCGCGCGTCCAGAGCGCGGCGATCCTGATCTGTCTCGCCGAGCCTGTGCCGGCCGATGCGTTCCGCCCGGCCTACGCCGAGCCCGAGCCCGAGCTCTACTTCGCACGCGACCTGAGGCGCGACCTGCTGCCGCGGCTTGACTCGCCCGATTCGGCGCGGCTCCAGTACATGACGCGCGCTTTCGAGCGGCCGTGGATCGACAACGTCTTTTTCGGCTTCACCGCGCCGGTGGACAACACGCCGCAGTACGGCCGGGAGGTCGGCCGCGCCGCCGGCATGGGCACGCTCACGCTCATGTTGGACCACGACCCGCACGACCAGGAGCGCCTGCTGCTGGGCATCGTTCAGGCCGGCATCGACTACTGGGGCCTGATCCGTAGCGGACACGGCGGTTACCCGGCGCACGGCGGCCACGGCAGCGGACGAAAGTGGATTCTCGTCTTCACCGGCCTCATGCTCGGCGACGAGGACATGCAGAACCCCTACCAGCGCTTCCCCGAAGCCGTCTTCGGCGAGGACATGCAGACGACCTACGGCCAGGGCTGGACTGGCGCCCGGGCGCTCTACGCCGGCCACGTCGGTCCCGACGGCGAGCAGGACAGGGGCTGGGGCCTGTACGAGCACCTGCCGCCCGAACAGTGGGAGCACCGCATCGGCGAGTCCTACCGCAACTGCTGCACCAGCATCGCCTGGGTGGGCCAGGCCCTGGCCATCCACCTTATGCAGGCGCAGGAGATCTGGGACCACGACGCGTATCTGGACTACGCGGACCGCTGGATGTATGAAGACAACACGGAATTCCGCGCCCGCATCGAGGAGGCCACCGGCTGGCGTTTCGGCAGCCAGGGCTCGACGTGGGACGCCTTCGTCAACGACATGTGGGCACGCTACCGCACGGCCGAAGGCATGCCACCGATCGACGGCTGGCGCCTGGGCGCAGACACGTCCCCGTAAGAACACAGGAAACGAGCGGCGGCTGATGTGGACTGCGGATGCCGGCGAGGGCGGCGGATTGTTGGCTGATCGGCCTGCTCAACGCGCGGCGCCGCCGCGCACCTGCTCATGGCCAAAGCAGTCGACCAGATGGCCGTTGACCATGCCGATCGACTGCATGTAGGCGTAGCAGATCGTTGA
Organism: Phycisphaeraceae bacterium; assembly: GCA_040905445.1. Classification (GTDB taxonomy): domain Bacteria; phylum Planctomycetota; class Phycisphaerae; order Phycisphaerales; family Phycisphaeraceae; genus SKPT01. The sequence continues at coordinate 17,077 of JBBDRN010000047.1, read as the reverse complement.
GCCAACGAACCGAAACCCGCACCGCTTCAGTTCCCGACTGAGCCGGTCCGATGTGGCCGTGCGCGCCGGCACCTCCTCAACCGGCGTCGACGCCGCTGCACCGGCCGCCCGTCAACAAATCCCCAGATAAAACGTCGAAGCTGCCCAGGCGATCGCACACCGCCAGGAACGCCTGGGCGTTGTTGATCGCCTAGTGGGGACCAAACAAAACCCGGATATTCATGTTTGAGTGCCGTAGCGGGGGCTCGTTCTGGTAGTAGCCCCCAACCGCGTCTCCGCTTCGCGTGGGGAACAGAAGGCGTGTGGTCAATTGAATAACGCGAAATCCAATCGCACCCTTGTCGCCCACGCGGAACCAATCCGCGTTTACCAGCACCATCTCCTCCTGGCTGTCCGTCATCGGCTGGATCAGCTCGTCGCTGTTCGGCAGCAGCTCATCCCGACTCCTTACCCGTCTGACAGCCATCCGCTTCAGATGGCGAGGCGGTCAGATCACATCACACGAAAGCGCGCAAGGACGGGATGGGTAGCCGTGTGGAGCGGGTGGCGTTCGCTTGGCGGCGGGGTGAAGTTCCACCGGGCGGCGGAGACCGAACAGGAGCGGATGTTCCCGATGACGCTGGCGGGCGCGGCCAGCCACCTGCGGTCGCGTGGCTACGACTGCCGGCCGGAGATGCTGGATGTGCTGATCCGCAACGAGGTTGTGAGGCCCGGCAGCCCGGACGCCTGGTCGCGGGCGGACGTGGACGCCGCAGCCGAGCACTTCGAGGACTGCGACATGCTCACGCCGTATGCCGCCATGTGTCAGACGCTTGGGTGCCGGTACGTGGACTTCCTGCGCCCGCTGCGTGAGGCGTCCGAGCGCGAGTCGGCCAGGTACGGGCGGCGCGTGCCTGCCGACGACCAGTATTTCGTCATGCACCGGGTGCCGCCTCGCGGCGATGCCCCGGCGATCCTCAGCTTCACGCTCTGCGACGACATCCGGGAGCGGCTCGAACGCGGCGAGGAGGTGTGAATGGACCCTTCGCCGCAGGAAATCGAACTAACGCCCGATCTGCTCGAATACGCGAGGGCGGTGGCGCTCAAGGAGGCTCCCAAATACTGCCGGCCACGCCTCGCTCGTCCCACTGCTGCGCCGTCCGACCTCGATAAACAACCGTGGGCGGACGTGGTTCAAGAGGCCACTATGCAGTTGCTGAGGCGTCCGCCCAGGTACGACCCCTCACGCGGCGCTGATGTAAAGACGTTGATCTACATCATCGTGCAGCGTGCGGTCATCAAGTTTGCGACCCGTGAAAGGAAGCAACTCCGTCGCCTCAAGCCGTTTCCCGCGCCGCCGGAGGACGCGCGTGAAGCACCCACCGGCCCGACGGACGACCAGGTGCAAATGCACCAACGCCTGACCGGCACAGGACCGACCGACCATGAAACGCTGCGGGAGGTCGTGGAAGACATGCTGCGTTTCATCGACAACGAGGAGAGCCGCACCCTGTGCTGGATGCCCGTGCCGTCTATGACGACGCGCCCGTCGGCCCGAAGGTCGAGCTGGACCGCGCCGCCGCCGAACTCGTGCAGCGACGGGAGGAGTTCACGGAGGCGATCGATCAGCTGAGCGAGGAGCTGGAAGTCACACGCCGGCCGCTTGACAGGGTGGAGCTAGCTCCTGGTCCCGAGCCCGGCCCGGCGAGGTAGCCGACCGACCAGCAGGTGCTCGACCACTTCAACGACATGATCCGCGCCCGGGATCGGCGGGCGGGCGAGCACATCTACGTTGCCATCGAGGTGCCGCCGACGAGCCCGTCTTGGGCCGATTCGATGGCGAGTCTGTTCCCGTAAGGCGGCGACGACGCGTGGTGCGCCACCTTGCTGCGGGCTAAGCTGTGCCCCATGAACACGCTCAAAGTCGGGCTTTTCGGCATCGGCCTGGACGCGTACTGGCCACAGTTCAAGGGGCTCAAGGACCGGCTGGAATCGTACATCGATCGCGTGCGCGGCCGACTCGAACGGCCCGGCGTCGAGGTCGTGAACCTCGGCCTGATCGACGACCCAAAGAAGGCGCTGGCGGCCGGCCACCGCTTCCGCCAGGCCGACGTGGACGTCATCTTTCTCCACGTGACCACCTACGCCCTGTCCTCGACCGTTCTGCCCGTTGTCCAGCGCGCCCGGGTGCCCGTGATCATCCTCAATCTCCAGCCCACGTCGCGCATCGACTACGAAACCTTCAACCGCCTGCCCGATCGCACCGCGATGACCGGCGAGTGGCTGGCACACTGCGCCGCCTGCCCGCTGCCGGAGATCGCCAACGTCTTCAGCCGCGCCGGCATCGACTTTCATCAGGTCACCGGCGTACTGGAAAATGACCCCGAGTGCTGGAACGAGGTCGACGACTGGATCGAGGCCGCCCGTGTGGCCAACATCATGTTCCACAACCGCCTGGGCCTGATGGGCCACTACTACGGCGGCATGCTCGACATCTACTCCGACCTCACGCAGCAATGCGCCCACTTCGGCGGGCACATGGAGATCGTCGAGGTTGATGAGCTCTCGGCTCTGCGCCGCGAGACGACGGACGAGCAGACCGCCCAGCGCCTGGCCCGCTTTCATGAGGTCTTCGAAGTGCAGGACGATTGCCCGCACGCGGAGCTCGAGCGGGCCGCGCGCACGAGCGTGGCGCTGGACGAGCTCGTCCGCCGGCACGAGCTCGGCTCGCTGGCCTACTACTACATGGGCACGGGCAACGCCGAGAACGAGGACACCATCAGCTCGATCATCCTCGGCAACTCGCTGCTGACCGCGAGCGGCGTGCCTGTGGCGGGCGAATATGAGGTCAAGAACGTCCAGGCGATGAAGATCATGGACAGCTTCGGCCACGGCGGCTCGTTCACCGAGTATTACGCCATGGACTATGACGACGACGTGATCATCATGGGCCACGACGGCCCGGGGCACATCGGCATCGCCGAGGGCAGGACGAAGGTGCGGCCGATGGAGGTTTACCACGGCAAGGTGGGGCGCGGGCTGTCGGTGGAGATGTCGGTCAGGCACGGGCCGGTGACGCTGCTGTCGGTGGTGAATCGGTCGGACGGGCGGCTGATGCTGCTGACCGCCGAGGCCGAGTCGGTGCCAGGCCCGACGTTGGCCATCGGCAACACCAACAGCCGGTATCGCTTCTCGATCGGAGCCCGCGCGTTCGTCAACGAATGGAATCGCCACGGCCCGGCACACCACTGCGCGGTGGGCGTGGGTCACGTTGCCGCGCGCATCGAGAGGCTCGGGTCGCTCCTGAACATGCCGACCGTGCGCGTTTGTTGAGAACGCCACCCGGCGCAGTCGGCCTTTCGCCGCTGCCGCAGCCGCGATCCTCACGCCGACACGACCGTCGGCGACGTCAGCCGCCTGACCAGTTCCTCGCGAAACGCCTCCAGATCCGCCCATTGCGTCGCCACCTGCATCGGCTTGCCCGCCTGCTCGTCGATCACGGTATAGCCGTCATCGGTCACGCGAATCGGCAGCCGCTCCATCACCAGGTGGTGCGTCGTGTGGGCCAGGTGCACGGCCACCGTGTCGAAGAGCACCGAGCTGTTGGTCTCGAAGCTCTCCCGTCGCCCGTTGATCGCTTCGAGCCAGATGCGGTAGTTGTCCATCAGCGCCATCAGCAGCGGGTCGCCGCTGTGGCGGATCGCCTGGTAGTGCTCGCCGTCGAGGCGCACCAGCCCACAGGTATCCAGCGGCGTGATCGTCATATCCCACGCGGCGGTGAACGCCTGCTGGCAGTCCGGCGTGTGGTTGACGACGTTGCATTCGGCGCTGATCTCGGGCTTGTTGCCGTAGCCGCGCCGAACCGAGCCGTGCATCCCCACGAAGCGGGCGTTGCCCGCGATCGCCGGCTGGCGGCGCAGCGCCTCGCCGATGTTCGGCAGCGGGCCAATGCACACGAGGGTCACGGGCTTGGGCGAGTCCATGATCGTGCGGATGATCGCGTCGACGCCGTCCTCGTGCACCGGGCCCGGGTAGTCGGCCAGCTCGTAGCCGGCCACCCACGCCTCCTGGCGGTCGTAGCGGTTGTTGTGGAAGTTCGTGCCCACGGCCACGGGGATGTCGGTGCGGCCGGCCGTCTCCAGCAGCTTCGCGACGATGCGCGCCCGAGCGACCGTGTCGTTGGTGCAGGTGCTGACCATCCGCACGTCCAGTTCCGGGCACTTGAGCATCATCGCCAGTGCCCAGGTGTCGTCGATGTCGCTGCCGATGTCGGTGTCGAGGATCACGGGCGTCGGCCGGGCAGGCTCGGTCATGGCAAATGCTCCCTGGGCTGCGGCGGCGCGAGGCACCGCACGGCCGCGCATACTACGGCGATGCGGGGCGGCCGGCGAACGACCCATTTGAGGTTGCCGGCAAGCGGGGGCAGGTCGACGTCGGTGAACTGGCCGGCCAGCTCGCCGAACTCAAGCAGCCTGAAGGTATCGCCGGCGGCGGGCTGGAACCCGTCGAGGAAGGCGACGTCGAGCGTGCCGGCGACGTCGAGGGCATCGTGCTGCGCGCCTCGGTCGAGGCCGGCAATCTCCAGCGTGAGCTGTGCGAACGAGCCGAGGTGGAGCTTGCCGCCGAAGCTCGCGAGCCCGGGGGCTGCGCCGGGGTGATGTCGGCTTCGAGATGGACGTCGCCCGGGCCATCGATGCCGGCGCCGGCGAAGTCGCCGAAGAACGTCGCCGAGCTGTCGGCGGCGACGCGCAGCAGGCCACTCGTGTTGGTGACATCGTTCCAGAAGGCGGCGTCGGCGCGGCCGCTGACGGTGAGGCCAACCGCCGGATCAGCGATCAGCAAGCTGGAGTCCGCCGCCGCACACGCGACAGCCCGAGCAGCAGCACCGTCACCAACGCCCCCACGCCAGGCTCCGGCACGCCTGCCGGCTCACCGCCCACATCGCTCCCGACCAGCAACGCCACAAAGGCGCTGACATCCACCGCATCGTGCAGTCCGTCCCCGTTCACGTCGCCCACCACTGCCGGGTCTGCGCCATGGATCGCCTCATAGCCCCCCGGGTCCGTCAGCGCCAGCACGAACGGCGACACGTCCGCCGCGTCCACGTTCCCATCGTGGTTCATGTCGCCTACCACGCTTACCGTCAACCTCACGGCGGCGTCCGAATAGTCGATGCGCCAGTAGGCGTCATCATCAAGCCGCTGCCGCTCGATGTTTGCAAACGTCCCGCTGATCAGTCCGCCGTCTAGCGCTTCGAGCAGCGGAAAGCTCCATCCGACCGCGGGGTACATGCCTCGGAACGACGCGGGTGCCAGCAGCGTCCCGTCCAAAGCGACGTCCCCCGTGACGGTCAACGTTCCGGGCGGCTCAAGATTGGGGCCGAAAGAGGTTCCGTTCAACAGCCCCCCGGCGTGCTGAACGTAATCACCATCCACGTGGAGGCCGGAGAGGCGCGTGCGGAGCGAGCCGCCGCCGTTCTCGATACCGCCAACGATCTGCCCCGACGCCCCCAGCGCGCCCTTCTTGAGCCGGAGCGGCGAGTTCAGGACCAGGGTTCCGCCGGTCTCGTGAAAGGCTGAGTCGCTGGCAAGGTGCAGCGATTCGAGAGCCGTTCGGCCTGCGAACGATGTCTTGAACTGGGCCTGCCCTGTCACCTCCACGCCAAGGTGACCGGGCGCGTCATCGGCCATGCCACCCATCACAACCCGGGCACTGTCCGTGGCCAGCAGCGTCGAGCTGGCGCCCCACGTCTGCCCACCGGTGAACCGCAGCGTGATGTGTTCGCCGCCCACCACCAACGGATGAGCCTGCGAGTTGTCGAAATGGCCGGCGAAGTCGACGTGCCCGGAGTATCCGGCGGAGCCGTTATCACCGCTCACGTGCAGCGGCGATGCCAGTTCCACGTCAACCGTGATATCGTGCTGATCGTTGCTCTCCACGCTGAGCATCGCCGCCGCGTCATCCCCCGCCTGAAACGTCAGCGTGCGCGGCACGTCTGGATCGTCGCTCTCGAGCCGGATCGGCCGATCCGTCCCGTCGTAGCGCAGTTGCCCCAGCGTAAGGTCGCGGTCGAGGCGAACATCGTAGCGATCCCACGGCGACATCCCGATGTACGAGCCGAACCTCGCGATGTGGCCGGCGCCGTCCGGCACCGGCCCTGTCCAGTTGTCCAGCGCATACCAGTCGCCGCTGCCGGGAACGGTCCACGTCGAATCGACCACTTCCGCGCCAGCGACCTGACAGGCCAAACCAACCGCGACCGCCGCCGCTGCGGCCAAACCGTGCCAGCCCCGTCCAATCATGGTCTACCCCTTGTAATGGTCTGGGTCGCGATTTGAATGTGGCCGGTGTTGAGCTTTCCGCCGTTGGCGGCCGTGGCGTCGCCCTGGCTGCCGGACACACCCGAGACGCCCACGCGGAGCGTGCCGATGTTGGCGGTCGCGCCGCTGTTGACGAACAGGCCGCCGAACGCGCCGGACAGACCGAGGCTGTGACTGGTGTTGCCCATGACGTCGAGCTGCGAGCTGATGCCTTCGACCGTGACGAAGCCATCGGCGCCGCTGCCGACGTTCATCACGCTGCTGCTGGTGCTGCCGCTGGAGGCGGTGTTCGGAAGGCTCAGAAACAGCGGGTTGGTCGCCGTGCCGATCTGCAGGGACCCGCCGCTGATGTTGGCGTCGGCGGCGCCGCTCTTGAGCATGTATTCGCGCCGCTTGGTGGTGTCGCTGGCGAAGGTGACGAACCCGTCGCTGACCAGCAGATGGTCGCTGAAATGATCCATGGTGAACTCGACCGTGTAGAACCCGGCCTCGTTGAACACCACGTTGTCGCCAACGTCCGGCGGGGCGGAGCCGAGCCCGCTGGTCCGCGTCCAGTTGCCGACATCCTCGAATGAACCGTTCGAAGCCTTCGTCCACTCGAACGTGCCCGCTTCGGCCGCGGCCGTGGCGATGATCACGACCGACACTGCCGCCGTGCGCGAAGCGAAGCCTGCGGCCGCATTCGATCTGAAAGCGAACATGACGGATTCTCCATGGTGCGAGCGCCGCCCTTCAGGGCCGGGTTCGAGCAGATCGGCGCGACATGATCTCATGTGGCGTTGCGAGCGGGGTCTGCCCGTCCGCCGACGCTTTTCCCGGGCGGCCGGACAGCGACACACTGCCGCCACCAGGACGATGACATGAACACGTTTCCGCCCCAAGCTGCACCGCCCAAGGCTTGGGACACACGGTTAACCCGTGGCGCCCCGGGAGAGGTGTCGACCCCGTGTGGGTCTCTTTACCGCATCCAACAGCCGGTTGCTCAGACACCCAATATACGGCAGCGGCATGAGGCGAGGCAAGAAAAACCTCACCGCCGACGCGGGAAATACCTCCCGCCATGAACGGATCCTTTACGACACAAGCAGTTGGCGACCTCACCCATCGCCACGGGCCAGGCCTGAATCGGCGATCAGCGTAAGCGTTCGACCGCCATCCACTCTTGCCCCGGGGGCTGCGTGATCGCGAAGCTGTGTCGCCGTGAAGCGACAGCGATTCTCGGGGTGGCGGTGGCGTCAATTCCTTCAATGCCAGCGGCCCGAGCACGACAGCCTCGCCAGCTCGCCCCGACGAATGCCCGTGCCGTAGAGCATGCCCAGCATCGTCACCCATAGGTACCGGTGAGCGTGCGCTGGCCGACGCGGGGGCGCTGGCGGCTGAGTATCACGACCTGACCGTCCGTGAGCTGCGAACCCAGCGGGTGCAGGTGGATGAGATGTGGAGCTTCGTGGGGGCCAAGCAGAGGCAGGTGGACCGTGGCGCGGACGCCGAGGGCTCGGTGTGGACCTGGACGGCGATTGACGCCGACTCCAAGCTGATGATTTCCTACCTCGTCGGTCAGCGGGACGGCGGCTACGCGATGGAGTTCGCCTATGACATGGCCGACCGCATCGAAGGCCGCTTTCAACTCACCAGCGACGGACTCGCGGCCTACCTGGACGCGATCAGCGACGCATTCGGCGACGGGATCGACTACGCGATGCTCGTCAAGATTTACGGGGCCACGCAGCCCGACCACGCCCGCTATAGCCCCGCCGAATGCACCGGCTGCCGGAAGCAGGCCATCAGCGGCCAACCCGACAAGGCCCACATCAGCACGTCCTACGTCGAGCGATCCAACCTGACCATCCGGATGCAGAATCGGCGGTTCACCCGGCTCACCAACGCATTCAGCAAGAAGCTGGCGAACCACGAGCATTCCGTGGCCCTCAGCACGTTCCACTACAACTTCATCCGAAAGCACCAGACGATCAAGACCACCCCGGCCGTCATGGCGGGCGTGGCCGATCACGCCTGGACGATGCTGGAGTTCGTGGAAATGCTGGAGCGAGAGGAAAAGGCGCGGGGCGGGCGGCTCACCAGCTACCTGCCCAGCCCGGAAAAATCGTCAGAGTCAAAGTGAACCACTACCGAGCCGCACCCCAAGGGATAATCGGCTTTGCTGCTGGAGATCCTCAGGGGCCGCCGTTTGCGTTGAAAGCACGGCTGCACCAGTGCTGCCGTTCAAATGGTCCGCACCCCAGAACGAGTCGAATTTTAGCCATGGGCACGAGCATTCTGAAGAACGCTATCGATTCGATTGAGCTCGGGGTCGAGGATTTTCGGAGTGAAAATCCGAAGCGGCTGATGTCAGCCGTGCGAAACTTCTATGCGGGCATTCTGCTCCTATTCAAGCATCAGCTCGCTGCGCTGGAGCGAGGACGATGATGAGGCACTCATCAAACAAAGGGTCCTCCCGGTCCTCGATGGTGGCGACGTGACGTGGAGGGGGGATGGTAAGAAGACGGTCGATTTCCAGCAGATTAGAGAGCAGTTAGAGCTTGGGGATCGACGTGGACTGGAAACGCCTCAAGGGGATCCAGGAATACCGAAACAACATTGAGCATTACCATGTCGACACGAACCCGCGGACGGTACATGTCCGACTGTTTCCTGATCGTTCGTGACTTCATCAGGGTTCACATTGAAGAAGACCCCCGGCACAGATCGCACACCATAGAGCGGCTCCTCATGCGCGCTGTAGTGTACGATCCACGCCGTTACTGGCAGTAGCACAAATGGAATAAGCAAAAGTAGGGCAACGAGCTTCGCTTGGGCTGATGACATAGAAATCATCCAAAGGGATTGCGACATCGTCGAATACAATCATCGAACCTTCCCAGCCGCGCGTGCAGCATCCGCGCGCGATGGTACACGAGCCCGCCCATGTCGGTGGCGTCGTGATCAACAACCACAGCGATAAACGGATAGGAACTTTGATTTGGGTGATCTCGTGCATGCCGTGGATGAGGTCAGTTCGACGGATAGGAAATTTGTCATGCTCGATGAACTGATCGCTGCGGATGAGGGCGGTGGTGGACATGGGCGGGGCCATAGTGCGAAGCGGTGACGGCTGGCAAAACGGCTCACCGTTTCTCGGCAGGCGTCGCGAATGTGCGCATGCGGGTGATGAGCCCCGCAAAGCCGCGGCCGCCAAGCAGCAGCACCACGCCGATGACGACGAGCAGCCCGCGCGACGCGAGGCTTGCACCCCACCCATAATCGAGCGGCGTAAGCTCGGGGTCGGCGTAGGCCCACTGCGCGAAGGGATAGATCAACTCCGAAACGCCCACGGCGATCATGATCACGCCGGCCACGGCGAACAGCATCGCCTGTCCCGTGCGCGCATCGATCTGCGTTGGCAGCGGTGCGTCCGCGGCTGAGCCGGCGAGCCGATCGCCCAGACGCGGCGCCCCAAGCCACAACACCACGCCCGCCGCCAGCACGAGCAGCGGCGGAACGAACGCCGCTGCGAACGCGGTCACCCTCCCTCGCATATCCATCCCGTTCTCGCCCAATGCGCTGACCGTCCACACCAGCGCCACCACCCAGTCACTGCGCAGCAGCGCCATCGCGAACAGGTACAGGGCCAGCAGTCGGCAGACGATCGTGGCGAGGTCGCGTCCGGTCATAGTCGGCTCCCTTCAGATATGCCTTGCAGGCGGCTGACGACCTCCTAAACGGATAGGAAATTTGATTTGGCCGTGCATGAGGTCGGCTCGGGGGTGAGGGGTTAACGCTTCACGGATCGAGCGAGTTCGTTGAGTCATCGAGGCGGCGAATGAGCTTTTCGGCCACCGGAACGATGTCGGTCCACGGGTGTATCCCGGTTTGCCGGTGCTTGTGGACAATGCCTTCGAGATCCGCCCTGAGCCGCGAGATGTCGTAGGATTCGTCATAGAGAGCTTCGGCTTCATAAAGAGCGAAAAGGATCGAAACCGCTGGACCGTCGGCAATGGTTGCGCGGATCGCGTCGATAGCCAGATCCTCGTCAGCTTCTCCTAAAAGTCGAAGTTCGGTCACGGCATAGATGCGGTCCCGAAAATCCGCCTCGCTACTACTGGCAATCGTCCTAAGAACCGGGACCGCCTCCGAGCGGTCCCACCCGCGAACCCGTATGGCTTCGGCCGCGTGAAGTCTCGTTCTAGTCGACGTGGCGCCCAAGCCCTCGCGCGCTTCCACTTCGGTCCGGAACTGCGCCGGCGGATACGAATCATTCTGATCCGAACAAGCACTGCCGAAGATACACATTGCAAGAATGTACGACATGAATGCCAAGGCGCGACGGAGGTGTAGCACTGCTTCCTCGCTTTCAAACGGATAGAAAATTGAGTTGGGCGATCCCGTGCATGGCGTGCATGGGGTCAGCTTGGGGGTGACGGGTTGGGGGAGAGGGGGAGGCTTGGGGCCTTTCTCATGCCGCCCGGGTGCGCAGGCGGTCATGCTCTGGCGGGCCGCCGGCCTCGTGGACCGCGGAAACCGTCCCGGAGCCGGCTTCAGAGCAGTATGACAAGCGGGCCTGACGCCTGTCAAGAGTTTTTGCGTGGCCAGCAGAGCGGCGCTCAGCCGTCCCACGGCAGCCGCATGTTCGACGATGTCTATGGCTGGGATTTGGAGCACAGCCGGCGGGCGGTGTGGCAGGATCAACTGAGTGCCGAACTCGATGCGCTGCAGAATGAGCGTGGCGAATTGTTTGCCAGCCGAAAGCAGATCCCCACGTTCACCCGCGTCAACGACGCGACGATCCTCAAGCCACTACAGCCGCTGGCCGCCGCCACATGCACGCGATCGCCACACGAACGACTTCGCCAGCGTGTGCACACCATCAAGGGCGGTCTCGTCAAAGGTGGTAGCGTGGCTGAGCAGGCAGTAGCCGTGCGGCAGCTTCGACCCGTGCTCCGCCTTGCCGTAGATGGCCATGGGCCAGCGGGTCACCATCGCTCTCCCGGGTAGACCCAGTCGTGCAGGAGTTGCCAGTCTGCGTCGTCCAGGCCCGCGACCCCGAACCGGATTGTGGGCGAGGAGTTGAAGTACCCGCGCCACGACTCGTGGATGTTCGTCAGCTCCTGGGTCGCGCCCAGCAGCGAGAGGCTGAGCGGGTCGGCGTTGGAGCGCGAGGCGACTTGCCAGGATCGAACCCAGCCCTCGGCGCGACTTCGACCCATGAGACGCTACTGGGCCCACCAGCAAACCGCCTCACGAGGTAGCAGGAAATCGGATCGCTCGCCTGACTTCAAGCGAAATCGCATTTTTCTGGTATTGAGTCAAGCCGGTCGGTATACTCGGGTTCTCATCGCACCTCGGGGGGGGCGACGATCGACAATTCAGCCCGTTTTAGACGGCGCAAGCACCCGCGTTTCGCCTGGCGCGGGCACGGCCGTTACAGGAGAGGAAGAAAGTGATGTATCATCGCCCGCGCCCCGTGCGTGTCATCCATCGGCTCGCGCTGGGGGCCCTCTGCGCCCTGCTCGCCCACCCCGCGGCGCCCGCCGGGGCGGAACCGACCTTTTTCTACTCGCTGGAAGGCACGTTCGACAACGCCAGCGAGCAGAACGTCGATCTCCTGCTCATCGATCAGGGCGCGGCCGACGAGATGACCTTCCGCACGTACCACCACAGCGGCGGGACCAACGCGGCCGGCGACACGATCCCGGGCGGCAGCTTTGATCCGATTCTCGAACTGTTCAACAGCTCCCGCACGACGTCGTTTGGCATGAATGACGACTTCAACGCCCCGAATCGCGATTCCCTGCTGAGTTGGCCCGGCTTCACGCCCAACCCCGAAGGCGCCAACACGCCGCTCAACCCGGACCCGCTGCCCGACACCTTCTACAGTCTGCAACTGCGACCGTTCAGCGCCCCGGCTAGCGGCAACTGGGCGCTCGACATCGTCACAGACGGCTCGGGCATCGACTTCAGCGGGATCGAGACCAACGCCGGCAGCACCATCTCCTCGCTCAAGTTCGGCTACACCGGCACCGGCGGCAGCGGTCCCCGTGTCCAGAACATCGACCTCAACGGCCCCGAAACCATCACCGGCGAACTCGTCGTCGGCGTCATCGGACGCGGCCGATATGAGGTCCATCTGGGCACCACCAACGTCGGCGGCCTGACCACCGTCAACGCCGACAGCCGGCTTGGCGCATACACCAACGGCACCTTCAACGCCAACGGTGGCGCCCTGATCGACGGCGGCACGCTCGAAACCGACACCGGCGGCGTATTCAACCTCGGCGCGAACCAGACCCTGACGGCCAACAACAACGCCACGATCACGCTCAATGCGAACCATGCGGTCGGCGGCGGTTCCACTTACCTGCTCAATTCCGGCTCGGACATGGAGGTCATCGGCACGCTGGAGCTGGGTCACAACACCACGGGGCGCGGCGAAATCCGGGCCGACGGCAACGGCACCTCGCTCCAAGCCGGTAACGTCCTTCTCGGCTTCGCCGGCGCCGGCAGCGAACTGCGGTTCAGTAACCACGCGACCGGCACGCTGAGCAGCGTCACGGTGGCCACCGATTTTCTGACCACCGGAACCAGTACGCTCCTCGTGCAATCCAATGCGGACGTCACCACGGACAACCTGACCATCGGCACGGCCCAATCGAGCGCCGCGACCGGCAACCTCAGCGTGTTCGGCAACGGCTCGACGCTGACGCAGAACGGCGCGTCAACGATGACGGTCGGCTCGGCTGATCCCGACAACTTCGCCGCCGGCACCGTGGAGGTTTTCGACAACGGCCAACTGTCGACCGGCACCGGCGATCTGCTGATCCGGAAAAGCGGCAGCGTGTTCATCAACACCGGCGGCACCTTCAACGCCAAGGGCGACCTGAGGATCAACGGCGGGTCGCTGACCGTCGGCGCAACCGGCATCCTCAACCCCGATGGCAACGTCACCCTGGACGACGGCACGCTCGACCTGGGCAACATCCCGTCGTTCTTCATGGCGGCCAACAAGTCGCTCACCGCGATGAACAACAGTCAGATCACATCCGACGGAGCCCTGCACCTGTTCGCCGGCCAGACCGCGACGCTTGAATCGGGTTCCGACATGATGCACGCCGGTTTCTTGGCTGTTGGAACCAACAACGGCAACGGCACGCTCACCGTTCAGGGCTCGGGATCGACGCTCGACATCACAGGCGAATCCCTGGAGATCACCATCGGTGGGACCGGTGTCGGCATTGTCAACGTGCAGGATGAGGCCGCTCTGTCCACCGAGACCCTGTTCGTGGCCCGGGCGATTACCAACGCCTCCACCGACGGAACGTTGAACATCCTCAGCGGCGGCGACGTGACGACGGGCTTTATCGGCCTCGGCAACATCGACGGCAACGAAGGCACGGGCACGATCGACGTCGACGGTAGCGGCTCGACCCTGACCCAGACCGGCACGGCGGCGATCATCCTCGGCAACGCCAACACCGCGAACCACGCCGTCGCCACCCACACGATCAATGTGACCAGCGACGCCGTGTTCAACACCGGCACCGGCACGACCACCATCCGCAAGACCGGCACGCTCAACATCAACACCGGCGGGGAGTTCAACGCCAACGGCAAGGTCAACGTCAACGGCGGGACGATCAACACCGACGACACCGCGTCTGCGTTCGACATGATCGCAGGCGGTACGCTCACCGCGACCAACGACGCACAGATCAACTTCAACGGCCCGCGCTACACCCTCGGTTTCGGACGCACGTTCAACATCGAATCCGGCAGCGACTTCGTCGCGGCCACCGGCCTCGACATCGGCGCGGGCAACACCGGCACACTCGTCGTCGATGGCAGCGGATCGACCCTCGACGTCAACGGCGGCACCGCGTTCCTTGGCTTTAACGGCGGTACGGCCGACGTCACGATCCGCGACCAGGCCTCGGCCGCGTTCGACAACACGATCTTCCTCGCGAATCTCGGGAACGACTCGACAGGCACGATCCGCGTCGAGTCCGGGGCCACGATGACCGCCCAAGAGATCCTACTGGCCGACGACACGTTCGGCCCCAGCGCCGACGCCACCGCGACGATCACCGTGACCGGCGACGGCTCGACGCTGACTCAGCAGGGCGGCGCCAATCTCAAAATCGGCGGCACGGGCACGAACAGCACCGCGACCATCAACGTCAGCGACAACGCCGTCTTCAACACCGGCACCGGCACGACCACGATCAACCAGAACGGCGCCATCAACCTCAACGGCGGCACGCTCCGCGCCACCACCATCGACCACACCGCCGGCGGGCAGTTCAACTTCACAGCCGGAACGCTCCAGGTCGTCACCTTCGACGGCGACCTGGCGATCCCCGAGGCGGGCACCGTCACCGGCGGCGGGACCATCACCGGCAACGTCTCCAACGCCGGCCTGCTGAGCCCCGGCAACTCGCCAGGCGTGCTGACGATCAACGGCGGCTTCACCCAGGCCGCGACCGGCACGCTCGAGATCCTCCTCGCCGGCTCGGACCCGGGCACCGGGCACGACCAGTTGGCGATCGAAGGGGCCACGACGCTCGCCGGCACACTGGCCGCCTCGCTCGACCCCGACTTCACCCCCACGCCCTGGCAGGCCTTCGACATCCTCACCGCCGATGAGCCCATCAGCGGCGCCTTCGACACGCTGGAGCTTCCCGACTCGCTTACCGTCCACTACAGCGGGGGTGTGGTCAGCCTCGTCGCGGCCGGCCTCGTCGGCGACATGAACCTGGACGGGGTGGTCGACGCCGTCGACGTCGCCCCATTCGTTCAGGCGTTGACCGATCCCGCGGCCTACCAAGCCGAACATGGTGTGGCCCCTGTCCCTGTCGGTGACATCAACGGCGACGGTGTGCTCGACGCGGTGGACGTTGCACCGTTCGTGCAGTTGCTGGTTGGTGCTGAGAGCGCAAGCGTGCCGGAGCCGACGAGTGGAGGCGTCTTGACGGTTGGCGCTCTCATGCTGCTGCCACGTCGCCGGCGGTCGGCCCTGCGTCTGCGCATTTGAGAACCCCCTCACCGAGGCTGGCTGACGCGGCCGGTCGGCGACGTCCTCGGGCTGTCGAGCGGCATTTCAGCCAATCCCCGTCTGTCGCGGAGGCGACGACGCCCATGTTCCGGGAGCCGGGCAGGCAAAGAGGGTGAAGTCATGAGGGCGATGAGCTGGGCCAGGCGATTGCTGGGGTGCGTGCGCAGTTCAGGGCAACGGGGGCTTGAAGCTGGCGGGGATGGCGGGGGCACCGTAGCCGGGCGCCTGCCACACTTCGAACCCCTGGAGCCGCGGCTGCTGCTGAGCGCCGACCTGCTGCCGATGGGCGCGGACGATGCCGAGCCGGTCCGCGGAGTATGTGCTGGGCAATATTGAGTTCGTTGAGACGGACATCCAGGCGGCCGCGTACATCGCCGACATGAATTTGGACGGCGTGGTCGATGCGGTGGACGTGGCTCCGTTCGTACTGGCGCTGACGGATCCGCTAGCGTACGAGACTCAGCACGCCATCGATCCGGCAATAGTGGGGGATATCAACCAGGACGGCGTACTTGACGCCGTGGACGTGGCGCCGTTCGTGGAACTGCTGGTCGGGGAGCAGACGGCTGCGACTGTGCAGGTTGACGAGCAAGAGCCGATGTTGGCAGCGGACGATGATCAGGAGGTGGACGTGCTGGCGTCGGCGTCTGCTATGGATGAGCCCACGACCCCGGCGTCGCCCACATCACTCACGCAGTCGCACCGTCACATGCTCAGCGACCATGCCCGACTTGCGATGTGGTTCCAGCGACGCGGTCCGCTGCTCGACGTTGACGCATGGGCCTTGGACGAGGAGGAGGATGCCGGGCTCCTGGAGCACGTGT
Organism: Phycisphaeraceae bacterium; assembly: GCA_040905445.1. Taxonomy (GTDB): domain Bacteria; phylum Planctomycetota; class Phycisphaerae; order Phycisphaerales; family Phycisphaeraceae; genus SKPT01. Next base: position 908 of record JBBDRN010000047.1, on the reverse strand, counting down.
GACTGCCTGCCGGTCGCGGACACGAACCGGCGACCATGACCGCGACTTCGGTGACCCGCGGGGTTATCGCGGTGGCTGCGGCCGCGGCACTACGCCGCACTTTCACGGGCCGAACGCGCGACCCCCGTTGCGCTTCGGGTGTGATTCCGCCAATGATGCACGCTGCACACACAGAACTGATGCGGTTGGTAGGACAGTTGTGTTGGAACGTGTCTGCCCGCGAATACTCGCCGCTGGAGTTGAATTTTGGAATGCCGAAACTCTACATCCGCGAGCCGCGTGTCTCGGAAGATGCTAGTGGTGAGATATTGCAAGACGTTTCACGAAAGCGCGTAGTTCATGCGAGGGGTCAATGGGTGTTGACTATCCTTGACGCCGATTGGAGCGTCACGGTTGGGAGAACTGAGGTCGCGGAGTCTAGATCGGACGTGGCGCGGTGGACGCTGAACCAATTAGATGGTCAGCGGATGAAGGCGATCGATTTTCGTGATAACGATAGTGAAATATGCATGATGTTCGACCTTGGAGCGAGTTTGAGCATTCATTCCCCGGCCGCCGCAGGAGGGGAAGAGGAGTTCATGCTCAGTTGTCCAGGTGGGAGATTTGTTACCAAAACTGGAAGTCGATGGGAGTTTGAAGGTTGGTAGTGCATCAAGATCTGGATTTCCCTGTTCAAATAATCTGTGGTTGGCAAGCGCGGGCCGTGCTAACCCCTCACCCCCCGAACTGACCTCATGCATGGCATGTGCGGGATCACCCAAATCAAAATTTCCTATCCGTTGATCCGGCGAGCATCACCGCCAAAACGAGCCAGAGCGAATAAGGGATTGAATAATGCGGAGCACGACCATGTTCTTAGAACGTGTGTGACAAGCCTCATCATCCCGGTTGCAGTCGATGAAGCATCA
>JBBDRN010000046.1:0-16650 GCA_040905445.1 Phycisphaeraceae bacterium | reverse complement strand
TACAGCACGCCGTCGATGCGGTAGCGCATCTTGAACTCGTCCTCGAACGGCTCGAAGTGGATGTCCGACGCCTTGTCCTTGATCGCCTGCAGCAGCACCAGGTTCAGCAGCCGCTTGACCTTGTTGTCGTCGGCCGCCTGCAGCAGCGCCTCGAGGTCGACCGACTGGCCCTGGTCCTCGAAGTCGTCGAACTCGTCGCCCTCGCTCAGCTCCTGGATGAGCGAGACCAGCGAGTCGTCGTCCTCGCCGTAATAGGTCTGGATCTTCTTCTCGACCTGGGCCGGGTCGGCGACCACCGCCTTGACGTTGAAGCCCATCAGCAGCCGCAGGTCGTCCAGCGCCCGGAAGTTGTCCGCGCTCTTGAGCGCGACCGTCAGCGACTTGTCCGACGCCTCGTACGCCAGCGGCAGGATCTGGTACGCCTGCGCCGTCTCGGCGGGGATCATGCGGATCACGTCGTCGGGAATGTCGAACTCGTCGAGGTCGATCGTCTCCATGCCCGCCTGGTGGGCGAGCGCGAGGTTCACGTCCTCCTGCGTGACGTACCCGAACTCGACCAGCAACTGGCCCAGAGGCAGCCGCCGCGTCTCCTGCAGCGCCAGCGCCTCCTTCACCTGCTCGCGCGTGACCCGGCCCATCTTGGTCAGGATGCGACCGAGTGGACGACCCTTGAGCTCGGCGGTGCTGGACTTGCTGCCGCTGCTCGACGGCTTGCTGGAAGCGGACTCAGCCATGACGGGGCTCCTCGATGCGCCCACGTTCGCCCCGGGGGCGGCCGCGGACAGCGCCCGCGCGATGACGGCGGGCGTCGGTGCTCGTGGTGGTGATAGGCGGGCGGACCGGCCTCCGCGCGGCGCCGACGGTCGTGGTGGTGGCCGCGCGGGTGGTGGCGGCGGAAGTGGCGGGCGTTTGGTTGTTTGCGGCGTGCCGATCGGCGGAGCGCCAGGTGCTCGCCGAGGGAACCCCCGACCCGACCTCACCGTCCCGCGGGCGGGCGCGGCGCGATGTGCTCCTGGCTTTCCCGGCGTCACGGGCGCTGCGACGGGCACGGGCTGTGCAGGCGGTCATGTTCATGGTCCAGGCCCATTGACTCATCGGCATGTCACGGCCGACGGACCCGCGCAAAGTACAGATCGCGCCATCGACCTCACCCATGCCCGCACACAAAGCCAGGGGCGTTCCGTTATCCAGTTGTCCGCTCCTGCAATGCTCGTTGGTGCGGATCATCGGTTTCATTGGCGTGGTCGCGTGCGCTGTAAGTGCAGGTCGGCATCGTGTGATGCCAACATTCAGCGCCGCGCGACGATCAGTGGGCAGATCAACCATCTGATGACCATCGTACCGTCTTCCACCAGTGTGGCAAGGGGCATAGCCGGCGCCAGGAGGCCAGGACATATGGAAAAAGATACAGTTGTGCTTCGCCTGCGATCTGGGCGCGGTGCCACATGATCGATGTCGGCGGATTGTCGACTCGTCGTTAACCTTTTCGTTTGACTGTGCTTATGTAATTTTAAGGCGCCGTTGGATCGACGCGCCGGCGGGATGCGCGGGAACCGCAGCGCGTCACTCAACGTCCTGAAGGCGGCTGGAGCGGAGTGAGTCGCGGCGTGGGGCGCCGGCGGGACGCTCAGCGGCCGCCGGCGGGGGGGGGGTGGGGGGCGGGGGGGAGGCTCTGGGGCCGCGGGCGGCCGCGCCTGCCGGCGCGGCGGTCGTGTTGGTCTCGTCGGGCGTGTCGAGCTCCACGCGGCCGACCGTTTGGCCGGCGCGGTGGACCTTCTCAATCAGGTTGCCGGCATTGCGGGCCTTGTCGATCATGTCCTCGGCGCTGATGACGCCGGCCTCGTACAGCTCCCAGAGGTGGTCGTCGAGCAGCTTCATGCCGAACTTCGCCCCCGTCTGGATGGCGGAGTCGATGCGGAAGGTCTTGTTCTCACGCACGAGGTTGGCGATGGCGGGGGTGACGAGCAGGAACTCGTAGGCCGCGACCATCCCCTTCTTGTCGATCCGCCGCATCAGCGCCTGGCTGAGCACGGCCTTGAGGGTGACCGAAAGCTGCACGCGGATCTGGGCCTGCTGGTTGACCGGGAACGCGTCGATGATGCGGTTGATCGTGCCGCCGGCGCCCGTGGTGTGGAGCGTGGCGAACACGAGGTGGCCCGTCTCCGAGGCCCGGATGGCGGCCTCGATGGTCTCGAGGTCGCGCATCTCGCCCACGAGGATCACGTCCGGGTCCTGTCGCAGCACGCGGCGCAGGGCCTCGGCGAAGCTGGGCACGTCCGCCCCGACCTCGCGCTGGTTGATCACGCTCTTGTTGTGCGGCTGGTAGTACTCGATCGGGTCCTCGATCGTCACGATGTGGCGGTCGAGCGTCTGGTTGATGTCGTTGATCATCGACGCGAGCGTCGTCGTCTTGCCCGAGCCGGTCGGCCCGGTGACGAGGAACAGGCCCTGCGGGCGGCGGATCAGGTCCTTGACGATCGGCGGGAGGCCGATCTCCTCGAGCCCGAGCAGCCGGTTGGGGATCTGTCGCAGGACGAGCGAGACGTTGCCCTTTTGCTTGAAGATGGAGACGCGGAAGCGGGCCTCGTCGCCGTAGGCGAAGCCGTAGTCCGCGCCGCCCTCTTCCTGGAGCTCGTTCTGGGCGCGTTCGGGGGTGATGGCCTTCATCAGCTCGACGGTGTCGGCGGGCTCGAGGACCTTGGTCTTGAGCTCGACGAGCCGGCCCCGGATGCGCAGCGTCGGGGGTTTGCCCACGCTCAGGTGCAGGTCGCTGGCGTCCTGGCGGATGACGGTATCGAGCAGGCGGTCGATGTGGAGCGTCGACATAGCTTTCTCCAAAGGGGATGGCCTGAAAATCAGGCGGCCATTTCCTCGTCCGAGTCGGCGGCCTCGACGAGGCCTTCGATCTGTGTGATGCGGGAGACTTCCTCGAGCGTCGTCTGGCCATCGAGGATCTTCAGCCGACCGTCGCCCAGCAGGTTGCGCATGCCTGAGGCGAGCGCGGCCTTGCGAATGTGCGTCAGCGGCGCGCGGTTGAACGCCAACTCCCGGATCTCCGCGTTCATGATCATCAGCTCGTAGATGCCCTTGCGCCCGCGGTAGCCCGTGTTGCCGCACCGCTTGCACCCGACGGCCTTGTAGATCGTGTGGTCGCCGATGTCCTCGGGCTTGAGCCCGCACAGCCGCATCAGCCGCGTCTTGGGCTCGAGGTCCGGCTCCTTGCAGTGCTCGCACAGGATGCGCACCAGCCGCTGGGCGAGCACCGCCTGGATCGAGCTGGCGACGAGGAACGGCTTGATGCCCATGTCGATCAGGCGCGTGATCGCCGACGGCGCGTCGTTCGTGTGCAGCGTCGAGAACACGAGGTGGCCGGTCAGCGCCGCCTGGATGGCGACCTCGCCGACCTCCTTGTCGCGGATCTCACCGACGAGGATGATGTTGGGCGCCTGCCGGAGCATGGCCCGGAGGATGCGGGCGAAGTCCAGGCCGATCTGGTCGTTGACCTGGCACTGGTTGATGCCCTTGAAGTTGTATTCGATCGGGTCCTCGGCGGTGATGATCTTGCGGTCGGGGCGGTTGAGCTCGCCCAGCGCCGAGTAGAGCGTCGTCGTCTTGCCCGAGCCGGTCGGCCCGGTGACGAGGAAAATGCCGGTCGGCCGGCGGATGATCGACTCGAAGGTGTTGAGCGTGTCCTCGCGCATGCCCAGGTGCTCGAGTCCCAGGGCCGCGGCCTCGGAGCGGAGGATACGCATAACGACCGACTCGCCGTGGTAGGCCGGGCAGGTCGAGACGCGGAAGTCGATGACGTCCCCGCCGACGTTCATCTTGATGCGGCCGTCCTGCGGGACGCGCTTTTCCTCGATGCGCATGCCCGAGAGGATCTTGATGCGGGCGAGCATCGACGCCTGCGTGCGTTTGGGGATCTTGTCGCGCTCGTGGCAGACGCCGTCGATGCGGTAGCGCAGGCGCACGCGGTTCGCGAACGGCTCGATGTGGATGTCCGAGGCGCGGGTCATGACCGCTTCCTGGATGACCTGCTGGACGAGGCGGACGATCGCGCCCTGCTGGCCATCCTCGCCGCCCCCGCCGGGGCCCATGTCGATCGAGGTGCCGCGGTCGAGCGACGTATCGAGCGAGCGGTCGAGCGAGGAGTCGATCGACTTGTCCAGCGACGCGTCGACGGTCATCTGCCGCACGGTCTCGTCGATCGAGGCCTGCGTCTCGCTCATGATCGTGTCGATGTATTCCTTGATCTTGGCCTTGGCGCCGATGGCGAGCTCGATGTCCGTGCCCAGGCGGAAGCGCAGGTCGTCGATGACCGCCAGGTCCATGGGGTCGTGCACGAGGATCTTGAGCTTGTTGCCCTCCTTGCCCACGGGCAGCACGAGGTACTTCTTGATGAGCTCGGGCGGGATGAGCGAGAGGTTCTCGCGGTCCAGGACGTTGGGCTGGTCCAGGTCGATGAAGTCCATCTCGAACTGGGCCGCCAGGGCCTTGGCCACGTCGTTCTGCTCGGCGTACCCGAGGTCGACCAAGGCCTCGCCGAGGCGTTTGCGGGATCCGCCGGCGATTTTGCTGGCTTCTTCGAGCTGCTGGTCGTTGATGAGGTTCCAGCGCTTGAGGATGTCGCCGAGCTGGCGTCGTTTCTGGGCCATATGCGTTTGCCCTTGCGGATCGAGGCGCGTGGCGACAGCGGGGTCCGCCACGGGGGTGTGTCGCAGGCGATTATGCGGCCTAAGCCCGCTGCTGGCAAATGATACCAGCATCCGCCCCCTGCGTCGTCCCCCGGGTTCATCACCGGGGCCCGGCGGGCGGGGCCTGCGGCTTCCCCGGGCTCCCGCACCGCGCCGGGGGCCTGCGACGGCCACTATCCTGCCCTCATGCCCACCGTCCACCACGCCGTTGCCGACCTTGTCGTCCCCCCGCCGACCACGCCGCCGGCCGACAAGCGGGTGCCCTTCGGCTGGCGCGCCTTTGCCGTCTGCGGCCCGGGTCGGCCGCCCGCCCAGCTCCAGTGGTGGGGCGTTATCCACCCCCACCACGAGGCCGCCCGCCTGCGCCTGACCGTTGCGATCGACGAGCGGCAGGTCCGCCGTGTCGACGTCGCGCTGGCCCGGTCGCGGCGCCGGCTCGGCCGCATCGAGATGCGCTACGCCTACCCGCTGCAGCCCTTCGAGCTCGAACTCCCGGCCCAGGCGGTGGGCGAGGTGCTGCGCGAGGGCCTGACGCTGACGCTCGCCGACGCCGGTGAGCCACTGTGGCTCATCGCGGAACAGGCGCGCCGGGGCCCGGGCCACGAGTTGCTCATGCCCCACTTCATGTGGCCGGGGCGGCCCGAGCCGTCGGTCGGCGAGCGACAGCGGCAACTGCTCGACCGGCTTGCGTCGCTGGCGAGCGTCCAGCCGTTCGGGTGGATCGAAGGCTGCGTGCTCGACGCCCTCGCCGACCTCGCCGGCGGTGACGCAGACCCGGGGCCGCTGCCACGGGAGGCGGCGCGGGCGGCGCTGGACCAGCACCTGGACCTCTACTTCCCCGTCGTGGATGAGCCGCGCGTCGTCTATGAGGACATGTTCAGCCGCCCGGCCGACGATCACCTGCACGGGATCGAGCAGGCGCTCATGTTCGCACCGCTGGCGCGCGTCCGGCCGCAGCACCCGATGCTCGACAAGGCCCTGGATCACCTCCAGCGCATGCGCCGCCCCGACGGGGCGATCTACGGCGGCCCGACGATCACCTGTGAGGGCGCCTACACCGTCGCCTGGCCGCTGTCGCTCATCGCCCGCCAGCGCGGGGACGCCGACCTCGCGGCGCTCGCCCTCGCACAGTTGCGCCACCGCCGCGACCGCCTTGTCCACGATGGCGGCGTCTGGCTGCGCCACAGCGACGATGGCACGCGCACCTACCGCAACTGGGCCCGCGGGGTAGCCTGGTACGCGCTGGGCCTCGTGCGCACGCTCGAGCTGTTCGACGAGCCCGCCTGCCCCGCGGACCTCGTCGCCGAAGCGCGGCGGCTCACCGCCTGGGTACGTGGCCTGCAGCGCGACGACGGCTTGTGGGACTGTTTTCTTGATGAACCGGCGACCGGCCGCGAGACGTCGGGCTCGGCGGGCATTGCGACGGCGCTGGCGCGCGCGGCGGGCGCCGGGTTAGCCGACGACGCCGACGCCGCACGCGCCGCGGCCGAGCGCACGCTGACAGGCCTGGGGCAATGGCTGACGCCCGACGGGCTGCTCGGCGGCGTGTCGCAGTCCAACAAGGCCGAGGCGGGCGAGGCCGGCCAGCGCAGCGGCCATCGCGTGATCTCGCAGATGGGCATGGGGCTTGCCGGCCAGTTGATGGCCGCGCTGTCGTGATCTTGGCAAGCTGCGTCAACCGCATCATCCCGACGTTGACGATGCCCCCCGCGCGCCATTGAATCGTCGGGCTTGTCGGCTGCGAAAAACTGCGAGGTCCCGATGTGTCACCGCCACCCGCTGTGCACGTTGAGCGTTCTGCTCATGCCGGTCGCCAGCCTTGCCCAGCCGGCGACGGCGAGCATCTTCACCGAACAATCCAACCACCTGGAAGCATGGATCACGGGGCTGCCCGTTGACGAGGACGGTTCGCCGCAGACCCAGTCGATCCTGTGCACGAACACGCAGCCCGGCTCGTTCCTGGCCGCCAAGCAGTTTGACACCGCGATCGGCGCGGCCGATGTTGGCCAGTCGCTGACACTCACCGAAGACCTCGGCCTCGGCTCGGTGGTCGTCGCGGCCGCGGGTACGTCGCACATGACCACCGGCCCGACCGTCGGCGAGGATCCGCAGTCGCCCTTCTTCACCTACGACGCAGCCGGCTACAACAACTTCTCACTCCGCTTCGACCTGCCCCACGCCGCGACCGTCAGGCTCGTCTTCGCCGGCGACTTCACCGGCACCGACGGCGACCTGTTCGCGACGCTCACCGACTCCGGCGGGGGCTCCCTCTGGCACGTCGATTCCACGATGGGCGGCTTGCCGCAGGCCGCCCGCCTCGCCCTCGCCCCCGGCCGCTACGACCTCGCCGCCGGCGTCACGCATGGCCTCGTCATGGGCCACGGCGACAGCGACGGGTTCTTCGACCTCTCGCTCACCGTCGCCCCCGATCCGCTGGGCGACATGAACCTCGACGGCGCCCTCGACGCCGCCGACGTTGCGCCGTTCGTCCTGGCGCTGACCGACCCGCAGGCCTACGACGCCCAGCACGGGATCGACCCCGCCCTCGCCGGCGACATCAACCTCGACGGCCTGGTCGATGCGACCGACGTCGCACCCTTCGTGCAGATGCTGGTCGGGGCCGGCGCGGCGGGCGCGGGTGGCGGGGGTGGCGCGGTGGCCATGCCGGAGCCGGGCGCGATCGTGATCGTCGCGCTGGGCGCGTTGATGCTGCCGTTGCGGCGGCCGCACGCGCCGCGCGGCCGCCTCTCGTCGCGCTGAGCCCAGACCTCATCGCGGCGCAGCGCATCGCGCGCAGGTATAACGCGCGGGTCATGCAACGCACCCTCGAAGAGCTGCATCACGAGCAGACCGCGCTGGGCGAGCTCATCCTTCGCCGCCGGCGCTCCGTCGCCATGCCGGGCACGATCGTCTACGAGGTCAAGCTCAACGGCGAGTTCCTGATGTCCAGCCTCGTCCGCCAGGCCGAGGAGGCGCTGGCCACGCACACGCTGCGGCGCGGCGGCGGCACCGACCGGGCCGTTTTGATCGGGGGCCTCGGCCTCGGTCATACCGCCGAGGCGGCGCTGCGCGAACCTGACGTCGCGTCGGTGGAGGTCGTGGAGTATCTCGCGCCGGTGATCGACTGGCACCAGCGCCGGCTCGTGCCCGCCTCGGCCGCGCTAATGGATGATCCGCGTTGCCGACTGATCCACGACGACTTCTTCAAGCGCGTGGCCGAGGCGCCCGCGAGCGATGCCGACCGGTATGACGCGATTCTCGTGGACATTGACCACGCGCCGGAGTCGCTGCTGGACGCGGGGCATGCCGGCTTCTACGGCCGCGAAGGGCTTGAGCGGATGGCGCGACATCTGCGGTCGGGCGGCGTGTTCGGGCTCTGGTCCGCCGACCGCCCCGGTGAGGTCTTCCTCGATGCCGCACGCGGCGCCTTCGCGGCCGTGGAGGTCGAGCCCGTGCGCTACGTCAACCCGAACCTCGCCGAGCCGGAGACCAACTGGCTGGTCATCGCCCGCGGCGGCGTATCGGCCTGACGCGCTTCACCCGGCGCCGCCGGCGCTGCAGCCGCTCCAGCCTCGCCCGGCGGTCGCGGCGGCCACGGCGCGGGCGGCTACACTGCCGGTCGTCCGTCCCGGTCCCCGGCCCGCAGGGAAAGCGTCAGCTTGAACGAGTCGCCCGCCCATAGCCATCGCACCGCCGTCGCCGGCCCCGGGCCGCGCCAGTTCGCCAGCGACAACGGCGGGGGCATCTGCCCGGAGGCGTGGCAGGCGATGGAGCGGGCGAACGTCGGCCACGCCGCGGGCTACGGCGACGACGATTGGACGCGCCGGGCTTGCGACGCGATTCGCGCCTTCTTCGAGACCGACTGCCAGGTCTTCTTCACCTTCACGGGCACGGCCGCCAATTCCCTGGCCCTCGCCTCGCTCTGCCGCAGTTACCACAGCATCATCTGCCACGAGCTGGCGCACGTCGAGACCGACGAGTGCGGCGGGCCCGAGTTCTTCTCCAACGGCACCAAGGTGCTGCTCGCGCCCGGGGACCACGGCAAGCTCGACCTCGCTGGCGTCGAGCACATCGTGACCCGGCGAAGCGACGTGCACTACCCCAAGCCGCGCGTGCTGAGCGTGACGCAGCCGACGGAGATGGGCACCGTCTACAGCGTCGCGGAGCTAGAGGCCGTCGGCGAGTTGGCGCGTCGGCTGGGCTTGCGCGTGCACATGGACGGCGCCCGCCTCGCCAACGCCGTCGCCTCGCTTGACGTCGCGCCGCGGGCGATCACCTGGCAGGCGGGTGTCGACGTTCTGTGCCTCGGCGGAACCAAGAACGGGCTGGCCGCGGGCGAGGCGGTGGTCTTCTTCGACCCGCAGCTCGCCTGCGAGTTCGAGTACCGCTGCAAGCAGGCGGGGCAGCTTGCGTCCAAGATGCGTTTCCTCAGCGCCCCGTGGCTCGGTGTGCTCGAGACAGGGGCGTACCTCGACAACGCCCGGCGCGCCAACGCCGCCGCGGCGCTGCTCGCGCGGCTGCTGGGCGAGCTTCCCGGCGTGAAGGTCATGCACCCGGTGCAGGCCAACGCCGTGTTCGTGCGCTGGCCCGATGTGGTGAGCGAAGCGCTCCGTGATGCCGGCTGGCACTTTTACGACTTCATCGCCGCCGGCGGCGTGCGGCTGATGTGCGCCTGGGACACCACGCACGAGGACGTGCGCCGCTTCGTCGACGCGGTGCGACAGGCGATCCGAGGCCCCGGCTGATGGCTGGCCGCGGCGGTTTGTTCAAAGGTTCAACGTGAAATGTCAAATGATGGATGTTCTATTGATGCAGCGCCTGGTCCTCGCGACGGCGCTGCTGGCAGGCGGGGACCTGGCGGGGCTCGGTGCGAATCCCGCCATCACCGAACAGGGGGACGTAACCGTGCAGCGACATGACGAACTGGCGGTGTTGTTCGACCGTTTTCGCGCCCGCGAGCTCGCGACCGCCCGGCGCGTCGACTTGGCGGAAGCGAACCGCGTGCTGGCGCTTCGCCGCGAAGACGGCTGGTTCACCGACGTCCCCTTCCAAGACGATCGATCGGCGCGGTGGGACACCGCCGGGGCCATGCGACGGGCGCTGCTCCTGGCCCAGGCGGCCCATCACCCGGCCGCCGCCGGCGCCGACCGCGAGCGCTACCGCGACGCGATGCTGGGCGTGCTCGATGTCTGGATTGCCGAGCGACCCGACGCGCCGAACTGGTGGTGGAACGAGATCGGCGTGCCTCGCATCGCCTGCCAGCTCTACCCGCTGGTCGAGCCCTGGCTCGACGGGCCGCAGCGCGAGGGCATGCTGGCGATCATCGGCCGCTCCGAGCTGCGTGGCAGCGGGGCCAACCTGCTCTGGGCCGCCGAGCTGCACGTGCAGCTTGGCACCTTCGCCAACGACCTGCCGACCGTCGAGCTCGCCGTGCGCCGCGCGGTCGATGAGATCGCCGTCGGCGCGGCCCAGGGCATCCAGGTCGACCACAGCTTCTATCAGCACGGCCCGCGGTTGCAGCAGTTTCACTACGGCGCGTCCATGCTCGATTCGGCCACCGCGCTCGCCGCCGTGCTCCACGACACGCGCTTCGCGTTTGCCGACGCGACCCTCGCGATCCTGGCCGGCGCCGTGCTCGACGGCAGCCGATGGATGCAGCGCGGGGGCCACACCGTGCCCGCGACGCTCGACCGTGCGGCGACGCGCGGCGACGCGCTGCGTGTCCGGGGCCTGGCCAGCGTGGCCCAGCGCTTGTCGCGCCTGCACGAGGCACGCCGCGACGAGCTGGACGCCCTGGCGGCTCACGTCGCGGCCGGCGCGCCCGCGGCGGGGCCGCCCGTGACCGGGATGCGCTACCACTGGCGCAGCGACTTCGCCACGTGGCACCGCGCGGCCGCGTCCTTTTTCGTCAAGACCGTCTCCGACCGCACGCACCACACCGAGCAGATCAACAGCGAGAACCTGCTCGGCGAGTACCTGAACGCCGGGGCTCACTACCTGCTCGTTCGCGGCGACGAGTACCTCAACGTCATGCCCGCGTGGAACTGGCAGCGCGTCCCGGGCACGACGACATTCGCCGACCCGGCCCGGCGCGCCTTCCCGCAGCGATCGCCGCTGGCCGGCGGCGTGGAGGATGGTCGCGGCGGCGCGGTCGCGTTCGAGATGGCCCACGAGCACGAGACCGCCTCCCTGCGGGCCCGCAAGGCCTGGTTCTTCGACGACGACGCGATCGTCGCGCTCGGCGCCGGCCTCACCGCGGACGCCGACGTCCTCACGACGCTGAACCAGTGCCGGCTCAACGGGCCCGTCGTCGCCGAGGTCGACGGCGAGGCGCGACCGCTGCCCGCCGGCGAACACCGGCTCGATCGGCCGGCGTGGCTCTGGCATGACGGCGTCGCCTACATCCTGCTCCAGCCGGCGGCGCTGCGCGTGACCAACGACGTGCAGCGAGGCAGTTGGCAGCGGATCAACCGTCAGGGTGACGACACGTCCGTGGAGATCGAGATGTTCACCGCCTCGATCGACCACGGCCCCTCGATCGTCGACGCGACCTACGCCTACACGATCATGCCGGGTGTCGCAGCGCCCGAGGCCGCGCCCGCCGCCGCCGACGACGCATCGCCGGCCGTGCTCGTCAACGAGCCGGCGCGTCAGGCGGTCTATTTTCCCGGGACCCGGCGCGTCGCGGCCGTTTTCTACGAAGCGGGGCAGGTAACGCTGCCGAGCGGTCGCACCGTCGCGGTCGATCGTGCCAGCGCGCTGACGTTCACCGACGCGGCCGACGGCGTGACGAACCTGCACGTGGCCGACATGCAGGGCCAGGCAGGCACGTTGCGGCTGACGGTCGACGACGAGGCGCACGACGTCGCGCTGCCGGGCGGTCCGCATGCGGGGCAATCGCTCGCGGTGCGGATGCGGCGTTGAGCGAGCGAGCCGGGCGTCGTGGTCGAGCCGGGGGGGCGCAAAAACGCACCCGCGGGCGAGGCCTGCGGGCGCGTGGGGGTGATGCGATCGGTTGGGATCAGTGCCAGAACGCCTCGGACGGATGGCAGCCGGTCATCAGCACCAGCAGGGCGAGCGTCAGCAGCAGCGAGAGGATCCTGTGTGTCACGGCATTCTCCTTGAATGAGGAAGGCCCCGCCGACGCGGCGCGGAACGATTGCGCGCCCGAGGCGGCGGTTGCTGGTCAGTGCATCAACTGCAACTGCACGCGCAGGACGAGCTGGTCGTCGCTCGAGGACTGCGCGAGGATGTTCTTGGCCGGATGAGCGGCCGCCGAGCCGCGCGGCAGCCAGTTCAGGTCGGCAGTGACCTTTCCATGCTCGCCGGCGAAGTAGTAGTTGCCGCCGATGGTCAGCTCGTGGACGGTGTCGGCGGGGAGGCTCAGGTCGCTGTCCATGTTGACGAGGCTGTAGCGTCCGAAGACGTCCCACCGCTCGTCGAGCCGGTACCCGCCCTGGCCGACGAGGGCGAAGTGGTACTGGTTGCTGGCGCCGTCCAGCTCGTCGTAACGGCCGAGCAGGGCGGCGAACACCGCCAGGCCGGCGATGTCGGCGGGGTTGTTCCACTGCACGTCGATGGTGTGGTGCAGGAGGTCGGCGTTGGTGAACCGGCTCAAGGCCGCCCCGCCGCCGACGATCGTCAGTTCCTGGTCGTCGCGGGCGCGGAACGTGCGGTAGGCGCGCCAGTCATCGCCGGCGAACATGTACTCGACGCGGCCCGAGGGCCCGAGGCCCCCGCGCGGGGCGCTGAACGCGCTGTTCGCGCTGCCCGTGCCCTGGTGCAGGGCCACGATGCCGCGCCACGGCCCGCCGTCGTCGTAGATCACCGCCGCGCCCTGGACGCGTCCGATCGAGCTGCCGCCGATGAGGTTGTCCGCCAGCGAGCGGGCGACGGCCAGTTGCTGGCCGGCGCCGATATCAAACTCGCGAAAGAGCGGGTCGCGGAACTGCCCGGCCCGCACCGACCAGGGCTCCTCCACCGCCCACGTCACGTAGGCATCAAGCACCCGCATGGCGCTGCCGATCGCGAACGGCGGGCCGGAGGCGAACAGCACGTTGTACGTCAGCTCCGGTGTGAAGACGTGCCCGTCCGCGCCGACGCGCAGGCGGGTGATCTCCGTGCCGTCGCGCGACCGGCTCTGGCTCGACACGCCGCCGACGCCGCCGTCGCGGTAGCTCCACGCGTAACGCATCTGCAGGAGCAGGCGCGGACTGAACGAGAAGTGGCCGTCGTCGCTCGCGATCGAGAAGCGGCCATCCTCATAGCTCCCGACCAGCCCCACCTGCGTGACGGTCATCGTCTGAGCAGGCGGATCGGCCGGCGCGGAAGGCTCGGCAGGGGCGGCGGCGTCCGTGGGGGCGACGGCTTCATCGGCCCACGCCATCGCGCCGCCCAAACCCATCGCGCCGGCAACCAGCGCGGCGATGCATCGTTCTCTGTGGCTCGTCATCGGGTGGCTCCTTGGGGTCCAAGTGAATGGAACCTCGATCGGCCACCGTATCCGCCGCCCTGCAACTTTTACCGGCCCCGCCAACGCGCCATCGCGCCCACGCGAGCGAGAACGTCTTCCAGATAAAGGAGTTGCACGCGTACGGCCCTTCCCGCCTTGCCGCCGCGCTGCCCCCGTCACGCCTCGCTCTCGCCCAGTTCCTTCTCGAAGATCACCAGGTTGGCGTGCCGGTCCGGATCCCAGCGAACGCCCATGACGTCGAAGCCGCGGCTGATCGCCAGGTGCAGCATCGTGCGATGCGGGTTGAGGCATTCCATGCGCGAGATCTCGTAGCCGTGGTCGCGCGCCCAGGCGTGGGCGGCATCCATGAGCTGCGACGCGACGCCGGCGCGGCGGGCGTCGGGCAGGACGCCGTACAACCACTCGAAGAACGTGTTGGGCTTGAGCTCGAAGCCGAGCATGAACCCGACCGGGTTGCCGTCGATCGCGGCGGTGAGGATGAGCTCGTTGTATCGCCCGAGCAGGCGGCGCTGGAAGAAGGCCTCGTCGCGCGAAGGTTGAAAGACCTGGTTGTACAGGTCGGCGACGAGCTTGAGCTCCTGCTTGCCGAGGATGTCGATTTTGGTGTCCATGTTCTTCCAGAAAACGCCGGGGGCGGGGTTGCCACGAAGGCGCGAAGGGCACGACGGAGGCACGAAGCAAGGCAGGTAAGGCAGCAAGTGAGGACGCAAGGGCCGAGGCGGGCGACGGTGATACTTTTATTAGGCTCTGTCCGAAAAAGGTGTGCCACTGGCGGCTTGTCCACCAGTGCCTTGGCGCCACGCGCGCACACTGGCGGACAAGCCGCCAGTGGCACCCGCCGAACGACGTCTTCGGACACAGCCTAACCTCCCTGCCTGCTCACATTCTTCTCTCTCCCTCTCTCTTTCCTGTCTTGCTTCGTGCCTCCTTCGCCCCCTTCGCGTCTTCGTGGCTAACCGGCGTTCCCGCCGCCGTTCGTGATCCGGTTGACCGCCCGGTTCGCGAGCAGGCCGATGATGATCACTACGGCGATGGCGACGGCGACGCCGGTGATCAGAAGCCAGCTCGGCTGCGTGACGTCGAAGGAGCCCGCGGCGGCGGCGAGGAACACAGCCGCTCCGGTGCGCGGGGCCATGCCCATGGCCGTGCCCAGCGCGTACGGCAGCCAGGCGACGTTGGCGGAGGCCATCACGACGTTGGTCGCGGCGAAGGGGGAGTTGGGCGGCAAGCGGATGAGGATGACGATGGCGAGCGTGCGCCAGAAACCCGAGCCGACCAGCTCGTGGTGGACGGCCTGCCACTTGGGCTTTTCGTGGATGATGTTCATGAGGCGCTCGCCCGCGATGCGGCCGGCGAGCGCGTAGGCGAGCAGCGACGCGCCGATGAAGCCGGCGAGCGCGGCGGGGAAGCCGACGCCGAAGCCGAAGGCGTAGCCGCCGAGCAGCGCCTGGGCGTAGGTGGGCAGCAGCGCGAGGCCGGCGAGGACGATGAAGCCGACGACGTAGAGCCCGGTGCCGAGAAGCTGGAGGTCGTGGAGGAACGGGCCGACCCATGCCATGGTGAGCAGCAGGACAAAGCCGCCGAGCGGCGGGAGCGTCAGCGAGATGACGCCCAGCACGCCGACCGGCCCGAGCCGGCGGAGGGTGGTGCGCCAGGCAGGCGCGTCGCCGGCAGGGGGGGCCGGCGGGGTCACGGCGCGGGGCGGGGTGGTGTCGGCGGCGTCAGGCATGGGGGCGTGGAGATTTCGGATTTCGAGTTTCGGATGGCGCGCACGGGGCAGCGGCGAGGTCCGCACAGCGGACCCTACAGCATATCGGACTTCACGCGGTCGGTCGGTTCGGCCGGATGCGTGATGCGCGACAGGGGCAGCCGCCATCGCGTCACGGGGGCGAGTTCCCGGCCGTGGTAGAACACCGCCACGCGATCCGCCGGGATGCTCAGCTCCTGCCGCGCGAACAGCTCGCGCAGGCGTGGCAGAAGCTGCTGGTCGATCAGCCACGTCTGCCCCGGCCAGATCGGCAACTCCAGGCGCACGAACTGCTCGCCCGTCGCCAGCGTCGTCGGCCCGGCGACGCGCGGCTCACCGAGCACCACGCCGTCAAACTGCCTCGCCAGCTCGCGCGCGAGCGTGTCGAGCTGCGCCTTGGCGGGCTCCGCGGCCTCCGCGTCCGCGATCGCCACCTCCACGCACGCGAGCTGCGCCCGGTGGCGGTAGTTGCCCACCATCGCGATGTTGCGGTTGGGGATGACGACATCCTGCCCGAGGTAGTTGCGCAGGCGCGTCATGCGCAGGCCCAGCTCCGTGACGACGCCGGTCTGGCCGGAAATCTCGACCACGTCGCCGACGTCGAACTGGCCTTCGAAGATGATGAAGAACCCGGTGACCATGTCCTGCACGAGGCCTTGCGACCCGAAGCCGATCGCCAGGCCGATGACCGACAGCGACGCGAGGTAGGCCGCGTAGTGGATGCCCAGCTCGGAGAGGATCATGCCCAAGGCGGTGAAGTAGACGAAGTACTTGACGAGGTTGAGCGCCAGCGCGTGAATGGTACCGGCGCGGTTGCGTCCGCCGCGGTAGAGGAATCGCAGCGGGCCGCGCTGCGCCGTGACGATGAGGCGGCTGACGAGCTTCGCCAGCGCGATGCCGAGGCGCGCAAGCAGGACGACGACGATGATGAACAGCACACGGTAGAGCCGGTCGCGCAGGATCTCGGGCGGTACGTCGAACAACCGGGCGATCGCCCGACCGCGGTCGAGCTGGCGCGTGAAGGTCACGGGGTCTGCGAGGTCCCCGCCGGTGAGCGTCAGCTCGTTGCCCGAGGGCAGGCTGAACTGGTAGCTCGTGACGGTGTCGTCGAAGTGGACGTGCAGGTTGTTGCGCTCGAGGCGGAACGTGCCCTGGCGGTCATCGAGGCTGAAGCGGCCGTCGTCGTGGAACGTGAGGCGCACGATCTCGCTGCCGACGGTGGTGCGCCACGTCCCGACGAGGCTGGCCAGGCGGGCGTCGTGCTGGACGGCGCCGAGGGCGCGCTCAGGCTCAGGCTCGGCCTGCGACGCAGCGGCGGCATCGGCGCGCAGCGGCGCCGCGGCGAGAAGCATGAGCAGCAGGATGGCGACGAAACGGGTCATGTGAGTCCGGGTTGCGATACATGAATAACCGCGAAGAAGCGAAGAAGGCGAAGGCGCGAGCAAAGAATCCGGGACGAAGCCTAAGCGGTATCGTCCGGAAAGGGGTGGCACTGGTGGCTCGCCCACCAGTGCCCCGGCGTCAGTGCGCACACTGGCGGACAAGCCGCCAGTGGCACCCGCCATACGAAGTTTTCGGACGGAGCCTGATCAAGAACCCTTCGCTTGCTTCGCCCCTTCGCGGTTCAACTCGTTCTTCACCTCGGCCCTTCTCTCCTGTCTTTTCCTCTGTGTCTCTGTGCCTCTTCTATGAAAACCCGTTGCGTGTCAAGGGTGAGAACGTTGGCCCATTCTTCT
>JBBDRN010000045.1:234-17624 GCA_040905445.1 Phycisphaeraceae bacterium | reverse complement strand
CCTGCGGGGCTGGAATCTGGGGTCTGCGATTGCGATGCGGCGCGGGGTCGGCACCCGACCCCGGAAATCCCGGATGAACCTTTTTTAGGCTCCTCTATTTTCTCTCTGCTCTTCTTCGTGCTGTCTTCGCGTTCTTCGCGCCATCGTGGCTATTCGCCGGGGTCGAGGACGGCCATGAAGGCTTCCTGGGGGATGTCGACGGTGCCGACGCGCTTCATGCGCTTCTTGCCCTCTTTCTGCTTTTCGAGCAGCTTGCGTTTGCGGCTGACGTCGCCGCCGTAGCACTTGGCGGTGACGTTCTTGCCCATGGCCTTGATGTTTTCGCGGGCGATGACCTTGCCGCCGATCGCCGCCTGGAGCGGGATCTCGAACATGTGGCGGTCGATCTCCTGCTTGAGGCGTGCGAGCAGCGAGCGGCCGCGCTGCTGGGCCTTGTCGCGGTGGACGATGACGCTCAGGGCGTCGACCGGCGTGGCGTTGACGAGGATGTCCATCTTGACGAGCTCGTCGCGTCGGAAGCCGGAGACGTGGTAGTCCATCGTGCCGTAGCCGCGGGTCATGGATTTGAGCTTGTCGTAGAAGTCGAAAATGATCTCGGCGAGCGGCAGCTCGTAGACGAGGATCTGGCGCGTGTCGGAGAGGTAGGTCTGCTTGATGTAGCGGCCGCGGCGGTTTTCGCAGAGCTTCATCAGCTCGCCGACGCTGTCGTTGGGGGTGATGACCTCGATCTCGACGATCGGCTCGCGGACTTCGCGGATCTGGGAGGGGTCGGGGAGGTCCGCGGGGTTGGTGATCTCGACGAGCTCGCCGCCGGTCTTGAGGATCTGGTAGGTGACGGTGGGGGCGGTCTGGACGAGCGAGACGTTGCCTTCGCGTTCGAGGCGCTCCTGGATGATGTCCATGTGGAGCATGCCGAGGAACCCGCAGCGGAAGCCGAAGCCCAGCGCGTCGGAGCTGGCGGGCTGGTAGCTGAAGCTGGCGTCGTTCAGGTGCAGGCGGTTGATGGCGTCGCGGAGGTCTTCGAAATTGGAGTCGCTGGAGGGGTAGAAGTCGCAGAAGACCATCGGCTGGGGCTCGCGGTAGCCGGGCAGCGGCTCGTCGGCGGGCTGGGCGTCGAGGGTGACGGTGTCGCCGATGTTGATGTCGCCCAGGTCCTTGATGGCGGCGGTGAGGTACCCGACCTCGCCGGCGTACATGGGCTGCTTGTAGGGCGTGGGCGCGGGGGTGAACTTGCCCAGCTCGCTGATGGTGTAGGTGCGCCCGGTGCGCATGGTGCGGATTTTGTCGCCCGCCTGCAGCTTGCCGTTGAACAGCCGGTAGTAGACGATCACGCCGCGGTAGTCGTCGTATTCGCTGTCGAAGATGAGGGCCTGGGTTTTGGCCTTGGCCTCGCCGCCGGGGCCAGGCAGGCGGGTGCAGATGGCTTCGAGCAGCTCGTCGATGCCTTCGCCGGTCTTGGCGGAGCAGAAGATGACGTCGTCGGCGGGCAGGCCAAGGACGTGTTCGACCTCCAGGGCGATCTCCTCGGGGCGCGCCGACGGCAGATCGATCTTGTTGATGACCGGGATGATCTCGAGCCCGTGCTCGATGGCGAGGTAGGCGTTGGCGACGGTCTGGGCCTCGACGCCCTGGGTGGCGTCGACGACGAGGATGGCGCCTTCGCAGGCGGTGAGCGAGCGGGAGACTTCGTAGTGGAAATCGACATGCCCGGGCGTGTCGATGAAGTTGAGCATGTAGGGCTCGCCGGCGTGGCGGTGCTCGACGCTGACGGCGGAGGCCTTGATCGTGATGCCGCGCTCGCGCTCGAGGTCCATGTCGTCGAGGAGCTGCTCGCGGAGCTGGCGGCCGGTGGTGGCGCCGACGCGCTGGAGCATGCGGTCGGCCAGGGTGCTCTTGCCGTGGTCGATGTGGGCGATGATGCAGAAGTTGCGGATGTTCATGTGGCTGAAGCGCGTGGCGGCGTCGGTGGCAAGGGGCGGGCGGTGGCGGGGCGGTGGCGGGTCGAGCCCCATATCTTAGATGCCGGGCGGCCGCCGTGCCACCGACGCCGCGTCCGGCACAAAGCCGGGACCAGTGGTCCCGGGGCGTCGGCGGTGGCCCGCGCGTGCCTGAAGACGACCCTCGGCATGCTGACATGGCGCCCGTCGATGTGTTGGACCTCGTTGTCACGCCGCACACGCTTCGTCCGTCGGCAGCCGGCCGCCGCCTCCACCGGGACCACCGGTCCCGGCTTTGTACCCGCCATCCCTCCCCTCCCGCCCGTGCGCGTTGAACCGCTAAGCTTGCCCCCATGCCCGACCGAACGGTCCTGCACATCGGCCGCGACCACCGCGAGTTGCTCGAGGCGCACGGCCTGGCGGACTTCGACGCCCTGCTTGCCGCCGGTGAACGGGCGGCCAAGGGGGCGGGGTCGCTGCACAAGGCGTCGCTGCCCGACTGGCGAGGCCGGGCGCGCCTGGAGCTGCCGGGCGGTACGAGTGGCGGGGGTGAGGATGGCGGGGTGGTGTTCATCAAGACGTACCGGCGGCCGCCGCTGAGCGAGCAGGTGCGGGCGCGGCTGGGCGGGGCGCGGGCGGTCGCCGACGTCGAGTGGCGCTGGGCGCACCGGCTGCGCGCGTTGGGCGTGGCCACGCCTGAGCCGGTCGCGATGGGGTACCGCCGGCGGGGCGCGGTCGAGCTGGCGAGCCTCTTCGTCACGGCCGAGGTGCCGGGCGTGTCGCTGCAGCGGTACGCCGCGGAGCAGACGGTGCCGGCGCGTTGTGCGAAGCGTGCGATCCTGACGGCGCTGGCGCGGCTGGTGGCGCGGCTGCATGGCGCGGGCCTGTTTCACCGCGACCTGTACCTCGCCCACATCTTTCTTTCGCCTTGCGTCGACGCCGGCGATGAAGCGACGCTGACGCTGATCGATCTGCACCGCATCCGGCGGGCGCGTGTGCTGGCGCTACGGTGGCGTGTCAAAGATCTGGCGGCGCTGCACCACTCGACGCCCGCCGCGGCGGCGACGCGCGCCGATCGGGTGCGCTGGTTCAAGCTCTACCGCGGCTGCCGGCGACTGACGCGCGGCGACCGGTGGCTGATCCGGCTGATCGAGATCAAGGCGCGGCGGATCGGACGCCACACCCGCAAGCGCGGGCTGTAAGGACGTCGCGGCGAGGGTGGCACTGACAAGCGGAGTCCGCGGAGCTTGTCAGTGCGAACGACGGCAAACACCCGCCGGCAGCAAGCAGGTGGCAGGCGCGTCGCCCGAAGGGCGACCGCTAACGGGGCGTCAGGGTCGTGACGAGCGCGCGCAGAGGGCCGAGCTCGGGGCGATGCGCCAGCAGCTCGCGTGCGGCACGCAAGCGCTGCGTGCGGGTCGCGCCGTCGCGGCGGGCGGTACGATCGAGGGTCGCGAGCATGCGCCAGGTCTGGCGTCGGCCGCCAAGGCGCCTGGCGTCGCCGACGTCGATGAGGCGGAGCTTGTCGGCGGTGTCGACGAGGATGTTGCTGGGCTTGAGGTCGCGGAAGTACCAGCGCTGCTCAACCAGACGGGCGACGAAGCGGCCGAGGGCGAGCGCGAGCGTTCGCTTGTCGCCGGCGTTGCGGTCTGCCTCCGTGTCGGCGCCGCTCCCGCGTCGCAGGCGGGCCTGCAGTGATTCGCCGCACCACGGCGTGGCGAGCCAGTGTCGGCCGGCATCGATGCCGGCGTCGATGATGGGGACGACGGCGACGCCGGCGGCCACGAGGCGTTGGTTGGCGCGGCGCTCGCGCTGGGCCGGATGGCGGCCGATCATCGCGGCGAGTCGCTGGCGGGTGGGGCTGTATTCGAATCGCTTGACCACGACGGGGCCGCGCGGCCCCTGGACGCGCCAGACGCGGCTGCGCGCGTCGGCCTTGTAGAGCACGTCGGCGGGCAGCCGCGTCAAGCCATCGTCAGGCATCAGGCACCGCGTTCAAGGGGTGGAAATCCCGGTCTCGCCGCCACGGGCGATGATACCGGGCCGGCCCGGTTTGCCCATCTTCGCGCACCGGCGCAGGGTCAACGCGCGAGGGCGCGCGGGGCGCGATTTCAGTGGCCGGGCCCCCGGACTCGGGGTATGATCGCATGACACATCCGCCAGGGAGGGCGGCAAGACGCCCGCCCGCGGCCGCACGGCCCGGGCAGAGAGAGAAAGGGAAAAGATGAGACGCCAACCTTCCCGCGCGATCGGTGCGCGCGCTGTGTATGCCAGCGTCGCGCTGGCCGTGGCCATCACGATGACCGCCGCCGGCGCGTTGACCGTGGTGGCCGCGACGTCGACGCCCCCCGCCACGTCCGCCAGCCCCACGGCCCCCGCCGACTTCGCCCGTGCGGTGTTGGATGACACGCCCGCAGCGTCGATGCCCGACGCCGCGGTCCCGGTTGTCGCGACAGCCGACGACGGCGAGGAGGTCGTGACTTTCGATGGTCGCCGGCTGCGTCCCGTCCGGACGATTGACATGCGCGTCACGGCCTACAGCCCCGGGCCGGAGTCGTGCGGCGAGTTTGCCGACGGGATCACGGCGTCGGGCTACAGCGTGTGGACCAACGCGATGCGCCTCGTCGCGGCGGACACCGATCTGCTGCCGTTCGGCACGATCGTGTCGGTGCCCGGCTATCACGACGGCGAGCCGGTGCAGGTGCTGGATCGCGGCGGGGCGATCAAGGGCAACCGGCTGGACGTGCTCTACCCGACCCACGAGCGCGCCCTGCAGTGGGGCGTGCAGCATGTCGAGGTCGTGGTGTACGAGTACGCGGATTGATAGGCCGGGGCCGATGGTTCCGGGCAGGCTGATGCTTCGGGACCAGCGGTCGCGGCTTCATGCCGGTCGGTCGGGAATGCTGTACTTTTCGCGCAGGGCCCGGGCGCCGTCGGCGCGGCCGGTTTCTTCGAGCCGCTCGACGTACGCCGGCAGCGGGCTGCGGCCCGGTTCGTGCATGGCGTGAAAGGGGCCGCCTTCGTAAATCACCGTCCATAGCGGGTCGACCACGTCCGACGCGGTGTCCGCCATGATCTGCATCTGCTCGTCGTGCCAGCGCATCAGCCGCCAGGCGCCCTCGCGGCAGACGTCGGGCTCGTCGGCGGCGGCATCCTGCAGCTCGTGCGGGTCGGCGTCGATGTCGAAGAGCATCTCGCGCGGGAACAGGTGGAAGCCGTCGTGATAGGTGCGTATGTAGAGCCAGCGGCCGAAACGCACGCTGCGCTGGCAGACGTGGCAGCACTGGCTGATGACCAGATCGTCCCAGGGGGCCGGCGGGTCGCCGGCGCCGGTGACGGTCGCGGCGTAGGAGCGGCCGCTCCAGAGCTCGCTCTTTTTGCCGCCGACGAGGTCCATGACGGTCGGCACCCAGTCGAGGTGGTAGTGGAGGGCGTCGTCGACGCGGCCGCTCGCGCAGCCGGGCCACTTGACGATCATGGGGACGTTGCAGGTGATGTGGTCGGCGGTGCCGTGCTCGCCGTAGATGCCGAGCTCCCCTTGGTTTTCGCCGTGGTCGGCGGAGATGATGATGGCGGTGGTGTCGTAGACGCCGGCGGCCTTGAGCTTGTCGACGATGCGGGCGATGCAGTCGTCGACGTAGCGGATGGCGGTGTCGTAGCCGTTAATCCACTTGGTGAGCGAGGCGCGGTCGGTGATACGCTCGGGCAGGCGGGTCCAGTATTCGGCGTTGATGTCGCCATACATGCCGAGATCCTGCGCCGAGTGCGGGCCTGTCTTGTTGACGTGGCGCTGGATGAGCGCGTCGTCGTCGAGCCAGGCGGGCAGGGGCTCGTCGGCGAAGGGTTCGCCGTAGGACGCGGGGGCGCGGTAGGGCGTGTGGATGTCCCAGTAGTTCAGGTGCAGGTACCAGCCGTCGTCGGCGGCGTGCTGGTCGAGCCAGCGGTCGACGACGGGCTGGACGAGTTCGGCGGGCTCCATGCCCATGCGGCCGGTGTTGTGGATCTCGTTGAAGCCGGCGTAGAACTGGTGGGCGGCGTGGCGCTGGCCGAAGGGGGAGATCATGGCGGTGTGGTAGCCGGCCTGCTGAAGGCGGTAGGCGAAGCCGTGGTCGACGAAGCGGTCGCGGAAGCCGCGGAGGCGGCCTTCGACCTTGGGCTGGGCGGCGGTGCCGCCGTGGCCGACCACGCCGTTCTGGATGCCGAAGCGCCCGCTGTAGAAGGCGGTGCGCGACGGCAGGCAGGGCGCGTCCGAGACGTAGACGTTGGTGCAGCGCAATCCCTCGCGGGCGATGGCGTCGATGGTGGGCGAGGTGCGGCGGGCGTAGCCATAGCACGACAGGTGCGAGGGCGTGAGCGCGTCGAGGTCGATGTAGAGGATGCGGCTGGGGCGGTGGGGCGATTGACTCATGGCGTGGCGTCCTTCATGGCGTTTGGCCCCAGTTTACCGCTGTTCACGAAGCGGCGAGTGGCGGCGAGCGCTACGGCGCGTGGTTGGCCACCGCGCGCTCGAGCATCTCGCGGACGCGCTCGCGGAGCTTGCGCGGCTTGACGATCCGGACCTGGTCCGCGTAGCCGCACAACCACCAGGCGATCTCGTTGAGCCCGTCGATGCGGAAGCGCATGCGGCAGCGGCCGTCGTCGAGGATCTCGTGCGCCTGCGTCGGGTGCCAGCGCACTTCGCTGACGTTCATGGCCACCCGTGCGGTGAATTCCAGCTCGATTTCATACTCCCGGCCTTCGGGAATGAGCTGCCAGGCGTTGCCCAGCTTGTCCTCGACGCGGAAGCGCCGGGGGCGGTCGAAGCGTCGCCCGGCGAGCTCGATCGACTCGATGCGCGCGAGCTTGAAGACGCGCACCTCGCGGTGGACGTCGGTGTGCCCGAGCGCGTACCACGCCCGGCCGACGAAGTGCAGCGCGTACGGGTCCAGCCGGCAGCGGATCGGCTCCGTCTCGACGGGCGAGCGGTAGACGATGCGGCAGGCGCGCTGCTCGTCGACGCATTGCTGCAGCAGGACGTAGGCGTCGGCCTCGCGCTGGACGGGCACGAGCTGCGCCGCGTGGCCGATCGACACGTGGGCGAGCATCTCGCCGCCCGCGGAGCGGATCGGCTCGGGCACGGTGCTCAGCAGCTTGTAGATGCCCGAGAGCGCGGCGGCGATGAGCGGGCGATCCCGGTCGCGGGCCGCGGCCTTGCCCAGCAGCATGAGCCCGAGCGCCTCGGGCATGGTCAGGCTGATCGGCGGCAGGAAGAAGTAGCTGGCCAGGCGATACCCGTTGCCCGGCTCGTGGTAGTAGGGGATGCCGGCTTCCTGCATCATCTTCAGGTCGCGGAACAGCGTCCGCCGGCTGACGCCCAGCTCCGCCATCAGTTCCCGGCCCGTACGTGCCCGGCCGCTCTGTAGCAGCGTGATCAGCCGCAGCAGCCGATGAACACGACCCACGGCCATGTGCAAGCTCCGGGTGACGTCGACGCGAACGTCCGCCACAGGCAGATGCACCCGGAGGTGGCTTGGCCGCCAGTGGCTGGGCGCCCCGGCGACACCGCGGTCGCGGATCGATCCGCCACGCCCCGCCACGCCCCGGACGCGTGCTCGACGATGAGCACACGCCGCCGCCCCGGGACCAGCGGTCCCGGCTTTATACACCCGCGATCGACGTGGAATCGGTATTTAGACAGGACCTAGCTCAGCAGTCCGTAGACCATCAGCGCCAGACCCGGAATCAGCAGCGCCAAGCCCGCCCACCCCACGGCCTCACGGATGTCGGCGGGCAGGCGCTCCAGCGGCGCGTTGACCCCCTGGCACACCCGGCGCATCCCCACCGCCGCAGCCCGCAGCCGCACGCGCAGCGGCCGCCGCGTCGATGCCCGTGGGGCGGCGACTTCGTCGGCCGGCTCGTCAGCGTCCGCATCGAGCGGCCCGTCCTCCTCGCCCTCGCCATCGTCGTCAGGCTCCGGGTCGGCATCGGCGGCCGCGACCGCAGCCGAGGCCGCCTGCTCCGGCTGGTCGTCCAGCTCCGCCGCCACCGCGTCGCGCCCCCCGCCGGCCGCCACGTCGTCCGTATCTCCCGCCTCCGCCTGCGCCTCGGTGACGGGTGGTGGCTGGGGTGGCGGGGGCTCGGTCTCGGCAGGCGCGCTCGCCGGCAGGTCGAACGCCGACGGCGCGTCCCGGTCGGCGGCCGACTCGTCCGCCTCCGCCGCGAGCATCTGGTCGATCTGCGCGATCAGCGCCGCCTGCGCGCTGTCGCTTGCGGCCTCCTCTGCCGCAGTCTCCGTCTCCGTCCCCGCATCGGCCGCATCCGCGTCCGCATCGGCGCCGGCATCCCCCGCGTCGACCCCCGCCACCACCGCATCCGCCACCGCCGCATCCGCCGCCTCGGCCGGCGCATCCGCAACTGCGGCCGGCTCCGCCTCGACCACGGGCCCAGCCTCGACATCGGCCTCTGCGGCCTTGGCGTCCGCGTCGGCAGCCTCGGCCGTCGGCTCCGCCACCGCCTCGGGTTCAGCGACAGCCTCGTCCGCCACCCCCGCCACACCCGCCACCGCTGCGGCGTTCACATCATCCGCCGGGGTCTCGGCCTGGGCGGCCGGCTCGTCCATGCTCCGCGTCAGCAGTTCCTGGATCTGCCGCATCAGGTCGTCGGCCCCCCCCAGCGTCGCCTCCGGATCGATTGGCATGCCCAGGCCCGTTGTCCGGTCCGCGTCGCCGTCGTCCTCCCCCGCGGCCGCGGCGTCCAGGGCCTGCTCGATCGAGCGGCTGATCGCATCGTCCGCCAGGTCCAGCGCCTGGGCGTTGTCGCCCGGCCCCGGGGGCGCAGCCGCAGCCGGCTCCGCGTCGCCCGCGTCGGGCTCGGCGAAGAGCGGGTCCAGGTCCGGCGCCAGGTCCGCCGGGTCAGACGCGGGTGCTGGGGCGGCCGGGGGTGGCGGGGATGGCGGGGATGGCGGGGGCGACGCGTCCTCGTCGGGACGGTGCGACGCGGCGCGTTGGGGGTCTGGCTGGGTCACTCGCGGGCCTCTTCGGGCAGGAAACAGCACGGGCGCAGTTCGAGCCTGTGGCTGTTATCGACGCTCGCCGACGGCGACTCAAGGCAGAGACACGCCCCCGCCGGATCGCCGTGGCACAATGGACGCGCATGAGCGAGACACCCGCGGCCCGATTCTACTGCCCGCACCTGCCTGCCGAGCCCGGCGACGCCGCCGACCCGAGCGTCGAGCTCGACAACGAGCAGGCCCGCCATGCCCGCCGGGTGCTGCGGTTGAAGCCGGGCGACCGCGTCGAGCTCTTCGACGGCGCGGGTCGGCTGGCGCGGGCGACCCTCGACGTGGGGGCGGGCGGGGTGCGCTGCCGGGTCGAGCACGTCGAGGTCCATGACCGTGTCGGCCCCGTGGTGACCGTCGCCTCGGCGATGCCCAAGGGCTCGCGGGCGGAGGACATGGTCGACATGCTCGCCCAGCTCGGCGTCGACCGGGTCCTGCCCCTGCGCACGCAGCGCAGCGTGGTGCACCCCCGGCCCGGCAAGCTCGAGCGGCTTGAGCGGCGGGCGATCGAGGCGGCGAAGCAGAGCCGGCGGCTGTGGGTCACCCGCGTCGAGCCGACGCGCGACCTGGCGGACGTGCTGGGCGAGGAGGCGGACGTGCGGCTGATCGCGTCGCTCGGTGCAGCGGCGCGGCCGCTCCCGAAGATCGATCAGGCGGTACGGATCACCGTGCTCATCGGCCCCGAGGGGGGCTGGACGCGTGAGGAAGAGGAGGCGGTGCGGACGGCAGGGTACCAGCCGGTGTCGCTTGGCGCCCACGTGATGCGGATCGAGACCGCGGCGGTGGCGGCGGCGGCGATCGTGGGTTCGCGGATGTAGGGTCCGCGGTGCGGAGCGTTGCCTGTGCGATCGTCCACGACGGCGCCGGGCGTTGCGTGGGCGGTGGGCGGTCCGCACCGCGGACCCTACGGCGGAGGCTGCTTTGCCCGCGCCCGATGCGCTGACTAAGCTTGGGGCCCATGGCCGACGACGTCGCCGCTGCGCCGAGCACTTCCGTTCCCGACCTCGCCGAGCATGGCGCGCGCGGCCAGCGGCTGGATCGCCGCCTCTTCATGCAGTTGCTGGTGTTCACCGGGGCGCGCGACACGGCACCGTTGGCCGAGGCGCTGGCGAGCGCGGGCGTGCGCGGGGCGCTCTATGAAGACGTCCACGACCCGCGCGGCGTGGGCCTGCTGGCGATGAGCGAAGAGCCCGCCTGGTTCGCAGGCGGGTGGCGGCAACTGCTCAACCAGCCGCCCTTCGACGCGTTGACCCTCAAGCCCGAGCTGACGATGTTCGGCCGCTCGTACGCGCTCGGCTACGAGCCGGACCTTGAGGAAACGCTCATCCACCGCCCGACGCGCACGGCGCTCAACCCCGACTGGCCCTGGGTCGTGTGGTACCCGCTGCGGCGCACGGGGGCGTTCGCCCGGCTATCGGCGGACGAGCAGCGCGAGATACTCAAGGAACATGGCAGCATCGGCTTCGCCTTCGGCCAGGCGGACCTCGCCCACGACATCCGCTTGGCGTGCAACGGACTGGACCGCGAGGACAACGACTTCGTCATCGGCCTGACCGGCCGCGAGCTGCACCCGCTCTCCGCGGTCGTGCAGGCGATGCGCAAGACGCAGCAGACGGCGCTCTACCTCGACCGGCTGGGGCCGTTCTTCGTCGGCCGGGCGACGTGGAAGAGCTCGCTTTAACGCCAAGGCGCCAAGGGGGGAAGAGATCAGGACACGGATGAAAAATCCAAAAATCGAGAATTCAGAAAAGGAAGGCGCGGCGGGAAATTTTGTTTGATTGATCGCCCTCTGTGCCTCTGTGCTTCTGTGGTTGATGCTTTGCCTTTATCTGTGTGAACCTGTATCCATCGGTGGCTGATTCCGTTTGGCGTCCTTGGCGTCCTCCTTGGCGCCTTGGCGTTTAACACGATTCGCAAAGGAACCGACGAGAATGGCCGAGGCGACGCAGGTGCAGCGATACGAGCGGGCGAAGGATGAGCTTGAGCGCGTGGGCCAGGCGCACGTGCTGAGCTTCTATGACGAGCTCGACGCCGCGGGGCAGGCGCGGCTGCTGGACCAGGTCGAGAGCGTCGACTGGCCGGAGGTCGATCGGCTGATTGCCACGCATGTGCGCGTCAAGCCCGAGACGCGGCTGCCCGAGCAGATCGAGCCGGCGCCCTGGTACCCTGTCGAGCCCGACGCCGACCTCGCCCCGCGCTACCACGACGCCAGAAAGCTCGGCGAGCGTCTCGTGCGCGAGGGCAAGGTCGCGGTGTTCACCGTCGCCGGCGGTCAGGGCACGCGGCTGGGCTGGGACGCGCCCAAGGGCACGTTCCCCGCGACGCCGATCCGCAAGGCCCCGCTCTTTGCCATCTTCGCCGAGGCCGTGCGCAAGATGCAGCGCAAGTTCGGCTGCACGCTGCCTTGGTACGTCATGACCAGCCCGCACAACGACGCGGCGACGCGCGCGTTCTTCGCCGAGCAGGCCTGGTTCGACCTCGACCCCGGACAGATCACCTTCTTCGCCCAGGGCATGATGCCCGCGCTCGACCGCGACAGCGCCAAGGTCTTCATGGAAGACCGCGACCGCATCGCCCTGTCGCCCAACGGCCACGGCGGCTCGCTCAAGGCGCTCGCCAGCTCCGGCGCGATTGCTTCCATGCAGGAGCAAGGCATCGAGCAGATCAGCTACATCCAGATCGACAACCCGCACGTCAGGGTCATCGACCCGCTGTTCCTCGGCCTGCATGCGCTCGACGACGCGCAGATGTCCTCCAAGATGCTGCCCAAGGCCTACCCCGAGGAAAAGCTCGGCAACTTCTGCCTCGTCGACGGGAAGGTCACCATCATCGAATACTCGGACCTGCCCGACGAGCTCGCCCAGCAGCGGAGGCCCGACGGCGGGCTGCGCTTCCGCGCCGGCTCGATCGCCGTGCATGCGATGCGCGTCGACTTCGTCGCGTCGCTGACCCGCGCTGAGGGGTTCTCGCTGCCGTACCACCGCGCCGAGAAGAAGGTGGCGCACATCGATCTCGAGACGGGGCAGACGATCAGGCCCGAGTCCGCCAACGCGGTGAAGCTCGAGACGTTCGTGTTCGACGCCCTGCCGCTGTGCGACCGGTCGATTGTGTACGAGACGGACCGCGTCGAGGAGTTCGCGCCGATCAAGAACGCCGAGGGCGTGGACAGCCCGGCGTCGAGCCGGGTGCTGCAGATCGAGCGCGCGGCGCGGTGGCTGGAGGCGCAGGGCGTGGCGGTGCCGCGGCGCGACGAGCCGGTCGACGAGGCGACGGGTTTGGCGAAGGTGATCCCCCGGGCGGTGGACGCGACGCTGGAGGTGCGCCCGCTGACGGCGGTGGACATGACGGACCTCGAGAAGGTGAAGCTGCCCGAACGCGTGGAGGCTGGCGGTGAGTTGTTGCTGTGAGCGGCGGGCGGCGAGGCGCGTGCGGGTGCGCGTCGCCTGCTAAAGCGCATGCCACAGGATCGTCGCGTTGAGGGTGGCACTGACAAGCGGAGTCCGCGGAGCTTGTCAGTGCGAACGACGTCAAACACTGACAAGGCCGAAGACGGCCTTGTCAGTGGCACCCGCGCCCTGGCATGAAGCTCCCGTTACCCGATCAAGCCTGCGTTTGTCGACGCGTCCGGCGAGGCCGTCGGCGGCTCGCCATGCACGATCACCGGGTCCAACCGGCTTTCGATCGTCACCTCGCCCTGTTCGTCGACGACGCATACCGGGATTTTCCCCGCCTTCCAGTCCGCCAGCGCGAGCAGGGGCCAGCGCTGCGGGCGATCGCGGTCCGGCTCGACGGTGATGTACAGCCCGCCGGCCGCGAGGCGGTCGACAATCAGCCGCGGGCCCGCGAGCAGATATCCGATGGCGGTGACACCGCGCGGGTAGAAGCAGAGGTTGTTGTTGATGTAGGTGTCGACGAACCCCAGCGACTGGTCGTGCGTGTTGCTCATCACCTGCATGTCCCAGTAGTGGCTCGCCGGCAGCCCCTCGCGCATGAGCAGGTACCGCGCCAGGTGATCGCGCCAGAGGTTCTGGCTGATCCAGACGTTTTCACACTCGGCCGAGGTGTGCCCGCAGCCGTAGCGGCTGAGGTTCTCGCGCAGCGCGCTGTAGATGTCCTTCTTCAGCCGCCGCTCGTCGAGCAGTTGCGGCTGGCCGACCATCAGCGGCAGCAGCAGCCCGTTGCCCGCGTAGATCGAGTAGGCGTCCCACCCGGGCATCGACTCGTAAGGCAGCGGCTTGCCCGTCCACGCGTCGACCACCCCGTGCGCCGAGCGCTCCGTGCACACGGCATAGTGATCGCCCAGCCAGGCGGCGCGCTCGACCTTCGGCGTGTCGGCCTCGACCACCGCCTCGCACCGGGCGGCGAACTCGGCGAACGCCTCGTCGCCGGCGATGGTCAAGAGGTCCCCCGCGGCGCGCAGCGCGCTCAAGCGCTTGACCGCCAGGTACGTCTGCTTGGGGGAGAACTGCGTCGCGGGCGACGCATCGTCGATCGTGTTCGCCACGCCCGTGGATGGGAACCCTGAGCCGTCGATGTCCGTCCACAACAGGTACCGCGCCAGGTCCGCGACGAGCCCGGCGTGCGCCCTGGCGTGCGTGCGGTCGGCGGTCCAGTGCGTGTAGGCCTGAAGCAGCAGCAGGTAGTTGCAGTTCTCCTCGACCTCCATGGGGTGCGGGTAGGCCTGCCCGGTCGCGCTCGCCCCCTTGCCGATGTCGTGGCTGAGAAACCGCCCGCCGGACGGCGCATGCGCCTGCGCATGCTCGGCCCACTGGGCGAACTGCACGCCCAGCAGCCGCGGCCAGAGCGTCAGATACACCAGCGCGACGTTGTACTCGACGTCGATGGTCGAGTGATAGAAGCACTGCCCCTCCCACACGCTGAACCAGCCCGCGTCGGCGGCGCCCGCGTTCGGCACGTGGCACCAGAACGTGTTGCTCAGCCAGTTCTGAAAGCCCTGGTGCAGCAGGTGGCGCTGCGCCGGCGCGAGCGGCGCCTGCTCGAGCAGTTTCTCGAAGCGCCGCGAGTGCGCGAGGTGGTCGTCGCGCGTGTCGATCGCCTCGGTGAGCACGTCCTCGAGGCTCGACCAGTGCTGCGTGTAGCGAAACGGCAGGGCGACGCGCTCGCCGGCGCGCTGGACGTCGAGCACGGGCTCGGCCACGTGCGCCGCCCACACCAGGCGCCACTTGACCCCGCTGCCTGTCTGCGTCACGGGCAGCTCGCACGCCAGCCCGTCGCCGTCCTCGAGGTGCGTGCACTCGGGGTTGAGGCTGATGATCCGCTCGCGCACGGCGACGCTCGGGCCGTCGTCGGCGCCCCCGGGCGTCAACGGCGCCTGGTAGGCCAAGTCCACGCTCGCGGCCTGCCCGTCGCCGCCCGGGCTGGCGACGATCTGCGTGCCGGGCCGACGGAGCCTGATGAACAGCTTGACCTTGTCCGGCGTCGGGCCCGCCGGCTCGCTCCATCGCACGCGATCAACCGGGTTGACGCGCATCTCCAGGTAGAACGCCGGCATGACGCACAGCCGCTCGTCCTGCGGGTAGAAGACGCTGTGGACGTTGAACTCGAAGCGCAGGTTGTACTTCTCGCTGTAGCCACGGAACGTGATCGAGTTGACCCGCTCGAACTGCTCGCAGTTGTGCAGGAGCTCGCCCTCCTGCGTCAGCGGCAGGACGCGCTGCGTGCCGTCCGGCTCCTCCAGGCCCACCTTCAGATCCAGCGGCTCATCGAGAAACCGACCCACCGCCGAGTGCATCACCCGTCGGCGGTAGGGCTCGAACAGCAGCGTGAAGCGGCTGCCCAGGCGCGAGATCATCCAGCTCATCAACTGCATCGGGCACCTCGTCCTCGCCGCCGGCCGCCACCGCGGCAGCCCCGTCAAACCCAGCATCGCCTTGACAACCACGGAGACACACAGAACAGAGGAATTTAGCCACAGATGAACACGAATGCACACGGATAAGAGGCAAGGGCCGGCCGCGGCGGAAGCGGGGGTGCGGCAGGCCCGCCCCCTCTCTCATCCCCATCGGCGTTCATTGGTGTTCATTCGTGGCTGGACCCCTCCGACACGCCCCATCTGTCCATCCGTGGCTATCCCTCGTCTTCCTCTCCGTGCCTCGGTGCCTCTGTGGCTTCTCACCCGGGTTTACCCGCACCAGCCTTATATCTTGCGCTGCTCAGCGCCAGCCGCAAGTGGCAGGGTCTGGCGCAGCCGCCCGACGACCTCCCCGACGCGTTTCGCCGCCTCGTCCAGCTCCGCCTGCCGCGTCTCCCGGCTGAGCGAGAAACGCACCGAGCCGTGCGCCACGGGCTCTGGCACGCCCATCGCCAGCAGTACGGGCGACGGCTCGAGCGACCCGCTCGAGCACGCCGCCCCCGCCGACACACACACCCCCAGCTCGCTGAGCCCGAGCAGGATCGCCTCCGCCTCCAGCCCGACGAAGCCGATATTCGTCGTATTCCACAGCCGCTGCACCCCCGCCGTCCCCGCCACTCCCGCCACCCCCGCCCCATGCACCACGACGCTCACGCCTTCCGCCCCCGCCGTCCCCCCGACGGCCGCGACGATCGCGCGCTCGAAGCGATCGCGCATGGCCGCCAGCTCCGCGACGCGCGCCCCATCCGCGACGAACGCCGCCGCCAGCTCCGCCGCGGCGCCCATTCCGATGATCCCGGCCGTGTTCTCCGTACCCCCGCGCCGGTCGCGTTCCTGCGGTCCGCCGCGCTGCTGCGGTCGCAGCCGCACGCCCCGGCGGACCCACAGCGCCCCGATTCCCTTGGGGCCATGGAACTTATGGGCCGACAGCGTCAGCAGGTCCGTTCCGCACGCCCCCACGTCGACCGGCAGCTTGCCCACCGCCTGCGTCGCGTCGACGTGGAAGTAGATCCGCGTCCGCACGCCGCGGGCGCTCGCCGCGGCCCGCGCCGCCCGCACCCGCTCCGCCAGCGCGGCCACGGGCTGAACCACCCCGGTCTCGTTGTTCGCCCACTGCAGGCTCACCAGCACGACGCCCGGCGTTAACGCCGGCTCTGAGCGAGTCGGCGAGCGCTGGGCCGGATCTCCCCCGCCATCCGCCCCGCCGCCATTTCCCCCCTCCCCGCCGAAGACAACCTCCTCCAGCGCCTCCCCGAGCGTCGCCGGCTCAATCACCCCGTGCTGCCCCAGCGCCAGCCACCGCACCGCCACCCCCGCCTCCGCCAGCGTCTCGGCCGGCTCCCGGATGGCGCTGTGCTCCACCCGACTCGTGACGAGCACCCCCCCCTCCCCACCGCGGCGTGCCCCGCCCGACAGCAAGCCCCACAGCGCCAGGTTGTTTGCCTCCGTCCCCCCGGACGTGAAGATCAACTCCCGCGGCTGGGCCCCGATCAGGCGCGCCACCTGCTCCCGGGCCGTCTCGACCTGCTGCCGCGCCATCTGCCCAAGCCGATGCACCGAGGACGGATTGGCCCAGTACTGCTCATGCGCGGCCGCCATCGCCCGCACGACCTCGTCGGCCGGCCGCGTCGTCGCGTTGTTGTCCAGGTAGACCCACTGCATCATCCCCCATTGTAGGGCCCGACGCCGCCCCCCCGGAACGGCCCCAGTAACGCGGCTCTGAGCGAGTCCGTGCGCGACGGGCCGGATCGGGCAAAATCCAAATTCAAAAATTCAGAAACCAGACACGGCATCCCCGCTCCCATCCCCTCCCCTGCCTCTTTCTGAATTCTGAATTTTGAATTCTGAATTCTTCCACTACCCTCACCGCACCATGGCTCCCCCCATCCGCACCGACATCGTCGACGTCTACGTCTTCCGCACGCCCCCCGCCACCCCCGCCACGCCCGCCACGCCCATCACCCCCGCCACACTCCCCGCCCCGCCCAACCCCAACCTCGAAGTCCGGAATCCGCGGTCCGAGATTCACTTCCTCCAGCTCCACCGCGTTCCGACGATCTCGCTGCCCAACACCTGGCAGCCGATCATGGGCCACATGCACGAGCACGAGACTGCCGCCCAGACCGCCCTGCGCGAGCTGGCGGAGGAGACCGGCTACGCGCCGGGCGCGGGGCTCGTCAGCTTCTGGCAGCTCGAGGAGCCCAACACCTATTTTCTGCACAGCCACCAGTGCATCATCATGAGCCCCTGCTTCGCCGCCCACGTCGCGGGCGACATCGAGCCGACGCTCGACGCCGACCATGACGCGGTGCGCTGGGTGCCGCGTCCCTACGCCGACCGTGCCTTTCTCTGGCCCGGCCAGCGCACCGCCGTCGCCGCCATCGTGCGTGACATCCTGGACCCGACCTCTCCGGTCGAACCCCTGCTGCGCATCGACCCCGCGACAGTGTGACGCGACCCACCGCGTGGACGCACGGACAACCACAGAGACACAGAGACACAGAGACACAGAGACACAGAGACACAGAGACACAGAGACACAGAG
>JBBDRN010000045.1:0-134 GCA_040905445.1 Phycisphaeraceae bacterium | reverse complement strand
AAAAGAGCGTATGGATGCGCCCTGCTACCCGGTCTCTCAGGATGGTTCCCATCCGTGTTCATTTGTGGCGATTCCCCTCCCTCTGTGTCTCTTCTATGAAAACCCGTTGCGTGTCAAGGGTGAGAACGTTGGCC
>JBBDRN010000044.1:73359-79567 GCA_040905445.1 Phycisphaeraceae bacterium | reverse complement strand
CCTGATGCTTCATCGACTGCAACCGGGATGATGAGGCTTGTCACACACGTTCTAACAGGCTGCCCCCCCCGGGGAGCGGCCGGGGGACGGTGCGCCCGATCAACGCCCGCGATCGAGATCGGGCGCCGTTGCCTGCTTCGGAACCTCCATCATGTATCATCCTCGATCGGTCATTCCACCGCCCGAGGCCGACCATGCCCGACCCCGCGCCCGCCGACCGCATCGGCCCCGATGACGATCACCCGTGGTATTGGCGCTACCGCGGCGAGCCCGTCCTGCTCGTCGGCGCCAGCGGCGAGGACAACCTCTTCAACCACCTCGTGCTCGAGAACGAGACCCTCGAAGCCCACCTCGACCGCCTCGTCGACGCCGGCGGCAACTACATCCGCAACACGATGAGCGACCGCGACCCCGGCAACGTCTACGCCTTCGCGCGCGACGGCGACCGCTTCGACCTGCGCCGGTTCGACGACGCCTACTTCCAGCGCCTCGAAACGCTGCTCCGCCTCGCGTTCGACCGCGGCATCATCGTGCAGCTCGAGCTATGGGACATGTGGGACCTGACGCTCGAACCCTGGTCGCGCCACCCGTTCAACCCGCGCAACAACATCAACTACACCGCCGAACTGTCCAGCCTGCCCGAGGTCGTCGGCTTCGAGCCGGCGATGCACCCGACATCGCACGGCTTCTTCCACACCGTGCCCCCGCTGGAGAACAACGGCCTGCTGCTCGAGATCCAGCAGGCCTGGGTCGACCGCGTCCTCGATGTGACGCTTGACTACCCCAACGTGCTCTACTGCATGAACAACGAGTCGGGTGAGCCGGCCGAGTGGTCGCGCCACTGGGCGATGCACACCCGGCGCCGCGCCGCCGAGCGCGGCCTCAGCGTCCACACCGCCGACATGCGCCGCCACAACGACATCATGCACGACACGCACCGCACCGTGTACGACGACACCCAGGCCTACAGCTTCGTCGACGTCTCACAGAACACCGGCTACCCGATCAGCGATCGCGGCCTGCAGTATCGACGGCTGCTGGAGGCGCGCGACTACCTCGCCCCGAGCCCCCGCCCGATCAACTGCGTCAAGATCTACGGCGACCACTTCGGCGCCGCGCCCAAGCTCATGCGCAACCTGTTCGCCGGCCTGGCGTCGTCACGCTTCCACCGCCCGCCACGCGGCCCGGGGCTCAACCACGAAGCGGCCGCCATCATCGCCAGCGTGCGCAAGTTCACGTCCGAACTCGACTGGTTCCGATGCGCCCCGGCGCCGGAGCTGCTCAGCCACGGCGAGGGCGTCTACCTGATGGCCGAGCCCGGCCGGCAATACGCCCTCGCCTTCGATGGGCCCGGCCGCGTCGAGCTCGACCTGCGCGATCTGCCCGGACCCGCGGAGCTGCGCTGGATGAAGCTGCACAAGGGCAAGTGGGTCCGCCCGCAGCGCGTCGAGCCCGGCGTGCAGACCCTCGAAACGCCAGGCGACGCCCTCTGGCTGGCGATGGTGCGCGTGGCGTGATGGCGTGGCGCAGCGGCTGACCGTGCGCGTCGATTGATCCGCACGATCCAGTTGCCGTAGGGTCCGCTGCGCGGACCTTTCGGGCTCGGCATCGCGGGCAAGGGCCGCGCCGCGGACCCTGCGATCGCGGCGGTTGGTGGGTGAGCTACAACCGTTCGATGATGGCTTGAGCGAACGCATCGGTCCCCAGCTCGCCGCCGATGTCGCGCGTCTTCTGACCGTCGGCCAGCGCCTGGTCATACGCCTGCCGGATCCGCCTCGCCGTCGCCTTGCACGCCTCGTCGCCCTCGCGTTCGTGGATGTGGTTCAGCAGCATCACGGCGGACATGAGCAGCGCCAGCGGGTTCGCCAGGCCCCTGCCGGCAATGTCCGGCGCCGAACCATGCACCGCCTCGAAGACCGCGCTGTCGTCACCGATGTTCGCCCCCGGCACGACGCCGAGCCCGCCGACGAGCCCCGCGGCCAGGTCGGAGACGATGTCGCCGTAAAAGTTCTCCATCAGCAGCACGTCGAACGTCTCGGGCGCCTGGACGAGACGCATGCACCCGGCATCGATGATCATCGTGTCGTAGGTGATGTCGCTGTAGCCCTCCTCCTCGTGCACGCGCTGGACGCAGTCGAGGAAACGGCCGTCGGCGAGCTTCATGATGTTCGCCTTGTGAAAGACCGTCACGCGCTTGCGCCCCCGCCGGCGGGCGTACTCGAACGCGCGGCGGGCGATGCGCGTCGACGCCTTCTCCGTCGTGATCTTCAGCGTCGTGATCAGCCCCGGCACGATCTCGTTCTCCACGCCGCTGTAGAGGCCCTCCGTGTTCTCGCGCACGATGACGAGGTCGACGTTCTCGAACCGCGTCGGCACGCCGGGCAGCGTGCGCACCGGGCGGAACGCGGCGTAGAGCGTCAGCTTCTGCCGCAACTGCACATTGACCGACGTGAACCCCTTGCCCACCGGCGTCGTGCAAGGCCCCTTGAGCGCGAGCCGGTGCCCCCGGATCGCCTCGAGCGTCGACTCGGGCAGCACGTCCTGGCCGGCCTCCAGCGCCGCCAGGCCCGCCCGGTGCTCCTCGAAGCCCAGCGGCGCATCCGCCGCGTCAAGCACGCGCCGCACCGCGGCCGTCACCTCAGGGCCGATGCCGTCGCCCGGAATGAGAACGATCGTGTGCGCGTCTGCCATGAAGCGGAGTATAGGCCCGCGGCCGCCCGGGCTCCGGCGACACCCGCGGATCCCGATTCCGCCGCACTCACTCGGGCATCGGCAGCGGCCGCATCCCCTCGCCCTCGTACAGCCGCAGCGCCTCCCCGTCCGCCCGCGCCGCGTTGAACCGCGCCAGCAGCGCACGCCCGCGGTCGGACCAATGCTCCACCGGCTCGTAAGGCCCCAGCTTCGCCGGCCACGACGCCCCCGTCTCGAAGTCATGCAGGATCAGCACGCCCTGCGGCGCTGCGGCCGCCGTCACCGCGATCATCGCGCCCTCCTCCGCCACGTGCACCGTCAGCTCCGGCACCGCCGTCCCCGGCGGGTGACTGCCGAAGAACGCATCCGCCTCCACCGCCGCCCCCCCCGCATCCAGCACGGTGTAGTAGTACGCCTGCGTTCGATCGCGCAGCAGCCGCCCACGGATCTGCATTGCCCGATCGTCCGGCAACTCCAGCGTTGTCAACGTCGCAAGCTCCGGCGGCTCGCGGTCGGCGATCATCTGCAGCACCGGCACGGTGAACAGAATCAGCAGCACGAACACGATCAACCCAACCCACCGCAGCGGCATCGATCATCCTTTCGCAAAAACGCGCTCAACGCCAAGGCACCGCGGACGCCAAGGCGCGCACAGGGTAATCCATCCGGCATCCCCCCCCGTGCCACCGCGCCCCCCGCCTTTCCCCCGCCTTCCCACCCCCGCGTCGAGCCCCTACGATACACCGCCATGGCGCTGGACATCGATGCCATCGCGCGGCGGTGCCCGGAAGCGGACCCTGCCCGCGTGCGCCACCTGCTCGGGCGCGTCGACGCCGAGTATCACGCCCGCTTTGACGAGGCCGCGATCGCCGAGCACGTGGGCCGCCTCACACGGCTGGATCGCCAGAACCCGGTCGAGACCATTCTCGAAGAGCGCGACACCGGCCACGTGGCCTGCACCGTGTTGGCGTTCGACCATCCCTTCGAGTTTTCGCTGATCACCGGCGTGCTCGCCGCCACCGGCCTGCGCATCGAGACGGGCGACATCTTCACCCTCCCGCCTGTCGACGACGTGACCGGCGGCGAGGGGCGCGCGACCACCCGGCGCAGGCCCAACACCCGCGGCGCCACCGGCAAGACCAGGCACGCCCCCACCCGCGCCGGCGACCCGGCGCGCGACGCCGTCATCATCGACCACTTCCAGGGCCAGCTCGTGGACGTCGCGGGCTTCGAGGCCTGGAGCGCCCGCTGCCGCGAGCTGCTCGAGCGCGTCATCCGCCTGCTCGAAAAGCGCGACGAAACGTCGCGCCAGCAGGCGCAGAAGCTCGTCAATGAGTGGGTCACCCAGCGCCTTGCCGCCGCCCAGCAGCGCGGCGAGCAGGTGCTGCTGCCCATGGACCTGCACATCCAGCCGCTGCACACCTCGGCGACCGCCGACCTGACGCGCATCACGATCGTCGGCCAAGACACGCCCGCTTTTCTCTACACCCTCGCCACGGCACTGTCGCTGCGCGGGCTCGACATCCGCCGCGTCCGCATCGGCAACGAGGCCGACGGCCGCGTCCGCGACGAGATCGACGTCCTCGACCCCCAGCGCCGGGGCCACCTCGACCAGCCGACCATCGAGCGCGTCCGCCTCTCGGTCCTGCTGACCAAGCAGTTCACCTATTTCCTCGGCCAGTCGCCCGACCCCTTCGCCGCGCTGCAGCGCTTCGGCCGGCTCATCGACGACCTGCTCGCCGAATACGCCCCCGGCGAGACCGCCGCCAGCGAGCAGTGGATGCAGCTCCTGACCGACCCCCGCGCCATGAAGGAACTCGCACGCCTCCTCGGCACCAGCGACTACCTCTGGGAGGACTTCATCCGCGGCCAGTACGAATCGCTTCTGCCCGTGCTCGGACCCCACCTCCAGGGCGAGCGCATCTACCCGCCCATGGAGACGCTGCCGCTGCGCCTCGAACAGGCCATGCATGGCGCGGTCGGCGTCGCCGAGCAGCGCGACCGGCTCAACCGCTTCAAGGACCGCGAGATCTACCTCATCGACCTCGACTACATCCTCACCCCCAACGTCGATTTCCGCGACCTGTCCCTGCGCCTGACGACCCTCGCCGAGAACCTCGTCGCCATCGCCGCCGACGCCGTCTACGACGACCTCGTCCACTCCTACGGCCACCCGCTGCGCGACAAGCCCGCCCCCTCGGGCGACCGCCAGGCCCGCTATGCCGTGTGCGGCCTGGGCAAGCTCGGCGGCGTCGCGCTCGGCTACGCCTCCGACATCGAACTGCTCTTCCTCTACTCCGGCCCCGGCCGCACCGTCGGCGGCAAACGCGGCAACCTCTCCAACGCCGAGTTCTTCGAGACCCACGCCAAGGAGACCGCCACCTTCATCCGCACCAAGCGTGAAGGCATTTTCGAGGTCGACACCCGCCTGCGCCCCTACGGCAAGGACGGCCCGCTGGCCATCAGTCTCGACCACTTCGAGCGCTACTACATCCTCCCCACCGACGCATCAGCAAACCGCCGCCATGCCGCTTCCCCTCCTTCCCGGAAACCCGAGGAAGGTGTCCGCGCCGGCAAAGCGAAAACCAAAACCGCCCACCCCTTCGAGCGCCTCGCCCTGGTCCGCCTGCGCTGGATCGCCGGCGACCCGCGCCTCGGCTACGACATCGAACGCACCCGCGACCACGTCGTCTACGAGCAGGGCGCCTACGACCTCGACGCCCTCTGGGAGCTCTGGGGCAAGCAGAAGCAGCAGAAGCTCGCCAACGCCGACGGCCAACCCAATGCCAAGTACAGCCCCGGCACGCTCGTTGACCTCGAAGGGGCGGTGCAGTTGTTGCAGGTCCACCACGCCAGCGAGGTGCCGCAACTCCGCTCGCCGCGCGTGTCGCTGGCGATGGAGGCCCTTCGCCGGGCCGACATCCTCTCCCCGCGCGTCTACGCCGAGTTGAGCATGGCCTACCGCTTCTTCCGTCGCCTCATCAACGGCCTGCGCATGCTGCGAGGCAACGCGCGCGACCTGTTCCTGCCCGCCCCCGACGCCGACGAGTTCACCCACCTCGCCCGCCGACTCCACTACCGCGCCGACGGCGAGCGTGGCCCGGCGGAGCAACTGCGAGACGACTTCCAGACCCACAGCCACGCCGTCCGCAGCTTCATCCGCGAACACTTCGACCGCCCCTGCCCGGGGGAGTAGCACGACGGCGGATCCAAAAAAGTTGGCGGGTTAGCGCGATCCCAGCCCAAGCCTGGTGGTTGAGGTGCCACTGACGAGCGGAGTCCCCGGAGCTTGTCAGTGCGAATGGCGGGGGCGCGTTCTAGCCGCCACCGCCCGGCACCACGAAGCCCAGGTGCAGCTCCGCGTGGCGGCAATGCAACTGGTCCCACTCCCGCCTGCTCAACTGGCCCAGCAGCGGGCTCGGCGCCCGGGCCGGCTCGCGATTCAACCGCTCCGCCGCCACCCGCAGCCGCGCCAGCCCCTCCTCCGTCGACACCTCCGGCGGGGGGGGGGGGGGGG
>JBBDRN010000044.1:0-73349 GCA_040905445.1 Phycisphaeraceae bacterium | reverse complement strand
CCGCGTCGCGGCCGCACGCTTCGGAATCCGCAGCCCCGCGGGCCAGGTCTTGCGCACGAATCGGCGGCGCATCGGCCTCGCCAGCCAGCGCAGCGCGGCGGGCATCTCGAAGCCGAAACCCTCGACCGACTTGTCCATGAAGATCGCCAGGTGCGCCAGGATCTGCCCCAGCGACCAGCGCCCCAGCGTCCGGTGCGGCCCGGCGGCAAGACGCTCCGCCTCCGCCAGCACCGCGTCGAGGTCCGCCAGGTGTAGCCGCCGCCGCCCCGCCCGAACTTCAGCCTGTTCACCCATGCCCTTGTTATAGCCTCGCGCCGGCGCCGTCACACCCGGCCGTGGATGTACTCGTGCAGGTAGCGGATCTCGAGCTGCTGGCCGTCGAGGTCGTGGGCGTTGATGTCGCCGATCGAGATCAGCCCCGCCAAACCGCCCTGCTCGTCGAGCACGGGCAGGTGGCGGATGCGCTTCTGCATGAAAAGCTGCCGCGCCTCGTCCACCGGCGTCTGTGGCTGACAGCAGATCACGTCGCGGGTCATGATCTCGCCCACCGGCGTCTCGCCCGGGTCCCGCCGCTGCGCCACCAGCCGCCGCAGCACGTCGCGCTCAGTCACAATGCCCACAACCTGCCCGTCCGGGCCGGTGACGACCAGCCCCCCGATGCGCTGCTCGTTCATCCGCCGGGCGGCGTCGAGCACGCTCGCCGCGACATCGATCGTGTGAACCCGCGCCCCCTTGCCCGCAAGAATCCGACTGACCGTAGCCATACGCGACTCCTTCCCGAGAGGTGAAAGGCGGAGCAGCGCCAGATTGTCTCAGCGGCCGACATGCCCCCGGCCCGCTGGTGCCTGCCCATGACCATAACGCGCAACCGCCCGCGAGGGAAGAGTTAATTGAAGGCCCCGCCACCGCCCAAGGCAGGGCGACCGGCGGGGCCCCGCGTTCAGAACAAACGCCCCTGGTCCCGCGGCGTGTCTGGGTCCGCCGACGCCAGCACGTCGCGCACCTCCTCGATCAGGTCATCGAGATCGCGAAACTGCTTGTACACGCTCGCGAAC
This sequence comes from Phycisphaeraceae bacterium, assembly GCA_040905445.1. Lineage (GTDB taxonomy): Bacteria > Planctomycetota > Phycisphaerae > Phycisphaerales > Phycisphaeraceae > SKPT01. Next base: position 72,294 of record JBBDRN010000044.1, on the reverse strand, counting down.
CGCACGTACGCCACCTGGTCGACGTGCTTGAGCCGGTCCGCCAGCCGCCGGCCGATCTCCACCGCGTCGATCTCGCGCTCGTGGGTGCGGAAGATTTCCTCCTCGACCTCGTCGACGAGTTGATTGATCCGCTCCGCCGACACCGGCCGCTTGTAGCACGCCTTTTCGATGCCGGCGAGCAGCTTCTGGCGGTCATAGGGCACGCGCGAGCCGTCCTTCTTGATCACCGCCAGCCGCCGGGCCGACTCGACGTGCTCGTACGTGGTGAAGCGTTTGCCGCACGCGTTGCAATGCCGTCGGCGACGGATCGCCCGCGCCTCCTCGGCTGAGCGGGAGTCGATCACCTTGTCGTCGTTCTGCCCACAATAAGGACATCGCATACGCAGTCGCTCACACCCGCGCCGAAACCCCCGGCCCAACAACTGTCATTCTCACTCGCCAACCCCAACTTGTCGATGCGGCGCGCCGCCGTGGATCAGCCTTCAGCACCGAAAGCTTCGTGGTACGCGACAACGCCCGTCGGCACCCCCCGCTCAAACGCCAGGGCCTGAAAGTATGCGGGCGGGACGCCTGGCAGGATCAGGCCCCCCTCGGCGCGGAAGCCAAACCGGCCGTAGTAGCCCGGCTCACCGAGCACGACGCACCCCGCCGCCCCCATGGCGCGCAAAGCCGTCAGCGCCTCGTGGATCAGCCGGGTCCCGATCCCTTGTCCCTGCGCCGACGGCGCGACGGAGACCGGCCCGAGGCCGTACCAGCCCGCCTCCTGGCCCTGGCCCGAGATGGCAACGGGCGATGCCGCGACGTGCCCGACAATCCCCCCGGCCCGCTCGGCCACGAGCGATACCGACAGTTGCCCCGCCGTTCGCAACTCCCGCACGATCGCCGACTCCGTTCCGCTCGCTCGGGCAGCGCCGCGGAATGCCGCGGCCGTCACCGCCTCAATCGCCCCGGCATCCGAGGCTTGCTCAGAACGTATCACGACATCCATACGCCGCGTTGTATCACAATCGCTCACCTCTCATCGCCTCCTCAACCCCCGCACCGGCGGCGGCGGCCGGTCCCAGGCGGCGATGCCCCGCACTGGTCCGCCCGCGCGCCACGCCCTAAACTGGAGGACTACCCCCAAGGGAGACCCACGCCATGCCCCGACCCATGACCATGACTGAGAAGATCCTCGCCGCCCACGCCGGCCGCAGCGAGGTCACCCCCGGCGAAAACGTGTGGGTCGACGTCGACATCCTCATGACCCACGACGTCTGTGGCCCGGGCACCATCGGCATCTTCAAGGAGCAGTTCGGCCAGAACGCGAAAGTCTGGGACCCCAACCGCGTGGTGATCATCCCCGATCACTACATCTTCACCGCCGAGCAGAAGTGCCACCGCAACATCCAGATCCTCCGCGACTTCGTCAAGGAGCAGAAGCTGCCCTACTACTACGACCCGGACTTCATCATCTCCGGCGAGTCGGGCATGCCCAACCCCTACAACGACCCCGACAACACCACCTACAAGGGTGTCTGCCACAAGGCCCTGCCCGAAGAGGGCCACGTCCGCCCCGGCGAGATCCTGCTCGGCACCGACTCGCACTCGTGCACGGCCGGGGCGTTCGGCCAGATCGCCACCGGCATGGGCAACACCGACGCCGCGTTCACCCTCGGCACCGGCAAGACGTGGATGAAGGTGCCGCCCACGATGAAGTTCACCTTCCACGGCCAGATCCCACCCTACCTCACCGCCAAGGACCTCATCCTCGCCGTCATCGGCGACATCAGCGTCTCCGGCGGCACCTACAAGACCCTCTACTTCGCCGGCGACGGCATCCGCAGCCTCAGCCTCGAAGACCGCATGACGCTCACCAACATGGTCATCGAAGCCGGCGGCAAGAACGGCGTGTGCGACGTCGACGAGAAGACGCTCGAGTATGTCCGCGCCCGCTCGACCAGCCCCGACTGGACCGTCTATGCCGACGACCCCGGGGCGGACTATGTCTACGAGCGTGAGTGGGACCTCGCCGCGCTCGAGCCGCTCGTCGCCAAGCCGCACAGCCCCGACAACCGCGCGACCGCGCGCGAGTGCAGCGACGTGAAGCTGGACCAAGCCTACGTCGGCTCATGCACGGGCGGGAAGATCACCGACATGATCTTCGTCGCCCGCGTGCTCGAAGGCCGGCAGGTCAAGATCCCCACGTTCGTCGTGCCCGGCTCGACCGAGGTGCACTCGGACATGAAGCGGCTGAACATCCACGGCGAGCCCAAGGGCCCCGGCGAGCGCAGCATCCAGGAGGTGCTCGAGGACGCCAACTGCATGATCGGCGCGTCGAGCTGCGCCGCGTGCCTCGGCGGCCCGATCGACACGTTTGGGCGACTGAACGAGCCCAAGACGTGCATCAGCACGACGAACCGCAACTTCCCCGGCCGCATGGGCCACAAGCAGGCCGGCGTCTACCTCGCCAGCCCGCTGACCGTCGCGGCGAGCGCGCTGACGGGGTATGTGACCGACCCGAGGGAGTACGTGAGCGAGGCGATCACGACCGGCACGGCGGGGGTGGCGTAGAGGATCCAGCAGCGAGGGGGACGAAGCCGATAACGTGCGGTGACTGAAGCAGCTGAACGTGGCCGGTGGTCGACGATGAGATACGTATAAAATGGCGTCTGCGGAAGTGCTCCCATGATCGAACAGATCAGTATCCACAACTTCAAAAGCATCCGCGAAGTGCGTGTCGACCTGTCGCCCGTGACCGTGCTTATCGGCCGGAGCGGCACCGGCAAGTCCACCTTTCTACTAGCCATCCGCTTCGTCCGAGATTATTTGATCGCGGGAAATGCGGCCGTCCCCGCACATGGTACGTGGCGGCAGATCTCTCCCGCGGCGGCGGCAGATCAGCCATTGTCGATTTCCTTGCGATTCAAGCTTGAAGCCTTCGACTCGTATTTCGTCTACGAACTTGGCTTTTCGCATCAAGACCGGCGCGAACAAAGACTTCAACTTGAGCGGTTTATGCTCGGCGATCGGGTTCTGTTTGAAGTCGAAGATCGGAAATGGACGGTCGAACCGTCGGTAACGACGCGGCCTGATCCAGGACAAGGCGCCGTGCTAGGCAAGCTACCGACAATGTCCGAGGCGGTGCTCGCATTTACCGCTCTAACCGACGGCATCGGCTGGCACGATCTGCCGGGATCTGTATTGTGTCACCCTGAACCGAACACGATGTTCGGCAACCAGATGCGGCTGGACGGGCTATCCGATAACGCTGGGAACTACCTGGAGATACTCGGGGACATCACACGTAATCTACGTGATCGGGTAGCCCGCAAAGTCATGCTTGAGCGGATGCAGCAGCTCAATCCATCCGTCACCTCGGTCGAGCTGAACTCGATTCAGAAACCGGAATACATCGTTGTCGGCCATAAAGCGGGCGACCAAGTTATGCCGCTGCGCATCTCCCAGGAGTCAGGGGGGTTTCGGAGGTTCTTCGCCCACTTGTTGGCCCTGTATCAGACGCCACCAAGGCAGGTGCTGATGTTTGAGGAACCGGAGAACGGCATTTATCCGGGAGCAATGTCGATCCTTGCGGAAGAGCTAGGGTTGGCGCCAACAGAAGGCCGCGGTCAAGTCATCCTCGCGACGCACAGTCCCGGCCTCCTGGATCATTTTTCCGACGACGAGATCCGTGTCGTCGAGTTGGATGCCGCGACGCATGAGACCCGAATCGGCGGCTTGGCTGCGGAACAGCGCGAATCACTGAGAGAACACCTGTTGCTCCCGGGCGAGCTGTTCACGGCAGACCCTGCGCGTATCGAGGAGCAAGAGCGGGAGGCGTCTGGCTCGTGACCCGGAATCGCTTGGTGCTCATGGTCGAAGGGGAGGGCGATGCAGCGGCTGTCCCCAACCTCGTCAACCGATTGCTGACCGACCTGGGCGGCGACGAGGTGCTGTTCGTCGACCCTCACGTCATCAAGCAGGCGAAAGTACCGACGCTGGTCGGCCGGTCATCACGACCCCCGATGGAGTGGTGGACGCGGCAATTGGGCAACGCCCTCAAGCGACCAGACGTCGCCGCCGTGCTGCTCGTGACCGACGGCGACGCGGGACGTGTCGATCATGCGGAATATCGCAATCAGTTTGGAACCGACCGATTTTGCGCGTGCCACGCCGCTCGTTGGCTAGCCGACGCGGCCCGCACGATCGGAGGCGGGGTGAACTTCTCCGTGGCCATTGTATTCGCGATGCAGGAGTACGAGGCATGGCTGCTGGCGAGCGTGGCCAGCTTCGCAGGCGCAGAACTAAGCCGGGGCAAGGGCTTCGTAGCTCCCGGGCTTGATGCCCCCGCGGAACCGGAGTCGATACGCGGCGCAAAGAAGGCGCTACAAGAGATGGTTGGGGCATACGCCGAGATAAATGATCAACTCATGTTGACGCGGTACATAGACTTTCAACTCGTCGGACAAAAATGCCCCTCGTTTCTCAGGCTCAAGCGCGCAATTCAACAATTGGTTGACGCTGTCCGAGCTGGCACCCACATCACCTCCCCGAGCAATCCGGCAACCCCACCGCCCGTCGGCTGAGCATAGCCAACCCCCCCACCAGCAGCACCACCCCCGTCGCCGGCTCCGGCACCGGCGTTGCGTGCGCGTCGCCCCCGCCCACCAGCAGCCGCACGAACGGCGCCACGTCGACCGCGTCGAGCACGCCGTCCGTGTTGATGTCGCCCACCAGCACCGGATCGATGCCGAGGTCGGCTTCGTAGGCGGCCGGGTCGGTCAGCGCTCGGACGAACGGCGCGACATCGATCGCGTCGACTACGCCGTCGAGGTTCATGTCGCCCGCCAGATACGTCGCCTCGGGCACCAGCAGGTTGCCCAGGTCCGTGTTCCAGCTTGCGGCCACGTCGAAGTCGAGGACGGCGTAGCCGCCGGGCAGCGCCGGGTCGCTGAAGTAAAGGTCATAGTCGCCCGGCTCAAGCGCGATGGTGAACGCGCCGTTGTCCATCGTCGTGCCCGAGGTGATCGCGTGATCCGTGTTGGCGACGTAAACCTCGTACTCGACGCCCCCCAGCCCCTCGCGATCCGGATCGCCTTCGTCGCGCGGCGTCCAGTCGGCGGACGCGTCCAAGTCGTGGTAGATGAGGCCGAACGCGTACTGGTCCGGCGCCTGCCAGTACTGCGGGCGGGCGAAGTTCTGCGTCGCCAGATGCAGGTCGGCGATCCATTCCGGGAAGTTGTTGTCGGCGTCGGCGCTGGCGGCCCGCGTCTCGGCGTGGTGGCCGAAGAGGCGCGATGTGTCGCGCATCATGTTGATGCGGTGGCCCTCGCTGTTCCACCAGCCGGCGTGACTGGTCTCGATGCGCGCGGCGTCGAGCGGGATCTCGACGGAACTCCACTCCGCGGCGATGTTCTCGGAGACGGCGGACCACTCGAACCCCGTCGCGGTGATCCGGTCGCCAATGCCCGCCCCGGTGAAGCCCGGCGAGTCGGTCAGCGGCGTGCCCGTGCCACCGCCGGGCAGCGGCGTGCCGTTGTGCGTCTGGTAATGCGCGAACGACCGCGGCGGAGCGGTGCGCACCAGGTCGGTGTTGCCCACGTTCAGGTGCATCCAGTTGGTGTGGCCCTGCGCCGCCTGAGCGATCTGCAGGTCATAGGCAACCGGCGTGACCGCCGCGTGCAGGTAGGCCGTGCCCTGCAACGTGTTCTCCAGGCCCGGGTCCGTCCGCGCCCGGTTCACGAGCTGGAGCATGTACGCGTCCCAGTCGCTCTGGGCGCGGGCCGGCCCCGCCAGCCCCAGCAGGGGCAGGGCCAGCGCGAACGCGACGGCGAGCAGGGGCCGGGCGGCAGCGGTGGGGAAGAAGTGGGCGGGCATGGCAGCTTTCTCCAGTCCAGGCGGGCGAAGCGGGGGGAGGGGGGCGGGACGGGGAACGGGCGCGGGCCGTGGGGTCAGGTCGGGAGCCTCCCCCATTATGGCTGCGCTGCATCGCGACGCCAGCAATTTTCTGTGATTTGGAACGCGGGCTGCTCCTTGAGGCGTCGCCGGTGAAGCGCCGTTAGAGCAATCCAACCGTAGCGGGTGCCACTGACAAGGCCGTCCTCGGCCTTGTCAGTGTTGGCGGCAATTCGCACTGACAAGCTCCGCGGACTCCGCTTGTCAGTGGCACCCCACCCGCTACGGATGGGTTGGAGGCGCTCTAGGTGGGGTGTCCACCCGCGTCGACCGGCCGCACCTTCACATGCATCCCGTCCACCGCCACGATCCGCACGAGCGTCCCCGCCTCGATCGTCCCGCCCAGCGCCAGGCATTCCTCACGCTGATCGTCGAACCGCACCGTGCCCACCGGCCGCAGGTCGGTCACCGCACGCCCCTCGGTGCCCACGGGCAGCGTCGTGACGACCCGGGCGCCCGGGCGCGGCGGCAGCGGCTCGTCCGTCTCGTCGCTGTCCCCGCTGTCGACATCGGCATCGGCGCCGGCGCGCGCAGGCGTGCGCAGCGTCAGCGCCCTGCCGATCGGCGTGTCAGGCCAGATCTTGATCGCAAACGCCACGGCAAACGGCAGGGCGATCATCGCGATCGTCGCCGCCAGCAGCCCGAGCGTCGTGTTGACGCCGAACAACACCACAATACCCGAGACCAGCAGCACGGCCGCGGCGGTGCCGATGAGCCCGCCGGAGGGCACGAACAGCTCCAAGAAGAAGAGCGCGATGGCCGCGCCGATGAGCACGATCGCCCAGAGGATCGCGGTGCCGTGGCCGTCATCGTTGCCGTTGGCGTTCTGTTGGGCGAGCGTGAGCACGAGGCTGGTCAGGAGCGGTGCGTTCATGGCAGATATTATCGCGACGCCGGGCGGCGGGGCCAGTCGCGGGCCGTCGCCTTCCCTGACTCCCCTGACTTCCCTGACTTCCGGGTTCCTCCATGGCTACATTCTCCCCCTCACCGATCGAACTGCGCATCAAACGCGATCTCGCTGCGCTCGAAGTCCATCCCCCGGATGTACTGGCACGCCTCGGTCGCGCCGTGCTCGCGGTCCATGCGCGAGTCCTCCCACTCGATGCTGAGCGGCCCGTGGTAGCCGATGTCGTTGAGCGCCACGATGATCTGCTCGAAGTCCGTGTCACCCCGGCCCACCGAGCGGAAGTCCCAGTACCGCCGGTGGTCGGCAAACTCCGTGTGTCCGCCGAACACGCCCACGCTGCCGTCGCCCTTGCCCCACCACGCATCCTTCATGTGGGCATGGAAGATGCGGTCGCGGAACTCATAGATGAAGCGCACGTAGTCGACGTGCTGGTAGCCGAGGTGCGACGGATCGTAGTTGAAGCCGAACCGCTGGTGCCCGCCCACCGCCTCGATGGCCCGGGCCGCGGTGGCGATGTCGAACGCGATTTCCGTCGGGTGCACCTCCAGGGCGAAGTTGACGTCGACCTTGTCGAACGCGTCGAGGATCGGCTTCCACCGCTGGGCGAAGTCGGCGAAGCCCTTGTCGAGGTACGCCTGGCTCGTGGGCGGAAACGCGTAGAGCGCGTGCCAGATGGAGGAGCCCGTGAACCCGTTGACCACCGCCGGGCTCTTGCCCCAGTCGTTGCTCGGCCCCAGGCCGTCCGGCTTGGCGTCCATGAACCTGCGCGCCGCCGTGGCGGTCTCGATCATCCGCTGCGCCGCCCGCTGCCGCACGCCCTCCGGCTCACCATCGCCGTAGACCTCGGCCGGCAGGATGGCGGCGTGCCGCTCGTCGATGCGGTCGCATACCGCCTGCCCGACAAGGTGGTTCGAGATCGAATAGGCCGTCAGCCCATGCTCGGCGAGCGTACGCCAGCGCGTGGCGACGTAGCCGTCGTCCTTGATCGCGCTGGCGACGTCGAAGTGATCGCCCCAGCAGGCCAGTTCCAGGCCGTCATAGCCGAACTCCGCGGCCCTTTCGCACATCGTCTCGAAGGGCAGGTCGGCCCACTGACCGGTGAAAAGCGTAACGGGTCGTGACATGATGGTCGCCTCCTTCGTGGCAGGATTCCTCGGGCCCATAGTGTCGGCGCTGCGGCGGGCGTTGGCAAGTACCGCCGCCACAAAGCCGGGACCGGTGGCCTCGGCCTTTTACATCCGGTCGGCGGCGTGGGTGGGCGGCAATCACCGGCGACGGGTGTATCCTCCTGCCATGTCGCGCGACCTCATCGTCGGCCTCGATCTCGGCACGACCGCCGTCAAGGCCCTCGCCGTCGACCCCGTCGGCCGCGTCGTCACCGACGCACGCGCCGACATCGAGCTGCTGCAACCGGCGCCCGGCCGCGCCGTCATCGACGCCGACCGCTACGTCGACGCCGCGCTCGCCACGCTCGGCGTTGTCGCGGGACAGCTCGACGCCCGGCGTGTGGCGGGCCTCGCGCTCAGCGGCGCGATGCACAGCCTCGTCCCCGTCGACGCGAACGATCGGCCGCTGACCGAAGCGCTGACCTGGGCCGACGCGCGCGGCCAGGCGCAGACAGAGCACCTGCGTCAGCGCACCGACACGCGTGGCCTGCACCGCCGCACCGGCTGCCCGCTACGCTGGCTCTACCACGCACCGCGCCTGCGCTATTTCCGCGAGCAGGCCAGTGACATCGACGCACGCACCGCGCGCTACGTAACGCTCAAGGACCTCGTCGTCCATCGCCTGACCGGCCAGTGGGTCGCCGATCTCGGCCTCATGTCGACAACGGGCCTCGTCGACCTCGCCGACCGCGACTTCGACGATGAGGCCCTGGCGCTGGCCGACGTCGGCCGCGACCGCCTGCCGCGGCTTTGCGAGCCGACGGCCATCATCGGGCCGCTGACGCGTGAAGCGTCGAGCGCTGCCCGGCTCCTGGCCGACCTGCCCGTCGTCGCCGGCTCGAGCGACGGCCCGCTCGCCAACCTCGCGACGCTTGCCGGGGATCAGGCTCTGGCCATCACCGTCGGCACCAGCGCCGCCGTGCGCGTCAACTGCCCCACACCGACCGTCGACGACGGCGAACTGACTTGGTGCTACCTCATCGCCGGCGACCGCTACGTCCGCGGCGGGGCGATCAACAACGCGGGCCTGCTCGCCCGATGGGTGGCCGATCGTTTCTACGGCGACGCGCCGGCCGACGCCCGCTACGCGACGATGCTGCGCGAGGCGGGCGACGTCGCACCGGGGGCCGCGGGTGTCGTGATGCTGCCGTATCTCACCGGCGAGCGCACGCCGATCTGGAACCCCGCGGCGCGGGCGACGATCCACGGCCTGACGCTGACGCACACGCGCGCCCACATCGCGCGCGCCGCGCTCGAGGCCGTGGCGTTCGCCGTCGCCGAACTGGTCGACATCCTTGACGTGCGCGAACGGCTGGCGGCCGGCGTGCCGCTCAGCGGTGGCATCACCCGCGCCCCGATCTGGTGCCGGATTCTCGCCGACGTGCTGGGCGCGCCGCTGCACGTGGCCGACGTGCCGGACGCGTCGGCGGTGGGCGCGGCGATGGTCGGGCACCTGGCGCTGGGGCATGTCGACACCCTCGACGTTGGGGCCCGGCCACGCCCCGCCGGCAGCACCGTCACACCGACCGCTGCGCACGCGACGCCGTATCGCGACGCGCGCGAGCGCTACATCAGTCTCAAATCGCAACTCCACGCGCCGTGTCAACACCCCCGGCGTTAGCCGTCGGCACCACCGATTCGCCCGCTGTGCGTCGCCCAGAGGGCGGCGGCCAGTTCACCCCACCGCCGTCGCGACCTCGCGCCGGTACGTCAACCGCGGCGGCGTGGCCTTCGCATCCTCATGACCCGCCACCGGCCGGCACAGCACCCAGTGCCCCGGCTCGACCTCGTACAGCCGCGCCTTCGGGTGTGCGTAGCCGCGCACCGGGTCGGGGTCCGACTCGTGCGGGTCCACCTCGTAACCGGTGGGGAAGTCGTCGGGAATCGTCGCCCCGTCCGTCACCGTCGGCAGCCGCGCCGCCCGCTGGCCGAGCACCGGCATCGACTTGAGCAGCCCGCGCGTGTACGGATGCAGTGGCCGCTTGAAGATGTCGCGCACGCTCGCGTACTCCAGGATGCGCCCCGCGAACATCACCGCCACGATGTCCGCGTTCTCCGCCACGACGCCAAGGTCGTGCGTGATCAGCATCATCGACATGTCCTTCTCGAGCTGAAGCTGTCGCAGCAGCTCGAGGATCTGCGCCTGAATGGTCACGTCCAGCGCGGTCGTCGGCTCGTCGGCAAGCAAGAGCCGCGGCTGGCACGCCAGCGCCATCGCGATCATCACGCGCTGGCGCATGCCGCCCGAGAGCTGGTGCGGATACTCGCGCAGCCGCGCCGACGGGTCGCCAATGCCCACGTCGCGCAGCGCCGCCTCGGCGATCGCGACCGCCTCGCCTCGCGACACCTGCTGGTGCAGCAGCACGGCCTCGAGGATCTGCTCGCCGACCGTGTAGACCGGGTTGAGGCTGGTCATCGGCTCCTGGAAGATCATGGCGATCTGGTTGCCGCGGATCTTGCGCATCTGCGGATCGCTCAGCGCGAGCAGGTCGCGCGGCGGCTCGTGCCCGGGATCAGGCGTCCACGCGATGCGCCCGCCGTCGTAGCGCCCCGGCGGGATGGGGATGAGCTGCAGGATGCTCATGGCGGAGACCGACTTGCCCGAGCCGGACTCGCCGACGACGGCGAGCGTCTGCCGCGGGTAGATGGCGAGGCTGACGCTGCGCGCCGCCTGGACGCGCTGGCCCGCGGGACCGGCGAAGCTGACGGACAGATCGTCAATTTGCAGCAATGGCGCGTCGTTCGGGCCGGAGGGATGGGGCGTGTTGTCGGGGATGTCAGGCATCGCGGCTTCCGGTCAGTGTTGGTGCATCTGGGTCCGCGGGTCGATCGCGTCGCGCAGGGCTTCGCCGATGAGGATGTAGGCGAAGACGGTCAGGAAGATGGCCAGGCCCGGCGTCAGGGCGATCCACCACATGAACGCGCCGCCGCGCAGCGACTGCTCCAGGAGCAGTCCCCAGCTCGCTTCCATGCTCAGGCCGATGCCCAGGAAGCTGAGCGTCGCCTCGTAGCCGATCGCGGCGGCGACGCCGAAGCTCGCCGCCACGAGCACCGGCGCGATGCCGTTGGGCAGCAGGTGGCGGAAGATCACCGCCGACAGCGGCAGGCCGAGCGCCTGGGCGGCCTGGATGAACTCCTGCTGGCGCAGCTTGAGGAACTCGGCGCGGATGTAGACGGCGTAGCCGACCCAGCTCGTCAGCCCGATGATGATCATGATGATGTAGAGGTTGGCCTCGAACGCCGCGACGAACGCCAGCAGCAGGAACAGCGTGGGGATCGCGCTGAACATCTCGACAAAGCGCATGCCGATGAGATCGACGGCACCCGAGAAGTAGCCCATCAGCCCGCCGATGATCACCCCGATCACCAGCGCGATGCCGGTGGAGATGAACCCGACGGACAGGGCGATGCGCGTCCCGTGGATCATGTTCGAGGCCAGGTCCGCGCCGCGCGCCGTCGTGCCCAGCACGTGCCGATGCTGCGCCAGCTCGGCGCCCGCCATCGCCTCGATCTGCTCTCGCGGGCGAGTCAGCGCCACCACCGGCCCGCCGTCCGCCTCCTCGGTGTAACGGTCGAAGATGGCCTCGGCGATGGACACGGCCTGCGCGACCTTGGCCTCGCCCTCCGCGGCCGCAAGTCGCGCCAAGGCGTCGGCGCCCACGACCTGCTCGCTCGGCAGCTCCGTCGCCCGCTCGGCGAGGCGCAGGATGCGCGTGGCGACCGTCTCCGCCATCGGGTGCATGCCCGGCCGCTCGAAGCGCATGTTCACGACGCTGTCCGCGAGCGTGTCCTCGGGCGAATAGGGGATCGGCGTGCGGATCACCCAGGCGATCTCGCCGGCACGTTCCGCCTCGCGATACTGCTCGGGCACCGTCAGCCGCGGGGGCGAGACCGGCGCATGCACCAGCCACCCGCCGACGAGCATTCCGCCCAGGAGCATGACCGTGCCCAGCACGCGGCCGTCGACGCCTCCGCGGCGGGCGAACGCCAGGACGACGATCGCCACGCCGATACCCCCGCCGATCCCGAGCGCCCAGAGTGCATGTGCGTCGCCGAGGCCGTCGATGAGGGCAACCCACGCTCCGACGACGGCGACCACGCCCAGCAGGATGGGCCAGAACCGCGTTGTTCGCTGCTTCTTGCTGGTGACGAACAACACGGTCCCCGCCGCCGCCGCCACGGTCGTCAGCAGCATCACCCCGAGGCCCAACCAGAGCAGCACCCACCAGACAAAGAGGCCGACCGGGGCGCGCGGCGGCACGCCGGCGACGCGCTCGGTGCCCTGCCGCCAGTCGTTGAATTCGCGCAACCAGGCCCCGTGGCCGTCGACGATGAACCCCTTGAGGTGGCCCTCCCACAGGCCGAGCACCACGACGAGCCCTGTGAACGCCAGCAGCGCGACGAACCGGCGCCCGCCGCTGACCCCGCGCCAGAGCACCACCACCAGCAGGCCCAGCAGCACGAGCGGCAGCAGGACGTCCGGCTCCGTCAGGTGGCGCAGCAGCGGGCTCGACAGCGAGCCGGGCTCATACCGCGTGAGAACCGACAGCCCCTCGCCGTTCGTCCCAGCGGTGCGCATCACGATCGGGTGGCTGCTCGCAAGCAGCGGCGCGAATACCGCCGCCAGCGCGAGCAGCCCGACCCAGACCATCCCGATCCGGGCGCTCCAGTGCAGCACCAGTTCGCCAAGCACGCGGCGCAGCATGCCCCGGCGCACGCCCGTGGCCGACGGCTGCGGCGAGGGCTGGTCCGGCTGCTCGGGTTGTCCCGTCGTGATCTGGCTCATGGGTCAGGTGGCAAGGCTGCGGGTCGGTCTATCTATTCGTAGCTCACGCGCGGGTCGGCGATGGCGTAGCAGATGTCGCGGATGAGTTCCGCGGTAAGCCCGATGAATCCGCCGATGAGCGTAATCGCCAGCACCACCTCGCGGTCGCGCTGGAGCACGGCGTCGACCGCCAGCCGCCCCATGCCCGGGATCGAGAACACCTTCTCGATCACGACGGAACCGCCCAGCAGCGCCGGCAGGATCGTCGCCGCGACGGTGATCAGCGCCAGCAGGCTGTTGCGGAAGACGTGGCGGAAGAGGACGGTGCGCTCGTCCACGCCCTTGGCGCGGGCGGTGCGCACGTAGTCGGCACGCAGGTTTTCGAGCAGCGAACCACGCGTGAGCTTCGAGAGGAACGCGAAGCCGGCGTAGCTCAGGCAGACGATCGGCAGCACCAGGTGCCAAAGGATGTCGAGCAGGTAGCCGCGCTCAAAGCCCGCGTCCGTCCACGTCGGCAGGAACAGGAACTCCTCCGCCCCCAGGCTCTGCAGCCCCGAGGTGGGGAACCAGTAGAAAATCTCCTGATTGGCGAACATGCCCACCAGCAGGACCGCGGCCCAGATCGGCGGCACCGACCAGAGCGCCAGCAGCCCGAAGCCCAGGCCAACATCGACCGTTCGACCCTGGAACCGCGCCGACACGATGCCGCTGCTGATCCCGATCGCGTAAATGATCGGGATCGAGATGATGTTCAGCAGCAGCGTGATCGGCAGCGCCTCGCGAATCATCGTGCCCACCGGCCGCTGCGCCTGCATGCTCTCGCCGAGGTTCGGCGGCTTGAAGCCGAAGTAGCGCACCTGCGCCTGCCCATCGACCTCCACGTCCCAGCTCACGCCCGGCGAGAAGCGGTACGCGCCGCGCCCGACGGCCGGCAACTCGGCGGCGTCCGCCTCCGTCAGCACGCCGACCGGCGAGATCAGGTGCAGCCACCGCCCGTATTGCACGACCAGCGGCTGGTCCAGGCCGTAGCGCTCCTCGTAGTACTCGCGCAGCTCCCGGCTCGAGTCGGTGTCGAGCATCTGCTGCTCGTCGAGGATAATGCCGCCAATCCCTCCCGGTGCCATGGCCATGACCAGGAAGACGATCAGCGTGATGCCGAACAGCGTCGGAATCATCAGCAGGAGTCGTCGGATAATGTAGGCGAGCATGGGGGGAGGTCGGGGTTCGGGGGTTGGGGGCTGTGGAGGCTGGGGAACAGAGCTTTACAATCCCAACCCTCACCGTCGCTGCAACTCCGCCGGCACGTACCACTCCATCACCGGCGTCAGGCCCAGTTGCGTCCGTTCAATGTTGCGGATCCGGGCGTCATAGAACCGCAGCGACTGGCTGGCCATCAGGAACGTGTAGGGTTGATCCTCGTGCAGGATCCGGTGCACCTTGTGCCACATCGCCCGGCGGGTTTGCTCGTCCGTCGTCATCCGCGCCGTCTCGATCAACTCGTCCAGCTCCGGGTTCGAGTAGCTCGTGGCGTTGTCGCCCGGCGGGGGAATCGTGCTCGAATGGAAAATCTGGAACGGGTCCGACTCGATGTTCCCTGTCCACCCCAGCGTCACGGCGTCGAAGTCGCGCGTGTTCTTCAGCCGCTCGATGAGCACCTGCCACTCCAGCGGCCTCGCTTCACACGCGATGCCCGCCCGCCGGAAGCTGTCGCGGGCGAACAGCGCCAGTTGCTGCCCCGTTTCGCTGCCCGCCGGGTAGCGGAGCGTGAAGCTGAACGCCTCGCCGTTCGGGCCCTGGAGCACGCCGTCGCCGTTGCGGTCTTCGTAGCCCGCCTCGCGCAGCAACTCGCGCGCGGCCGCGGGGTCGTACGGCCAGGGGGCGAGATCCGGGTTCGACTGCGGCGTCAGCACGCTGAACGGGCCGGACACCACCTGCGCATAGCCGCGGAAGACGTCCTCCGCGAGGCGCTGGCGGTCGAGCAGCATCGTCATCGCCCGCCTGACGCGCACGTCGGCGAAGGGCGTCGGTTCGCCGCCGCGCTGCTGGTTCCACCCGATGTAGTTGTAACCCGCGTCCGGCCGCAGGAACGCGAAGCGCTGCGATCGCTCCGCCACGCGCGGGTTCTCGCGCAGACGGTCGTACTGCTCCGGGTCCGCCGGGAACGCGTCGACCTCGCCGTTGAGAAATGCCTGCTCACGCGCCGAGGGCTGCTCGATCAGCCGCCACACCAGCCGCTCGAAACCAGGCCGCTCGCCCCAGTAGCGCTCGTTGCGCACCAGCGAGATCGGGACGCCCGGCTGCGGGCGACGCCCCTCCGGGCTCGGCAGGCGATAGGGCCCCGAGCCCATCAGCAGCGCCGGATGCGTGTTGAACTCGCTCGGCGAAAAGCTGCCGTAGAAGTGCTCGGGCAGGATCGGCATCCCGCCCGCGAAGTCCATCGCCCGGAAGTAAGGCTCGCGAAAGTCGAACGCCACCTCCAGCTCGCCCAGCTTCCGCACCGACTTGATCGTGCCGTAGTAGACCCGCAGACGCACCGCTTCGACGGCCGGGTTCATGATCCAGTCGTAGGTGAACACGACGTCGTCGGCGGTGAGCGGCTCGCCGTCGGAAAAGCGCACACCCTCGCGGATGCGGAACCGGATCGTGATCGCGGTTGGCGCGTCCTCGTCGCGGACCACGTCCTCCATCCGCCGACCCTCCGCCAACCGGCGCTCGACGTACTCCGCCTGCGCCTGCGCGTTGCCTTCGAGCTCGGCAAACGAGGCCTCGGCGCGAACGTCCTCCTCCGTCACCGGCGTGCCGACGTGCTCGTCGACGTATGCCTGCCACGCCTCGATATTCTCCTCGATCTCCCAGTCCCGCGCGATCAGCGGCGTCCACTCCAGCGTGTCCGGATCGCGCTCCACCAGCGTCTCGAGCACGTACGACTGGATCAGGCTCGCGTACGCGTCCGCCGAGATGATCGGCGTCAACCGGTCCGGCGGCTGGGCGAACACCTGCATCAGCCGGTCGCCGTAGGCGTAGTCCTCGTTCTCCTTGACCTGTTGCAGCGCCGCGAACGGGTCGGTCTCGCCAGCCTCGTAGGCTTGCTCCACCGCATCGTCGGCCAGCGCGGCGGCGTCGAGCCGGGCCGCGATGTCGTCAGGCGCTCCCCCCGCGGCCGCACTCTCCGAGAGCACGCGCGCCAGCTCCCGCGCGACCTGCCCGGGCAGATCCTGCTGCTGCCGCTCCGCGGTGCGGACGCTGTCGTGGAGGCGCGCCAAGTCGCGCGTCTGGTTGGTCATCGCGTCGCTGATCCGTCCCAGCCGGTCCTCGATCCGGTTCAGGTGGACCATCGCGAGCACGATCGTGACGAGGAACGCCACGAGCATGACCGTGAACACGAAGTCGCGAAAGCCGAAGCGGTTATCCATAAGCGGCGATCTCGGTGACAGGAACGGGGGGAAAAGACGGCCGGGGGCAGACGGGACCATCTCATCATCGCGGGCTCATCCGTGTGCATCGTCATGCATACATCGGCGGTTTGATTCGTCTCATTGGTGTTTTGTTGTTCATGCCCCGCGCGGGTCCAGCCGGCTGCGCAGGGCGTCGCCGAGAAAGTTCAGCGCCATCAGCGTCAGTCCCAGCAGCAGGCAGGGCAGCAGCAACAGCCACCATGGCCCGGCGCGCCCGGCGGCGAGCGCGTGCAGGGCCGTCAGCCCCTCCGACGCCAGGTTGCCCCAGCTCGGCAGCGGCGCCTGCACGCCGATGCCCAGGAAGCTGAGGAACGACTCCTGGAGGATGGCCACGGGCACGGTCAAGGTACTATAGACGACGATGGGGCCGACCAGGTTCGGCAGCAGGTGGACCCGAATGATCCGCCCCGGGCCGTACCCGCACGCCCGGGCCGCCTCGATGAACGGCTGGCTGCGCAGGCTCAGCACCTGCCCGCGGATGACCCGCGCCATCGTCAGCCAGCTCACGGCACCGATCGCCAGCGCCAGCGTCGCCAGCCGCCCGACCATCGCCGCCTGCTCGGCGGGGAGGGCGAGCCCGGCCGCGGCGACAACGCTCGGGCGCAGCGCCAGGTCGAGCAGGATGACCATGAGGATGTCCGGCAGGCCGTAGAGCACGTCGACGGCGCGCATCATCCCCGCGTCGACGCGTCCGCCGACGTAGCCCGCCAGCGCGCCCCATGTCACGCCGATGCCCACGGCGATGCCTGCCGCCGCCGCCCCGATGCTCAGGCTCACCGCCCCGCCCATCATCACCCGCCACAGAAACGAGCGACCGAAGCGGTCGGTGCCCATCGGCTCGGCCGCGCTCGGGGCCATGTATTGCAGTTCCAGGCGATGGGCGTCGTAGCGGTCCAGCGCCCAAGGCAGTGTCACGAAGCAGGGCAGGACAATCAGCGCGAGCACGATCGCACCGGCCCGGCCCGCGGCCAGCCGCGGCACACGCCCCCGCCACGTCCGCCACGCCCGCCACCCCTGCTCCCCCGCGTGCCCATCATCGGCGGCGATCATCGACATGCGACGGAGTATAGACCCTCCCGCTCCCGCGCCCCCGCTATACGGATTCCACGTCCATCGCGGGCGTATATAGCCGGGACCGCTGGTCCCAAGGCGGCGGCGTGTGCTCATCGTCGTGCACGCGGCCGGGGCGTAGGGGGGCGGGGCGGGGTGTCGCATCGATCCGCGACCGCAGTGTCGCCGGAGCGCTCGGCCACTGGCGACCTGCGTCAGCACCACGCGCGCGATGGATGTGTAATCCGTATTACGGGTGTGTACCGGCGATCTCGCGCAGGGGCAGACGAGTGTTGCCGAGCCGGCCGCCGTAGGAGCCCGTCGTGATCCAGCCCACCCCGGGGCCCGCGGCCGCGTGAAGCCCGGCCTGCATGCCCGCCACGAGTTGCTCGCGCGTCAGCGCATCCAGCACGATCTCGTAGACATGCGCCACACCTCCAGGCAGCCGCGTCTGCACCTCCGGGTGGTCGCGCAGCACCGGGCAGTAGGGCGCGTTCGTCGTCGCCGGCAGCTTCCCCGACCGCGAGCCCACCCTCGATCCGGCCCGGCAGACGCCCGCGGGAAACGGCGTGATCACGCCCGCCAGTGGCGCGATCGCCTCGACCGCCCGCCGGGCACCGGCAAGCAATCGAGCATCGTCGCCGCCGCCCAGCAGCAGCGTGCCCCCGCCCACCGCCTCGACGCGCCCGACCGCCGCCTCGGCGAAAAACGTCCCCGCCATGACCGGAATCTCCACGCCGGCCCGGCCCGCTCGGTCCCCGCCCCGCTCGAACCCGTCGCCGAACGGCGCCAGCCACCGCCCGAGACTGAAGCGGGCGGCCGCGTCGTCCAGCCCGTCATACACCGCCGTCGTCGGGCACGTCAGCAGCGCCTGCCCCGCCCGGTTGCGCACGGCGTGGCGCAGGCGCTTGGGTGAGCGCGCGAAGAAAAGCAGCGCCGCGCCCACGCGTCCGTCCGGCGTGGCCGCGCCCGCGAGCCCCCGCTCCAGCGCTGCCTCCGCGTCGCAGCCGATGATCGACGTCGCGTACCCCGTGACAGTGCGTACGGCCGCATCGAGCCAGTCGGCGTCGGCCGCGGTGACGATCAGGCGGGCGGCGTGCAGCGCGAACGCTTCCCCAACCGCGTCGTCGATGGTGCTGCCGTGCAGTTGCATGGGCCAAGTGTAATTGCCCCGCTCGTCAATGCCCGTCCCGCAGCGGGCGGCGCGGCGTCACCGCAACCAGCCCGGCTCCGGCGGCCGGTTCTGCATCGCCTGCCAGACGACCCGCTCGACGCGCCACACCCCCCCGCCACGACTGCCCCCGCCACCATTGCCCCCGCCGCCGTCGAGCCGCCAGTGCAGCGTCCAGCGCGTGGACACCGGCACACCCGCCGCCCCGCCCCGGTTGATCCGCGTGCGCAGGTCGATCTCGGCAATCCCGCGCCCGCCACGCCCGCCCCGCGCGCTGACCGTCCGCTGGCGCACCTCATGCTCGACCGGCCCGAAGCGCTCCGCCGCACCCCGCACGGCCCCGTGCAGGGCCTCGCCGGCGAGCCAGTCGTCGCCATCAGGCCCGACGAGCGTGGCGCCCGGCGCCAGCAGCCGTCGAAGAGCCGCGTCGTCCACCGACCCCTCCGTCGCCCTCAGCAGCTCGTCCGTCAACGCCGCGACGCGCTCGCGCGGCGTGGTGACGCCCCACGCCAGAACCACAACCCCCCCGGCAAGGAGCGCAACCCCAAGCCCCGCAAGCTGCAGCCGCCCCTGACGCCGTCGCCCGCCGACGCCGAACAACGTGACCGCAACCGTGAGCAGCACCAGCGCCGCCGGCCACGGCTGCTCCAACAACAGGTACTCGGCGAGAGAAGGATGCAGCCCCTGCATGGCACGATGATGGCCCGGGCCCCGCGCCGCCGCAAGGCGCGGAGTGTGGGCCATGGGGTTCGGCATTCCGGCATCCGAGTTCCAGGGTGCGCCCAACGCGCTAACACCCGCCTCGAATCCAACCCCCAATCTCCAACTCCCAACCCTTCACGCCGCCATCTCCGCCATCGCGGGCCGGTCGCGGAAGGCGATGGCAAACAGCGCTGCTGCGGCGACGCCCAGCGCCGCCCCGAGGCCGAACACGGTCACCAGCGACGTGCCCTGCGCCACGAGCCCGCCGAGTGCCGCCCCGAGAATCTGCCCAGAGCCGAGCACCGCCACGCAGTAGAGCCCCTGCATCGAGCTGCGGTACCGTTCGCCGGCGCGGTGGTTGAGGTAGATCTGCGGCGCCACGTGCACGACCAGCACGCTCATGCCATGAAACACCTGCGTCCCCACGGCCACGTAGATGTTGGGATACGCGAACAGCAGCGCCAGCCGCAGCGCGTCGCACGCCGCGCCCACGGCCATCAGCCCGCGCAGGCCAAGCAAACGCAACAGCCGCCCGAACCCGAGCATGAAGAAGATCTCGATCAGCACGCCGACACTGAGAATCAGCCCCACCCACTGCATCGGCACGCCGAGCTGCCGCGTGAGATACAACGGAAAGAAGGCGTAGTACGCGGCCTTGGCGAGCATGCACAGCCAGACGGCGACGAGAAAGACGAGCATCGAAGGCTCGAGCATGGCGCGGGCGGCGGCAAGCGTTGGCAAACCTGCCGCGGGCGGCGCCGGCGGGGCGTCGAGTTCCGCACCTTCGTCCGCCTCCTCCTCGCCCGCCGCCCCGCCACTTTTCGCCGCGGAAAGTGGCGGGGCGGCACCGTTCGCCACGCGGGGCAGCAGCGCCGCGTTGGCCAGCCCCGCCAGGCCCAGCACGAGCGCCACGGGCAGGATCACGCCGACGCTCGCCCCGCCCCACGTCAGCAGGCCATAGATCGCCAGCGACGGGACCATGAACCCGACCGTGCCCCAGACGCGGATGCGGTGGTAGGCGACACGCGGCTGGCCGTCGGCCTCGCGACGCGCCTGGACGCGGAAGTTGAGACCGTCCTGCACCGCCGGCGTGCCGATGAACGCCAGCCAGAACAGCCCGTAGGCCGCCAGCAGCGGCCAGAACCCGCTCGCCCACCACACCCCCACCAGCGCCAGCGCCGACAGGCCGAACATCCACGCCAGCAGCGTTCGGCTCTGCAGGTGGGCGTCGGCGAGCAGCGCCATGACGACCGGGCTGAACATGATCGCCACGCCCGACATGCTGACGACGTACCCGAGTTGCGCCTCGCCGAGCGCCTGCTCGTGAAGGTAAACCGGGATGTAAGGCAGCAGGCAGCCGAGAATGGCGAAGCTGAAAAAGTACTGGGCCTTGAGGGCGGGCAAACCATCCTCCAACGCGGGCGTCACGGCAAGCAGCCACCCGTATCCAGTATAAGACGAGGCCGGGCCCGGTGGGTCCCGACAGTCAGCGCGAACGGCCCCCCACGCCGCGACGGGCGCTCAACACCGCAGCATCTCTCCGCACGCAGCCGCGTCCGGATTCACCGGGACCACCGGTTCCGGCTTTGTGCCGCTACTTGAACCCGCGCTGCATCGCCTCGTACTCGCGCAGGAAGCCGACGAACTCGCGCCGGTGCTCCTCCTCGTCGCCCTTGAGGTTGATGCACAGGTCCTGCGTGACGTAGTCCACCCCGTCGGTCATCTCGATGATGCGCTGGTACTGGTTGATCGCGTCGGTCTCGGCATCGATCACGCCACGGATCACCGACGTCACGTCGATGCTGTCATCCGGCGGCTGAAGCTGCGCCTGCTCCATCTTCAGCGCCTGCGAGCCCGGCGGCTTGCCGCCGAGGATCTTGATCCGTCGGGCGAGCTGCTTGGCGTGCTCCAGTTCCTCGGCCAGGTCACTGGCCAGGCTCTCCTTGACCTCCATCGCCAGCATTCCGTCGAGGTGGATCGAGTTGACCAGGTAGTTGGCCACCGTCTCGACCTCCATGTTGTACGCGCTCGTCAGCTCCTTGACGATCTGCTGCCGCGTCGGCTCATCCATCTGCGCGGTGGGTGCGGGCACGTCGGCTCGGGTGGATCGATTCATCGAATCCTCCTTTTCGTATGCACAACTCCAACACTCGCGGGGCGCACGCCCATCGATTCTAGGCCACGCCCGTCAGCACCGGGCGCCACGCCCGCCGTCTCTTGACACGCCGCCGGGCCCGACCTATCCCATCGTTCATGAGGTATGCCCTGATCATCGCCGGGGGCTCGGGCACACGGCTCTGGCCCATGTCCACCGCCGCACGCCCCAAACAGCTCATCCCCTTCATCGACGGCCGAAGCCTCCTCCAGATCGCCGTCAACCGCCTGCGCGGCCTGCTGCCCGAAACCCAGATCTACGTCTGCGCCGGCGAATCCCACCGCGACGCCATCCTCGCCGGCGTCGAAGGCCTCGCCCGCGACCACTTCATCGGTGAACCCACCGGCCGCGACACGCTCAATGCCGTCGGCCTCGGCACCGCCGTGCTCACCCGCCGCGATCCCGACGCCGTCGTCGGCGTCTTCACCGCCGACCACCTCATCGAGCCCGTCGATGCCTTCCAGGCCACCGTCGACGCCGGATACGCGCTGGCCGAAAGTCGCGACGACCTGCTCGTGACCTTCGGCATCGCCCCGACCCACCCCGCCACCGGCTTCGGCTACCTCCAACTCGGCGAGGCGATCCACCACGACGCCCGCGCCTTCGACGTCCAGCGCTTCAAGGAAAAGCCCGACCGCCCCACCGCCGAGCAGTACCTCGCCGCCGGGCCCGACCGCTACCTCTGGAACTCCGGAATGTTCGCCTGGCGCGGCAGGACGATGCTCCAGTGCATCCAGCGCTACGCCCGCGCCAACTACGCCGGGATCATGCAGTGCGCCGATGACTGGGGCAGCCCGCTGCGCCAGCAGACGCTGGAAAAGGTCTACCCGACGCTCGAAAAGATCAGCGTCGACTACGCGGTGCTTGAACCCGCGTCGCAGGACGACGCGGTGCAGCTCGCCGCCCTGCCCATGGCCGTGCAGTGGCTGGACGTCGGCTCCTGGCCCGCCTTCGCCGAGACGCGCCCGCGCGACGACCAGGGCAATGCGATCGCCGCCTCCCACCACCTGGCGCTCGACGCGGCCAACAACCTGCTTGCCTCGAGCGACCCGGAACACCTCGTCGCGGCCATGGGCGTGCGCGACCTCATCATCATCCACACCCCCGACGCCACGCTCGTCTGCCACAAGGACCACGCCGAGCGCATCAAGCAACTCCACGCCCGGCTGGGCGAGACGGGCGGCGAGCGCTGGCTGTGATCAATGAACAATGGACAATGCACAATGCACAATGCACAATGAGCAAACACCGGGTGCCTTTCATTGTGCACTGTGCATTGACCCATGTGCAACCGATACCTCCTGACGAGCAACGCTGCCGACATCGCCCGCGCCTTTGACTGCGATGTCCGGCCGCGCCTCGAACCGCGCTACAACATCGCGCCCACCCAGCCCGTGCCCGTCATCCGCGCGCGCGAGGACACGCACGCCCGCCGGCTCGACCTGCTGCGCTGGGGGCTGGTGCCCTCGTGGGCCAAGAACATCGCGATCGGCGATCGGCTGATCAACGCCCGCAGCGAGTCCGCGGCCGAGAAGCCCGCCTTCCGTGCCGCGATGCGCTACCGCCGGTGCCTGCTGCCCGCCGATGGCTTCTACGCGTGGGCGAAGCCCGCCGCCGGCCCGCGTCAGCCGCACGTCCTCACACGCGCCGACGGCGAGCCGCTCGCCATTGCCGGCCTGTGGGAGCACTGGCAGGATGAGCATGGCAACGAACTCGACACCTGCGTTATCCTTACCACGGCCGCAAACGAATTGATCGCCCGCCTGCACGACCGCATGCCCGTCATCCTCGACGAGAACGACCACGCCGCCTGGCTCGACCCCGATCAGCAGAACGCCTCCCGCGCGAGCGCGCTGCTGCGGCCATACCCCGCCGACCGCATGACGCATCGTCCCATCAGCCTTCACGTCAACAACCCCCACCACGAAGACGAGCGCGGCCCCGACCCACCCGCGGCGTGAACGCAATGAACAATGGACAATGAACAATTCACAATGAAAGACATCGTCGCTTCCCTTCTTCATTGTGAATTGTTCATTGTCCATCGTCCATTGATCGCCCTTCCCCGCCCAGCTCCAGCAGTTCGCCACAGCGCATCACGCGATGGTCCTGCCCGAGCTTCCTGCAGCTCTTCTCAAACAACCCCGGCGACGCCGTATTGAACGTGAACATCTCGAAGTGGCAGGGGATCACCAGCCGCGCGCCGATGTCATGCGCAAGCTGCGCCGCCTGCTGCCCGTCGAGGTTGCCCGCGACGCGCCGCTCCGGCCGCCTGCCGTTGATCGGCAAAATCGCCACGTCGATCCGCTTCTCCCGCAGCCGCTCGACCAGGCCGTCATACAACAGCGTGTCGCCGCTGTGATAGACGCACCACTTGCCGCACCGCACGATGTACCCCATGAACCGCGGCCGGCCCTGCTCGTCGCGCTCAAGCGCCTCGTGCGCGGCCGGCACACCCTCGATCTGGAAACCCGCCACGTCAACCACGTCGCCATCACCCACGCCCACCGGCGCGTCGACCTCAACACCCAGCCGGTCCGCCACGAATGCCCGATTCGCCTCCGGGATCACGAGCTTCCCCGTGGGATTCGCCGCCAACAGCGGCCCGAGCGTCGCGGCATCAAGGTGGTCCGTGTGGTTGTGCGTGCTGGTGATGACCTCCACGAAGTCGAGCGCCGCCGGGTCCACCGCCTGCGCGGTCATGCGCACGTGCGGCTTGTCGGTGTCCGCATACTTGCGCGTCAGCGAGTCGGACAAGTACGGATCGAACAGCAGGCAGCCCGTCCTGCTCTTGACAAGGAACCCGCTCTGCCCCAGCCACCAGATCGCCAGCCCATCGCCCGGCTGTGTGCCGCGCATCTGCGCCACCAGCGCATCATCCTTCAGCACCGGCTCGATCAGGCTCATCATCTCAGCTCCTGGCGCACCTGCTTCGCGCCGGCCACGAGGTTGGCGAGCTTCAGCCGCGCCGCCCACCGCGCCGTCTGGCTCAGGCCGCAGTCCGGCGCGAGCAGCAGCTTCTCGGCCGGCACGTGCGCCATGCACCGCCGCACGCGGTCCGCCACCTCCTCCACCGGCTCGATGTAATAGCTCTTGACATCCACCACCCCCACCGCCACGTCGAACCGCTCGGCAAACCGCGCCGTCACCTCCAGCTCTGCAAACTCGCGGTTGGCCATCTCCAGGTGCACCTCGTCGACGTCCAGCTCCAGGAACGCCGGCAGCAGCGGCGCGTACGTCCGCTTACCCACGGGCCTGCCCTTGAAGTTGCCAAAGCACAGGTGCGTCGACAGCCGCGTCCTGCCCACGGCCGGGGCGATCGTGCGGTTGAAAATCTCCACGAACCGCGCCGGATCCTCGCGATGCGCGTAGCAGCTCATGGACGGCTCATCGACCGTGATGTGCGCGCAGCCCGCGTCCACCAGCCGGGCGATCTCGTCGCGAATGAGCGGCAGCAGCGCCTCCGTCACCGCCCACCGATCCTTGTAGCGGTCGTTGGGCACCAGCCGACCCGACATCGTGTAAGGCCCCGGGATCGACGCCTTGAGGCGCGGCCGCGGCTCGGGCCTGAGCGCGTCAACCACGTGGACCAGTCGCTCATACTCCTCCACCGCACCGAGCCCGTCCGGCGCCGCCAGCTCACCGGTGATCGCATGCCGACCGCGCTGATCATGCCCCGCGGGCCCGAAACGCCGCCGCGGCCGGCTCTCCAGATCAATCCCCCGCAGATAGCCGTAGAACGACAGGTTGAAGTCGAAGCGCGTCTGCTCGCCGTCGGTGATCTCATCGAGCCCCGCCGCCAGTTGATCGTGCACCGCCGCGACGACGGCATCGTGCTGCATCTCGGCGACCTCACCGCTGCCAAAGCGCTCGAGCTGCGCGGACGCAAGCTCCAGCCAGCCGGGGAACGGGTAGCTGCCGATGACGGTCGTGCGGAGCGGGGTCGGCATGGGGGCAAGCCTCTAGTGGTTGGGGTTTGGGGTTGGGGGTTGGGGGGTGGGGATTGGGGGGCGGGGTTGGCTTTCAGATTATCACCCCAAGGCGTCGTACAGCGGGTGCCACTGACAAGGGCGTCTTCGGCCTTGTCAGTGTTTGCCTGCGTTCGCACTGACAAGCTCCGCGGACTCCGCTTGTCAGTGCCACCCTCGACGCGACGGGGCTGTGGCGTGCGCGCTAGCGTTGCAGATCCGATCATAATCGTTTAGCCCCCGCGCCCACGCGGGGTTCCCCTCGAACAACCACAACACGTAGGGTGGGCTTCGCTTCACCCACTCTACAACGAACGTCAGCACCGACGCCGCGCCCACGCCCCCCATCCCATCGGTGTTCATCTGTGTCCATCTGTGGCTACTTCCATCATCGCTTGCCGCGCCGCCCCGATCGCCCCCGCCCATGGCCCAAGCGTCGCCGGCACGATGCGCACCGCCTGGCCCGTCGGCCGCCACTCGATGCGATCCAGCCGCCGACGCAGCGGCGCGAACAGCATCGCCTCGCCCGCCTGCGCCACGCCGCCGCCGAGGACGATCACCTCCGGGTCGCACACGTTGATGAGCGACGCCAGCGCCGCCGCCAGCGCGTCGAGGCTCGCGTCCCACGCCTGCCGCGCCGCCGCGTCGCCTGCCTGCGCCGCCTCGACGAGTGCCCGGCTGTCGGCGAAGCGCCCGCCCGTGCGCGCCGCGACGTTGTAATCGCCCACGTGATCCTCAAGCGACCCCGGCGTGCCGGCGATCCCCGGCTCACCATGCGGATCAAGACTCATGTGCCCGATGTGCCCGGCCCGCCCGATCGCGCCCGTCAGCAGCCGGCCGTCCACGATCACCCCGCCGCCCACGCCGGTGCCCAGCGTCAACACGATCGCGTGATCCGCACCCGCGGCCGCGCCCAGCCACACCTCCGCGAGCGTCGCGGCGTGCGCGTCGTTGAGCACCGTCACGTCCCGCCCGAGCGCCCGCGAAAAGTCCAGCCCCTGCACCGCCTCCAGCCGCCCCTGCATCCACGCGATCGACCGCCCGTCGCGCGCCGCCAACCCCGGCGCCGCGAGCCCAATCGGTGCATCACCCCCGCCACCCGCATCACCCGCCACCGCCTTCACCGCCGCGCGCACCGCCTCGACCAGCGCATCGGCGTCGTGGCCGGGCGTCGCCGCCTCATGCCGGGCGAGCACCTCGCCGCCGCGCGACAGGGCCACCGCCTTGAGCCGCGTCCCCCCGACGTCGATGCCGATCGCGTCTACCACGGCGGCGGTCCTCCCGCGTATTGCCCCTCGCTGACGCACCACCCGCCGTCGACCGCGAGCACCTGCCCTGTAATAAACCGCCCGCCGTCGGACAGCAGCAGCACGGCCGCGTCATCGGCGTCCTCCGGTCGACCGATGCGCCCGCCGTCCAGCGGCTGCTTGCTCGCGATGTAG
The DNA here is from genome assembly GCA_040905445.1 of Phycisphaeraceae bacterium. Taxonomy (GTDB): domain Bacteria; phylum Planctomycetota; class Phycisphaerae; order Phycisphaerales; family Phycisphaeraceae; genus SKPT01. Next base: position 45,579 of record JBBDRN010000044.1, on the reverse strand, counting down.
CGCATGATCCGCACATCGCCCGCCGCCCGTGTCGCCATCGGCGTGTCGACCAGTGCCGGCGCGAGCACGTTGAAACGGATGTCGCGCGGCCCGTAGTACGCCGCGCACGACTTCGTAAACCCCACGATCCCCGCCTTCGCCGCCGCGTAGGCATGCGTCGCGAATAGCGCCGGCGAAGGCGAGAAGCCCAGCACGCTCGCCATGTTGACGACACTGCCGCCCTGGCCCGCGGCCATGAAGTGGCGCACCGCCGCGCGGTTGCTGTAGATCAGCGAGCTCAGGTTCAACCTCAGCGTCGCGTCCAGCCCCTCGTCCGTCAGCTCATGCAGCGGCCCATCGCCCATGTTCCGCCCGCTGCCGCCCGCGACGTGGTAGAGCCCGTGGCAGCCGCCGTACTCCTTCACCGCATGCGCGATGGCCCGCTCGGCCGTGGCGGAGTCGGTCGCGTCACCTGCGATCGCGCTGCCCGCCTCGCCCAGCGCCGCGCTCGCCTGCTCGACGCCCTCGAGCTTGCGACCCACGGCCACGACACGCGCCCCCTCGGCCGCGCACGCCCGCGCCGCCGACAGCCCCAGACCGCCCGTGCCGCCGACGACGACGATCACCTTGCCCGCAAGTCGCTCGCCCATGGCCGGCCAATGTACCGCCCGCGCCGATCCCCCGCGAGCGGCAGCCCACACCAGGCCTTAATCCTCCAGCACCACGACGTCCGCCGGGTCCACCTGCACGCGCACCGCCTGGCCCTGCCGCTGCAGCCAGCGCGGGTGCAGCTCGTAGACGATCAGCCGCGCGTCGCCCGCGGCCGCCAGGTGGTACTGCGCCATCTCACCCAGGTACGTCACGTCGTCGCACGACGTCTCAAAGACGTTGGCGCCCGGCCGCGCCTGCCCGTCCCCGTCGAGCGACAGCGCCTCGGGCCGGATCGAGCAGGTGACCGTCTCCGCGTCGAGCTTGTCGGGAAACGTCGTCGAACGCACCGGACCCATCGGCGTGTCGAGCGTCAGCGCCCCGTCCGCGCGGAACGCGACTTTGGCGCGGATGAAGTTCGTCTCGCCCAGGAAGTCCGCCACGAACCGGTTCGCCGGCCGGTCATACAACTCACGCGGCGAGCCGACCTGCATCAGCTTCCCCTCGTCCATGACCGCGATCCGGTCGGCCATCGACAGCGCCTCCTTCTGATCGTGCGTCACGTACACGGCCGTGATCCCCGTACGCTTGCAGATCTCCCGGATCTGGCTGCGCATCTGCCCCCGCAGCTTCGCATCCAGATTGCTCAGCGGCTCATCCAGCAGCAGCACGGTCGGCTCGATCACCAGCGCGCGGGCCAGCGCCACACGCTGCTGCTGCCCGCCCGACAGCGCATTCGGCCGCCGACCGGCATACGGCGACATCTGCACCATCTCCAGCGCCGCCGCAACCCGGTCAGCCTTGGCCTGCCCCCGCACCTTGCGCACCTCCAGCCCGAACGCCACGTTCTGCGCCACCGTCATGTGCGGCCAGAGCGCGTAGCCCTGGAACACCATCCCCGTGTTGCGCTTATTCGTGGGCAGGTGCGTGACGTCGCGCTCCCCGAAGCGGATTCGCCCCCCCGTTGGGTCGATGAACCCCGCCAGGCAGCGCAGCAGCGTCGTCTTCCCGCACCCCGAGGGCCCCAGCAGAAAAAACAGCTCCCCCGCGGCAATGTCGAGATCGATCCCCGCGACAGCGACCGTCGGCCCAAAGTGCTTGGAAAGGTTGCGGATCTGGATCGGCGTCATGGCAAGATCGTGGCGTAACCGGGCGGGAGGGTGGAAGGGTGCGGCGTGCCGGCGTGGCGGGGTGGCAGCGTGGCGGGGTGGCGGGGTTGGAGAATAGCAGAAGGGGAAGATGGTCGATGGCTAGAGCCCCTTCACCCGCTACGGTTGGATTGAACGTGCTCTAATGAGATCTCTGAATAACCGCGAAGCAGCGAAAGCACGGAGGGCGCGAAAGGATTGCCGTTTGAGTCACTTCTGCTTCTTCGCGCCCTTCGCTTGCTTCGCCTCTTCGCGGTTCAATGATCAGTCATCGGGCTCCAGGGTTCATCAGAGATCCCTGATAGCCAAGACTCCCGATCGCCCGCGCCTGCCAGAATGGCACGCCACGGACGCCCTCCCGCGCGGCGGCGACAGGTCCGGCGGACCGCCGCGATGCGGCCCATCGACCCGATATCGACATAAATTACGTTTTTAACAGCGTTTATACTGCATTTCGCCGCCCGCCCCACCCGCTCGCGCCCGGCACCGCCGTTGCATCTACCTGCGGTGCCATGGTTCAGGTGCGTCATCAATCCGAGGCCCGCTTCAACGTCCTGCTCACCGAGGACCGCGACCACGCGATCGAGCACTGGACCCAACAGTTGCCCCGGCTGCTCGAACCGATCGGCGTGGCGACCTACCGCGCCCGCTCCGGCCGCGAGGCGCTGGATATCGCCGACCGCACCCCCTTCCACGTGGCTGTGATCGACCTCCTCACCCCTGCCACCCCCGCCACCGCGACCGCCGCCCCGACCGCACCCGCCCGCGCAGCCGCCACGCGGCAGGGATTGGGCGAGGGGGCGGACGACGCGTCCGCCACCGCCCCGTCCGCCACCGCCTCCGCCTCGCGCTCGCCGCGCCCCGGCGGGCTCTGGCTGCTCGAGGTCTTCCACCGCCGACCCAGCCGCCCGCCCATCCTCGTCGTCAACAACGGCGCCTATGACTGGCGGCGGACGCAACGCTACCTCAACGAAGCCCTGCGCCTCGGCGCCTTCACCGTCATCAATCAGCCGGTCGACCTCGAGGCCCTGCTTCAGGCGATTCGCCGGCTGCTGGATCGGCAATATGCCGGGCATTGGCCCGCACCGGCCCGGGCCGGCCACTCACCCCGACCCCCGCAACAGGAGAAGATTCAATGAAGGTCAAACCCCTAGGCGATCGCATCCTCGTCCAACGCCTCGAGCCCGAGACCAAGACCAAGTCCGGCATCTACCTGCCCGAAACCGCCACCGACAAGCCCCAGCAGGCCAAGGTCGTCGCCCTCGGCCAGGGCCGCCTGCTCGACTCCGGCCAGCGCGCCGACTTCCAGGTCAAGCAGGGCGATACGATCATCCTCGGCAAGTGGGGCGGCCAGGAGGTGCGCATCGACGACGAGGACTACGTCGTCCTCGGCGAAGACGAAGTCCTCGCCGTGGTGAACTAACCACACGACAACGTCCCGTGCTCCAGCCCCACCTGCGAACGGTGGGGCACGAACCACGGCAACCCACCACCCACGCCGGTGGTGACACAAACCCGAAACAAAACGTCATTCCGACAGACCAACTCTCAGATAGACAGGAGTCACGACCATGGCAGCGAAGACGATCAAGTTTGACGACGAAGCCCGCGAGGCGATTCGGCGGGGCGTACACAAGCTCGCCCGCGCGGTCCGCACCACCCTCGGGCCCTCCGGCCGCGTGGTGATCCTCGAAAAATCCTTCGGCTCGCCCACCGTCACCAAGGACGGCGTCACCGTCGCCAAGGAAGTCGAAGTCGAAGACGCCATCGAAAACATCGGCGCCCAGATGGTCAAGGAAGTCGCTTCCAAGGCCTCCAAGGACGCCGGCGACGGCACCACCACCGCCACCATCTACGCCGAGTCCATCTTCACCGAAGGCCTCAAGAACATCGCCGCCGGCGCCAACGCCACGCAGATCAAGCGCGGCATGGACAAGGCCGTCGACGCCCTCGTCGCCGAGCTGCGCAAGATGTCCAAGCAGATCTCCACCTCCAAGGAGGTCGCCCAGGTCGGCACCTGCTCCGCCAACCAGGATGAGCAGATCGGGAAGATCATCGCCGACGCCATGGACAAGGTCGGCAAGGACGGCGTCATCACGGTCGAAGAAGGCAAGAGCCTCGACACCACCGTCGACCTCGTCGAGGGCATGCAGTTCGACAAGGGTTACTCGAGCCCCCACTTCGTCACCAATCCCGCCGAGATGGTCGCCGAACTCGAGGACGCCTACGTCCTCATCCACGAGAAGAAGATCAGCAGCGCCAAGGACCTCATCCCGATCCTCGGCAAGGTCGCCGAGTCGGGCAAGCCGCTGCTCATCGTCGCCGAGGACATCGACGGCGAGGCGCTGACCACGCTCGTGGTCAACAAGCTGCGCGGCGTGCTGCGGGTCGTCGCCGTCAAGGCCCCCGGTTTCGGCGACCGCCGCAAGGCCATGCTCGAGGACATCGCCACCCTCACCGGCGGGCGGGCGATCATGGAAGAGCTCGGCATCGACCTCGAAAAGCTCGAGCTGACCGACCTCGGCCGGGCACGCAAGATCACCGTCGACAAGGACACCACCACCCTCGTCGAAGGCGCCGGCTCCAGCAGCGACATCAAGGGCCGCATCGAGTCGATCAAGCGGCAGATCGACGACACCTCCAGCGACTACGACCGCGAGAAGCTCCAGGAACGCCTCGCCAAGCTCGCCGGCGGCGTCGCGCAGATCAACGTCGGTGCCGCGACTGAGTCGGAGATGAAGGAGAAGAAGGCCCGCGTCGAGGACGCCATGCACGCCTGCCGGGCGGCCGTCGAGGAGGGCATCCTCCCCGGTGGCGGCGTGTCGGTGCTGCGGGCGCGCAAGGCGCTGGACAACCTCAAGGGCCTGACCGAGGACGAGCAGGTCGGTGTCGACATCATCCGCCGCGCCGTCGCCGCCCCGGTCAAGCAGATCGCCGTCAACGCGGGGCATGACGGCTCGGTCGTCGCCCGCGAGGTCGAGGCCAAGGACGAGGTGAACTACGGCTTCAACGCGATGACCGGCAAGTATGGCGACATGATCGAGATGGGCGTGCTCGTGCCGACCAAGGTCGAGCGCATCGCCCTCCAGAACGCCGCGTCCATCGCCGCCCTGCTGCTGACGACCGACGCCGTCGTCGTCGAGCGCAAGGAGAAGAAGAAGGCTGCCGCCGGCGCCCCCGGCATGGATGACATGGATTACTGAGCCCATCCAGGCCCATCAACCCCACCCCGCCGAAGCCCACGGATCCCAATCCGTGGGCTTCTTTTTTTTCGTTCATCCGCGCTCCCCGGCGACCAACACACGTCATGTCGGCGTCGGACCCCCCGTCACCCGCCTTGTACGATCAACATCGCGTCGCCGTACGAATAGAACCGATACCCGCGCGCCACCGCGTCCGCGTACCACCCCTTCAGCCGCTCCAGCCCGACCCCCGGCAACGCCGCGACCAGCGCCAGCAGCGTGGACCGCGGCAGGTGGAAGTTGGTCAGCAGCATGTCCGTGAAGCGGAACGTGAACCCCGAGCCGGGATAGACGAACAGCTCCGTCGCCCCCGCCCAGTCCCCCGCCAGCCCGCGCCAATCCGGTGGCAGCGACTCCAGCGCCCGCACGCTCGTCGTCCCCACCGGCACGATGCGCCTGCCGGCGTCGCGCGTCGCCCGCAGTAAGTCCAGTGTCGCGGCCGGCACGCGCACGCGCTCGGCATGCATCACGTGGGCCGACAGCGACGCGCTGCGCACCGGCGCGAACGTGCCCAGCCCCACGTGCAGCGTCAGCCGCGCCAACCTGACCCCGCGCGCCTCGATCGCCGCCAGCAGTTCCGGCGTAAGGTGCAGCCCCGCCGTCGGCGCCGCCACCGACCCCGGCTCATGCGCATAGACCGTGTTGTACCGGACCGCGTCCGCCTCGCGCTCCGCCGCCTCGGCCCCCTGCCGCCGCGCCCGCGCGATGTACGGCGGCAGTGGCGTTCGTCCCACCCGGGCGAGCACCGCGTCGGTGTCGGCGTCCGCCTCCAGCCGCGCCGACCACCGCCCCTCGCCCAGCGACGCCTCCAGCACCAGCCGCGCCGCGTCATCCAGCACGATCGCCTCGCCCAGGCGCAGGCTGCCCCGCGCCTCGAGCATCACCTGCCACCGCCCCGCCGCTTCCGTCTCACCGAGGTAGAGCCCCGCGACGCGGCCGCCCGTCGCCGACCGTCTGCCTTCGAGCCTCGCCGGCAGGACGCGCGTCTCGTTGAGCACCAGCAGGTCGCCCGCCCGCAGCACGCCCAGCCCCGGCAGGTCGCGCACGCGGTGGTCCGTCGCCCGCCCGGTCGCACAGTCCGCGAGCATCAGCCGCGCCGCGTCGCGCGGCTCCGCCGGCCGCGTCGCGATCCGATCGGCGGGCAGCGGGTAATCAAGCTCCTCAACGCGCATCGGCGGATGGTACCAGCCTGCGGCAGGGGGGATTTCGCGCAGAGTGCGCAGAGAGCGCGGAAACTGCTGGGGGCATGTGTTAGCGGCGGGTGGCACTGACAAGGCCGTCCTCGGCCTTGTCGGTGTTGGCTGCACTTTCGCACTGACAAGCTCCGCGGACTCCGCTTGTCAGTGGCACCCCACCCGCTACGAATGGGTTGAAGGCGCTCTAACGCGCCCACTCCCGCGGCCTCCGCGCTCTCTGCGCCCCCTGCGAGACCTCCCCCGCTTACAATCGGCCCATGACCACGGCCTACATCGCGATGGGAACCAACGTCGGCGACCGCCAGGCCGCGATCGAGCACGCCCGCACGGGCCTCGACGCGATCGCCTCCGCACCCATCCGCATGAGCGAGGTCTACGAGACCGCCCCCGTCGGCGGCCCCGCCGGGCAGGGCGCGTTCCTCAACGCCGTCGCCGAGTTGCAAACGACTCTCCCCCCGCGCGACCTGCTCGCCCGGCTGCAGGCGATCGAGCAGGCGGCGGGACGCGAGCCGCCCGACCAGCGCGTGCGCTGGAGTCCGCGCGTGCTCGATCTCGACATCCTCTTCTATGGCGACGCGGTGATCGACGAGCCGGGCCTGCGCGTGCCCCACCCGCACCTGCACGAGCGCTGGTTCGTCCTCAAGCCCCTGGCCGACCTGGCGCCACAGCTCGTCCACCCCACCCGCGGCGAAACCGTCGCCGCGATGCTGGCGAACCTGCCCACGACGTAGAGTGGGCGAAGCGGCGGCCGGCCGCGCCAAGCCGCAGCCCCTGCGGGGCTGAAGTCGACGCCGGCGATTGCGGCACGGAGTCGGCGTCCGGCCCCGAAGATTCCGGATGAACCAAAAAAAACCCCTCGGGAATGACTTCCCGAGGGGCGGAGGGAGAAGGAAGCGGGCGGTGGCCGGTCGTCCGTGCCCGGCCGAGCATTTCCCGACCGTCCGGGGGGGCAATCCCGTGCCCCGTTTCCCGGCCCCGTACCTGTTTCGGGGTCCCACGGCCGGCTTCCCGCTCCTCACATCTATCTATCTAACCATACTCAGCTGCAACCCATTGAGTTCCCACAATTCATGCATTTATAACAAGTTCCGTTACGAACCGTGATCGTCCCGCACACGTCGCACGCCGGGGCGTCGGCCTGCATGTCCTTCATCGCCGCCGCCAGCGCCCCCTCCCCCGCCGGCTCGGGGCTGCTGCCGTACCCCGCCTCGGCGCCGTGGTGCCCGTTGCCCACGCTCCCGCCGTCGGCGTCCCGGTCTTCGTCGCTGGTCACATCCACGAAACCTCCCCGATCATGCCCGTTGCCGTTGCGCCGGTCCGCCCCATCGGCGGCCGCCGGGCCGTGCGCCACAGCCTGCGCCTTGTCCCGGGCGTGGTCCCGGCGATCCTTCGCCAGCGGCTCGGCCCCGTCGGTGCGGGCGGGGGCATTGGCTTTGCGATAACCGGGTACAAATTCCATGCCGAGCCAGCGGAAAATGTAGTCAACCAGGCTCTTGGCGAACGGAATGTCGCGGTTGTGGGTGACGCCCGCCGGCTCGAAACGCTGGTGCGTGAACTTCGTCACCAGCGACTCCACCGGCACGCCGTACTGCAGCGCCACGCTGATCGCCGTCCCCAGCGAGTCCATCAGCCCCCCGATCGTCGAGCCCTCCTTCGCCATCGTGATGAACAGCTCGCCCGGCGTGCCGTCCTCGTAGAGCCCGACCGTCAGGTAGCCCTCGTGCCCGGCGACGTTGAACTTGTGCGTGATGCTCCGCCGCGTGTCCGGCAGACGCCGACGCAGCGGCCTCTCGACCACGCGCTCGACGATCTTCTCCACCGTCCGCGCCTGACCCCGCTCGGCGGCCGCCGTCGCCGCGGCGATCACGTCCTGCGCCACCTCCGACCGCCCCGCCTCGATCGCCTCCTCGTCGTCCGGCTCATCATCCTGCTCCGCCGTGTTCCCGCTCGACAACACCTGACTGAGCTTGCACCCATCGCGGTACAACGCGTTGGCCTTCAGCCCCAGCTCCCACGACAGCCGGTACGCCGACTTGATGTCATCCACGCTCGCCGAGTTGGGCAGGTTGATCGTCTTGCTGATCGCACCACTGATGAACGGCTGCGCCGCCGCCATCATCCGGATGTGACCCTCGGCCGCGATGTAACGTTTACCCGTAGGCCCGCACGTGTTGGCACAGTCGAACACCGGCAGATGCTCCTCCGTCAGGTGCGGCGCCCCCTCCACCGTCTGCGTCCCGCACACCAGACGGTTCAACTCCGCGATCTGCGGCCGACTCAGCCCCAACGCCGCAAGCAGATCGAAGCCTGACTCGGCCGCCTGCTCCGTCAGCCCCAGCCGCTCAATCGCCGCCTCGCCCAGCGTCCACGTCGTGAACGCCTGCGACAGCTCGAAGACCATCGGCAGCGCGTCGGTGATGCGGCCCAGGTCATCTTCATCAAGCCCACGAGCCATCAGGTAGTCCAGGAAGGTGTGCTCCGCGTCGCCCGGCGTGCCGTCGCCCGCGGGCATCGGCACATCCAGGCTCAACGACCCGAGCACGTGCTGCAGGATGTCGCCGACCTGCGCCTCGGTGTAGCCCAGCGCCTTGAGCGCCGGCTGCAGCGACTGGTTGGCGATCTTGAAGTACCCGCCCCCGGCGAGCTTCTTGAACTTCACCAGCGCGAAGTCCGGCTCGACGCCCGTCGTGTCGCAGTCCATCAGCAGGCCGATCGTCCCCGTCGGCGCGATGACCGTCGTCTGCGCATTGCGGTAGCCGTGCGCCTCGCCGAGTTTCTCAGCCTCATCCCACACGCGGCGGGCCGCGGCGAGCAGGTCGTCGCTGTTGGCGATCCGCCCCACGTGCGCCTCGGGGCCTTTCGCAGCATCGAGCTTGTCGGCGTCGATCGGCACGGGCCGGATGTCCAGCCCCTCGTAATCACCCAGCTTGTGCTTCGCCGCGGCGGCGCTCTCGCGCGGCACGCTGTGCGCCGCCCGCCGATGGTTGCGGACCACCCGCAGCATGCCCTCGTGATTCGCCTCGTAGGCGGGGAACGGCCCCAGGGCCTCGGCCAGCTTCGCGCTCATCGCGTACGACCGCCCCGTCAAAATTGACGTCAGGCAGCCGCAGATCGCCCGCGCCCGCTCGCTGTCATAGGGAATGCCCGCCTGCATGAGCATCGCGCCCAGGTTGGCGTAGCCCAGGCCCAGCGTGCGGAACTCGTAGCTCAACCGCGCGATCGCCTCGCTCGGGTACTGCGCCATCAGCACACTGATCTCGAGGACGGTCGTCCAGAGGTCGACGCCATGCTCATAGCGCTCGACGTCGAAGCTGCGCGTCTCGGGGTCGTAGAAGGTCAGGACGTTGAGCGACGCGAGGTTGCACGCCGTGTCGTCCAGGAACATGTACTCGCTGCACGGGTTGGACGCGTTGATGCGCCCCGACGCCGGGCAGGTGTGCCACTGGTTGATCGTCGTGTCGTACTGCACGCCCGGGTCGGCGCAGCGCCACGCGGCGAAGCCGATCTCGTCCCACAGCTTGCTCGCCTCGACACTGCGCGTCGTCTCGCCGTCGGTACGGCGGGTGAAGGTCCAGTCCTCGCCCTTGTCGATCGCCTCGAAGAAGCGGTTGGGGATGCGCACCGAGTTGTTCGAATTCTGCCCGCTGGCGGTGGCGTAGGCCTCGCCGTTGAAGTCGTAGTCCAGCTCGAGGCCCAGATCCGCGGCCGTCTTGCGGTGCTTCGCGGGCAGATGCTTGATCCCCTCGACCATGGCGGCGACCTTCAGCTCCTCGCGCACCTTCCAGTTGATGAAGCTCTCGGCGTCGGGGTGGTCGAGGTCGAGGCAGACCATCTTCGCCGCCCGGCGCGTCGTGCCGCCGGACTTGATCGCCCCCGCCGCGCGATCGCCGATCTTGAGGAAGCTCATGAGCCCGCTGCTGCGCCCGCCGCCGGACAGCGGCTCGTTCTCGGCGCGCAGTCGCGAGAAGTTCGTCCCCGTGCCGCTGCCATACTTGAACAGGCGCGCCTCGCGGACCCAGAGGTCCATGATGCCGCCCTCGTTGACGAGGTCGTCGTTGATCGACTGGATGAAGCAGGCGTGCGGCTGGGGGTGGGTGTACGCGTCCTCGCTGGGCTTCGTCTCGCCGGTGACCGGGTCGGTGTAGAAGTGGCCCTGCGCCGGGCCGTTGATCCCGTACGCCCAGTGCAGGCCCGTGTTGAACCACTGCGGGCTGTTGGGCGCGCACATCTGGTTGAGCAGCATGTACGCCAGCTCGTCGTAGAAGGCCTCGGCGTCGTCCTGGGTGTCGAAGTAGCCGTGCTTCTGGCCCCAGTAGGTCCAGCAGCCGACCAGCCGGTGAATGACCTGCCGCGCCGACTTCTCATAGGTCAACTCCGCGCCCTCGGCGGGGGCGTGCGGCCGCAGCCACGTCGGCACGCCCGGCTCGTCGACGGTGCTCAGCTCGCTCGGCACGCCCGCCTTGCGGAAGTACTTGCTGACCATGATGTCGGTGGCGAGTTGCGACCAGCCTTCGGGCACCTCGGCGTCGTTCATCTCGAAGACGACCGAGCCGTCCATGTTCGCGATCCGGCTGGACCGCTGCGCCCACTTGACGGTGGCGTAGACATCCCGGCCGGCGGTGGTGAACTTCCGTGTAATCTTCATGCCCTGTGTCCCTTTATGAATCGTAGGCTGGTATTATACTCGGTATCTGTTCGGTCTTCCGGAAAAGTCGTCAGGGGGCAGACGGCAGACTGCAGTCTGCCTCCTGTCAACTCCTCTCCCTCCCCAACTGCCCCCTGCAGTCTGCCCGCTGCCCCCTTCTTCTTCCTTCGGCTGCGGGCCGGCCCCGGCGGACGGCGTGGCGCCGCGCCCGCCGGGGCATCGACCGCACAACGGCCGCCACGCGCCGCCCGGCCTGGGCTCCATCCCGGGCCGGGCGCGGCGGCGATTCGCTCGCTTACCTCGACTCGTCCGCTTCCTGTCGCGCCGGCCTCGCCGAATCGGGCACGAAATAAAGAAACGGCGACACATCCTCACGCGCCACGCCGACGCGCTCGGCAATCAATGCAATCGTCGCCTCGTCAAACTCGATCTCATATCGCTGCCCCGCGTTCAGCCGCCGCTGCCCCATCGGCGTCTGCGTCCGACCCTCGACCAGGTAGACGACGCCCGCCTCCTCGGCCGTGTACGCCAACTCCTCCACGCTGCCATGCACCAGGTACTCGTTGTGCGGCAGCCCCGGCCCGCGCAGCGGCTGCGCACGCTCCAGCGGCATGTTCTGCGTGCAGCCGACCAGCAGCAGCAGGGCGACGGCCAGCGCGATGGTTGTGGCGGGCTGATGCGGCATGGTTCGTCTAACGGGCTGGGCGTTTTGGATGACTCACGGGGCGCGGACAAGCTCGGCGGGTTGTGCCTGCACGTAACGGCGGCCTCACGGCGACGGGGGCGGGGACGCGCTGTCGGCGGGGCCGGCGAGCCGCGCGGTGTGCTCGCCGATGCGGAAGATCACGACGATCAACTCCAGCCAGACGCGGTAGAAGATCAAGTAAAGCACGGCCGCGACGCTGGCGAAGATGAGCATCCCAAAGCCGATGCCCGCCCCGCCCTGGGCGAAGCCGCCGACGACGGCGGTGAACCACGCCAGCGCGATCACCACCATGCCGAGGATGTAAAGCACCTTGATGACGTTGAGCGTGATGAACCGGCTGAACCCGAAGTCGAGCAATCCTTCAAACCCGGCGTGTGCGAAGCGGTGGTCGTTGGTTTCCATGAAGTTCGCCTTTGGTAAGGAGTGGGCTGGGAACGCGAGCCACACGGACGAGCGGTGCGGCGTTAGGGTCGGCCAAAGTCTTCAGGGCCGCAGGGTGGGTGAAGCAAAGCGAAACTCACCCTACGAAAGAGCCCCGTTCGATCTCTGCGGTACGAGGAACACTGACAAGCTCCGCAGACTCCGCTTGTCAGTGGCACCCGGCGAGATGGGTTCTGTGGCGACGTTGTGGCATGGCTGGTACTGACCTGCGGCAAATGTCCAAGGTAGGGCCGTTCCGATGGCACCTATTCAACGCGCGATAGTCCCGAAGTACACTAGTTGCGGGACCATCCCGGGCCTGAACTCACTTCTGCCGGACAGCACCCGTGGAACGCCATCCGCGACCATGGGGACCACGCTCCCTAGTTCTGACTCGGCCTTCGCGAACGGTACTCGCGTGCGAAGGTACGTGTCCGCTCGCGGCCTCCGAATCGAGAGATCCGATGCTTCCACGATCGTCAACCGGTCCAACACGACATCCGCTTCGAGGTCGCAAAATCGCATTGGTATAAGTGTGGCTAGCCCCAAGTCGCCTTCCACAATCCCGGCGAGCCGGCGCATGTAAACCTCTGCTGAGACGCCGTGCGCCGATGCCCGCGTTGCCAGTTCCGATGGCGTTAGCCGGTCCACTGCGAAGTTCTGGACGCGCCCGCGTGGCAGCAGAAGCTCGACTGCCAACGCATCCGCCAAAATCTCCTCTTGGTCTAACTCGGGATCGTCGTGCGTCGGCGTCACTGAAAGAAACCTTTGCCTTCGATGCGCATCCGAGTTTTGGATCAGCCAATGCCCCAACTCGTGGGCCACGACGAATCGCTCAGTCGCCGCATTGAGCCCCGTACGTATCGTGATTGCCGGACGCGTCCCACCTCTCCAGTGAAATCGGCCCAAGAACTCCGTCGCCTCTGCGAGCGCGACGGGAATGCCCTTTAGCCGACACAGAAACTTCGGATTGATCGGCTCGCTGTCGGAATCGATCAGCGGGAACGCTTCGCGCACGATGCGCTCGCAGAGGTCGACCACGCTGTTGCCGCCGAAAATACGATGTAGGCGCTTAGTCAATTCCACGATCGGTTCCCCTTGGAACGAAGCCACATTCGGAATTCCGCGTCAACTTCACTAACGGACGAGGGGGGGTCATCCTTGAACGCTGCTCGCCCTCCCTCGCTAAGCTGGCGCCTGATCGCGGGAAGCCGTTCCTGAACAAATCGACTCAGAGTGTGGACGCGGTGATCTCCCAAGCCCCTCCCTCGCGAGTAAAACTCTTGATACGCCTCTGCGGCCATCAGGAGCCTACGGCGCGGCCAAGGAAGCGACGGCGGGATTCTTCCCCGCAGGAGGTATTCGGAGTCGATCTCAAGCGCGAGGCGAACCCGTTCGACGAACGCAGTATTACGCACAATGCCGGCGCATGAGTCTTCCATGAAGTCATCGAACTCCTCCACGGAAAGGTCATACGCGGGCAAATCGAAGAACTGAATCTCTTTCAGCTCCATCCACGCCTTGATCCTGGCCGCTACCTTATAAGCATCTGGATGCGTCATCGAAATCCCTTTCAATCGACCTTCGGCAGCGTCAGCCCCGGCTGGTTCTGGTACTTGCCTTCCTTGTCCGCATAGCTCACCGCGCACACCCGGTCGGCCTTCAAAAACACCATCTGGGCGATGCCTTCGTTGGCGTAGATCTTCGCCGGCAGCGGTGTCGTGTTGCTGATCTCCAGCGTGACCTTGCCGCGCCATTCCGGCTCGAGCGGCGTGACGTTGACGATGATGCCGCAGCGGGCGTAGGTGCTCTTGCCCAGGCAGATCACCAGCACGTCGCGCGGCACGGTGATCGTCTCGACCGTCGCCGCCAGCGCGAAGCTGTTGGGCGGGATGATGATGTGGTCCTTGCCCGTCACGGCCGTGTTGATGGCGACGAACATGTCCTCGGTGAACGCCTTGGGGTCGACGATCGTCTGCCCGCCGTGGGGCGCGACGTTGGTGAAGACCTTGAAGTCCGTGCCGACGCGCACGTCGTAGCCGTAGCTCGACACGCCGTAGGAGATGCGCCCCGGGCGCTTGGAGTTGTCTTCGAACGGCTCGATGCCGACGAGCTCGCGGATCTGGGTATCGCAGAGGACGGGCATGGCGGGGATCCGGAGTTGGGGGTTCGGGGTTCGGGGTTCGGGAGCAGATCGGGCCAACGCCGCTCATGTTACCACTATATGTTGTGTATGCAACCCCCCATTTGCTGCAATATGTGGTGTTTTTTGTGTCGTTTCGGTAATTGTCGCTCAGGGCGGGCGTTAGGGCCGCAGATTGCCCCGCTGCCCCAGCTTTACCGATAGGCAGCCGACACTTGGCGACAGGTTTTGCGCGGTCGCGGAAACGCGCCACCCCGCCACCCCGCCGCCCCGCCGCCCGCGGAGGCGGCAGGACCAGCCCCCACGCGCAGCACACAACCCCGCTGGGCGCATTTGACGCTCCGCGGTCCCGACTACCCGTTGCCCGTGTCAATCATCCCCAGGGATCCAGACCCAGCAGCTTGCGCCCCAGCGGCGACAGCTCCGCCGTCTTGCCGTGCGTCGGCTCCCAGTTGCGCGGGTCACCCTGCACCCACGGCGCATCGGGCGGCACACGCTCGCGCCATTGGCGGACGCGGTCCTGCATTCGCTGCTCGTCGTCCTCGCGCGCCGGGCGCATGTTGATGTACTGGGCGATGCGCGGCCGATCGGTGCGGTTCAGCCCGTTGCCGTGCGGCAGCGCGCGGTGCCAGATGACCATGTCGCCGGCGTTCATCTCCACCGGCGTCACGCCCAGGTGCCACGGGATATCGTCCGCGTAAAACGACGGCCGCTCCTCGTCCTTGACGAGCTCGGCCCACTGCTCCTGCTTCTCGGGCTTGTGCCACCCGGGCAGGCAGTGGAAGCCGCCCTGCTCAGGGGTCGTGTCCGCCAGCGCCAGCACACCCTGCAGGCCGAAGCGCAGCGGCCGCGGCTCATCCATCTGCGCGTCAATGTGCAGGAAGCCCTTGTGGTTCCACCGCGTGTCCTTGTCGTTGTGCGGCGGCTTGAAACTCATGCGGTCGAGGTTCACCCACAGCTTCGGCGTGCCCCAGAGCTGCGTAAACGCCGCGTAAATCCGCGGGCTCTGCCGGTTGTTCCACATCGCCTGGTGGTGGTACATCTCGATCATGCCCATCGTCGACAGCGGATCGCGATACCAGTCCGATCGGTCGTGCCGGTCCATCTCCAGGAACTCGAAGATCGCGTCGATCGCCGGGTCGATGTTCTCCGGCGGCACGGCCTGGCGCAGCAGCACGTAGCCGTTGTCCTCGAAAAACGTGAGATCCTCCGTACTCAGCACGGCTTCGTCATGGCTCAGGGTGGACATCAGCACATCTCCAAAGGTTCATATACGGGCATTTGGCCAACCGCGAAGAAGCGAAGCAGGCGAAGAGCGCGAGACAGAGATCGAGAAGCAATTTCTCCCGTCGCGAAGGCTTCGCTTTCTTCGCGGCTTCGCGGTTCAATTGAGCCGACCAACGGCCTCCAAGCCGACGGTCAATCGTCCTCCTCCAGATCCGCCTGCTCGATGGGACGGGAGATGGTGTAGTTCTCGTCCAGCCAGTTGCCGAGATCGATGTTGCGGCAGCGCTGCGAGCAGAACGGCTCGTCCGCCTCGGGCCCCAACTCGCGACCGCAGATCGGGCACAGCGCCGGCGGCTTGCCGTCGTCGCCGTTGCCCGGGTCCCGGCCGGTCTCATGCTGGTCCTCGGCCATGGCCCTATTCTAGAACCCGCGGGCCGGCGCGGGTAGGGTCCGCTGCGGACCTCGCCGCGGCGGGTAAAAGCATGTCCGCACAACGGACCCTACCCCACCGCCGCGCGCAGCTCACCCATGCGCTCCCCCCACGCCCCGTGCGGCAGGAACGTAACCACCCGCCCGCCATCCTCCGCGTGCTCCAGGGCGACCTCCAGCCAATCCCCGCCCATCGCCTCGCGGACGCGGTCAGCCCACTCGACCGCCACCACCGCCGCCTCGCGCAGCTCCTCGCCCGATTCGCCCCAGCCGAGCGTCTCCAACTCGTCGGCAACCGCGAGACGGTAGACGTCCAGGTGCATGAGCACCGGCGACGATGGCTGAGGGCTGATGGCTGATGGCTGATTCGGGGAAGTGGCGGGGTGGGTGGCGGCGGGGGAAGTGTATTCGTGGAGGAGGATGAACGTCGGACTGGAGACCTGACGCGGGTCGAGCCCGAGCCCGGCCGCGAGCCCGCGCACGAAGTGCGTCTTGCCGGCACCGAGCTCGCCCGTGAGCCCGACGAGGTCGCCCACGCGCAGAACCCCCGCCACGCCGCGGGCGATGGCGTCCGTGTCGCTCGGCCCAGCGGCGGTGAGGGTGAAGGACGTCATGGCACGCATCAGCCCCCGGAGGTCGGGTCAGGATCAGCAGACGGAAGCGCGGCCCCATGCTCCCAGCCGGCTCCCTCCAACGGCACGCGCGTGCCGTCCGGCCACGCCAATTGCACCGGCACAGCCTGCCCCGTCGACGCGACAATGCGCCCGATGGCGGTGACGCTCACGCCCGCCACCCGGCCCGGCACCGCGCCCGCCGGAGCCGCGAACAGCAGCTCGTAGTCCTCACCATCGTCGATGGCGTGCTGCCACGCCGGCTTGCCGGTGCGCCGGGCCGCCTGTTCGGCAGCGGGGCCCGCGGGCAATGTTCGCACGTCCAGCTCCGCCGCGACGCCCGACGCCCGGCACAGCCGCGGCAGGTCCTGCCCCAGGCCGTCCGACAGGTCGATCATCGCGTGCGGCCGCGTCGCGCCGTCGGCCGCGAGCGCGCGGGCGCATGCCACGCGCGGCTCGAAGTCGAGGTGGTGGCTGTAGCCGGCGATCACCTCGAGGCTGCCGCCGAGCTGGCCGGTGACGTAGACGCTGTCGCCGACGCGCGCCCCGTCGCGCCGAACCGGCTCGACGCTCCCGGCCCGGGCGATCGCCGTCACCGTGATCAGCAGCGGGTGGTCCCACACCGCCACGTCTCCGCCGATCAGCGGACAGTTGAACGCGTCGGCCGCTTCACGCAGCGCGTCGTAGAGACCGGCCGCGTCGGTGAAGCCGCGCGGCAGCGCCACCGTCGCCAGGCACGCCACCGGCTCGGCCGCCATCGCCGCGATGTCCGAGACGCTGCGCGCGATCGCCTTGCGCGCCACGCGCGCGATCGGCGTCGTCGCCAGGTCCACATGCACGCCGTCGGCCACCTGGTCGACCGTCAGCAGCGCGTCGACATCGTCCGCGAGACGCACCGCGCCCATGTCATCGCCGGGCGGAATCGTCACGCCCACCGGCAGACGCGCGTTGGCGCGGTAGATGTAACTGAGCAGTTCGTTTTCACGCACGATCGCATTGTACGACGATGGCGGTCGATCATGCCGGTTGTGCTGCACGTGGCAGGAGGCAGCCTCGACCGGGACCATCGGCCCCGGTGTTGTGCGCTACGCCGGACCGTCGGCCTGGAGCGAGCGGGCGCGGTCGATCAACGACTGCGACACCTCGGGCATCGGGTAGTACCGCTGCAAAAACGTGCGCAACTGCTCGCGGTCGGCGATGCGGAAGAAGACCGCCCGGTTCAGTCGATTGGCGGCGAAGGTCACCGCCCGCGCCAGGCGCGACCGCGACGCGGCGATCAACAACTCGCCGGTCGAGTCGATGTGCACCGGCAGGATCTCGAACTGCCACGCCTGCCGCCGGTGAATCAGGCGCAGCGCCTCGTCGTCGACGCGCACCTCGCTCAGGTCGATGGTGCCCGTGAAGTCATGGTACTGGCTCACCCAGGCCTGCTCGATGCTTTCGAGCGTGACCTCGAACATCTGCTCGGCGAGCACGCCGAATGGCAGGTGAAGGCGCTTCTGCGCCTGGAGCACTTCAAAGACCTGCTGCCGGCTCATCACGCCCTGGTCAATCAGGATCTCACCGATGCGGAGCGACTTGGACACGCGACCTCCTTGCAAGCTTCATGGGCATGCCGGCACAACACACGCCGACGACAGGAGGGCTATCGACGCGGCCCGCGAGAAGCGTTAGCCCCCGGCGTGTTCCACGCCGTACGATTCGCGCCGCCGTAGCGGTTAAGCCGACCGGGCGGTTCCGGCAAGTCGGGGCAAGGAGGTGGACTGGTTAAACGGGGCAAAGCCTGAGCCGCCGACCGCAACCCACGCCGCCCCATTCAATCAAGAAGCCCACGGATGACCATCCGTGGGCTTCTTGAAATTGCAGTGGCCGCGCCAATTGTCATGGACCGGTTATTCGGCGCGGCTGGCGGCACGGCGCTCCAGCAGCCGCGCCTCCTGGATGTCGAATACGTGCAGCCGCAGCGAGCGGTCGTAGCGCCGCTCGCCGTTGAGCCCGATCAACTGCCCAAGCATGCGCCGCGCGTCGAGCTCGTCGCTCGGCTCGATGTAAGCAAGCGTCCGTCCCGTCTCGACGTCGATCAGCCGATACAGCCGCGGCAGGTTCTCCCCGTCGTAGACGCGCGACGCGGTCAGCCGCCCGATCGTCTCGAAGCCCGCGTCCGCGTACGCCTCGGGCGTGAGCTCCACATCCAGGTCCGTCGCGGCGACGGCGTCGGCGTGCTGCCGCGCCTGCCGCACCCGCGCCAGCACCCGCGCCAGGCGCTGGTTGCGCTCCAGCGCCGCCAGGCGATGCGCGACGATCCGCTGGTCCGCGTGAGGAAGCTCGGCCTCCCGCGCCACGGCCTGGTAAGCCTCGATCATCTCATCCACCGGCTGCTCGTCGATCGGGCGGTGCAGCAGCGGCAGCATCCGCCGCTCCACACTCCGAAGCGCCTCCGACACCGCCGGCGTCTCGAAAACCACTTCCTCCGCCGCCTCGGCGACCGCCGCCCCCGCCGCCCCCGCCATGTCGTCAGCCGCTTCGGCGTCGACATCCTCCCCGCCCGCGTTCGCCAACTCGCCGGCAACCTCGGTCGC
Organism: Phycisphaeraceae bacterium; assembly: GCA_040905445.1. Lineage (GTDB taxonomy): Bacteria > Planctomycetota > Phycisphaerae > Phycisphaerales > Phycisphaeraceae > SKPT01. The sequence goes on along the minus strand of JBBDRN010000044.1, from coordinate 26,606 downwards.
CTCCGCCTCGGGACCGTCCGCGGCCGCAACATCTTCGCCCGCGTCCGCGACAGCCTCACCCTCGGCCGCCTCGTCAGCCGCGGCATCGGCCGCCGGGTCACCCTCGCCCCCGTCCGCGCTCGTCAGCGTCGTCGCCGGCCCCTCCTCGCCCGCGGGCGCCTGAAGCATCTCGGCGTCCTCCGCCGGCCGAACCGACTCCGGCGGCAGAAAAACGTACGCCCCCGACGGCGGCACGATCCGGTAGAAGCTGCCCACCTCCCCGGCGATGCGCACTTCGTCGCCCCGGCGCAGGTCGACCTGACCGCGGTAGCTCTCGCCCGGGCCCCGCACGCTCGCGGCGTTGACCTCGACGCGGTCGGTGTTGATCTCGCCGCGCGTCCCGTCGCCCTGGGCGTCGACGAACGCCTTGGAAACGAAGCTGTAGACCCCCTCCGGCGGGCGGATCTTGTACCACTGGAAGATCACCTCGTCGACCTCGACGATCGTGCCCCGCTCCATCTGCCCGACGACGTAGAACGCCTGACCGGCCCCGGCGCGGACCTCGACGTCCTGAACCACGACGCCGGTGAAGCCCGCCTCCTGCGCAAAGGCGGGTGGCGCCAGCGCGGTCCAGGCAAGGCCAGCCAGCGTCAGCAAGGCGGTGCGGCCAAGGCGGTGTGTCCAGATATGCGGTGCGATCATCGTTGCAACTCCCGTCATCCAAAAGCGTTGTGTCGATTCAGCGACATCGGCGAACACGGGCGCGCAGCCCCGGCGGAGACGTCGCCGACTGCCCCTTTTATCGGGCAGCACCGCCTCGCCTCGCCACATCTTTACCCAACTGTCCGCACCCGCGGCGGCGGGCCTGTGGGCGGGCCTGTGTCGTGCCGATAAACTGTGAACCGTGACCCGTTTCGCCTCCCCGGAGCCTGCCGGTTGTTCGCTGCGCTGATGAAGAAGCTCCACGAGCCGGTGTATCGCTCGCGCCTTGCGGCGCTGGTGGGCGCGATCGGGCCGCACCTCGAGCCCGGTGACCGCGTACTGGATGTCGGCTGCGGGTTCGGCCAACTCGGGCGGGCGCTGCTCGACTCGCCCACAGCCCCCGCGGGCCTGGGCGTCCGCGGGCTGGAGCGCTGCCCGCGCGACCACGCCCTGATCGAGCTCGACGCCTACGACGGGAGGGTGATGCCTTACGCGGACGACAATTTTGACGTGGTGATTATCGCAGACGTGCTGCACCACGAGGGCCAGCCGCTGACCCTGCTCGCCGAGGCGGCGCGTGTCGCCAAGCGGGCGGTCATCGTCAAGGACCACCAGCTCGCCGGCCCGCTGGCGTGGTGGCGCATCGCCCTGATCGACTACGCCGCCAACGCCCCCTACCGCGTCCGGTGCCTCTACCGGTACAACACGCCGGCCCAGTGGCGCGACTGGTTCGATCGCCTCGGGCTGACGCGGGAACGCGAGCACACGCGTCTGCGGCTGTACCCGGCCGCGTACGAATGGGCGTTCGGCGGCCGGCTGCAGTACCTGGCCGTCCTGAGCCCGCCCGCCACACCCGCCACACCCAGCACACCCAGCACACCTGCCACGCTCTCCCCACCGGGCGAATCGCGGAGGCCCGCCGACGACCCTGGAGCCGTGGGGTCGTTGCCTGGTCGAGGCGCCCAACTGTCCCGTCCCGCCCCCGGAACCCCCCGCGCGTGAGCACGACGCCGCTCGCCCAACCCGCCGCCGCGACCGCCACGACGCCGTTGTGCGTCGACATGGACGGCACGCTGCTGGTCACGGACACGGCTTGGGAGTCGCTGCTGGGGCTGCTGCGCACGCGGCCGTGGCTGCTCGTCGTGCTCGTGCCCGCGCTGCTGCGCGGTCGCGCGGGCGTCAAGCGCCGCTTGGCGGAGCTCGCACCGCTCGATCCGGCGGACCTGCCGTACCGCCCGGCCGTGCTCGATCACATCCGGGAGCAGCGTGCCGCCGGGCGCCGCGTCTGGCTCACCACCGGGGCCGACGGGCAGATCGCCCGGGCCGTGGCGGCGCACCTGGGGCTGTTCGACGGGGTGATCGCGTCGGACGGCCGGGCCAACCGCACCGGCGCCGCCAAGGCCGCCGCCATTGGGCGCGAGCTCGAGGGCCAGGCGTTCGAGTATTTTGGCAACGCGTGGGTGGACGTGCCCATCTGGGACGAGGCCGAACGCGCCCACGTGGTCAACCCATCGCGCACGATGCACGCGCGCCTCGCCGCGGGCGGCCGCCTGGGCGAGGTGATCGACGACCACCCCCCCGGCCGGCGAGCGTGGCACATCCTGCGGGCGATGCGCGTCCATCAGTGGGTCAAGAACATCCTGCTCGCCGTGCCCATGCTCGTCGGCCAGCAGGTGTTCAACCCGGTCCAGTGGGGCCTGCTGCTGGCGGCGTTCGTGGCCTTCAGCCTCTGCGCGTCGGCGGTCTACCTGATCAACGACCTGCTCGATCTGCCCGCCGACCGCCAACACCCCAACAAGCGCCGCCGCCCGTTCGCGTCGGGGGCACTGTCGATCCCGGACGGCCTGGCGCTGGTGCCCGCCCTGCTGCTGGCGGGCCTGGTCCTCGCCGCCGCCTGGTTGCCGGCCCAGGCCGTCGCCGGCATCGCCTTGTACGTCGTGCTGGCGATGAGCTATTCGCTGGCCATCAAAGGCCGCGCCATCCTCGACGTGATCTGGCTCGCGGGGCTCTACGCCCTGCGGCTGATCATCGGCGGCGTGGCGGTCGCCGTCTTCCCCTCCGCCTGGCTGCTCGGCTTCGCGATGTTCGTCTTCCTCAGCGTCGCCTTCGTCAAGCGCTACACCGAACTGGTCGATCTCGCATCACGACAGGGCGACCGCATCGCCGGCCGGGACTACCGCGTCGATGACATCAACCTCATCGGCACCATCGGCCCGGTCAACGGCTACCTCGCCGTCGTCATCTTCGCCCTGTACATCACCAGCGACGACGTGCAGGCGCTCTACAACGCGCCGGAGCTGCTGTGGCTCGCCTGCCCGCTGCTGATCTACTGGCTGACGCGGCTGTGGCTCAAGGCCCACCGCGGGATCCTCGGCGACGACCCGGTGATGTTCACCGTCAAGGATCCGCTCAGCTACATCGTCGGCGCGGCGCTGGGCGGTGTCGTCATCGCCGCGTCGCTGTGAGGAGAGAACCCCCCGCAACCCTTGCACTGCCCGCCGCTTGCGGCTTCGCGAGACGCCGCCCCCGCCCCGATCTGAGCCCCACCGCCTCGCCTGACAGGTCTTGCCCATGCGAATGCCGTTGCCCATCACCCCACCCCCCGCGACGCGCCCGCGGGTGCGCATCCTCGGGCTCGTCGCCGTGCTGCTGGCGACCGCCTGGATCGCGGACCTGCCTCAAGCCGCGCTCGCCGACGCCCCCGAGCTGTCCCGCGCCGAGCTGATCGGGCTGGACCTCGTGCGCGAGCGCATGGGCGACGCGACACCGACCGGCCGGGGCGTGACCATGGGCCACGTCGAGGGGCACAACGGCGAGTACATGCCCGACAAGTACCACAACCGCTTCGAGGGCGTGACCTTCGTCCCGCGCTCGGGCGATTCGGAGACGCTCAACCACGCCCAGCGCACCGCCGGGATCATCTACGGCCGGCGGGGCCTGGCGCCGGGTGTCGAGGTCGTGCACTGCTACTCGACCCATGGCTGGCTCGCCGAGCAGTACCTCTACACCAGGCAGCCGCGGATGCCGGGCAGTGACCGCATCGACGTTATCAATCACTCATGGATCGCCCATGAGCAGCCGAACACCATCGAGATGCTCCGCCGCGCCGACCTCGCCGCCGACCGACACGACGTGATCATCGTCGGCGGGGTGAACAACCGGCGCGGCAGCTCGGTGCCCGCCCTGATGGCGAGCACCTACAACGCCATCGCCGTGGGCACCGCGGGCGGCACGTCCAGCGGCGGGCTGACCCACACCGACGGCGAAGGACGCAGCAAGCCCGACATCGCCGGCCCCGAGGGCGTGACCAGCTTCGCCACCCCGGTCGTCTCCGCGGTCGCGGCCATGCTCGTCGAGGCGGCGCTCGCGCGCGAGGACGCGGAGCACGCCAGCCGCGCCCGCCGCGCCGAGACGATCAAGGTCCTGCTGATGGCCGGCGCGACCAAGCCTTGGAACTGGCGCCAGCGCGACGGGCACCCGCTTGACGAGTTCCTCGGTGCGGGCGTGGTCAACGTCGACCAGAGCCTGCGGATTCTTGACGCCGGGCCCGTCGATCCCGACGCGAGCCACGTCGGCTACGGCTGGGACAGCCGCGCCATCGACCGCGAGCAGACGATCGTCTACGAGATCGAGGCCGACGCACCCGCCGAGGAGCTCTCGGCGGTGCTGACCTGGCACCGGCGCATCAGCTCCCGGCTGCGCCCGCACCCGGTGCACCGTCGCCCCGCGCTCAGCCTCGAGCCGCGCGTGGCGCGGCTCGAGCTGCGTCTGGACTACGTCTCGCCCGACGGGCAGGAGGGCGTGATCGCCGAGAGCCTCTCGGAGGTGGACAACGTGCAGCACGTCTATCTCCGGGACGCGCCGCCCGGCCGCTACCGCCTGCACGTGAGACGCCTCGACGACGGCCACGACGAGCCGTGGGACTACGCCGTCGCCTGGCGCATCGGCGAGCACGTGCCCTACCGCGGCGACGACCCGTAGGGTCCGCTGTGCGGATCGCCCGGGACCGGCCCTGAATGTCAACGATGCGTGGCGCTCCCCCCGGTCAGATCACCCGGCGTGCTGCGGCGTCAGGGCCGCGCTGCGCAGCGTCGCTTCGAGGCGCTGGCGGGTGTCGCTGGCCATCTCGCACAGCGGCAGGCGCAGCTCGCCGGTGTCCCGGCCGAGGATCGCCATCGCCGTCTTGATCGGAATCGGGTTCGTCTCGAGGAACATCGCCTTGAACAGCGGAAACAGCTCGACGTGCTGGTGGCGGGCGCTGGTGAAGTCGCCGTCGGCGGCGGCGTCGACCATGGCCTTGATCCGTCCCGGCACGAGGTTGGACAGCACGCTGATGACGCCGCGTCCGCCGATCGCCATCAACGGCAGCGTCAGCGAGTCATCGCCCGAGAGGATCGCCATCTGATCGCTGTGGCACAACGAGGCGATCTCGGACGCCATGTCCATGGACCCCGTTGCCTCCTTGACCGCGACGATGTTGGCGTGCGACGCCAGCCGCGCGATCGTTGCCGGCGTCAGCGCCACGCCCGTGCGGCCCGGGATGTTGTAGAGGACGATCGGCAGGTCGACCGCATCGGCGACCGTGCTGAAGTGCCGATAGAGCCCCTCCTGCGTCGGCTTGTTGTAGTAGGGATTGACCATCAACGCGGCCGACGCGCCGACCTCCCGGGCGTGACGGGTGAAGTCGAGCGCCTCCTGCGTCGCGTTGGAGCCCGTGCCGGCGATGACCGGCACGCGGCCGGCGGCAGCGTCGACCACCTGCTCGATGACCTGCCGGTGCTCGTCGGGCGAGAGCGTTGGCGACTCGCCCGTCGTGCCCACCGGCACCAGGCCGTCGATCCCCTCGTCGATCTGGAAGGCGACGTTGTCACGCAGGCGGTCGAAATCGACCCGGCCGTCGGCAAAGGGCGTGATCATCGCGGTCATGGCGCCTTGAAGCATGGTGGTTCTCCGGGTGGACGCCGCGGCGGCCCGCGGTGGCGAAGCGCAATGGCGGGGCGGGCGGTGGCGGGGCGGGTGACTCTATCCCCTGCACCACGGACGGGCAACGCGATCGCAGGGTCCGCGGTGCGGGTCATCCGACCCTGGCGCAGCGCCCTGCCGCATCGGCCACCCTGCTGGCAATCGCGGAAAGGTCCGCATAGCGGACCCTACGCGCGGCGGAGCGCCAGCACCAGCTCGATCTTGCCGACGTGCTCGTCGAGCCGGCGGGCGATCTGCCCGGCCGCCAGCCCCTGGTCGGCGAGATCGTAGACGTTGCGACGCAGGGCATCCTCATCCGGGGCCGCGGCGTCGGCGGAAGATTCCGCCCCCGGCGACCAGTCCATGTCCAGCCGCCCGGCCGCGGCGTCGGGCGTCGGCGGCGCGGGGTCATCCGCAGATGGTTCGCCTGTGCCGGCGTCACTCAACCGCCTCAACTGCTCGATCCGCGCATCGGCCTGTCGCACGAGTCGTTCGAGCTTGATCGTCTTCGCGTCGAGCTGGCTGCCGAACCGCTTGGCGAACTGCTCGATCTCGACCATGACCTGGTCGAGGTCGCCACGCATCGCATGCTTCTCCCGGGCCTGCGCCAACCGCTCCCGCGTCCCGCCACCTCCGCCGCCCCTCGCGTCCACGGCTGCGGCACGGACCGGCGTGGGCGCGGCCCGATCCCGCTCGCGCCGCGCCGCCAGCCGCCGGCGCCCGATCATGACGACGGAGACCAGGATCAGCACGATGCCGATCAGCGGCATGAGGCTCCGCCAGAACGGTTCACTTTGGGCGAGGTTGAGGATGAGGTCCGGCATGGGCGAGCTCCGCACCGTGCAGTGTCGCGTGTCGACGGGTGCGTGTCCATTATGAGCGGCGCGATCCGGCCGCGGGTCGGCGTATGATGCCGACGATGGACGCCAGGCCCACGGGTCATCGCGTGGTGCGGCAGGTGGCGCGCAGCCTCAAGCGGCGCTGCCGCGTGCCCGACGGGGCGAGGCTGCTCGTGGCGGTCAGCGGCGGCGCCGACTCGCTCGCGCTCCTGCACGCGCTGGCGATGCTCGCGCCACGCCGGCGCTGGGGCCTGACGCTCGCGGCAGGCCACGTGCAGCATCATCAACGCGCCGAGGCTGAGGACGACGCCCGGTTCGTCGAGGGGGTCGCCGACGCGAGCGGGCTCATCTATCTGCGTGCGGACCTCGACGACCAGCCGGCCACGGGCAACATCGAGGCGGCGCTGCGGCGGGCGCGCTATGCCGCGCTGGCGATGATGGCGGACACCTTCGAAGCCGACGCGATCGCCACAGCCCATCACGCGGACGACCAGCTCGAGACGCTGCTGATGCGCCTCATGCGCGGCACGGGGGTCGACGGGCTGCGCGGGATCGCGCCGCGGCGCGTGTTGCGGCGCACCGGCGGGCAAGGCACCCTCGCGCTCGTGCGGCCGATGCTGGGTGTAACACGCGACGAGATCGTCGACTTTCTGCAGGCGCTCGGGCAGCCGTGGCGCGAGGATGCGACCAACCGCGACGTGCGCCGCCGGCGGGCGGCGCTGCGCGAGCAGGTGCTGCCCGCGCTGCGCGCGATGCAGCCGGACGTCGCGATCAAGGCGCAGCGGCTGTCGCGCCACGCGCGGGCGATGAGCCGACTGCTGGAGGCGGAGGCCGCACGCCACGAGGAGCACGTGACGCACGACGACCACGGGCGGATCATGGTCGACCGCACGGAAGCGCGCCTGATGCCCACGCCCGTGCTCGCGACAATGCTGCGCCGGCTGCTGCGCAACGTGGGCGTGCCGGGCGATCGCCTGACGCGAGCCGCCGTCGCGCCCCTGGTGCGAGCGGTGCGCGACGAGCGCGGCGGCGAGCGGTGGTTCGCGCTGGCCGGCGGCGTTACCGTGCGCGTCACGCGCCGCGAGGTGGCGATCGGGAAAGACATGGGCACCAATGAACATCAATGAGGCATCAATGATGGCGACAGATGGCTCGCTTCGCGGCGTGATGATCGGGGCGGGCTACTTCGGCGACGTCCAGGCCGACGCCTGGCAGCGTGTCGAGGGGGCGCGGATCGTGGCGGTGTGCGACCGTGATGAGCCGCGGGCGCGCAAGATGGCGGACCGGTACGGCATCGAGCAGGTCTACGCCGACGCCGCGGCGATGCTCGACGCCGAGCGGCCTGACTTTGTCGACATCGTCACCCGCCCGGACGCGCACCTGGCGCTGACGCGGCTGGCGGCGGAGCGTGGCTGCCACGTCCTGTGCCAGAAGCCGGCCGCGGCGACGCTCGACGAGGCCCGCCGGATCGTCGACGTCTGCGCCCAACGCGACGTGCGCCTGATGATCAACGAGAACTGGCGCTGGCAGCCGTGGTACCGCTGGCTGCGCGACGCGATCGCGCGCGGCGAGATCGGCGAGCCGTTCCACAGCCGCGTCGTGATCCGCCGCGGCGACGGGCAGGGCTCCGACGCGTTCGCGCGCCAGCCCTACTTCCGCGAGATGCCACGCCTGCTTATCTTTGAAACGCTCATCCACACGATCGACGTGTCGCGGTTCCTCTTCGGTGACGTGGGCCGCGTCGCGTGCGTGCATCGTCGGCTCAACCCGCACCTCGCCGGCGAGGACTACGCGCTGCTGACGCTGGAGATGGCCAGCGGCGTGACGGTCCTCGTCGACGCGAATCGCTACGCCCCGCCCGCGGTCAAGCCGTTTCGAATCCCCGAGACGACGACGGTCGAAGGCACGGGCGGGACGTTGTCGCTGACGATGGACGGCGGCATCGAACGGCGCGGGCTCGACGGGACGACGCAGTGCGAGACGCGCGATTGGCCGGACGTTGGCTACTTCGGCGACGCCGCCCGCGCCACGCAGCAGCACTTCGTCGACGGCCTGCGCACGGGCGCGCCGTTCGAGACGGACGGCCCGGACAACCTCAAGACGCTCGCGACGGTCTTCGCCGCCTACGACGCGGCAGAAAAGCGCGCGTGGGTGCAGGTGGGGGTGGGGTGATTGCTGATTGCTGATTTGTGATTTCTGATGGCTGATTGCGATGACGTATTCGGCGACAGTGCGTAGGGTCCGCTGTGCGGACCTTTCCGGCCTCGGCCACCGCGAGGAAGGTCCGCACAGCGGACCCTACATTGCGGCGATTGGGTTATGTAGGGTGGGTGGAGCGTGTCACGCCGCCGTGGGTTGGCCTTGGCCGCAGAAATTGCGGAAGTTGTCGCGCAGCAGCAGGCGGGCGTCGCGGCGGATGTGGTCTTCGGTGAGGTTGAAGCCGGCGCCGGCGAGGTCGGCGTACTTGTCGGCCAGCACCTTGCCGATGATCCGGCGCGAGTGGTCCCACTTGTAGATGAGCTGGTCGAGCACGCGGGCGTCGCTGTGCTGCGGCACGAACGTCGGGCCGAGCAGCTCGATGCGCTCGCGGGTGATCTCCTCGATGATCGATGGGTTGTTGAGGAACCACCAGCAGCCGAACACGAGCAGGTTGCCGAATTTGCGGGCCGTGACGCACAGCTCGTGCTGATTTTCGCGGCTGAGCATGGTGACCATGAAGCGGTTGTCGGGGAAGTTGGCGCCGAGGTTGGCGAGGGCGGCGATGTCGGCCTTGCCGCACATGTCGCCCGCGTCGCGCAGGGCTGGGTTCACCTGCCGCCTGGAGCCGATCATCATCGCCCACGGCAGGCCGCGCTCCGCGAGCACGGGCATCAGCGCCTGCTCGATGAAGTGGTCGCTCGCCGGGTTGTCCGGGTCGGGGTAGCGGAACTCGGGCGGCAGGCTGGTCGCGACGTAGACCGCCTTCATGCGATCGAGCCAGTCCTCGATGAACTGCCGCGTCGCCGCGATCGTCTTATCGGTGAAGTCGGCCGAGACCGCGTACCCCAGCGATGCCAGCGTCTGGACCGCGCCCGGCCAGTCGACGAGCAGCTTGTCGATGCGCAGCACCGCCTCGAAGCGCGGGTCGTCGCCGATGGCGGGCGTGGCGGGGGTGGCGGGCGTGGCGGGGGTGGTGGGGTCCAGCCAGAGCTGGCGCTCGTGGTCGGAGAAGACCTCGTTGGTCATGGTGATCGAGTCGACGTTGGCGATCTGCATGACACGGTCGATGTAGTCGCTCGCGTCCTGCTGGGCGAACCACTTGCGGTAGGGCTCCAGCGTCTTCTCGTTGGGGTCGAGGCCCAGGCGCGTCAGCGTGGTGACGACGCCGCGCGTCGCTTCGCTCAAGGGCGTGTTCTCGACGAACAGGTGCTTCCAGATATGGTCGGCCTGCTGGGCCTTGCTCATCTTCCAGAACGCGTCATAAGGCAATTCGCTGGGCGGCACGACGCGGTAGACCTCGGCGATGAGGTAGTGGTAGGTCACCAGCTCGTCGATGCCCCACAGCAGCAGGCCGCGCCCCGTGCCGTCGCCGCTGTGGCCGAACGCGGGCGCGTAGCAGTGCGTGTGCAGATCCGTCACGGGCTGGTCGGCCAGGGCGCCAGCGACGTGCCGCTCGATGGTGGGTCGGTCCATGGCAAGACTCCCTGCGAGGCGCGGGCCCGCGCGACATGGTAACGGGTGGGACCGGCACGGTCAGCGCGCGGCGCGGGGATGGCGGGGGTGGTGGTGTGCCGGGGGTGGCGGGGAGCCAAGGTGCGCCGCCCCCGCCCGCGCACGGCCCGCACAACGGACCCTACGATTAAGGTGGAGCTTCGTCATGACCAACGGCTGGACAGGCGGACAGTACAGCCTCGTGCGCATCGTCCTCGCGGCGTGCATGCTCGGCGGCGGCGTCGCGCTTGTCGCGACCGAGGGCGGCTGGGCGTGGGCGGCGCTCGCGCTCATCGCCCCGCCCGCGGCCGCGCTGGCCCTGGGCTGGCATGACCGCGTCGCCGCCGCCGTGCTGCTCGTGCTCTGGTCCGCGACGCTGCTGCTGACGCGCGGGGTGCTGCTCGGCGAAGTGACGGCCTGGCACTGGCCCCTGCTCGTGGCGCTCACGGCTCACCTGCTCGTGCCGCCGGCCCCGTACGGCTCGCTCGACGCCCGCGGCCGGCTCGACCCCGCGGGTGGGTGGCGCATCACCGCCTGGACGTGGGGCGGCATCTGGGCCGTCATCGCCCTGGCCCACCTCGCCTGGGGCATCGCCATGGCCAGGCAGGAGACCTGGCGCCTGGGCGACGCCCTGTTCGTCAACGGGCGCGGCGTCGACCTGCCCGAAATGGTGGCGCGCGGGCTGACGTGGTGGCTGCTCGGGGCGTGGCTGCTGCTCGCGCCGCTGGCCGCGCTGCCCACGACGCGCGCCGCCGGCTGGGCGCTCGCGGCCGGGGCGAGCGTCATCGTCCTGCCCCTGGCGGGGCATGGGGCCGCCGCGCTGGCGCTCCTGCCCGTCTATCTGATGACGTTCGACCCGTGCTGGGTCGTCAGCCGCGGGCCGCGCCATGACGCCGCCCCGCTGCTTCACAGGGTGCTGCGCGAGCGACCCCCGGCCGGTGCGGAGGTGGTCTTCTACGACGGCAACTGCGGCCTGTGCCACCACTTTGTGCGCTTCGTGCTGGCGGAGGACGCGGCCGGGGACCGGTTCGTCTTCGCACCGCTCGGCGGCGAGCGGTTTCGCGAGCTCGTCCCCGCCCCCGACCGCGACGCCCTGCCCGACTCCGTCGTCGTCCGCCGGGCGGACGGCACGCTGCTGGTGCGTTCCGCGGCCACGATGCACGTGCTGGCCAGCCTCGGCGGACTGTGGCGCGTGGCGGCGTGGGTCGGCGCAGCCGCGCCCCGAGCGGTTCGCGACGCGGCGTACGACGCCATCGCGGCCGTGCGGCATCGCCTCTTCGCCCCGCCCGTTGAGGCCTGCCCGCTGCTGCCCGCGGAGCTACGCGGCCGGTTCGCGGCGTGATCGCCCCCGGCCTCCCGGTTTCGCCGCCGCGCCCGCGCGGCGTTCCCCACTCCGCGGCACGCCGAAGCAGCGGAACCCGTCCGCGCGTCGGCCGGGACCACCGGTCCCGGCTTTATGGGCGGAGTGTGGCGGGATGGGGCGACGTGTGGCGGGGCTTCGAGCGTTTGACACGCCCGCGCCAGCGGCTATTTTCAACCCCTGCCCAGCACGGAGGTCGTCGGTCGCCGATTTCCCCGGCAACGCCAACTGGCGTGGCGGGGGGCGATGTCTGGAGGGACGTGCTGCACGGTTTGCGCGGGTGTGCCCGGCCGTGTGGTGCCCCGCCTGACAACGGAGACGACCCCCATGCGCATCCTGCTGACCACGACCAGCTACCAGGACACGCCCGGCGAGCACCACGCCCTGCTCGACGGCTCCGGCTACGAGGTCGTCCGCGCCCGCGGCCCCCTGCCCGAGGACGAGATGCTCCGCCTCATCGGCGAGCACGGCGGGTTCGACGGCCTGCTCAACGGCGACGACGCCATCACCGCCAGGGTCATCGACGCCGCGCTCGCCGCGCCCACGCCGCTGAAGGTCATCGCCAAGTATGGCATCGGCCTCGACTCGATCGACGTCGAGCACGCGACGCGCAAGCAGGTGCCCGTGCTCTTCACGCCGGGCGTCAACCACACCACCGTCGCCGAGCACGCGATCGGCCTGATGATCGCCGCGACCAAACACTTCTGGCCCCACATGCGCGCGGTCAAGGACGGCCAGTGGAAGCGGCAGACCGGCACGGAGCTCGCCGGCAAGACGCTGGGCGTGCTCGGCATGGGGCGCATCGGCAAGGAGCTGATCAAGCGATGCCGGGCGTTCGACATGCCGGCCGTCGCCTACGACGTCTTCTGGGACGACGAGTTCGCCCGGGCGTACGAGGTCGCGCGGTGCCAGGAGGCCGAGAGCGTGCTCCAGCAGGCGGACGTCGTCTCGCTGCACATGCCGTCTAACGACGAGACGCGGCAGTTCATCAATCAGCGTCGGATCGGGCTCATGAAGGAGGGCGCGATCCTCATCAACACGGCCCGCGGGACGCTGATCGACGAGCATGCAGTGGCCGAGGCGTGCAAGGCCGGCCGGCTCAAGGCGTATGCGACGGACGTGCTCGAACATGAGCCGATCCAGCCGCCGCACGTTTTCCAGGAGATTGATAACGTGATCGTGACCCCGCACGTGGCCAGCCGGACGTTCGAAAGCGTGGAGCGCCAGGCCCTACGCGCGACGCACAACGTGCTCAACTATCTGGCGGGCAAGGAAGACTTCATCCAGGCAAACGAGTTTTAGGGGAGCGAAGGGGAAGTCAGGGAAGTCGAGGAAGAAGGCAAAGGAGACGCGGATTCGGGTGCGACCGGCTGGCGGGCTACTCGACGCCGCGAACTCACCGTCCGCGTTCCCCAGTTCTGACTTCCCTGACTTCTGACTTCCCTGACTCCCCCCATCCGTGTCCCCCGCCTCGACAGCAGAAGGTAAACCAATGGCGCAGCAGCAAGCAGACATCGGCCTCATCGGCCTCGCGGTCATGGGCCAGAACCTCGTGCTCAACATGGCCGACCACGGCTACACGGTCGCGGTCTACAACCGCACGACCTCGAAGATGACCGACTTCATCAACGACGCCAACGCCAACGAGCCGTCACGCGATCGGCTCGTCGGCTGCGAGCAGCTCGAAGATTTCGTCAAGTCGCTCAAGCGCCCGCGCAAGGTCGTCATCCTCGTCCAGGCGGGCAAGCCCACCGACGCCGTGATCGACCAGCTCGCCGCGCTGCTCGAGAAGGGCGACATCGTCATCGACGGCGGCAACGCGCAGTGGACCGACACCATCCGCCGCGAAAACGACCTCAAGCAAAAGGGCCTGCTGTTCATCGGCACGGGCGTCTCCGGCGGCGAGGTCGGCGCCCGCTTTGGCCCCAGCCTCATGCCCGGCGGCGACCCGGAGGCCTGGAAGCACCTCGAGCCGATCTGGAAGGCCATTGCCGCGAAGGTCGACCCCGCCACGGGCAAGCCCATCGAAGACTACGCACCCGGCAAGCCGGTGACGCAAGGCGAGCCGTGCACGGCGCACATCGGCCCCGACGGCGCCGGCCACTACGTCAAGATGGTGCACAACGGCATCGAGTACATCGACATGCAGCTCATCTGCGAAGCCTACATGCTCATGAAGGAGCTGCTGGGCATGCAGCCGAACGAGATGAGCGACGTCTTCAGCGCGTGGAACGCGGGCGACCTCGACTCGTTCCTCATCGAGATCACCGCCGACATCCTGCAGCAGAAGGACCCGACCGACCCCAGCCGCTTCCTCGTCGACCAGGTGCTCGACACCGCGGGGCAAAAAGGTACGGGCAAGTGGACGTCGATCAGCGCGCTGGACATGGGCGTACCCGCCAACGCCATCGCCGAGGCCGTGTTCGCCCGCTGCCTGTCGGCGCTCAAGGAGCAGCGCGTCGCGGGCTCGAAGGTGCTCAAAGGCCCGGGGGGCGCTTTCAAAGGCGACCGCGCCGAGACGATCGACGCGATCCGCGAGGCGCTCTATTGCTCGAAGATCTGCGCCTACGCCCAGGGCTTTCAGCTCATGCGCGAGGCGCAGCACGAGTACCACTGGACGCTCGACTTCGGCACGATCGCCAAGATCTGGCGCGGCGGGTGCATCATCCGCGCCCGCTTCCTCCAGAAGATCACCGAGGCGTACGACCGCGACGGCCAACTCGTCAACCTCATGCTCGACGACTACTTCGCCGGGGCGCTGCACAACGGGCAGCAGGCGTGGCGGCGCGTCGTGGCGCTGGCGGCGGAGCATGGCGTGCCCGCGCCGGCGTTCATGAGCGCAATGGCCTACTTCGACGGCTACCGCAGCGCGGTGCTGCCGGCGAACCTCCTCCAGGCCCAGCGCGACTACTTCGGCGCTCACACATTTGAGCGCGTCGACCAGCCGCGAGGCCAGTTCTTCCACGTCGACTGGCCGGAGGCAAGCCGCCCGCAGATCGAGGCGTAAGCGTGCCGTTACGCGCAAGTGGCGCCTTACGCATCGCCTCATTCAACGCGAAAGACGCCAATCCTCGACGCGGATGCGCGGCAGCTCGAACAGGTCACTCGTGCGCACGTAGTGCCCGGCCCCGTGCATGCGCCCGACCAGGTGCAGCGCATCAGTGCGGATGTGCAGCTTGTCCATGTCGATGAGCGCGTCATCCACGTGCATCGCCACCACCTCGCCCAGGATCACGCGGTTGCGCCCGATGTGCGTCGTGCTCGCCTCGACGCACTGCATCGCCACCGGCGACTCGGCGATCCGTGGCGGCCAGCCGTCCGCCATCGGCACCGGCGTCAGGCCCGCTTCCGCCAGTTCGTCCACGTCGGCGGGGAAATCGATCGCCGTCACGTTCATCGGCTCGGCGATCGCCTCACTGACGAGGTTGATGACGAACCGCTGATGGTTGCGGATGTTGTCGGCCGTGTCCTTCGGCTCGCCGCGGCGGTCGCCCACGCCCAGCGCGATCAGCGGCGGATCGGCGCCCATCGCGTTGAAAAAGCTGAACGGCGCGGCGTTGACCCGCCCCGCGTCGTCGTGGCTCGTGACCAGGGCAATGGGCCGCGGCACGACCGTGCTGACAAGCAGCTTGTAACGGTCACGCGCAGGCAGGGTGGTGAAGTCGAGCAGCATGGGGAGGACAATTCACAATTCACAATTCACAATTCACAATTCACAATGCACAATTCGCAATTCGCAATTCGCAAGCGCAGAATAACGCAACCGTTTAGCCGGCGCGCCTCGCTAAACCGCGTGGTGGGCGGCGGGGGCGGGTTCGTTGGCGGGGTCCACGACCGCCGCGGCCGTGCGCGGCCGCAGACGCACCCGGTCTCCGACGTTGAGATCGACCGTGTACTCCGACTGCACCGTGTACTCCGCCCGCCCCAGCCGCACGCGGTAGGTCATGTCGTGGCCCTTGAACTCGCGCGAGACGATGTGGGCCGCGGCTTCGTCGCCCGCCGGGGCGCGGTCCATCGCCAGGTGCTCCGGCCGCAGTGAGATCGTCACCGGCCCGGAGCTGAACGTGTCGAGTTCCACCGGCCCCAGCGGCGTCTCGGCACGCCGACCCGCCGCCTCCGCACTCAGCAGATTCGTCCGCCCCAGGAACTGCGCCACGAACGCCGTACGCGGGTGCGCGTAGACCTCCTCCGGCGCGCCGGTCTGCATCAGCCGCCCGTCGCACATCACCGCCAGCCGGTCGGCGGTGGACAGCGCCTCCTCCTGGTCGTGCGTCACGAGCACCACCGCCATGCGGGCGCGGTGAGCGATGAGGCGCACCTCGTTGCGCGTCGCATGGCGCAGATCAGGGTCGAGGCTGGAGAAGGGTTCATCGAGGAGGATGACGCGAGCCCCCGGCGCGATCGCCCGCGCCAGCGCGACGCGCTGCTGCTGCCCGCCGGAGAGGTCGTGCGGCCGACGGTCCTCGTAGCCCATCAGCCCGACCATCCAGAGCGCCTCGGTGGCGGTCTGCCTGCGGCGCTTGCGCGGCAGGTGGCGGATGCCGAACATGACGTTCGCCAGGACGCTCAGGTGCGGGAAGAGGGCGTAGTCCTGAAAGACGAACCCGATGCCGCGCCGCTCCGGCGCGACGAACACGTCCGGGCCCTGCAAAAGCCGACCGTCGTGCAGCACCTCGCCGGCGTCGGCGTGCTCGAAGCCCATGATCGTGCGCAGCGTTGTCGTCTTGCCGCAGCCCGACGGCCCGACGAGCGCGAACACCTCGCCCGGATGGACGCAGAACGTCACGTCCTGGATCACCGGCCGATCCATGCCCGGGAAGGACTTGGTCAGGTGGTGAACGCAGAGCAGGGCGGGTTGGTCGGGACGGTGGGGCATCGAGTGGCTGATTTCTGATGGCTGATTTCTGATGGCTGATGGCTGATGGCTGATGGCTGATTTTGAGCCGGCGTCGGCGGTATCTCCAGCGCCATCATCATAATGCATCATCGCCGGGCTCACGCCTCGTGACGCTCGTGGCTGAGCAGCACCGCCACGAACGCCGCGGACACCAGCATGATCAGCAGCGCGAACGGCGCGGCCTCGGCGTACATCGCCTCGCGGGTATGGCTCCAGATGTTCGTCGCCAGCGTGTCAAACCCCAGCGGCGAGAGCAGGAACGTCAGCGGCAGCTCCTTCATCGCCGACAGAAACACCAGCGCCATCGCCACGACCAGCCCCGAGCGCAGCAGCGGCAGCGTCACGCGGACGAACGTCGCGATCTGGCTGTGCCCCAGTGAACGCGACGCCTCCTCCAGCTTCGGCGTCGCCTGGTACAGCCCCGCACGCACCGGACCGACCGCCTCGGCGAGAAAGTGCAGGCTGTAGGCGTAGACCAGCACCACGGGCAGTTCCTGGTAGAGCCAGCGGTAGGCGCCGTCCGGCAGGTAGACGCCTGCCACGACCAGCGCCAGCGCGAACGCGAGCGACGGCGTGGCGTAGCCGAGGTAACTGACCCGCTCCAGCGCCAGCGACCGCTTGCTCGGGTACCGCCGCGCCAGGAACGCGACGGGCATCGCCAGCAGCGTGGCGGTCACCGCCGCGGGAATGCTCACCGCCAGCGAGTCGACCACCGCCGAGCCCAGCCGCGGCGCGAGCGCGGCGAGGTCGGCCCGGCTGGCCCAGTAGCTCATCGTCGCGACCGGCACCGCCACCGCCGCGAGCAGGATCAGCGTCAGCAGGGCGAGCGCCGGCGCCTTCCACGCGCCGAGCGCGACGGTGCGCTGCCGGCGGGTGGTGGTCGCGCCGGTGCGGTGCAGCCGCAGGCCGCGCAGCAGGGCGATCTCGATGGCGATGAACGCGGCGGCGAGCGCCAGCAGCATGAGGGCGATCCATGCGCCGTAGACCGGGTTCATGCCCGCGGTGTACTGGGCATAGAGGGCGTAGCTGAACGTCTCGTAGCCCATGAGGCTGACGACGCCGAAGTCGGTGATGACGTGCAGGCCGACGATAAGCGACCCGGCGAGCAGGGCGGGGCGCAGGTGGGGCAGGACGACGCGGTAGAAGACGGCGACCGGCCGCAGACCCAGGCCCCGGGCCGACTCCTCCATCGCCGGGTCGAGCGTGATGAGCCCGGCCCGGAGGTTGAGCAGCATGTAGGGGAAGTTGTAGAGCGAGAGCGCGACGAGCGCCCCGACAAAGCCGGAGAGGCGCGGCGCGGTGATGCCCGTGAGCTGCGCGAGGGCGCCGTAGTTGCCGCCGATCGCGAGCAGGGTGTAGGCCATGAGGTAGCCCGGGACCGCCAGCGGCATGACCAGGGCGAGCGTGAAGAACCCGCGGGCCGGCAGGTCGGCGCGGACGGTCAGCCACGCCGCGGGCAGGGCAAGGGCGACGGTTACCGCCAGCACCGCGACGGTCAGCAGCAGCGTGTTGGCGAGCAGGCTGACGTTGCGCCAGCGCAGCAGCAACTCAGCGAGCTCGCCCGGGTCGGCGGCGAATGCCCGCATGGCCAGGTACCCCAGCGGAATGGCCACGCCCAGGCCGCACAGCAGCGGAGGCAGGACCAGGTACCAGGGCGGCGGCGACGACGTCCGACCGGCGACGGGCGGCGCCACGACGGGGACGGGTGCGGGCGGGGTAGCCGTGGCGGGGCTCATAGCAGCCCGACCTCCCGCAGCAGCCGCAATGTCCCCTCGAGGTCCTCCAGCTCGTCCAGGTCCACCTGCGGCGCCGCCTCGGCGACGTCGCCCGGTGCCGGCCTTGCCCCACCCGCCACCCCCGCCACGCCCGCCTCACTCTCGACGCTTTCCACCACGGGGTACTCCATCGTCTCGCTGGCGAAGTACTGCTGGGCCTCGGGCGAAAGGATGAAGGCGATGAACTGCTGCGCCGTGTCCGGGTTGCGTGCCGCGGTGAGCTGCGCGACGCCCGCGATGTTCAGCAGGTTGCCGATGTCGCCCCGCTCGAAGGATCGCTGGGCCACGGGGTAGTCCGGGTCCTCCGCCAGTCGGCGCAGCAGGTAGTAATGGTTGGTGATGCCGAGGTCGACCTCGCCTGCGGCGATGCCTTCGAGGATCCCGGTGTTGTTGGCGTAGGCGCGGGGCTCGTTGGCCTGCATCGCCGTCAGCCAGTCGCGCGCCGCCTCCTCGCCGTGCTGACGCCGCATGGCGGTTACGAACGCCTGGAACGACGCATTCGTCGGCGCCCACGCGACGCGGCCGCGGTAGCGCTCGTCGCTCAAATCAAAGACCGAGTCGGGCAGGTTGGCCTCGTCGATGCGGTCCGGGGCGTAGGCGAGGACGCGCGCCCGGCCGGACGTCGCGACCCACAACCCTTCGGGATGGCGGTAGTGCGGCTCGACGCGGTCGAGCAGCTCATCGGACAGCGGGCTGAGCAACCCGGCACCGACCAGGGCGCCGAGCCCTCCGGCGTCCTGGGCCCAGAAGACGTCGGCCCGGGCCCGCTCACCCGCCTCGCGCAGGGCCATCGCCAGCTCCGCCGTGTTGCCGTAGCGCGGCCGCACGCGGATGCCCGTCTGCTCCTGGAACTGCTCGACGATCGGCTCGATCAGGGCGCGTGATCGGCCGGCATAGAGGACGAGCTCGTCGTCGGCGGGGCCGGGGCGGCCGAGGATCAGGATGAGCACGAACGCCACGATCAGCGACAGGGCGAACAGGACGAGGAGCACGTTCTTCATGGCCTGGGCACGATGGCGGGGGTGGCAGGGACGGTGGGGCATGGCGAGGGATTCCGAGGGGATTGCAATTGAGACTGATTATCAATTTCCGTCAGTCCGCATCGTAACGCCGGATCAGGGGATTTCAAAGCGCCCCCCCCACCACCCGCCACGGCCCCCCCACGCCCCCGCCACATCCCCGCCACACCCCCACCTGAAACCCGCAGCCCGCGGGCGGCGGCACCGCGCCTAACTCTCTCAGCCACGCCATGTTCGCGTACGCGCGAGGTCGGGCGATTGACGCGTTGCGCCCCCCGGGGTACAACGCAGGTTTGCGGTTCATCAGCTTGCAACGAGCGGCGGCCGGGCCGCCGCGGTGTGGGAAGGTCGAGGGCGTCGTGCTTAAGTATCTCACCAGGGTCGCCTTGAGCCTCGTGGCGGTATGCCTCGGCATGGTGCTGATGGTCCAGTCGGTGGCCTATTTCATCTGGCTGCTGCCGGACGTGGGTGGCGAGACGCTGGCGGAGATTCGTCAGGCCGAGGTCGCGTGGGCGGCGGACGAGGTGCAGTTCGAGGCGGTGGGCCACCACCGGGTCGAGGAGTGGCCTGCGGACCGTGAGCGGCGGTTCAACGAAGCGCCGTCGTTGCGCCGGCGTGTCGAGGCGGGCGAACTGCCGCCGGTCGACGAGCGGGTGCCCGCCGAGCCGCTGGTCGTCGTCCCGCCCGAGCAGCACGGGCCCTACGGCGGCCGGTGGCGCCGCTACGACGTCGACCAGAACTCGCACATCGTCAACATGCTGTTTCGCCTGGGCAACGAGTCGCTGATCCGCTGGGACGCGGGCGGCGACCGGCTGATCCCGAACATCGCGCGGGCGTGGGAGTCGAGCGAGGACGGGCGTGAGCACACGATCCACCTCCGCCGCGGCATCCGCTGGTCGGACGGGCACCCGTTCACGGTCGACGACATCCTGTTCTGGTACGAGGACGTGGTCAAGCACGCGTCGTATCGCGGGTCGGTGCCGCGGGATTTCATGCGCGGCGGCGAGCCGATGGAGCTGGAGAAGGTCGACGACCACACGCTCATCTTCCGCTTCAAAGAGCCCAACCCGATGCTGCCCGAGGAGCTGGCGTCGCGCGACGACTACATGCAGATGCTTCAGTTCCCGAAGCATTACCTCACGCAGTTCCACGTCGACTACACGTCGGAGGAGCAACTGCGCGAGCATCTGCGCGAGGGCAACTTCCCCAGCCCGCGAGCGCTTCTGGATGAGAAGCACGGCTACAACAACAATGAATGCCCGCGCCTGTGGGCGTGGGTGCCCGTGCGCGACCCGACGACGCAGCGCTGGGTGTTCGACCGCAACCCGTACTACTGGAAGGTCGACGACGAGGGCAACCAGCTTCCGTACATCGACGAGCTTTCCTTCGAGATGTTCAACTCGGAGATGATCAACATGCGCTTCATGGCGGGCGACGTCGGCATGCAGGCGCGGCGCGTCGAGTTCGACAACTACGCCCTGTTCAAACGCAACACCGTCGCCAACAACTTTCGCGTCCTGGAGTGGGAGCAGGGCGGCGGCGGGGAACTGGCGATCGCGTTCAACGTCAACCGCGATGGCGACCCGTTCCTGCGCCAGCTTTACAGCGACCGGCGCTTCCGCATCGCAATGTCGCATGCCATCGATCGCGACGAGATCAACGAGGTGCAGTACCTGGGCATGGGCGTGCCGCGGCAGATGGCCCCACCCAGGGGCTCGCCCTACTACTCGGCGGCGTACGAGTCGGCGTACATCGAGCACGACCCGGAGCGCGCCAACGCGCTGCTCGATGAGCTGGGGCTGGTCGAGCGCTCGCCCGACGGCTTTCGCCGCCGGCCCGACGGCAGGCCGCTTCAGATCTTCATCGACATCACCAGCGCGATCGGCGCGGAGCAGGCGATCCGCCTCGTCGCGGCGCAGTGGCGGGCCGTGGGCGTCGACGCGCAGATGCGGATGCTCTCGGGCGGGTTGCTGAGCCGACGGCAGATGGCGGCGCAGCACGATGTGGTCGTCTGGTGGGGTGAGAACGAGAAGAACCCGATCATGGACCCGCGCTGGTTCGCGCCGGTGCACATGGGCTCGAACTGGGCGCCGCGTTACCGCATGTGGTACAACCTGGAAGGCGAGTCGGGCGAGGAGCCGAGCGGGGCGATCATGCAGGCGATCGAGTTGTGGGGCGAGATCCAGGTCGAGCCGGACGCCGAGCGGCGGGTCGAGCTCTGGCAGGAGATCAACGAGCTCAACCGCGAGAATCTGTGGGTCATCGGGCTCATCGGCGAGGTGCCGCAGCTCGTGCTCAAGCACAACAGCTTCCGCAACGTCCCCGACCGCGCGATTTATGGCTTCATCTACCGCAGCCCGGGCGTGACGGCGCCGGAGATCTACGCCATCGAGGGGAGCGAGTAGCCGATGTTTGCGCTGATTATCCGTCGGCTGCTTTGGATGATCCCCACGCTGGTGGTGATCTCGTTCATTTCGTTCGCGATCATTCAGCTTCCGCCGGGCGATTTCGTGACGATGCAGATCCTGGCGTGGGAGGAGAGCGGCCAGCAGGTCGACGCGGATCGCATCGAGGCGTTGCGTGAGGAGTTCAACCTCAACGACCCGTTTCTGCTGCAGTACGGCAAGTGGTTCAACGACCTGCTGCCGTTCGGGTTTGCGCGCACCGAGGGACGCTACCTCTGGGTGCCCAATGACGCCGGCGAGGTGGTGTTCAACACGCCCTGGTTCAAGTGGCCGGACCTGGGTCGGTCGATGGAGTGGAATCGGCCGGTGACGGAGGTGATCGGCGAGCGTCTGCCGCTGACGATCGTGCTGTCGGTGTCCACGCTGCTGTTCACCTGGGCTTTGGCGATCCCGATCGGCATCTACTCGGCGCTGCGCCAGTACTCGGCGGGCGATTACTTTTTCACGCTGCTCGGGTTCATCGGCCTCGCCACGCCCAACTTCCTGCTCGCGCTGATCTTCGCCTACATCGGCTATCGACTGTATGGGACGGCAGGCGGCCTGTTCTCCGTGGCCTATCAGGACGCGCCCTGGTCGGTAGGCAAGCTCTGGGACCTCGGCAAGCACATCTGGGTGCCCATCATCATCATCGGCACCGCCGGCACCGCGGGCATGATCCGCGTGATGCGCGGCAACCTGCTCGACGAGCTGAGCAAGCAGTACGTCGTCACCGCTCGCGCCAAGGGGCTCAAGCGCTGGAAGCTGACCGTCAAGTACCCCGTGCGCGTGGCGATCAACCCGCTCGTGAGCACGATCGGCTGGATCCTGCCGCTGATCATTTCCGGCGAAGTGATCGTCGCCGTGGTGCTCAACCTGCCTACGGTCGGCCCGCTGCTGCTCCAGTCGCTGCTCAACCAGGACATGTACCTCGCCGGCTCGATGGTGATGATCATGGCCATCCTGACGGTGATCGGCACGCTCGTGTCGGACCTGCTGCTGCTGTGGCTGGATCCGCGTATCCGTTACGAGGGGGGCACGAAGTGAACAACATGCGCGGCAGGATGATGCGAACGGTGGCGGCGGGCCGGGGGACCGATGGCCTTCCGCGGGCCCGGGGTGCGGGCGCGTTCGGATTCACTGTGGGAGTCGCTGAGCGATGACGTCGACGGACCCGAATCAGATGCAGGCGCCCGACGCGGAGGCGACGCAGACCGCCGAGGCACCGCCGGCGCCGTTGCCCGAGCGGCCGCCGCTCGCGGGCAAGGCGGACGATGCCGACGCGCTGACGGCGTCGCAGTGGACGCTGATGCTGTGGAAGTTTCGCAAGCACAAGGTGGCGGTGTGGTCCGGGCTGGTGCTGATCGTGTTGTATGCGGCCGGGCTGGCGTGCGAGTTTGTGGCGCCGTATACCCTGGACTATCGCAACGCGGAGTACGCCTACGCGCCGCCGCAGCGGTTGCGCATCATCTCCGAGGACGGGCTGCACTTTCGCCCGTTCGTCTATGGCATGATCAACGAGCGGCACCCCGTCGAGCGGCGCCGCGTCTATCAGGAGGACCGCACGCAGCGTTACCCCGTGCAACTGTTCGCGCGTGGCGAGACGTACAGCGTCTGGGGGCTGTTCGAGACGAACATTCACCTGTTCGGCGTGGGCGAGCCGGTGCCCGTGGCGTCGGCGATCGAGCGCATCGCCGCCGAGCTTGACCAGCCGCCTCCGCAGTCGACGCATGCTTCGATCCACCTGCTGGGCACCGACTCGATCGGGCACGACCTGTTCTCGCGTATCCTCTATGGCTCGCGTGTCTCGCTGACGATCGGGCTCGTCGGCGTCAGCGTCAGCTTCGTGCTCGGGCTGATTTTCGGCTCCATTTCGGGGTACTTCGGCGGCCTGCTCGACAACGTCATCCAGCGCGTCATCGAGATCATCCAGGCGTTTCCCACGCTCCCGCTGTGGATGGCGCTGGCGGCGATCCTGCCCTCGTACTGGTCGCCGCTGGTGATCTACTTCGGCATCACCGTGGTGCTGGGTGTGATCGGGTGGACGACGCTGGCGCGGCAGGTGCGCGGCAAGATCCTGTCGCTGCGCGAGGAGGACTTCGCGATGGCGGCCTCGCTCGCCGGTGCGAGCAAGCCGCGCATCATGTTCCGCCACCTTCTGCCGTCGTTCATGAGCCACATCATCGTGAGCCTGACGCTGACGGTCCCGGCGATGATCCTGGGCGAGACGGCGCTGAGCTTTCTGGGCCTGGGGCTGCGTCCGCCGGTGACGAGTTGGGGCGTGCTCTTGCAGGAGGCGCAGAACGTGCAGGCCGTGGCGCTGCAACCGTGGCTGCTGACGCCCGCGATTGCGGTGGTCGTGGCGGTGCTGGCGTTCAACTTCGTCGGCGACGGGCTGCGCGACGCGGCGGATCCGTATTCGCGATAAACGCCAAGGCGCCAAGAAGACGCCAGGAAAAATCGGTTCGAACCACGAAGGCGCGAAGCGTCCTGGCGTTAAAGAAGGAATAGCATGGCCCAGGCTCCGATACAACCCGTTGGTGACGCGCACGCAACGCCGGAGGCATCCGCGGGGCCGCTGCTGCGCATCGAGAACCTGCACACCCACTTCTTCCTTGACGAGGGCACTGTCAAGGCGGTCGACGGCGTGGACCTGGAAATCCCGCGCGGCAAGACGCTCGGCGTCGTGGGCGAGTCGGGCTGCGGCAAGAGCGTCACGGGCTTCTCCATCCTCCGACTCGTCGACCGGCCGGGCAAAATCGTCAAGGGCAAAATCCTCTTCGACCGCACCGGCGGCGGCCGGTACGTCGATCTCGCACAAATGGACCCCGACGGCGAAGCCATCCGGCAGGTGCGCGGCAACCAGATCGGCATGATCTTCCAGGAGCCGATGACCTCGCTCAGCCCCGTGCACACCGTGGGCAGCCAGATCGTCGAAGCCGTCCGCCTGCACCTGGACATGGACAAGCGCGCCGCGCGTGAGCACGCGATCAAGATGATGTCGCGGGCGGGCATCCCCGACGCCCGGCGACGCTATCGCCAGCATCCGCACGAGATGTCGGGCGGCCTGCGTCAGCGCGCGGTGATTGCGATGGCGCTCTGCTGCGAGCCGGCGCTGCTCATCGCCGATGAGCCGACCACCGCGCTCGACGTCACCATCCAGGCGCAGATCCTGCGGCTGATCCGCGAACTGCAGCAGGAGCTGCACATGAGCGTCATGCTCATCACGCACGACCTCGGCGTCGTGGCGGAAGTGGCCGACGAGGTCGCCGTGATGTACATGGGCCGCGTCGTCGAGCGCGCCGAGACGGTGGAGCTGTTCGAAAACCCGCAGCATCCCTACACGCGGGCGCTGCTCGAGTCGATCCCGGGCGCGTCGGTGGCGCGCAAGACCGTGCTGCGGGCGATCGAGGGTTCCGTGCCCGATCCGTATCAGCGGCTGGCGGGCTGCCCGTTCCACCCGCGCTGCCGCGAGGCCGTCGCCGGCAAATGCGACGCCGGCGAGCGCCCGGAGTTGGTCGAGACGATCGCCGGCCACAGCAACGCGTGCATCGTACGACAGCAGGAAGCGGGCAAGTAGCGGCACGGTGAAGCTTACGGATTGCAATCCGTAAGCTTCAGGGGATTGAACGGGGGACGAGGAGCGCAAGTGTGACCGAGGCATTGAATCCCAGCCAGGGCGACGACGCGACCCGCGAGGCGGGCGCACCCGCCGTCGCCACGCCGCCCGCCGATCGTGGTCAGCCGCTGCTGCGCGTTCGCGGACTCAAGAAGTGGTTCCCGATCAAGCGCGGCGTCTTCGCCCGCACCGTCGGGCACGTCAAGGCGATCGACGGCGTCGACTTCGACCTCTACGAAGGCGAATGCCTCGGCCTCGTCGGCGAGTCGGGCTCGGGCAAGACGACCGTCGGCCGCACCATCCTCCGCGCGCTCACCCCCACCGCGGGCACCATCGAGTTCCACGTCAACGGCCAGGCCGTCGACATGGCGACCGTCGAACGCAATCAGCTCAAGGAGCTGCGCAAGCACGTGCAGATGATCTTTCAGGATCCCTACGCGTCGCTCAACCCGCGCATGACCGTCTTCGACATCGTCGGCGAGCCGCTGCTCGTCCACGGCATGACCGACCGCCGCCAGCGCGAAAAGCACGTCCGCGAGCTCATGGCCCAGGTCGGTCTGCGACCGCAGCACTTCACCCGCTACCCCCACGCCTTCAGCGGCGGGCAGCGCCAGCGCATCGGCATCGCCCGCGCGCTCGCGCTCAACCCCAAGCTCATCGTCGCCGACGAACCCGTCTCCGCCCTCGACGTCTCCGTCCAGGCCCAGGTGCTCAACCTGCTGCTCGAGCTGCAGCAGCGGCTCGGCCTGACGTACATCTTCATCGCCCACGACCTCGGCGTCGTCCGCCACATCTGCGACCGCGTCGCCGTGATGTACGTCGGCAAGCTCGTCGAGTTTGCCGACGTCGACGCGCTGTTCGATCGGCCGATGCATCCCTACACCGAGGCGCTGCTCGACTCGGTGCCCGTGCCGGACCCGAGGCGCCGCAAGGACCGCGAGCCGCTCAAGGGCGAGGTGGCGGACCCGTCTGATCCGCCGCCCGGCTGCGTGTTCCACCCGCGCTGCCCCTATGCCGAGGAGCGCTGCAAGCACGAGGTGCCGGAGCTGCGCGAGGTCGAGCCGGGTCGGTTCGTGCGCTGCCACTTCGCCGAAGAGCTGACCCTCCGCGGCGAGACCTTCGGCTAGAGCGAGTTCAATCCAACCGTAGCGGGTGCCACTGACAAGGCCGTCCTCGGCCTTGTCAGTGTTGGCGGCAATTCACACGGACAAGCTCCGCGGACTCCGCTTGTCAGTGGCACCTCACCCGCTACGAATGGGTTGAAGGCGCTCTAAGAACGTGTGTGACAAGCCTCATCATCCCGGTTGCAGTCGATGAAGCATC
>JBBDRN010000043.1:0-80707 GCA_040905445.1 Phycisphaeraceae bacterium | reverse complement strand
CGGCCCCGACGACAGCGGCGCCGTCTTCGAGCTCCACCTGCCCGCCCCCGCCACTTCCGCCAACACCCCCCTCGCGATCGAATCCGGAGGCCGACGATGATCGCCCGCGTCCTGGTCGTCGACGACAAGCAGATGATGCGCGACAGCGTCGGCGCCACGCTCCAGCGCGCCGGCTACCGCGTCATCGCCGCCAGCGACGGCGTCGCGGCGCTCGATGCCGTGGCGCGCCATCGGCCCGCGGCTGTCGTCACCGACCTCAAGATGCCGGAGATGGACGGCCTGGAGCTGCTGCGGCGCCTGCGCACCGCCGACGATCAACTGCCCGTGGTGCTCATGACGGCATACGGTTCGGTCAACGACGCCGTCGAGGCGATGAAGCAGGGGGCGTTCGACTTCATCCAGAAGCCGTTCGAGGGCGATCAGCTCGTGCTCGTCGTCGGACGGGCGGTGGAGCATCGCCGGCTGGTCTGCGAGAACGAGGCACTGCGCAGCGAGGCGCCGCACGCCGACCACGCCCCGCGGCTCATCGGTCGCTCGCCCGCGATGCGCGCCGTCGCCGAGCAGATCGAGCGCGTCGCCGACTCGCATGGCACGGTGATGATCAGCGGCGAGTCGGGCACCGGCAAGGAGGTCGTCGCGCGCACGATCCACGCCCACAGTCCGCGGCGCGAGGCGATGATGCTCTGCCTCAACTGCGCCGCGCTGTCCAGCAACCTGCTCGAAAGCGAGCTGTTCGGCCACGAGCGCGGCGCCTTCACCGGGGCAGACCAGTTGCGCAAGGGTCGTTTCGAGCTGGCGGACGGGGGCACGCTGCTGCTCGACGAGATCAGCGAGATCGGCCCGGAGCTGCAGGCCAAGCTCCTGCGCGTGCTGCAGGAAGGGGAATTCGAGCGCGTCGGGTCGAGCACGACGATGCAGGTGAACGTGCGTGTCGTCGCCACGACCAACCGTGACCTTTCGCACGCGATCGAGGCAGGCGACTTCAGACAGGACCTTTATTATCGCCTGAACGTCCTGCCGATCCACCTGCCGCCGCTGCGTGATCGCCTGGATGACGTGGATGCGCTGGCGAGCCACTTCCTGGCGCGGGCCGCGAAGCGCGAGGGTCGCGAGCCCAAGCAGCTCACGGAGGACGCCGTGGAGGTGATGCGACGGTACGGCTGGCCGGGCAACGTACGCGAGTTGCAGAACATCTGCGAGCGAGCGAGCGTGCTGGCGCGCGGGTCGATGATCGAGGCGGGCCTGATCCAGCCGTGGCTGTCCGGGAGCGCTCCGGAAGTCGGACGTCAGAATTCAGAAAGGCGCGAGCTGCGCGCGTCGGCAGGTCGCGCCGGAGGCGGTGGGCCCGCGGTCGGCGTCAGCGTCAAGAAGCTCGAGGACCTCGAACGCGAGCAGATCCTCCACACGCTCGGGCAGTTCAACGGCAACCGACAGCGCGCCGCTGAGGCGCTCGGCATCGGCCTGCGCACGCTCGGGCTCAAGCTCAAGAAGTGGAAGGAGCAGAACCTTGTCGCCCAGTCGGTGTGATTCAACCACGCGCCACGATGCGGCCCCGGCTGCCGAAGCCCACGGATCGCAATCGGTGGGCTTCCCCGGCCGCGCACGGGCGCCACGCGGCTGCGCAAGTTTTGCGCCCTCGCGCGCCGGCGGGCCGCGTCGCAGCCTCACGAGCCGCCTTGCCGCCTCGGCACGCCCGTTGCTCGGGGCTAATGTTGCGGAGGACCATCGCAGGTGATTGAACGACTCTTTCAACACGGCGCCATGCCGGCCCTGGAGCGCATGGTGCAGTTCACCGGCGAGCGGCACCGGCTGCTTACGCACAACATCGCCAATCTCTCCACGCCACGTTTTCGCCCGCACGACCTGAACGTCGACGAGTTCCGCGCCAGCCTCCGCGACGCGATCGGGCGCCGCCGGGCGACCCGTCGGCCGCTCGACGGCGAGCTGACGCCGCGCGACACCGCGGGCATCCGCTTCAGCGCCAACGGCCTCGACACCCGCCCGCGCGATGCCGGCCGCAACATCCTCTTTCACGATCAGAACAACCGCGACCTGGAGCGAACGATGCAGGACCTGGCCGAGAACACGCTGACCCACCAGGTCAGCATCGAGCTGCTGCGAAGCGAATTCGATATCCTCAAGACAGCGATTCGCGAACGCGTCTAGCGAGCTGGAGAATCAGTCACAGATGAACACGATGACACAGATGGGCCGGCTAGCGGCTAATGACTAAGAGCTAACAGCGCCCTCCAGAGGATCCCTTCGATGTACGGCTCCCTCGACGTTTCAACCTCCGCCCTGGTCGCGCAGCGGACGCGCATGCACACGGTGGCCGCGAACATGGCCAACGCCAACTCGATCTATGACGCCGACGGCAATTACAGTCCGTACCAGCGGCGGGTCGCCGTGTTCGCCCCGGGCGACCCGGCGCGGGGCAGCGACGCGGGCGTGCATGTGCGGGAGATCCTGCTCGACGACGCGCCGTTTCGGCGCGTCCACGAGCCCGGCCACCCCGAGGCCGACGAGGCTGGCTACGTGATGTACCCCAACGTCGACCCGATGATGGAACAGGTCAACGCCCTGGACGCCAGCCGCGCGTACGAGGCGAACATCACGGCGGCCGAGGCGACGAAGATGATGATCCGGACGAGCCTGAAGCTGCTGGCCTAGCCGCGGCGCGGCCGATACCGATGACGCCGCGGGGCGGCCATCGAGCGAACGAGACTTGCCATGAGCGATCCACTGGGCTTGATCAACCAGGGTGCCGGCCCCGCGGGCGCCGGCAACGTGGGCCAGCCGGGGCGACCGTCCCCGCCGCAGCGCCCCGACGGGCCGGAGGGGCCGGCGTTCAAGGATGTGCTCATGGAGCACATCGACCAGGTCAACCGCCTGCAGGCCGACGCGGAGTTGGCCATCGAGGACCTCGTCTCCGGCAAGCGTGACGACATGGACGCCGTCATGATGGCCAAGCAGAAGGCGGATGTGGCGTTCCAGATGCTTCTGCAGGTGCGCAACAAGATGATGGATGCGTACGAAGAGGTGAAGCAGATAAGGGTGTAGCCCAGGGATTGCAATCCGTGGGCTTCCGAGCGGCGAACGGCTAACGGCTACCCAAACACCCAGGCATGGAGGCCGCGGTGGAGTTCCTGAATCGTTATTGGGCGCAGATCCGCATCTACCTTGAGGGGCTCAGCCGCGCCGAGCGCTGGCTTGTCATCTCCCTGGTCGCGGTC
The DNA here is from genome assembly GCA_040905445.1 of Phycisphaeraceae bacterium. Lineage (GTDB taxonomy): Bacteria > Planctomycetota > Phycisphaerae > Phycisphaerales > Phycisphaeraceae > SKPT01. The sequence goes on along the minus strand of JBBDRN010000043.1, from coordinate 77,474 downwards.
ATGCTGCTCGCCGGCTCCTGGCTCGTGTTCTGGGCCAGCCAGCCCGACTGGGCGCCCATCAGCGGCTTCGCCCAGGGCCGCAGCGAAGACATCGAGATGCGCCTCGCCGGCTACGGCATCGAGACGCGACGCGAAGGCGGCCAGCTCTACGTCCCCCATGGCGACCATGAGCGGGCCATCTCCCGCCTCGTCCAGGACGACCTGCTCAGCGCCGACACCGCCGCCGCGTTCAACGACCTCATCGAGCGCCAGAGCCCGTGGCAGACCGACCGCCAGAGCGAACGCGCCTATCTCATCGCCAAGCAGCGCGTTCTCGGTCAGATCATCGCCAAGATGCGCGGCGTCGAGCGCGCCGACGTGCTCATCTCCATGCCGCAGGACCGCGGCTTCGGCCGCACCCACGTCCAGCCCAGCGCGTCCGTCACCGTCTGGCAGCGCGGCGGCCGGCGCGTCGACGACGCCATGGTCGATTCCATCGCGCGCCTCGTCGCCGGCTCCGTCGCCGAGATGACGCCGCCGGACGTCTCCGTGACCGACGGCAACCACGGCCGCACGCGCACCGTCGCCGACTCCGACGACATCCTCCCGACCGAGACGCTCGAGCTCGTCCAGCAGCTCGAGGCCTACCACCGCGACAAGATCCTCGGCGTGCTGGGCTACATCCGCGACGTCATCGTGGCCGTCAACGTGCGCGTCGACCCCGTCAATCGCACGGTCGAGGAGGCCTACGACTACGAGGAGCGCGAGCCGCTGGAGCGCGAGGAGATCGAGACGATCACGCGCGAGGACGTGCGCCAGGGCGGCGAGCCCGGGCCGCAGTCCAACGTGGGGCTCGATATCGCCGGCGGCGGGGCCGAGGGCATGCGCGAGCAGATCGAGCGTCAGACGACCGCCTTCCGCGACAAGCCGCTCATCCTGCGAAGCCACAGCACGCGAGCCGGCCACCAGGTGGAGCAGATCAACGTGACGGTCAACGTGCCGCGCGGGTATTTCGTGGAGCTGTTCAAGGCGGGCAACCCCGATGCCGATGCGCCTACGGATGCGGACCTGCAGCCGCTGATGGACGCGCACCTGGAGCGGATCCGGGCGCAGGTCGAGCCGCTGATCGTCGCCGAGGCCGACGGGCAGGTGCAGGCGCACATGATTCCGGACAGTTCGGTGCATGCCGCCACCGCCACCGGGCCGGACGTCGGCGTGGGCGTGATGATGGTCACGCAGTGGGCGGCGCCGGCGGGCGTGGGGCTGCTGGCGGTGGTAAGTCTGGCGCTGATGCTGCTGATGGTCCGCAAGGCGACGCAGAAGCCGGAGCTGCCCGGCGTCGAGGAGCTGAGCGGGTACACGCCGGCCGCGAACGAGGACGAGCTCGTCGACGAGGCCGACGCACCGATGGCGGGCGTGGAACTCGACGAGCGCGAGGTCGCCAGCCGCCGCGTCGCCGAACAGATCAGCGACATGGTCAAGGCCAACCCCGGCGAGGCCGGCCAACTGCTCAGCCGCTGGATGCGCCGAGGCAACTGAACCAACCAACCCCCAACCCCTGACTACCCAATGCCCGATCCCGACCGACACCACGAGGACCTCAAGGAAATGTCCGGCGCGCGCAAGGCCGCCGTGCTGCTGCTTGCGCTCGACGAGACGGCGTCGGCGAGCATCCTGGGCCAGCTCGACGGCGAGTCGGTCGAGGTCGTCACGCGCGAGATCGCCAGCCTCCAGGACGTCAGCCAGAGCCTGCGCGACGCCGTGCTTCAGGAGTTCTACGACCTGGCGGTCGCGCAGACGTGGGCGCGTGACGGCGGGTTGGAGTACGCCCGCGCGTTGCTGACCAAGAGCCTGGACCCCAAGGAGGCCGATCGCATCCTCCAGCAGATCAGCCAGCAGGTCCGCCGCGCCCCGTTCGCGTTTCTGCAGAAGGCCGAGTCGACCAACCTGCTGACGTTCATCCAGGACGAGCATCCGCAGACGATCGCGCTGATCGTCAGCCACCTGTCGCACCACAAGGCGTCGGAGATTCTCGCGGGCCTGCCCACGCCCAAGCAGCTCGAGGTCGTCAAGCGCGTCGCGAACATGGAGCAGACCAACCCGGAGGTCGTCAGCGAGGTCGAGCGCGGACTCGAGACGCGGCTGTCGAGCATGCTCAACCAGTCGTTCGAGAAGATCGGCGGCGTCAACACCGTCGCCGAGATGCTCAACCTCGTCGACCGCACGACGGAGAAGAGCATCATGGAAGGCCTCGAAGCCGAGGATCCGGATCTCGTCGAGGAGATTCGCCGGCTGATGTTCGTCTTCGAGGACATCATGCTCGTCAACGACAAGGGCATTCAGTCCGTGCTCAAGGAGGTCGACAACGACGAGCTCGCCCTGGCGCTGAAGACGGCCAGCGAGGAGCTGCGCGACAAGATCTTCGGCAACATGAGCGAGCGCGCCGCGCGGCTGATCCAGGAGGACATGGAATACATGGGCCCCGTCCGTGTCGCCGACGTCGAGTCGGCGCAGCAGCGCATCGTGGACATCGTCCGCCGACTCGAGGACGCCGGCGAAATCATCATCAGCGGCCGCGGCGGTGAGAAGGATGTGGTGGTGTGAATTCAGAATCGAAATCGCCGAAGAACCGCGAAGCAGCGAAGAGCGCCAAGGGCACGAAGGGATTGTGGCTTGCATCACTTCTGCATTCTTCGCGGCCTTCGCTCGCTTCGCCTCTTCGCGGTTGAATGATGGGTTCGCAGTCGCGCATCGAGAATGCGACGTCTGGTGTGATTGTTTCGAGCCGCGAGATGCGGTGTTGTTTGCCGTGAGCCTGCCATGCCCCTCATGAAATCCGCCGACGCTGATCGCTCCGCCAACTCCGCCATCGTGCTGGACCTTGGCGACCTTGCCGCGCAGGCCCAGCGCCTGCGCGACCGTGCCGAGGCGAAGGCGCGGCAGATCGTCGAGCAGGCGCAGCGCGAGGCCGACGAGCTGACCGCCGGCGCCGAGGCGCGCGGCCACGAGCAGGGCCTCAAGGAGGGGTACGACAAGGGCTATGCCGCCGGCCTCGAAGCCGGCCAGACCGACGCGCTCAAGCAGTGGCAAAAGAAGCTTGCCGCGGTCGAAGCGCAGTGGACCGACGCCGCGACGCAGTGGCAGGGCCGGTTTGACGAGCTCGACCGCGACGCGCGGCAGGCGGTGCTGCGATTCGCCCTCGCACTGGCCGCCAAGGTCGTGCATCGGCAGATCGAGCTCGACCCGTCCGTGGTCGTCGACCAGGTCGAAGCCTCGCTCAAGCATGTGCTCGGCGCCAGCCGGGTGAAGATCTGCGTTCACCCGGACGACCGCCCGCTCGTCGACGCCGCGCTGCCCAACCTTGAAAGAACCCTCGCCCAGTTCGATCGCGTCGAGCTCGTCGAGGATTCACACGTCACACCCGGCGGCTGTGTGCTGCGCTATGGTCAGGGCATGCTGGACGCGACCGTCGAGACGCAGCTCCAGCGCATCGCCGCGCAGATGCTCGCGGGCGACGATTCCGCCGACACGGTGGCGGGCGACGCGGATACGGCCGACGAAGCAAGTGAATGATGTTTGCGCCAACGGGCGGGCCACCGGTCGCTTGCCCAGGCGGCTGCTGCGCGATTGGCCGTTAGAGCGCCTTCAACCCATTCTTAGCGGGTGGGGTGCCACTGACAAGCGGAGTCCGCGGAGCTTGTCAGTGCGAATGGCCGTCAACACTGACAAGGCCGAGGACGGCCTTGTCAGTGGCACCCGCGACGGTTGGATTGAACTCGCTCTAGCAGTCAGCCATTGGCCATTAGCTGTTAGCCATGAGCAATCACCAACTCTCCTCCCTCGCCCCGGCACGCCATTCGCTCAAGGAACATGTCGATGGCCGTTCTTGATGCACAACTCGCTCTCCTACCCCGCATCACCGCGCCGGAATTGCGCGGCAGTGTCGCCGAAGTGCGCGGCCTTGCGCTTCGCGTCGCCGACCTGCCCGCGCCCGTCGGCGCCCAGGTCCGCATCGACGCCGGCGGCGGCGCGAACCCCATCCGCGGTGAAGTCGTCGGCATCGAGGCCGACCGCAGCATCGTCATGCCGCTCGGCCCCACGGCCGGCCTGCGCGCCGGCGATGCCGTCATCGTCCTTCGACAGGACCAGAGCGTGCGCGTCGGCACGTCGCTGCTCGGCCGCGTGCTCGACGGCCTCGGACGACCGATCGACGGCAAGGGCCCGCTGCACGACACTGCCGATCGACCCATCAGCCCTGCGCCCGTCGACCCGCTCGACCGCCCCGTCATCGACGAGCCGCTCGCCACCGGCGTGCGCGCCATCGACGCCATGATCCCGCTCGGGCGCGGCCAGCGCCTCGGCGTGTTCGCCGCGCCGGGCGTCGGCAAGAGCACGCTGCTCGGCTCCATCGCACGCCACACCGCCGCCGACGTCAGCGTCATCGCGCTCATCGGCGAGCGCGGCCGCGAGGTCCGCGACTTTCTCGAAAACACGCTCGGGCCCGACGGCCTCGCTCGCAGCGTCGTCATCTGCGCCACCGGCGACGAGCCGGCCCTCATGCGCATCCGCGCCGCCCAGTGCGCCTGCGCCGTCGCCGAGTTCTTCCGCGACGAGGCCCGCGACGTCCTTTTCGTCATGGACTCGGTCACACGCTTCTGCCACGCCCAGCGACAGGTCGGCCTCGCCGCGGGCGAGCCGCCCGCGACGCGCGGCTACCCGCCCAGCGTCTTCGCCACGCTCCCCGAGCTGCTCGAGCGCAGCGGCCGCACGTCCCGCGGCTCGATCACGGGCCTCTACGCCGTGCTCGTCGAAGCCGACGACATGAACGAGCCGATCTCCGACGCCTGCCGCGGCATTCTCGACGGCCACGTGCTGCTCTCGCGCCAGCTCGCCGAGAAGGGCCACTACCCCGCCATCGACGTGCTCGCGTCGATCAGCCGCGTCGCCGAGCACATCACCGACGCCGAGCACAAGGCTGCGCGGCGCGACGTGGTGCGCCTGATCAGCGCCTACCGCCAGGTCGAGGAGCTGCTGAACATCGGCGCTTACGCCCGCGGGAGCAATCCGGAATACGACCTGGCCATCGCCTGCCAGGACGCGATCGACCAGTTGCTGCAGCAGGGGCCCCACGAAGGCGCCGCCGCCAACGACTTCAACAGGACGCGGGCGCAGTTGCTCGCCCTCGCCCAGCAGGTCGACCAGCAGCGCCAGCAGTTGCAGGGCCAGCGCGGCGGCCGCCGCACGCCCGCGGGACCGGGATGACACGCATCGAACCAGCCGCTCGCGGCTTCGCAGATCCTCACCCACGCATGCAACGCCTCGACCCAACCATGACGAGCCCGCCGCACCACCGCTTCACCTTCTGTTGATCAACCATGCCCAGGTTCCGCTTCAAATACACCGCCGTGCTCGCCCAGCGCCAGCGGTTCGAGGATGAGCGCAAGCGCGACCTCGCGGCGCACCTGCGCCGGTACAACGGCCTGCGCGAGCAGCTCGAAGCGATGCAGACCACGATCCGCGAGTCCAAGCGCCATCTCGGCGACGCGCTCGTCGGCCGCGTCGATCTCGACCGCGTCGGCGAGTTCGCGCGCTACAGCAACCACACGACCATCCGCGCCCAGCAGCTCGTCCACCAGCTCGCCGGCGTCGACCGCGAGGTCCACGCCGCCCGCGAGCGCCTCATGCAGGCCACGCGGCAGCGCAAGGCCATGGAACTGCTGCGCGACCGTCACGAGGCGGCGTGGCGCGCCGAGCAGCAGCGGCGCGAGCAGCGCGAGCTCGATGAGCTGGCGATGCAGGGCCACACCCGCAACGCGGCAATCGGGGAGGCGACGCCATGATCCGCGCCGCCGCCGTTGCCATCCTCCTGCTCATCGTCGTGCATCTGCTCGCGGGCGGCGCATTCCTGGCCTGGCTGGGCGCGACCGACCGCCTGACAGTCGACCGCGTCCGGCGCGTGGTCGACATGTTCACCATGACCATCGAAGAGGAGCAACAGGCCCTGGCCGACGCCCAGGGGGAGCAGGCGCAGCGCGAGGCGCAGGCGGGGGAGCAGGCTTACCTCGAGCGGGTCTCGGACGGGCCGCGCACGCTGCGTGACCGCCTGGACGTCGCCCAGCGCGTGGACGAGCTGGGACAGCATCGCGTCGAGCGGGTTCAGCGCGAGACGGCGGACCTTCGCCGACAGATCGAGCGGGCGCAGGGCCTGCTCGCCCGGGAGCGGGCCGACCTTGCCGCCGAGCGAGAGGCGTTCGCCCAGGCGCTCGAGCGCGAGCAGCGGCTGCGCGAGGACGAGGATTTCCAGCAGGCGGTGCGGATGTACGAGCAGCTCCGGCCGGACCAGACCAAGCAGATGTTCCAGTCGCTCATGGACCAGGGCCAGACGCAGCAGGTCGTCGACTACCTCGCGGCGATGCAGTTGCGCCTCGCCGGCCGCGTGCTCCAGCAGTTCCAGGACACCCCGCAGGAGATCGAGCAGGCCACCGAGCTCATCGAACGCCTTCGCCGCCGCGGCGTCGACCCGCTCGAGGCGCTCGCCGGCGAGCGAGGAGAGGACGATACGTGATCGAGCTGCTCCCACAGTTCGAGCTGCGCGAACCGCCCGGCGGCGCATCACCGCGCCGCGCCGCGGACGACGGCTTTGCCGACGCGTTGCGGCGTGAGAATCGTCAGCCGAAAGCGGGCCGCGCGGAGCGCGCCGCCGCCGCGGATGACGATGTGCCGACGCACCGCCACGACGAGCAGAAGGCTTCGAAAGCGCGCGAGGACGCCTCATCGCGCGAGGCGGACGACCAGCCCCGGACCGGGGACGTGCCCGACGCGACGAGCGACGGCGAGGCGGCGGAGGGTGAGAAGGATGCCACCACGGCCCAGTCTGCCGCCGGGCAGACCCAGGTGGATGGCGCATCCACACCCTTGGCGGCGGATCGTCCCGGAGGCGCGGCGTCGCCGGAGGCGGCGGCCCATGCCGCCGACGCGCTGGCGAAGCTCGCCGAGGTCGCGGCCGCGGCGCAGCGCAAGCTGCAGCCGGACGGCGCGCCGCTGGACAAGCTGAGCGCGAGCGCCACCGCCGTCGCCGAGGGCAAGGCTGCGGCGGGCGCCAACGGCCAGCCATCCATCGCCGACGCCCTCGCCAAACTCACCCCCGCCACCCCTACCACGCCTGCCACGTCCGCTACGTCCGCCACGCCCGCCACCCCCGCCACCCCCGCCACCCCTGCCGCGTCTATCGCGGCCCCTGCCAGCACCACGATGGCCGCAGCCGCGCAGCCGCAGCCGGCCCCCGCGACCGGCGACGCGCCGATGCAGTCCCCACCCGGGCTGCCTGGCCCCTCTGCCGCGGTGATCGCCACCCTCGCCGGCGACGTCGGCCAGGACACGGCCGGCAACCAGCCGGGTCAGGGCCAGGGTCAATCCGGCAGCGGCTCCTTTACGTTCAACCCACCCGCGCCCGCGACGCCTGCCCCCGCCGCCGACGCGGGCGCGCTCAACACCGCGCGCCTCGCCCGGGGCCTGCAGTCCGCCATTCAGCAGAACAACGGGGCCGTCACCTTGCGACTCACGCCGCCGGAGCTTGGCACGGTGCGCATCGAGCTCAGTGTCCAAGGCTCGCGCGTCAGCGCCCAGCTCCACACGCAGACCGACAGCGCCCGCGCCATGCTTCACCAGCAGCTCGGCCAGTTGCGCCAGGGCCTCGAAGGCCAGGGCCTGCAGGTCGATCGCTTGAGCGTCCAGACCGTCAACTCGCCGCAGTCGCCCGGCCAGGCGCAGTCCCAGGCGGAGCAGTCGCCCACCGACGGGCGCAGCCGCGGCGAGTACGCCCAGCAGCAGGGCGGCCACCGTGACGATGATCCACCCGACGACCGGCGCGCGACGGCCGGCGACCGCTTCGATGAACTGCTCAATGAGCTTGGCTGAGCCGCTCGCGGCTTCGCGAACCCACGACTAGAAAGGCACCCCATGACCAGCATGATCTCCAGCGCCGCGACCGGCGCACAGAACCGCCCCGACGCGGCAAGCCAGGTCGCGGGGCGCAACCCGTTCGGGGAGATGAGCAGCAGCGACTTCATCCGCGTCCTCGTCACCGAGCTCACGACGCAGGACCCCTTCGAGCCCAACGACTCGCAGCAGATCCTCGAGCAGATCTCCAGCCTGCGCAACATCGAGAGCCAGACGACCCTGCAGGCGCAGCTCCAGGACCTCGTCATGCAGAACGAGCTCACGCAGGCGGGCGGGATGATCGGCCGCATGGTCGAGGGCATCACGCCGGAGAACGACCGCATCGCCGGGCTCGTCACGGCCGTGCGCGTCGTCGAAGGCCGCGCGGTCCTCGAGCTGGACACCGGCAAGAGCCTGCCGATGGGCGGGGTCGAGCGCGTGATGAATCCGACGCAGCCGACGGAAACCTGACCCGCGCGTTTCTCTGACTCGCCCGCCCACGTTAGTCCGCCGCCATGACCCATGACGCGAACACACTGCTGCGAATGCTCGAGCCGGCTGTCCGCCCCGTGGGCACGCCCGCGCCGTCGCGGCCGGCGGTACCGCCGATCGAGCAGCAGGACTTCGCCGCCCTCCTCGCTGAGGCTGGCGCCGGCGCGAGTGTCGAGGACGACGCGCCGGCCGGGCCCGCGGAAGCCGACGCGCCACCCGCTGCCGCGAAGCGCAGCACCGGCCCGCTCGCCGCGCTCAGCGGCATCGACGCCATCGACAACGTCTCGCTGCGCGGCCTCGCCGAGCGCCCGCGGCCCGGCGCCGAGCACCAATAACAACGCCAACCCTTTGAATGGAACGTCACCATGGGCTTGAACACTGCACTCTACACCGGCTTGAGCGGCCTCAAGGCCCACTCGACCATGCTCGCCGTCACCGGCAACAACATCGCCAACGTCAACACCGCCGGCTACAAGCGCAGCCGCGCCGAGTTCGAGACCCTCATCTCCCAGACGCTCGCCTCCGGCACCGCGCCCAGCGATGAGTGGGGCGGCTCCAACCCCGCGCAGATCGGCCTCGGCACGCGCTTCGGCGCCGTCCGCGACTTCAGCGCCGGCGCCCTTGAATCCACCGGCAAGAGCACCGACATGGCCATGGAGGGCAACGGCTTCTTCGTGGTCGACGCCGGCGGCGAGCAACGCTACGCCCGCGCCGGCAACTTCAGCCTCGATAGCGACTTCAACCTCGTCAACCCCAGCGGCGCGCTCGTCCAGGGCTTCGGCATCGACGGCAACTTCCAGCTCCAGCAGGGCGGCCTGCAGACCATCAACATCCCCGTCGGCGCCATGACCATCGCCGAGGCCACCTCCAACGTGCGCTTCGCCGGCGTCCTCGACGCCGGCGGCGATCTCGCCACGCAGGCGACCCTCATCGAGTCGAACGTCATGTACGACGACGCCACCCTCACCACCTTCGCCAATGCCGCCACCGACCTCGCCGACATCCACAACGCCGCCGGCGATCAACCCTTCACGATCGGCGACGTCATCACCGTCAGCGGCGCGACCCGCGGCGGAGCCACCCTCCCCGATCGCACTTTCGAAATCAACAACGCCGACACCACCGGCAGCGACGCCTTCGGCGAGACGCTCGGCGACTTCATGGCCTTCCTCTCCAGCGCGCTCGGCATCGCCGAGGAAGTCAGCGGCGGCGTCAGCGTCACCGCCGGCGTCATGAGCGTCGAGGGCAACACCGGCAGCGCCAACCACCTGGGGCTGACCGGCAGCGACCTGCTCATCAACGCCGGCGGCAGCCCCACCTCCCCGCTGAACTTTTCCGAGCAGCAGGAGGCCACCGGCGAGTCCACACGCACCACCTTCATCGCCTTCGACAGCCTCGGCAACGAGATGACGCTCGACCTGACCATCGCCCTCGACGCCAAGGACGACACCGGCACCGCCTGGCAGTACTACCTCCAGTCCAACGACCACCAGGCCCTCAGCCGGCACATGGGCTCGGGCATCATGAGCTTCAACAACCAGGGCGCCTTCACCAACGCCTCCGACGACGCCTTCAGCATCCTCCGCACCGGCACCGGCGCCGTCACCCCTCAGACCATCAACCTCGACTTCACCGGCGGGAGCGAGGGCCTGTCCGCCCTCGCCAGCGGCACCAGCTCCGTCGCCTCCATCGACCGTGACGGCTCCGGCATCGGCACCCTCACCGACTTCGACATCAGCCAGGACGGCGTCATCAACGGCATCTTCAGCAACGGCCTGCGCCGCGACCTCGGCCAGGTCGCCGTCGCCACCTTCACCAACAGCCAGGGTCTCGAGGAGGTCGGCGCCAACCTCTTCCGCGCCACCGCCAACAGCGGGGCCGCCGGCATCACCACCCCCGGTAGCGGCGGCACGGGTCGGCTTATCGGACGCACCCTCGAAATGGCCAACGTCGACCTCGCCCACGAGTTCATCGACATGGTCCGCGCCACCACCGGCTTCAGCGCCAACTCACGCGTGCTTACCACCAGCGACCGCCTCCTGCAGGAGCTCATGCAGATCGGCCGATAACCCGTGGCGTAGCCATAGATCAACACCACGTTTAGCCGCCGCACCCACGCGGCGCGACCCCGCACCACCTGAACGATGATCACCGTCCACCGACTCAACGGCAAGGCCTTCGTCATCAACGCCGAGCTCATCCGCACGGTCGAGGCGAACCCCGACACGACCATCACGCTCGTGAACGGCGATCACATCCTCGTCCAGGAACCGATGGACCGCGTCGTCGAGCTCGCCGTCGAGTACGGCCAGACGCTGCGCCGCCTGCTGCCGCTCGACTGAGCCGCGGTTTCGCCAGGCCAAACGCCTTTGGCGCGGAGGCGCGCTGGTGGGCAGCCACCGGGGCACCCCCGTTCGGACAGCGCCTAACCCTCAATCCCGAAACCCTTTTAAAACATTCCACCCGTGCGGACCGATAGACCGTTATTGGGGAGTTTGATCCGCCGCGCTTGGGGTACGTCATGGACTTGGGGATTCTGTTTGGCTTCATCGGCACGTGGGTGCTGATCATCTGGACGCTGCTGGCCGGCGGTGAGCCAAAAGCTTTCCTCAACGTGCCCAGCATTATCCTCGTGATCGGCGCATCCGGCACCGTGCTCTTCTACGCCTTCCCCGCCAAGAACGTCAAGGGCTTCGTCGGCATCGTCCGCAAGGCGTTCTTCGCGCAGTCCAAGCCCGTCGACAAGCTCATCGACGACCTCGTCTCTTACGCCGAGATCGCCCGCCGCGACGGCATCCTCAGCCTCGAGAACACGACCAAGGAAATCGACGACCCGTTCATCGTCCGCGGCATCCAGATGGCCGTCGACGGCACCGACCCCGAGCTCATCGAGCAGATCATGGACACCGAGCTCGACAACCTCGCCGACCGACACGAAGCCGGCCGCGGCATGCTCGAAGCCCTCGCCAAGTACGCGCCCTCCTTCGGCATGATCGGGACGCTCATCGGCCTGGTCATCATGCTCGTGAACCTCGACGACCCCGCCAAGCTCGGCCCCGGCATGGCGGTCGCCATCCTCACCACGCTCTACGGCGTGATCATCGCCAATGCCATCGCGCTGCCGCTGTCTGACCGGCTCCAGCAGCGCTCCGCCGAGGAGGTGCTCTACAAGACGATCATCATCCGCGGCGTGATGGCCATCCAGAGCGGCGACAACCCCCGGATCGTCGAGCAGAAGCTCCGCACCTTCCTGCCGCCTTCGGAACGTCCCGCCCCCGACGACGAGCAGGAAGCCGCGTGACCCCGACCGAAGCCCACGGATTGCAGTCCCCGGGTTTGCCCCGCTGACCGCTCATGGCCCGAAGACCCAAGAAACCCGAGGAAGGCGCCTCCGCCTGGGTCGTGACCTATGGCGACATGATGTCGCTGCTGCTCGTGTTCTTCATCATGCTCTTCGCCCTCTCCGAGATCAAGAAAGAGGACCATTTCGACGTCTTTGTCGAAGCCGTGCGCGAAGCCTTCGGCGCGCGGGGCGGCGGCGGCAAGTTGCCGACCGAGGACGACCCCAAGCTCAGCCTCATCGAGGTGCTCGAAGCCCTGCAGCACGAGCAGCAGGGCGGCGAAAGCGACCGCTCCGCCGCCGACGACCCCGGCATGGAAGGCCGCGATATACAGGTGACGACCGTGCGCGAGGGGCTGCGATTTGTCGTGGGCGGGCGCATCACGTTCGAGCCCGGTTCTGCCGATCTCTCTGAACAGGCCCGGCGCCAGTTGCGCCAGGTCGCCCGCGAACTGCGCGGGTACAACAACCTGATCGAGCTCCGCGGCCACGCCGACGCCGGCGAGACCCGTGAGCCCGGCTCGCGTTATGGCGACCTGTGGAGCCTGAGCTACGGCCGCGCCCGCGCCGTCATGCAGTACCTGACCGGCGAGGACGTGGGCATCCGGACCGAGCGTGTGCGGCTGGTCTCCAACGCCGACCGCGAGCCGCTCGTTCGCCGCGTTCAGGGCGCCGCCCAGCGGGCGCCAAACCGCCGCGTCGAGGTGGTCGTGCTCGAAGCGCTCGTCGAGGACTTTGCGGAGCCGGAAACCGTCACAGGCCGATAACAGCCCAGGCAGCACCATGGCAGAGCAGCAGGAAACCAGCAACAAGCCGTCCAGGGTCTCCCTCAAGACCCTGCTTATCCTCATCGGCGTCCTCGCGCTCGAGGGTGGCGTCATCACCGGCCTGTTCCTCGTCATGGGCGGGCCCGCCGAGGTCCACGCCGACGCGGCCGCCGACGACGAAGCCGCCCGCGCCGAGCAGCCCGTTGAGGTGTCGGTCGTCTCCGACCGTTTTCAGAACACGCGCACGGGACGCTCCTATCTCTATGACGCCGACATCTACGTCATCGTGCAGCAGCGCCACCGCGAGCACGTGCAGGAACAGCTCGAACAGATGCACGCGCAGATCACCAGCGACGTGGCGACGATCTTTCGACGCGCCGAGCCGTCGCACCTGCTCGAGCCCGAACTCTCGACGCTCAAGCGCCAGCTCCAGGCGGCGCTTGACAACCGCCTCGGGTATGATGAAGACGGCGAACCCTACGTGCGCGACGCCTTGATCGGGCAGTTGACACGCTTCCGCGGCGACATGTAGACATGGAAGTCTGAAAGGTGCTCATGGCAGAGCAGAAGCCAGAATCTGAAGCGGGCGATGCGCCCCGCGACCCCGGCACACCGGACGCCGCAGCTCAGCCCGACCCCGCCGCCAACGTCGACCAGGTGCTTGACGCGACCGAGGCTTCGATGCGCGAGCTCGCCGACGCTGTCGCCGACGTCGTGCCGGAGGCTGGCACGGACGTCGCGGATGTGGCGGGAGTGGCGGGAGTGGCGGGGGGCATCGACCTGCTTGGCGATGTCGATCTCGACGTTGTCATCGAGCTCGGCCGCACCGAGATGCTTGTCGAGGATGTGCTCAAGCTCGCCTCCGGCAGCGTCGTCGAGCTCGACAAGCTTGCCGGCGACCCGGTCGACGTGCGCGTCAACGGCCGACTCGTCGCCCGCGGCGAGGTCCTCGTCCTCAACGACAATTTCTGCATCCGGATCAGCGAAGTCCTCGCCGACCTCGAAGAGGAGGCCCAGGCGCTCGCCGGCACCCACCCGGGCGAACCCGCCCAGCCCGTCGCCGCCGTTGCGAGCGATGGCGCCGGCACGAGTGGTGGGGGTGGCGCTGGTGCCGGGGTTGGCGAGGAGGCCCGGGCGAAGCCTGCCGCGGAGTCCGGCGGCGACGCGAAGGCCGAGTAGCCGGCGCACTGTTGTGGCGAGCGGCATTGCATTGCGGGGGAAACGGAAGGGGCGGGGGCGGCGCAGGATGCGCCGGCGACAATCCAGTGGCCATGGAGGGCCCGAAGGTGCGACCACCCAGCACGCGTTCCACGCCGGCAACGGCGACCGCGGCAACAAATCCGGCCCCTGTCCCGCGCTCGCACTCCCGCGCGCCGGTCAGCCCGCGCGCCGCCGCCGGGCGGCCCCGGTCGATGCGCATCCTCCGCCAGGCCGCCGCCGCCGTCGCCTTGGCCCTGCCGCTGATCGCCAGCCCCGCCCCCGCCACCAGCGCCGCGTCGACGCCGCCCGCGGCCCCGGCCGCGCTCTCCAACGAGCGAGCCATCGAGCTCCGCACCCCCGCCATCCCCGCCATCCCCGCCACCTCCGCGGCCGCCGCCACTCCCAATCCCCCCGCGTCCCCCGCCGCACCCGCCGACCGCGACACCGCCTCGCTCGCCCGCCTCAACACCCCCGCCCCCGACACCACCACGGCTACCGCGTCTGAAGGCGATACCGCTGCCGCCCATCCTTCGCGCGACGACGAGCCGCTCGGCACCCCCGCCAGCGAGACCCGCCCACTCGGCCCCGGCGACGACGTGCCCGCCGGCTCGGCGACCGATGGGTCGTGGATGCTCAACACGCTCGGATCGCTGGCGGTCGTCATCGGCCTCATCCTCGCCATCCGCTGGGCGTGGCAGAAAGTCGGCGGCCAACCCGCCGCGGCCGGCCACAGCCCCGTCGTCGAGGTTCTCTCCCGCACGGCCGTCGCGCCGCGCAACCACATCCTGCTCGTCCGCGTCGGCCCGCGCATCCTCGTCGTCGGCGACTCCGCGGCCGGCCTGCGCACGCTCGCCAACGTCGACGAGCCCGACGAGGTCGCCGACCTGCTCCAGGCCGTCACCGCCGCCCACCACGGCCGCAGCTTTTCCCGCACGCTCGACCGCTTCAGCGCCGAGCACGACGCCCACGCCTATGACCCGGAGCTCGGCGGCGACAACAGCGAGCACCTCGTCGATCGCGCCCGCGATTCCCTCTCCAGCCTTCTCTCGCGCCTGCGCACCGCCGCCGGGAAGGGGGGCACGAACCCATGACCGGGTCAGCTCACAACGTGTCGCGGCCATGGCTTGAGCGTCGCGAAGCCCGCGCGCCGCGCTCGGCCTGTCCGCCGGTGCTGCTGCTCATCGCGCTGCTGGCGGGCGTGCTTCTTGCCGCGCCGGGCCTCGCGCACGCGCAGGCCGTCGAGCAGCGCGCCGAGGCCGTCGACCTCACCAACCCGCTGTCGATCCTCGAGCACGCCAGCCGGGCGCTGCCGATGGGCGGCGACGGCGAGGCGGCGGGCGCGGGGGCCGACGATGGTGGGCCAGCGCTGAGCGCTTCGCTGTCGATCATCCTGCTGCTGACGATTCTTTCGCTCGCGCCCGCGATTCTCGTGATGTGCACGAGCTTCACGCGCATCGTCGTCGTCCTGGCCCTGCTGCGGCAGGCGATGGGCACGCAGTCCCTGCCGCCGTCGCAGGTCATCGTCGGCCTGTCGCTGTTCATGACCTTCCTCGTCATGGCGCCCACCATCGAACGCGTCAACACCGAGGCCATCCAACCTCTCCAGGCCGGCAGCATCACCCAGCTCCAGGCATGGACCCAGGCCAAGCAGCCGGTGCGCGACTTCATGTTCGCCCAGATCGAGCACGCGGGCAACTGGGACGACGTCTACATGATCCTCAACTACCGCGGCGTCGACACGACCAGCCCCGGCGACCTGACACGCGCCGACGTCGACATGCTCACCCTCATCCCCGCCTTCGTCTTGAGCGAGCTCAAGGTGGCCTTCCTCATCGGCTTCCGGCTCTACCTGCCGTTCCTCATCATCGATATGGTCGTCGCCAGCATTCTCATCTCCATGGGCATGCTGATGTTGCCACCCATCCTCATAAGTCTTCCGTTCAAGCTGCTGCTGTTCGTGATGGTCGACGGCTGGAACCTCGTCGCGGGCAACCTGCTCAACAGCTTCGCCGTCGTCGGCAGCGGATAGAAGCGCGAGACACAGAGACACAGAGAGGACGAAGAAAGCAGTCACAGATGAACACGGATGAACACAGATCGATGCCGGGCGGCCGCTCGCGGCTTCGCGCAGCCCCGATACACACAAAAAAACCCGAATAACACGCCAAGCCAGCTCCGCCGTCCCCTCCGTGTCTCTGTGCATCTTTGGTAACGCCTTGCGGATCCGCACCCATGACCATTGAACAAGCCATCGACATGCTCCGCGAGTCGCTCGGGCTCATGCTCGTGCTGAGCTTCCCGATCCTCGCGGCCGCGCTCACGATCGGCCTGGTGGTCAGCGTGCTGCAGGCGGTCACGCAGGTGCAGGAGCAGACGCTCAGCTTCGTCCCCAAAATCCTCGGCATGGGCATCGTCGCCATTTTCGTCATGCCGTGGATATGCATGAAAATCCTCGACTTCGCCGAACGAATGTTCGGCGGGTATTAGCACAACCTTCCACCGTTCCAAATCCGAAATCCGAATTCCAAATCAGCAATCAGAAATCAAGACGCCCCCATGCCCGCCGACCTCCGACCACTGCTCGACCACCTGCCCATCTGGCTGATGGTCCTCTTCCGCCTCACCGGCATCTTCCTGCTCGCGCCTGTGCTCGGCAGCCCGGCCATCCTGCGCCATGCCAAGGTCTTTCTCGTCGTCGGCCTCTCGTTCTGCATCTACCCCATGCTCCTCGAACCCGGCCGTGAGGCTGCGACCCATCTCGGCAGCGCGCTCGGCGCGTCGATGAACCTCTGGACCCTCGGTGCCGCCGTCGGGCTCGAGCTGCTCATCGGCCTCGCCATCGGCTATGCCGCCACGCTCCCGCTCATCGCCATGCAGGTCGGCGGGCAACTGCTCGACCAGCAGGTTTTCCCCGGCTCGGCCGGCGTCTTCAACCCCGACCTGAACGAGGAGTCCACCGTCGTCGGCGAGTTCTTCTTCATCACCGCCACCGTCGTCTTCGTCATCCTCGGCGGCCATCGCGTCATGCTCATGACCCTCGTCGGCAGCTTCGATCACATCCCCCTTGGTGGCTTCGAAGCCTTCGCTTCGCTGCTCCAGCTCATGCTCGGCCTGCTGACCGCCGCCTTCGAAATCGCCATCCGCATCGCCCTGCCGATCATCTGCCTCATCTTCCTCGAGACACTCGCCCTCGGCTTCGTCGCGCGAACTGTCCCCGGGCTCAACATCCTCAGCGTCGGCTTCGCCCTGCGCTCCGTCGTCGGCGGCCTCATGCTCGTCATCTGCGTCGGCCTGATCGTCTACCTTTACCAGGACGCCGTCCAGTTCATGCTCCGACGCGTCTACAGCTTTTTTGCAATGTCCTAACAAAAATGAACACGAACGAACACAAAATTCGGGAAAAACACGGGGATAGTCCTCTCCATATTCGTGTCCATGCGTGTTCATTGGTGACTGCTTCCATGACGACCCGGATCCATGGCTGAAGACAACTTCGAAAAAACCGAGCCGGCGACGCCGCGCAAGCGCGAGCAGGCGCGCGAGCAGGGGCAGGTGGCGCGATCCACTGACCTGACCGCGGCCTTCGCGCTGCTCGCGGCGGTCGTGATGTTCTTCTTCCTCGGCCGGCGTGTCTGGGACTCGCTGCACGTCGCCGCGCACGCCATGCTCACCGGCGCGCACGCGTCCAACCTCGCGCGCCTCGATGAGCTCGAGGCGATCACGCACTTCGCGCTGCGCCTCGTGGCGGGCACGCTCATGCCCGTCATGCTCACCATCTTCGCCGTGGTGCTGTTGATCAACGTCGCGCAGGTCGGCTTCATGATCACGCTCGAGCCGCTCACGCCCAAGTTCAGCAAGCTCTCGCCGCTCAAGGGCGTCAAGAACCTCGTCAACGCGCGGGCCGGCATGCGCTTCGTCATGAGCATGGCCAAGGTCGCGGTGATTCTCGGCCTGGCGGTGATTCTCATCTACCAGGAGCTGCCGCGCATCATGCGCCTCGGGCAGCTCGATACCGCGCCCGCGTTCACCGCCGCGAGTGAGATCGTCTTCGCGGTCACGATCCAGCTCGTGATCCTGTTGATCGTGCTCGCCATCCTTGACTACCTCTTCCAGCGTTGGCAGCACGAGCGAGACCTCAAGATGAGCAAGCAGGAGGTCAAGGAGGAGATGAAGCGCATGGAAGGCGATCCGCTCGTCAAGCAGCGCCGCACGCGGGTCGCGCGACAGATCGCCATGCAGCGCATCGCTCAGCAGGTGCCTTCCGCCGACGTCATCGTCACCAACCCGACGCATTATGCCGTGGCGCTGCGTTACGACAGCGAGACGATGCGGGCCCCGAAGGTCATCGCCAAGGGGGCGGACTTCCTGGCGATGCGCATCCGACAGATCGCCGCGACGCACGGCATCCCGATCGTCGAGCGCAAGCCCCTGGCCCAGGCGCTCTACGCTGGCGTGGAGATCGGCCAGGAGGTCCCACCCGAGCACTACACCGCCGTCGCCGAGATCCTCGCCTACGTGTATCGCCTCGGCGAACGCCGCAGCGCGTGAAGGGGAGACGGAAGTCAGGGAAGTCAGGAGTCAGGGAAGTCGAGGAAGTGGGGAGTCAGGAGTTGACGATGAACGATGAGAAGGCGAGTCAGACCAGCAGCGGATCGGAAAGGCGCGCCGCGCGTAGCTTTCAGGACCTCGTGGTGTGGCGAAAGGCTCACGCCATGGCACTTTGCATCTACCGATTCACCGCGAGCTTCCCAAAGCACGAGATGTATGGCCTCACCGCTCAGTTGCGACGCGCCGCCGTCTCCATCCCCGCCAACATCGCCGAGGGATTTCGCAAGCAGAGCCGCGCCGACAAAGCCCGCTTCCTCAACATTGCCGAAGGCTCACTCGAGGAAGTGCGCTACTACTTCATTCTCGCGCAGGACCTCGGCTACCTCAACGAGACTTCACCCATGGGCGACTTGGAGGAAATCAGCCGCCTGCTCCACCGTTACGCCTCCGCCATCCGCGCCAGCCGCTAACCAACCTTCCGCAACCACTCCAACTTCCCCGACTTCCCTGACTCCTGACTTCCTTGACTCCCGGCTCCCGCACCATGCCCACCGCCAACAACAACCCGCTGCTCACCCCCGCCTGGGCCGAGCGCGCGCGCCGTTACCGGTCGCTGCTGCTGCCCATCGTCTGCATCGGGCTGCTCGGCGTCATCGTCGTGCCCATGCCGCCGGCCGTCATGGACGTGCTCATCGCCGCCAACCTCGCTCTCGCGGCCGTCATTCTGCTGACCACGCTGTTCGTCGAGAGCCCGCTCGATTTCTCCGGCTTCCCCTCGCTGCTGCTGGCCACGACGCTCTTCCGTCTCGTGCTCAACATCGCCACCACGCGCATGATCCTCACCGCCGACGCCGCGACGCCCGAGCAGGCCACCGCCGTCGCCGGCCGGGTCATCGAGGCCTTCGCCGAGTTCGTCGCCGGCGCGTCGCCCGTCGTCGGCGGCATCCTGTTCGTCATCCTCATCATCGTGCA
The DNA here is from genome assembly GCA_040905445.1 of Phycisphaeraceae bacterium. GTDB lineage: Bacteria > Planctomycetota > Phycisphaerae > Phycisphaerales > Phycisphaeraceae > SKPT01. The sequence continues at coordinate 58,238 of JBBDRN010000043.1, read as the reverse complement.
GTTTGTCGTCATCACCAAGGGTGCGACGCGCATCAGCGAAGTCGCCGCGCGCTTCACCCTCGATGCGATGCCCGGCAAGCAGATGGCCATCGACGCGGACTTGAACGCCGGGCTCATCAACGAGCAGGAGGCCAAGGGGCGACGCGAACGCATCTCCCAGGAGGCCGACTTCTACGGCGCCATGGACGGTGCCGCCAAGTTCGTCCGTGGCGACGCCATCGCCGGCATCATCATCACCGTCATCAACCTCATCGGCGGCTTCGCCATCGGCATGGCCATCAAGGGCTGGTCCTTCGTCGAGTCCGTCCAGGTCTTCACGATGCTCACGATCGGCGACGGGCTGGTTTCGCAGTTGCCCGCGTTCGTCGTCTCGCTCGCCGCGGGCCTGATCGTCACCCGCTCCTCCAGCCGCCAGGACCTCGGCACCGAGATCACCCGCCAGCTCACCGCCCGCCACGCGGCGCTCGCCATCACCGCCGGCTTCCTCGTGCTCATGGCGTTCACCGGGCTCCCGATGCTCCCGATGCTCCTGCTCGCCGGGTGCCTCGGCGTGCTCAGTCTCATCCTCAAACGGGCCGGCGACCGCCGCGACGCCGACGCCTCCCAGGCCAAGCGCGACAAGGACCAGGCCGACGCCGACGCCGCCGAGCCTGCCCCCATCGAGCAGGCCATCCAGGTCGACACGCTCGAGCTCGAGGTCGGCTACGCCCTGGTCCGCCTCGTCGATCAATCCCAGGGCGGCGACCTGCTCGACCGCATCAGCGCCATCCGGCGCCAGCTTGCCGGCGAGCTCGGCTGCGTCATGCCCCCGGTGCGCATCCGCGACAACATGCAGCTCGCCCCCCACGAATACCGCGTCAAGCTCCGCGGCAACGCCATCGCCTCCGGCCAGGTCTTCCCCGGGCAGTTCATGGCCATGGACAGCGGCCTCGCCTCCGAGCCCCTGCCCGGCACGCGCACGCGCGAGCCGGCATTCGGACTCGAGGCCGTCTGGATCGACGCCGGCCAGAAGCAGCGCGCCGAGGCGCTCAACTACACCGTCGTCGACGCCGCCAGCGTGCTCGCCACCCACCTCACCGAGCTTGTCCGCAGCCACGCCCACGAACTGCTCTCCCGGGAGGAGACCAACAACCTCATCGCCCAGCTCAAGGACAAGGCCCCCAAGCTCTGCGAAGAGGTGCTCGGCGGCGACAGCCCCGCCCTGCGTCCCGCCGAGATGCAGAAGGTGCTCCAGAACCTGCTGCGCGAACGCGTGCCCATCCGCGACCTCGAAACCGTCGTCGAGACGCTCGGCGACTGGACGTCACGCACCCGGGACCTCGACGTGCTCACCGAATACGTGCGCAACGCGCTCCGCCGCACCATCTGCAGCCAGTACATCGTCACCGAGCAGCCCACCGAGGGCGACATGCACGGCAACGGCAACGGCAACGGCCACGCAGCCGGTGGCGGTGGGGGGGGGATGCCAACGACCCGGCTGTACTGCGTCAGCCTCGACCCCGCCATCGAGGATCGCATCAGCGGTTATATTGAACGCAGCGACCAGGGCACGAGCATGACCATGCCGCCCGCCGTCGGCAACCGCATCACGCGGGCGGTGCTCGGCGAGCTCGAGCGATTGATCGGCGCCGGGCACCACCCCGTCGTGCTCGCCTCGCCGCAGGTCCGCGCCGCCCTGCGCAAGCTCATCGAGCCGCACCTCCCGACGGCCGCGGTGCTCGGGTACAACGAGGTGAGCAAGGGTGTGGAGGTCGAGTCGCTGGGCCTGGTCCAGCTTGGTGAGGACACGGAAGTCAACATGCCACGACGAGAAGGGGTGCAGATTTGAACCTGAAGACCGTCACCGCCAGGACCATGCACGAGGCGCTGGGCGAGGTCCGTCGCCTGCTCGGCGCCAACGCCGTGATCCTGCACACGCGCAGCTACAAGCATGGCGGGATCCTCGGCGTCGGGGCACGCACGTACGTCGAGGTCACGGCCGCCGACGGCCGCGAGCTCGGCCGCAAGCAGCGCAAGACCCAGGACGACCGCCGCCGCGAGCTGCTCGCCGAGGCGCGGCGCGCCCAGCAGCGCCGGTCGCCGGCCAAGCCCATGGAGGCCGACCCATGGGCTTCAACCGCCTCGCAACCTGCACGGCCCGAGCTCGCCGGCGACCTCATCCGCCGCACCTACGCCGCCGCGCGCGCTGATGTCAGTACGCCAAAGCCCACGGATGCCAATCCGTGGACCCTGGCCTCGACGGACGCGGATCCCACCCCCCACCCCGTCCGTGTCCGCGAGGCGCAGCACGTCAGCGCTCCGGGCAATGAGTCCCCCCCCGCGGTCGCCCCCAATCAGCAATCAGAAGCCAGCAACCAACAATCGCCCGCCCTCTTCGACCCCCGGCAGATCACCGACGAGATGCGCGCCATCAAGCGCATGGTCGCCCGCATGAGCCAGGACCGCCGGCAGCGCACCACCGGCGACACGGCGGCGCGTTCCGACATGCCTGATAAGCTGTTCGATCAATACCTGTCACTGCTCGAGCAGGAGGTCGCCGAGGAACTCGCGGGCGAAATCGTCGACAACGTGCGTCAGAGCCTGGAGCAGAGCGAACTCGAGGACGCGCACGCCTGCCGCCGCGCCGTCATGAAGGCCGTCGCCCAGCTCATGCCCACCGACGATCCGGAGTCCGACGCCGCCGCCGCCACCCCCGCCGTCAAGCGAGGCCCGCGCACGATCGCGCTGATCGGCCCGACCGGCGTGGGCAAGACGACCACCATCGCCAAGCTCGCCGCCACCTTCAAGCTCAAGCGCCAACTCAAGGTCGCGCTGATCACCATCGACACCTACCGCATCGCCGCCGTGGACCAGCTCCGCACCTACGCGGGGATCATCGGCGTGCCGCTGCGCGTCGTCACGAGCCCCGACGAGATGCAGCGGGCGGTGCAGGAGTTCGCCGACTGCGACGCGGTGCTCATCGATACGGCCGGGCGGTCGCAGCGTGACGACCCGCGGCTGGACGAGCTGGCCCGCTTCATCAAGGCCGCTGACGCCGACGAAGTCCACCTCGTCCTCTCCTCGACCTGCACCCAGTCGGTCCTCGAAGACACCATCGAGCGCTTCGCCCGTATCCCCGCGGACCGCGTCATCTTCACGAAGCTCGACGAGGCGGTGACGTTCGGCGTGGTGCTCAATGTCATGCGCAAGGTTCGCAAACGCCTCAGCTACGTCACCACGGGGCAGGAAGTACCACACGAGATCGAGCCCGGCCGCGCCGACCGCCTCGCCGCCCTGATGCTCGGAGAGGGAGTCCTTAAGTCATGACCACCGACCAGGCCACCGCCCTTCGAGCAATGGTCGAGCAGGCGCAACCCCGCGCCGCCATCGCCGACCCCGCGCCCCCTCCGAAATCCGAAATCCGAAATCCGAAATCCACCCCCGCCGGCGCCCGCACCCTCGCCATCACCAGCGGCAAGGGTGGCGTGGGCAAGACCACCCTCAGCGTCAACCTCGCCGCCCAGCTCGCCGCCATGGGCCGGCGCGTCGTTCTCCTCGACGCCGACCTCGGCACCGCCAATGCCGACGTCCTGTGCAACATCACGCCCACCGGCCACCTCGCCCACGTCGTCGCCGGCCGCAAGTCACTGCACCAGGTCCTCACGCCCGCGCCCGGCGGCTTCCACCTCATCCCCGGCGCGTCGGGCCTCGCGCAGATGGCGGCGCTCAACGACAGCGAACGCGACCGCCTCCTCGACCAGCTCCACCTGCTCGAACAGGCCGCCGACCTGCTCATCATCGATACCGGTGCCGGCATCGGGCCCAACGTGCTCGGCTTCCTGGTCGCCGTCGACGAAGTCATCGTCGTCACGACGCCGGAGCCGACCGCCATCACCGACGCCTACGCGCTGATCAAGACGCTCACGCGCAAGCGTGCCCAGGCCGGCCAGGACCCGCCCGCCGCGCGCATCCTGGTCAACCAGGCCGCCGACGAGCGCGAGGCCCGCTCCGTCTACGAGCGCGTCGCCGCCGTCTGCCGGCGGTTCCTCGGCTTCACGCCGCGCTTCGCCGGCTACATCCCGCACGACCCGGTGGTGCCCGCGGCCGTGCGCCAGCGACAGCTCTTCGTCCTCGAGCAGCCGCGCAGCCCCGCCGGCGTCTGCATGCACCGGCTCGCCCACCGCATCGACCGTCACGCCGTCGCCCCGCGCACCGGCTCACTGCTCAACCGCATGACCGCCTGGCTCCGCCGCACCACGTAGGTCCGCAGCGGATCAGGCTTCGTGCCGCCGTACGCCCAACCCGCGCCGCCTCTCCAATCCGAAATCCGAAATCCGAAATCACCCCCCCCCGCCTCCCGCCTAGCATGCCACTCCGGCCAACCCACACACCGGAGCCTCCCATGCCGCCGCCCGCGCACCCCGCCAACCGCCTCATCCACGAGACCAGCCCCTACCTGCTCCAGCACGCCCACAACCCGGTCGACTGGTACCCCTGGGGCGACGAGGCCTTCGCCGCCGCCCGCGAGCAGGACAAGCCCATCCTCCTCAGCGTCGGCTACGCCACCTGCTACTGGTGCCACGTCATGGAGCGCGAGGTCTTCGAGAACGCCGAGCTTGCCGCGCTCATGAACGAGCACTGCATCAGCATCAAGGTCGACCGCGAGCAGCGCCCCGACGTCGACGACCTCTACATGACTGCCACGCAACTGCTGACCGGCCGCGGCGGCTGGCCGATGAACGTCTTCCTCACCCCGCCCGCCACCGACGGCAGCGCGGGATTGCGCCCCTTCTGGGCCGGCACCTACATCCCCCCGCAGCCGATGCACGGCATGCCGGGCTTCGCGCAGCTCATTGAGGGCATCGCCGCCGCCTGGCGCGACGATCGCGACAACGTCCTCGACCAGGCGGGCAAGGTCGCCGACGCCGTCGCCGCGCACCTGACCCACCGCGACACGGGCGGCGAGCTCTCTCGCGAGCACGTCGAGCGCGCCGCGGGGCAGCTCCTTGGCACCTACGACCGCGAGCACGCCGGCTTCGGCGGCGCCCCCAAGTTCCCCCACCCCGCCAACCTCCAGTTCCTCCAGGCCCTGCTCCGCCACGACCACACCGATCAGCTCGCCGCCGCGCTCGCCCACACGCTCGACCGCATGGCCCGCGGCGGCGTCTACGACCAGGTCGCCGGCGGCTTCCACCGCTATAGCGTCGGCGCCGAATGGCTCGTGCCCCACTTCGAAAAAATGCTCTATGACAACGCCCAGCTCGTCGAGGTCTATACCGACGCGTGGGCCCGCGAGCCGCGCGGCGAGCAGGCAGGGCTCTACGCCCGCATCGTCCGCGAGACGTGCGACTACGTCCTGCGCGAGATGCTCGACGACACCGGCGCGTTCTACAGCGCCCAGGACGCCGAGGTCGACGGCCGCGAGGGCGGCAACTATCTCTGGACGCGGGGTGAGGTCGAGCGCGTGTTCGTCGATGACCCATCGCAGCGCGAGCTCGCGGTGCGGATGTATGGCCTCGACCGGGGCACCAACTTCCGCGACCCGCACCATCCCCACGCCGAGCCGGTCAACGTCCTCTACCTGCCCGAGCCGCTCGACGCGCTCGCGCGGGAGCGCGGCGTGCCGCTCGATGAGCTGCTCACCCAACGCCGGCAGATCAACGCGCGCCTCAAGGCCGTGCGCGACACGCGCCCGCAGCCCGCGACCGACGACAAGGTGCTCACGAGCTGGAATGGCTTGATGATCGCCGCGCTCGCCCGCGCCGGGCGCCTGCTCGACGAGCCGCGCTACATCGGCGCGGCCGCCCGCGCCGCCAGCGCCGTCCTCGACCATCTTGCCGCCGACGATGGCAGCCTCCACCGTGCGATGCGCCAGCGCCAGGTCAGCGTTCCCGCGTTCCTCGAAGATTACGCCGCACTCGCGCACGGCCTCATCGAGCTGCACCGCGCCCAACCCGGCAACGACCGCTGGCTCGCCGCCGCACGCACCTGCACCCAGGCCGCCATCGACCGCTTCGCCGTCGCAGGCGAGCAGGGCGGCTACTACGACACGCTGCCCGACCAGGCCGACCTCCTCGTCCGCCTGCGATCGACCTACGACGGCGTGATCCCGTCGGCCAACAGCCAGATGGTCCACAACCTGCTCGATCTCCACGAGCTCACACACGATGACGCGTACCTCGACCGCGCGCTGCGCGACCTGCAAAGCGTCGGCAAGGCGCTCGCCGAGCAGGGCATCGTGCACGTCCACATGCAGCATGCCCTTCTGCGCGCCCTCGAGATCGCCCCCGACCGCGTCGAACACCCCACCACCCCCACCACCCCCGCGACAGATCAGCCATCATTCGCGCCCGTCGCCGCCGCCGTTGATCCTGACGTCATCGATCTCGGCATCGGCGTGGCCGACGTCGACATCCACATCCGCATCGAGCCCGGCTTCCACCTCAACAGCCACGAGCCGCGCGACGCGACACTCACACCCACCGCCGTCGAGCTCGTCGGCATCAATGGCGCCCTCGCGATCGACGTCGACTACCCGGCCCCCGTCGAGCATCAGCCCGCCTTCGCCGACGCCCCGCTGCCGATCTACCAGGGCGAGATCACATTGCGCGCCCACCTCCGCCGCACGGACCCGACGCGCCCGCTCCCCGCGGACGCCCACCCGCGGCTGATCCTCCACTGCCAACCCTGCACCGACACCGCCTGCCACCAGCCGCGCACGATCGAGCTGCCGTTGTCGATCCGCACGGCCTAGCGTCGGCGCGCGCTGCTCACCATTTCCCCGCATTCTGAATTTTGAATTCTGAATTTTGAATTCCCCATTACAATCCCCCCATGCCCCCGGCTCGACCCGACGATCCGGGCGTACCCGGGGATGTTGTGCCGTACGCCCAGTCCTGGCGCATCGCCCGCCCCTACGTCGCCTGCGCGCTCGCAACGATCGTCGGCCTGACGCTCGGCCGCGCGATTCCCTCCGCGCCCCTCTGGCTCGCCATCGCCGCCGCCTTCATCCTGGCTGCGCTCGTCACCGGTTCGCGCCGTCGCCGCGCCGCCACCGCCGGCCGCCTGACACTCCTGGCCGTCGTCGCTCTGGCGGGGGCGTACCACGTCCTCAGCGTCGAGCATGTCCGCCACGACCACATCGCCCATTACGTCACCGACGAGCGCCAACTCGCCGAGGTCACTGGCACGGTGCGCAGCGAGCTGTCGCACCCGCCGCGCGACGAGGCGGGCCTGGCCCGCTTCAGTTACCGCCCCGACGCCACGCTCTTCGAGATCGACGTCGACACCGTCACCCTCGCCGGCCAGCCGCGCCCCGCCAGCGGCGCACTCAGCGTCCGCATCAACCAGCACGAGCATCGCCTGACCCAGGGCCAGCGCATCCGCGCCGCCGGCTGGCTCCAACCCGTCGCCCGCCCGGGCAACCCCGGCAGCTTCGACTACCGCGCCCACCTCGCCGACCGCGGCATCCCCGGTCAGCTCATCGTCCCCACCATCCGCCACTGGCACGATCTCTCCGCCACCCCCGCCACCGCCTCGGGTGCCACGGGTGGCTTGCCCACCAGTGCCCTCCGCGACGCCCGCTACGCCCTCCGTCAGTCCATGCTCGACGCCCTCCGCGCCGGCATGCCGCCCGGCGAGCGAGTCGAACTGCTCGAAGCCCTTATCCTCGGTGAGCGCGGCGACTCCTTCCGAAACACCTACGACCACTTCCGCGTCACCGGTCTCGCCCACCTCATGGCCATCAGCGGCGCCCACCTCGCCATCCTGCTCGGCCTCGTCTGGACCGCCGCGCGATTCACGGGCCTGCCCCCGCGCGCCTGCGCCATCATCGTCCTGCTCGTCCTGCTCATCTACGCCTTCGCCCTGCCCGGCCGCGTCCCGATCCTGCGCGCCTCGATGATGGCCGCCGCGTTCTGCATCGCCTGGGCCACCGGCCGCGCCATGCCCGCCATCGCGCTGCTGGCCATCGCCGCGATCGGCGTGCTGCTCTGGCGACCCGCGGACGTCGCCTCGCCCGGCTTCCAGCTCAGCTTCGCTATCGTTGCCATGCTCATCCTCTTCACCCGCCGCGTCTCCTACGCGCTCTGGCCGCGCCATCCGCACGAGGAGTTGCCGCCGCTGCCCTGGCGCGCCTGGCTGCCCCGCCGCGCCGCCGACGTCACGGCCGTCAGCCTCGTTGCCGGCGTCACCGCGCTGCCGCTGGTTGCGTGTCACTTCGAGCTGGTCAACCCTTACGCCATCGTCTTCTCCATCGCCTCCGTCGTTCCATTCGTCCTGCTGCTGGCGGTGGGGTATCTCAAGATGGCGATCGGGCTCATCGTCCCGCCCCTCGGCGCATCGCTCGCCCCGCTCGCCGACGGTGCGGCCGGCGCCAGCCTCTGGCTCGTCGAGGCGGCCGCGGCCTGGCCGGGCGCGGGCATCGAGCTGGCCCGGCCGGCGTCGCCGCTGTGGGCCGGCGCCGCGGTCGCCTTCGCCGGCGCCCTTTTCGCCGGGCGATTTCACCGCCGCCGCGCCGCGCTCGCCGCCAGCCTCGTCACCCTGGCCGCCTGGGGGCTCGTCCACGACCGCCCGAACCTGCTCGCCAGCGCCACCCGCGCCCGCCCCGTCCTCCTCCTGCGCACCTTCGCCGTCGGCCACGGCGCCGCTCACCTGATCAGCAGCGGCGACCGCCACATCCTCTGGGACGCCGGGTCACACTCCTTCCCCGAAGCCGGCCAGCGGACGATCGTCCCCGGCCTGCGCCGCCTCGGCGTCACGCGGCTGGAGGCCATCTACCTCACCCACGCCGACATCGACCACTACAACGGCGTGCCCGCGATCGTCGCCGCCCTCCGCGTCGACCGCGTCGTCGTCCCGCCGCACTTCACCAGGCTCGCCGACGCTGAGCCCGTGGGGCCGGTGGCCATGCTGCTCGACATCCTCGACGCCGCCGACGTTCCCGTCGAGCACGCGGTGCGCGGCCATCGCACGACGCTCGGCGACGCCCGGATCGAGCTGCTCTGGCCCCCCGCGCGCGACCCGCCGCCCGGGCGCAACGACGCCGGCCTCGTCGCCCGCGTCCGCGCTGGCGACCGCACGCTTCTCATGACCGGCGACATCCAGCGCGACGGGATCGACCGCCTGCTGGCCGATCACCCCGATCTCGCCGCCGAGGTGATGACCCTGCCGCACCATGGCGAGCACACGCCGCGCACCGTCGCGCTGCTCGCGCGCGTCCAGCCGATGGTCGTTGTGCAGTCCTCGTCGGTCGGGCAGTTCAACCGCGACGCATGGGCCGACGCGCTCGACACGATGCCGCGCGCGCCGGATCGTCTTGTCACGCCGCGCGACGGCAAGGCAACGATCACCATCGAACGCGACGGCCGCGTCCACTGGAGCACCTTCCGCCGCCGGTGATGCGCGGCGCGTAGATGGGTGCAGCGAAGCGAAACCCACCGGGCCCGCGGCTACCGCCCCTCGCCCGCCACGATCTCCACCACGACGCGCCATCGCGTCCCATCCTCGGCCGGCGCGTCCACCATCAGTTCGTCGTCGCCCCGTCCGCCGCGCAGGTGCAAGCGAAACCAATCCGCGATCGGCCTCGACCGTCCTTCGACCGCCGGCGGCGCGACGTGCAGGTCCAGCCCCCAGACCATCGGCGCGGCCGTCGGCGTCACGTCGCCCAGGCTGTAAAGGTGTGCCAGCAGGCCCGGCACCTGCTCGCGCCCCGCGAGCACCACGACCCGCCGCCCGCCGGCCCCCGCCACCCTCGCCACCCCCGCCGCGTCCACGTCGAGCGCCAGGTTCGACCCCGCCTCCGCCTCCGAGGCACGCAGCATCAGCGCCTGCCCCACGTCGGCGAGGTCCCCACCCACGCCGCGCGTTGCCTCTTCGCCGACCGGCTCCGTCTGGCGCGGCATGCCGGGCAGCAGCGCCACCGCCGGCCCGCGCCCCATCACCCAGCGCATCAACTCGCCCTCGACGCGCTCGACGTCATCCACGACCAGCCGCCACGCCATCGTTACATTCGCCCCCGCCGTCCCCGCCGTCCCCGCCGCGTCCGCCCGCGCCTCGACCGCGTCCCGCATCAACATGTCCGCTTCGCCCGCGAGCAGTTCGACGCTCTCGCGCTCGCGGCTCAGCCGCGCGGGCCGCGCGTCGGCGGTCCGCGCGCTCGGCAGGGTCAACACGTGCGGCGCCAGCGCATGCGGCAGCCCGTCGTCGCCATCCCCCGCCCCGGCCACCGCGTCATCCCCTGCCGCCCTCGGCGTCCCGAATCGTGCTCGTTGCGGCGCGGCTGGGTCGGCATCGCCGAGCGGTCCGACCTCCCCCGCCAGTTCCGGGCTCCGCTGGCCAAACCACTCCACGCCGGGCGATTCCGGGTCGCGATCCAGCCGAACCGTCCGCCCGCCCCCGCCCGAACGCCCGTCCGCAGCCGTCTCGTCCGCCTCCGCCAGCGCCCGCGCCACCGCCTCCACCCGCGCCAGGCGATTCGCCGCGGTGTCGACACCGCCCCCCGCGCGCACCTGCGCCTCCGCCTGCGTGTCGTCCGCGGCGGCGAGCGCGCTGGCATCGGCATCGCTGGCCGGGGTGGCGTCGGCGGGCTGGGCGGCGGCGATCGCGCCGTCGGCCTCGCGGGCCGCGTCGGCGTCGCCCGCCGCGCCGCCGTTGCTCTGCCGGTAGCGCTGCGCCATCTCGCCATAGCGTTGCACCTCGTGCTGCGCGGTGCGATCGACGAGCGTGATGGCGACCACCAGCGCGCTGATGCCGACCGCCGCGGCGACGCTGCTGTAGACGAGCACGCGTCGCAGCCGTCGACCGGCCCCCGCGGTTCGACCCCCCCCGCCTCCGGCCGCGAGGGGCGCCCCGGCCGGCGCCGTGCGATGCGGCGCGTCCAGCAGCATCCGCCGCTCGAGTTGCGCGATCGCATCCTCCGTCAGCGGGCCCGGCGGTTCCTGCTCGCCCATCGCCCGCACCGCCTGCCGATCCGCACGCAACTGCTCGATCAGCGCGCACAGCTTCGCGTCGTCCGCCAGCTCCGCCTCCAGCGCCCGCGCCCGCTGCGCATCGAGCTCACCCTCGATGTACGCCAGCAGCAGCTCATGGTCATACCGGTCACTCATCAAACACCTCGCCCGGAACTTGAGCCGCAGATGGAGACGGAACACCGATGCCGGTTGCTATCGACAGCCATTTCCCATCTCCCATCCGTGCTCATCTGTGTTCATCCGTGGCGATCTCCCCGCCGCTCGTCTGCTCGCTCAACTGCTCCCGCAGCGCCAGCCGCGCCCGGAACAGCCGGCTCTTGACCGTCCCCAGCGCCAGCTCCAGCACGGCCGCGATCTGCCCGTAGTCCATCCCGGCGACATCCCGCAGCACCAGCACCGCGCGGAACTCGGGCTCGAGCCCGGCAATCGCCGCCTCCAGCCGCTCGCGCTCCTCCTTCATTTCGATGCCCCGCGCCGGCGGCGGTTCCCGCCTGTCGACCAGATAATCGCCCGCCGCCGTCTGCCGCCCGTCGCCGTTGCCCCCGATCGGCGCATCCAGGCTCGTCGTCCGCCGCAGCGCCCCCCGCCTGACGTGCGCCAGGGCCTCGTTCATGGCGATGCGCGTCATCCACGTGCCCACCGCCGCGTCACCGCGGAAGCTCGGCAGGTGCTCGATGATCTTCGTCAGCGCCTGCTGGGTCAGCTCGGCCGCGTCGTCGCGCTGGCGGACCATGCGCAGGATCACGTTGTACAGCCGCCGCTCATGACGCGTCAGCAGCGCCCCCAGCGCCTGGCGGTCGCCGGCCCGGGCACGATCCAGCAATTGAGCGTCGGCGTCCTGTGCCATCTCCGCCTCGGATCCTCCGAGCCTGCGCGTCCAACCAGAAGGGCCAAGGGTGTAATATGGCCCCCCCGACGCGCAGGGTCAAGACGCGGGCCACGAAGCGCGCCACCGCCCGTTAGCCGTCGCCCTGGTAGGTTGAATTTCCCCGCTCCGGGCGCCGCGGGCGCGCGAGCGCCGCGGGGCGTACGATGCACCGTCCGCGCCCCCCCCCCCGCGTCGGCCAAGGCCAACACCCACCCGCCTACCAACCCCCTCACCGTGCCGCCCCGCCTCCGGACCTGCCCCATGCAAGACGACCAGCGATACACCTCCCCGCTCGCCCAGCGCAACGCCTCGCCCGAGATGCAGCGCATCTTCTCGCCGCGCACCAAGTTCACCACCTGGCGCCGGCTCTGGCTCGCGCTGGCCGAGGCGCAGCAGGAACTGGGCCTGACCATCACCGACGAGCAGCTTGCCGCCCTGCGCGACCACCAGCAGGACATCGACTACGAGGTGGCGGCCGACTACGAAAAGAAGCTGCGCCACGACGTGATGGCCCACGTCCACGCTCTGGGCGACGCCGCGCCCGGTGCCCGCCCCATCATCCACCTCGGCGCGACCAGCCAGTTCGTCAACTGCAACACCGAGCTGATCCAGATCCGCGACGCGCTCAAGCTCGTGACGCAGAAGCTCGCCACCGCCATCGACCGCCTCGCGACGTTCGCCGACCGGCACAAGCACCTGCCCACGCTTGCGTTCACCCACCTCCAGCCCGCCCAGCCCACAACCGTCGGCAAGCGGGCGGCGCTGTGGGCCTACGACCTGTCGCTCGCCCTCGAGGAGCTCGAGCATCGCCTCGATTCGCTCCGCTTCCGCGGCGTCAAGGGCACCACCGGCACGCAGGCCTCCTTCCTCGCCCTCTTCGGCGGCAACACGCCCGCGTCGCACGCGAAAGTCGAGCAGCTCGATCGCCTCGTCACCGAAAAAATGGGCTGGGACCCGGACCGCCGATTCATCGTCACCGGACAGACCTACCCGCGCGTGGTCGACGGCCTGGTCGCCGCCAGCCTCGCCGCCGCCGCCGCCGCCGCGCAGAAGTTCGCCACCGACGTGCGCCTGCTCGCGTCGCGCAAGGAGCTCGAGGAGCCATTCGAGGAGAGCCAGATCGGCTCGTCGGCGATGGCCTACAAGCGCAACCCGATGCGCTGCGAGCGGATCTGCGGCCTGTCCCGCTTCGTCATCGGCATGACACAGACCCCCTTCGTCACCGCCGCCGAGCAGTGGATGGAGCGCACGCTTGACGACTCGAGCGCCCGCCGGCTGACGCTGCCCGAGCCCTTCCTCGCGCTCGACGGCGTGCTCGACCTGCTCGTCAACGTCAGTTCGGGCCTGGTCGTCTACGAGAAGACCGTCGAGAACAACCTTCGCGCCGAGCTGCCTTTCATGGCCACGGAGAACATCCTCATGGCCGCGGTGCAGCAGGGGGGGGATCGGCAGACGCTGCACGAGGTGATCCGCACGCACAGCCAGGCCGCCGCCCAGCGCGTCAAGGAAGAAGCGCAGCCCAACGACCTGCTCGACCGCCTCGCGGCCGACCCGGCGTTTGCGGGAGTGGACGTGTACGCCGTCGCGGAACCCGCGCAGTTCATCGGCCGCGCCCCGCAGCAGGTCGACACCTTCATCGAGGAGGTCGCCGGGCCGATCCGCCAGCGCTACGCCGAGGTGATGGGCTACGAGCCGGCGCTGAGCGTGTGACGGTTAACCGCGAAGGCGCGAAGCGAAGAGGGCACGAAGGCGGGAGGGGGACAAGAAACCACAGAGGCACAGAGGCCGGAGGCAGAGGGCAAAGCAGGAAGGAGGCGGGGGCCGTCCTCCGCTTCACTCCCCTCCGCCTCTGTGTCTTTGTGGCCCTGCCCGCCCCCCGCCTCTCCGCCTTCCTTCGTGCCCTCTTCGCCTTCTTCGCGCCTTCGCGGTTATCCCGGCATCGCGGCGATCAAGCAAGCGAGAAGAACCGCCGGGCGTTCGCGTCGACCGCCTCGACGAACGCCTCGAACGCCATCCCCCGGCGGTCGGCCAGAAACCGCGCCACGTCCACGACGTACGCCGGCTCGTTCGGCCGCACCTTCCGGTTCGGCTCGGGCGTCAGGAACGGCGAATCCGTCTCCACCATCAGCCGCTCGATCGGCACGGCGTCCGACGCCTCCGCCACGTCTCGCGCGTTGGGGAACGTCACGATCCCCGTGAAGCTGACCATCGCCCCGGCGGCGAGGACGCGCTCGACCTCTGCGCGATCGCCGGTGAAACAGTGAAACACGAAGCGCTCACCCGCAAGGCCGGCCTCGGCGATCATCGCCAGCACGTCATCCGTCGCCTTGCGGTTGTGGATGATGATCGGCCGCGCGCTGTCCATCGCCGCGATCACCTCGAGCTGACGGGCGAACGCGGCATGCTGAAGCTCGCGCGCCGGCTCGTCGTAGTGGTAGTCGAGCCCCATCTCGCCAAACGCCACGACCTCGCGCCGCGCCGCCGCCCAGCGCAGCAGCTCGCCCGCCGCGTCCAGGTCCGTCTCCGGCGTGACGTACAGCGGGTGCAGTCCGGCGGTGGCGTGGATGTGGGCGTAGCGCTCCGCCAGCGCCGCGGCCGCGACGGCGTCGCCGCCGTTTGTGCCGACGCAGATCATCTCGTCGACGCCCCGCGCCGCCGCGCGCGCCAGCACGTCATCGAGCTGCCGATGCAGTTGCGGAAATGTCAGGTGACAGTGCGTATCGATCATGCGCGGGATCATAACCACGCCGCCGTTAGCGGTCGGCCTTGACCGACGCGGGGCTGTCACGGGTGCGCGCACGCGCCTTGCCCGCCGCTCAAACCAAGGCACTCCTTTTCGGACGCAACCTAAAATCCCCGCATGCCCCGCCGCCCCGTCCCCCAATCATCAGCCATGAGAAATCAGAAATCAGAAATCCTCCCCCGCCTCCACGGCCTCGCCGGCCTCACCCTCACCGCCCACCGTCTCGTCGACACCCTGCTCACCGGCGAGCATCGCTCGCGCCACCTCGGCCCCGGCGCCGAGTTCCATGACTACCGCCCCTACAGCCCCGGCGACGACGCGGCGGGCATCGACTGGAAGCGCTACGCCCGCACCGACCGCCTCTACCTCCGCCGTCATCGCCGCGAGTCGGACCTCACCCTCCTCGTCCTGCTCGACATCTCCGCCTCCATGGCCTACCCCGCCCCCGCCACCCCCGCCACTCCCGCCCGCTCCCATCCGAAATCCGAAATCCGAAATCCGAAATCGAAACTCACCCACGCCCGCGAGCTCGCGGCCGCCCTCGTCCTGATCGCCGCGCGCCAGGGCGATCGAGCGGGGCTGGCGCTGGCGGGTGATGGACTCGTCGACCACCTGCCGCCCGGCCCCGGCTGGCCCCACGCCCACCGCCTCTGCCGGGCCATCGAGCAGGCCGACGACCCACCCGGCCCGGGCGACCTGCCACGGGCGCTGCGCGAGTTGGCCGGCCGTCTGCGGGCGGGCACGGTGCTCGCCGTCGTCTCCGACCTCCTCGATGACCCGGCCGCATGCCTCGACGCGTTCGCACGTCACCGGCGCGGCGGGCCGGGGCGCGGCCGCCCAGCCGGTGGCGGGGGAGGTGGTGGGGGGGTGATCGTGTTGCAGGTGCTCAGCCCGGCGGAGCTCGACATCGCCCGCCTGCCGCCCGGGCCCCACCGCCTGCGCGACCCGGAGACCGGGCGGACCCACGCCGCGGACCCCCGCCAGGTGGCCGGGGCGTACGCGCGCGGCATCAGCCGCCACCTCGCCGCCCTGGCCTCGGGATGTCGCCAGCAGCACGCGCGTTACGCGCTGGCGCGCACCGATCGCCCGGCCATCGACGCCCTGCGGCATGTGCTGCGCCAGGCGTTGACGTAAAGCGGGTGTGACGGAATATCAGAGCTCGCCGCGGGATGCTGCGTGCGGGGGCCGATGGACGGTCGGCTCGCATGGCGAAGGCCTGCTTACGACGCATTGCGGCGCGGCACCTGCGTCTCGGCGACCCCACCACTCCCGCCGCTCCGCCCGCCACTCCCCCCGCCGCTCACGTCGCGGCGCTGGAGTTGTGCCAAGGCGATATCGATCCGGTCGATGACGTGGACCATGGTGTCCGGCCGCTCGGACGGGTGACGCTCGATGCAGTCCATCACCAGCGACGAAAGGGCCGGCGGCACCTCCGGGTTATGCTCGATCGGCGGCGCGCAACGCGTCTCGGTCTTCAGCGCCATGCCCGCCTGTCCCTTGGGCATCATGGTCGGCACGTGCTGGCGGGTCAGCAGCCAGTACATGGTGGCGCCGAGGTTGAAGATGTCGGTCTGGGGGATGATGCGCTTGCGCTGGACCTGCTCGGGGGCGATGTAGTCGGGCGTGCCCTGGATGCGGTTCTTGATCGTCCCCGAAGGGCAACTCTGGCCGAAGTCGATGATCTTCACAGCCCCGTCCTGGTTGATCATGATGTTGTTGGGCTTGATGTCGGCGTGGACGTAGCCCTGCTCGTGCATGACGGCGAGCCCCTCGGCGGCGTGGCGGCAGGTCAGCACAAGATCTGCCAACCGTTTTGGCTGGTGTTGCTCAAGGGTCTTGCCCAGGACGAGCTCCATGAGCACGAGCACCTCGCTGGTGCGGATGAAGTTGCGCTGCCGGAGCAGGCGGTGGCTCTTGCGGATGGAGGGGTGGTCGAAGCGGCGGGCGATCTGGTGCTCGCGGATCGCCTGGTCGAGGTAGCGCTGGTCGCTGGCGGTGGCCTTGACGACGCGTTTGAGCGCGTACTGCTCCCGCCGGCGATCTCGCACGTGATAGATCGTGCTCCGCGCCCCGTGACCGAGCGTGGCGACGATCTCATAGCCCGCGATCTCGTGGAGTTCACTCATAGGGTCGGCTGGCGCACCCAACCCGGAGGCCGCTGACGCGGGTTCTGCGACGGGTGTCCACTTTTTTACGCACCAACTTCTTCCCGGATAAACGAATAAAGTATGCCCAGACTTTACCGCCCCCGCTGCCCGGACACAACCGCAGCCCCCGCGTCTCCGGTTGTCAACGATCGGCTGTTTGCCTGCCCGGCTTGACGGGGTGGGCTAAACGCGGCGTGATCGGCGTCAACGCCCGTCCCGCGCCCGCACGGGCATGCCGGATTCCACCTGTCCCGCACCGATCCGCCCGGCACAGCCCCGTCACGCCGTGGGGGGAGGCCTTGGTGAATGGACTAAACCCTAATCAGAATCCTGGACCGCGATTAGGAACCAGGACGAGGATCAGGAGCAGGAACGCGGATTGGGCGTCGATGACGATGCCCCCGGCGGGGTGCGGCGCGGTGTGGCGGGGTGTGGCGGGGGGGACTACTGGGCGATGAAGAAACGGTGGTTGGTGCCACCGGGGCCGACGCGCACGCGGATCGCCCGCATGCAGCGCGGGCATCGGCCCTCGTAGGCAGTGCCGGCCTGGTTGCGGTAGACCCGGCTGTAGGCCGAGCAGCAGTCCCACCGGACGGCGATCCAGGGCCGGCCGCGCAGCCCGGCCCGCTCGCGGGATGGCCGCAGGCCGGTGATGTCGACGATATCGCGACGTCGGTGGGGCATGGCAGGGGGCTCGACGCGCGGGGTGGCGTCTCAATTATGTCGGGCAGGCCCGGCCACGAGCGTTAGCGGGCGGCGGCAGGGGGCGCGAGGAAAGGGGGCAGCCGCAACAGGGGGTAAATCCACAGCCTGCCGGATCCCGGAACCCCGAACCCTGGCTCCGGAACCTTTTACCCGCGAACCCCCCCAAGCACCGTCTCGAGGCCGCCACGGCGGAAGAGGGCCAGGAGCGTGTCGAGGTCGCTGCGGGCGGTGTTCGTCAGGACGCGGCAGCGCTCGGCGAGGCGATGGACGAGGTTGGGGTCGAGTTCCGCCGGCGCCTGGCTCTGGATGATCTGCATGATCCCCAGAGGCCGGGTCACGTACTGGCGTGCCCGCGCCAGGTCGGTCAGCCCGCTGGCGTCGGCGGTGTCGTGGAACTGCTGGGTCGAAAAGGCCGCTCGCAGCGAGTTGTGGTAGTCCTCGGTGAACGCGGGCGGCTGCGTGGCGGCGCGCATGTGGGCCAGCGCCCGCATCGCCCACGCCGAGCGCAGGCGGGCGAAGTCGGCGAAGTAGATGCGCCCGCCGCGCTTGAGCACCCGCCGGGCGTGGACGAAGCAGCGGCGCAGGTCGCGCGTCTCGGGCAGGTGGTGGAGGGTCATTGAGGAGACGATCACGTCGAACGAGGCGTCGCCGAAGCGATCAAGGGCGGTGATGTCGGCCTGGAACCAGTGGAGATTGGTGAGACCGGCCTGGCGGGCGCGCGTGCGGGCGCGTTCGAGCATCGGCTCGGAGAGGTCGACGCCGACGAAGCGTGCCTCGGGGCAGAGCGACGCGAGCTGCATGAGCTGCGCCCCGGGCCCGCAGCCGAGGTCGAGCACGCGGTCGCCCGGCTTGATGATCGCCGCCGCCTGCGCCGAGTGCAGCAGGTGCGTTGGCGTCATGGTGCCCGCGTCGTCGCCGGCGCTGGCATAGTCGGCGACGTGCTCGACGTCGTCCATGACCATCGCCGGCTCAGGCACGCGCGCCGGCGGGCGGCGGTGCAGCGTCTCGGCGAGGATGATGCGGCCAAGTGTCCAGGGGGCGACCATCAGGGGGATCCTTCAGGGGGTGCGGATTGGGGGATTGCCGATGCGATCTCTGAAAAACCGCGAAGCAGCGAAGAGTGCGGAGGGATGGTGGTTTCTGTTTCTTCGCGCACTTCGCGTCCTTCGCCTCTTCGCGGTTCAGTGAGCTGTTCGTCGGGTTCCAGGGTTCCTAAAGAGCCGCCGGCTAGAGTGCCTCTCGTTGATTTGTCGCGGGTGCCCTGACAAGGGCGTCTTCGGCCTTGTCAGGGCTTGCCGTCGTTCGCACTGACAAGCTCCGCGGACTCCGCTTGTCAGTGGCACCCTCGACGTCACGCAGGTTTCATTTGCAGGAACTCGCCGAGCGCCGAGGCCTCGACCTCCGCGGGCGGAAACGTGTAGCGCTGGGCGAAGTCGTCGGCCGTGAGCGGGTGCTGCTCGAAGTAGGCGATGCCGCGCCGGCGCGGCTCGTCGGCAAAGCGGGCGGCGAGGTTCATCTCCATGAGCACGACCGGGTTGTCGTTGACGACGCTGTAGGACTTCTCCGGACCGGCGACCTCGAAGCCGAGGAACCGGCGGTAGAACGGCGCGTGCCGCGGGTGCACGCCGATCATCAGGTCGTCGGCGCCGAAGCAGTAGGCGAACAGCACGACGAAGCGCATGAGGTCGAAGAGGCTGTCCGCCGACCGCGTCAGGCGGGCGCGGCGGTCGGCGAAGAGCCCGCCCTCGGCGAGCTTGCGCCCCGCGTCGCGGCGGGCGCGCATCTCGTCGGGGTAGACAGCGTCCAGCGGCAGGCCCGCCTCGGTGTCGAGGTAGGCACTGAGCGTGCTGACCGCCACGGGGCCGATCCGGCCGGCGACGACCATCGTGTGCGGGCCCACGGCTTGGGGCTGGGTGTGCAGCCGCGCCGGGTTGGGCGAGATCAACCCCGATCGCATGTAGGCCCGGTAGACCAGGCCCCAGGCGGCCTCGATGTCGGCGAGCGAGCGCGCGACGCTGTAGACGAGGCCCGTGCTCGGCTTGCTGATCTCGCCGCGGTTGGCGGCGGGGGCAGCGGCGGGGGCGGGGGCCGGCGTTTTTGACTGCGCATGCGGGCCGGATGCAGGTGCAACCATCGGAAACCCTCCTCGGGATCGGCCGGGCAGGTGCGCCCAGGCGTCAACGATCCATCGCTGGATTTCGGCCCGATCGCGGCTTCGCTGGATGCGCCGGCCCGCTTAACCAGAAGTTGCCCCTTGCCCAGCCGCGCCCGGCGGCGCGACCGGCACGACCGCCCCGCCTTGCCGCGCGGCCGCGGGTGCGGACCGATGGTGGCCGCCGCTCCGGCCGATGACGGTGGCGGGCACGCCGGGCGATACCGTCGGTTGGTTTCACTTAATCGACGTCGCGACGTCGCGACCGCGAGCGGCCTTCCCGACAGGAGACCCACCCGATGCGCGCTGCGCAGCCCGAGAACGTGAACAACGGCGCCGTCTTCGCCGCCCTGCGCCAGCTCAGCGCGCTGGGCGTGACGGTGCACGTCGACGACGCGATGACGCAGCGCTTCGGCCGCAGCACCGGGCCCGACGGCTCGGGCGCGGCCTGCCGCGCGCCGATGGCGGTCCTGCAGCCGCGCACCAGTGAGCAGGTGCAGGCGGCGGTGCGCGTCGCCCGCGAGGCGGGGCTCAAGCTCCACCCCGTCTCGCGCGGGTGCAACTGGGGCTATGGCGACGCCGCGCCCCCGGGCCCCGGCCAGGCGGTGCTGGACCTCAGCAGCATGAACCGCATCCTCGAGGTGAACGCCGAGCTCGGCTACGCCGTCATCGAGCCCGGCGTGAGCCAGGGCCAGCTCTGGCAATACCTCAAGGACCGCGGCCTGCCCTACACCATCGACGCCACCGGCGCCGGCCCCGGGGCCAGCTTCGTGGGCAACACGCTGGACCGCGGCTTCGGGCACACGCGCTATGGCGACCACTTCCTGACCGCCTGCGGCATGGAGATCGTCCTTGGCGACGGCCGCATCCTCCGCACCGGCTTCGCCCACTACGACAACGCCCGCGCCCAGCATGTTTACCCCTATGGCGTCGGGCCGTTCCTCGACGGGCTGTTCGCCCAGTCCAACCTCGGCATCGTCACGCGCCTCGGCGTCTGGCTGGCGCCGGAGCCGGAAGCCTTCTGCGCCTTCTTCTTCCAGAGCAGCGACGCGGAGCATGGCTTGGCCGAGATGGTCGAGCGCCTTGCCCCGCTTCGCCGACAGGGCGTCATCACCAGCGCGGTGCACATCGCCAACGACCTGCGTCTCATCTCCGCCCGCGCCCGCTACCCGTGGGACCGCGCCGGCGGCCGTACACCGCTGCCCGACGACGTGCGCCAGGCGATGGCGCGGGAGCTGGGGGTCAGCGCGTGGACGGGCGCCGGCGCGATCGCCGGGCCGGCGGGCGTCGTCGCGGCGACGCGCAAGCTCGTCAAGCGCGCGCTGCGTGGCCAGCGGGTGATGTTCTTTACCGACCGTCGCCTGGCATGGCTGGACCGCGTGGGGCGCGGGCTGGGCGCGGTGGGTCGGGGCGAGGGGCTGCGCGAACAGCTCGCCGGGCTCAAGGGCGTCTACGCGCTCCTGCGCGGCGAGCCCAACGGCCACGCGCTGGCGGGGACGCTGTGGCGCGTGCGCGATGCGCGATCACGCGAGGCGGTGACCGATCCGCTGGATCGCCACGCCGGGTTGATGTGGTGTTCGCCCGTGCTGCCGATGACCGGCGAGGCGGCGCAGCAGGTGCGGCGCATCATGGAGCCGGTATACGCCGCGCACGGCTTCGAGGCGTTTTCGACGTACACGATGATCAACGAGCGGGCGATGATCTGCGTGTCGAACCTCTATTTCGATCGCCGCGAGCCGGACGAGGCTGAGCGGGCACGGGCGTGCTACGACGAGTTGACGACGCGGCTGATGGACGCGGGGTATCCGCCGTACCGCACGGGGCCGGCGGGGTATGGCAAGCTTGGGCGCGGGTCGGGCTGGTCCTACTGGGACGTGGTGGCGCAGCTCAAGGCGACGCTGGACCCGGACGGGGTCATCAGCCCGGGGCGGTATGAGCCGTCCTGCGACGCCGGCGTCGCCGCCGGCGCGACGCCGACGCGAGCAGCCCACGGGTTGCGGGCGATCGAATCGGTTGGTGAGCACGGCCTTACATGACGACGCGCACGAGCTGGCGGATGGCGCCGAGGTGGTAGGCCGTGTGCGGAAGCTGCGCCATCGTGCCGCGGAAGAGGACATCATCGGACCAGTCCTCGCGGGTGTCGATGAGGTCGCGCAGCGTCTCGTACTGCTCGCGCAGGGCGGCCTGGAGGTCGCGCCACTGCTTTTTGTCGACGACCTGGACAGTCCAACTGTTGTCCCAGTTGCGGTCAGGCGTGTCGCCTTGGAGGAAGGTGCTGGCGAAGTGCAGGGCCCAGCGCAGGTGCTCGACGTGGGCGGCGATGGAGCGGCCGCCCGGGGCGGCGGGCGTGGAGGCCTGTTCCGGCGTGAGATTCGCCAGGGCGGCGAACAGGGCGGCGTCCGGCACGTCGTGGCTGATGAACCAGGTCCAGCCGTCGCAACCTTCGAAGGCTTCGCTGAGCATTCTGAGCATGGCGTCGACGACGCGGCGGGTGTCGATCGTGGACACGGGGCGGCTCCTTTCTAAGGATGTGTCGTTCGCGACGGGTATTTTACCGGGTGGCGGCGATCGCAATTTCCATTCAGCGTCGGTGGCACGATTGGCCGATGAACCGGTGTAGCGAGGGCGGACTTCTTGCATCGCTGGCGGGGGTGGTCATAGAATCGGGCCGCGCGGCGGCGCTTCCGCCGGCGTTGTCCATTGCTCACGAGGAAACGGCATGTACCGATCTGCTCGCTGCCATACGCTCGCACGTTCGACGGCCACCTTCGCTTTCACCCTGGGCCTGCTGGCGATGGTCGGCTGCCAGTCCGACCCGATCGCGCCACGGGCATCGGACCGGATCGACTCGTATGAGACCACCCGCGCCGACCGCGAGTCCACCAGCGCCAGCATCCCGGCGATGCTGGAGTTCTCCGACCAGACCGCCGACCGCCTGGCGCTGGAGATCGCCGACCTGCCGCGCATCGCGGCGGCGGATCATCGCCTGCTGCTGGAGCTGGGCACGATCGACAACCAGACGCGCACGCCCACGCGCGACTTCGAGCAGATCCAGCGCCGCCTGCGCTCGCGCCTGATCAACAGCGACGTGATGCGCAACCACTTCGTCATCGTCGAGGATCTGCGCCGCGTCGACCGCGAGCTCGAGCGCATCGGGGCCGGCGACAACGACCTGCTCCAGGAGGGCAGCGGCACGTCCGGCACGCGGTACGACCCGGAGCATACGTACATGCTTTCGGGCGACTTCTACGAGTCGCGGCGCGGCGATCGGCGGCAGTACTGGTTCGAGTTCCGCCTGCTGCACGTCGGCAGCCGCGAGATCATCCTCTCCAGCGACTTCGACCTCGCCCAGACCCGGTAGCCGCCGTCGGTGCGCGTCCCATGACAATGACCTTGGTCCGGCAAGGAGCGATGCCCGTGCGAACGATGGGGCTCAGCATCGCGATCGCTGCCGCGCTTCTCGTCGGCGGCTGCGCGGGTGGCGCGACGCCCACGACGACGCGCATTCAGCCCGAGGACTTCGACGAGACGGTCGCCCGCATGGCCGACAGCCTCGCCGGCAGCAGCTTCCTCGCCGGGCGCACGCCCGAGTCGGAGCCCATCTACATCACGATCAACCGGGTCGAGAACCTGACGACCGACATCATCCCGATGCCCGAGCAGTGGATGCTGATGGCCCGCGTGCAGGGGGCGATGTCGCTGCAGCAGCTTTCGCAGCAGCACAACATCCACTTCCAGATCCCGCCCGAGCGGCAGCAGATGCTCCGCGACCGCGGCTACGGCCAGACGCTGCACGAGCTGCCCCGCACCACGCACGTCATGCACGCCGTGTTCATGTCCGCCCCGCGCACCGGCAGCGAGCAGCAGCGCCGCGCCGACGAGCGGTTCGTCGGCCGGCGAACCGACCACTACTATCTTGAGTACTCCATCACGGAGCTCGACACGCGGCAGGTCGAGTGGATGGAGACGTTCGAGTTCAGCCGCGAGGCCGCGGGCCTGGCGATCGATTGACCGCGCTGCCCCGGCGTCGTGCGTGAAGAAGGACCGCTTTGAGCTTGCAGCCCCCCGCCCGTCGACGCCTGCTGCTGCTGCCCGCGATGGGCCTGCTCGCCGCCGCGCTCGCCGGCTGCCAGGGGCCTCGCGTCCACCTCGACCAGAAGTTCGGCGAAGGCGAGTACGGCATCGTGCGCACGCACCTGCAGCAGCGCGTGCCCGCCAACGTCACGCCCACGGAGGACGGCGACCGCCGGCTCGAGAAGAGCGACCGCGACTACATCCTCGCGCGGCTCCGCCTGGCGCTCGTGACGCTCGCGGACGGGTACCCGCACGACGCGGACATCCTCTACGAGGAAATCTACGAGATGCTCCGCATGCAGGGGCTCAACCCCGACCGCACGACGATGTCGATCTTCGAGAGCGAGGGCGGGCGGATCTGGAAGGGCGAGCCGTTCGAGCAGGCGCTGGCATACCACTACGTGGGGCTGCACTACGCGATGCAGGGCTCGTGGGACAACACGCGCGCGGCGCTGAGCAACGCGATGTTCCACCTGCGCGACTTCGGGACGGACGAGGACGGCCAGCCGCGCGAGGCCGAGGCCGTCGTCCGTGATGCCGTCGACGCCGACGAGGGCGAGGAATACTTCGAGGACTACGAAGCGGTCGAGTCAGATTTCACGCTCGGGTACCTCATGAGCGCGGTGGCGAACCAGCAGATCGGGCGCGACGGCGAAGCGGAGGAGCACTTCAGCAAGGTGCTGACGATCGACCCCGGGCTCGGGTCGCTGGTCGATGAACTGCGGGCCGGCGACTACAACACGCTGCTGGTGGTGGACTACGGCATGGCGCCGCGCAAGATCGCGACCGGGCCGGACAACACGGTCGCCCGCTTCGTCCATCGCGGGCCGAGCGACCCGCGCCCGCTGCGCGTCGTCGCGGATGGCGCCGAGCACCTGTTCCCGGTTGTCTGCGACGTGAACACGATGGCGCGCGACCACCGGTGGAACAGCATCGAAGACATGCGCCGGGCGCGTGCCGAGATGGGCCGGGCCGTTCAGGCCGCCGGGCAGGTGGTGACGGTGGTCGGCGCGGCGTCGGACAACACGTACATGCAGATCGGCGGCCTGTTGATGCAGGCGGGCGGCGCGGCCGCCCGAGCCGCCGCCGCGGCCGACACCCGGCAGCTCGAATACCTGCCCCAGCGGGTCTACGTCGCGCCGCTGCGGGTCGACGACCCGAACCGCCCGCTCGAGGTCCAGGTCGTCGGCGACGCACGCTCGCGCTTCATCCTGCGCGGCGTCGACGGCGAGGGCCGCAGCGTCCAGGTCCGCTACCTCCGCCTGCTCGCGGGCGTCGGCACCCACGCCCAGCCGGGCCCGCCCGCGTGGGCCGTCAGCGCGACGCGCTACTACTCGGACCCCGATGGCCAGGCCGACGTCGGGCCGAACCTGCCCTACATCCTCGGCGGCCGATGCGTCCGCCCGCCCAGTGCCGAGGTGCTCGCCTCCTACCAGCGTGACGGCTTCCTCGAAGGCCTCACCCTGACCGACCTGCGCGTGCTCTACGAGCTCGAGGGCATCGAGGTCGACTACGAGCGCGGCACCTACCCGGGCCGACACGTGCTCGAAGGTGGCGACACGCTCGTCACCCCCGCGCGCGGTACCATGGGCTATGCCCGACTGTTCTATCGCGAGCACCCGCCCTATGAGCCCGGCAGCCTCGAAGTGCGCGAGCTGGCCGAGCACGTCCGCCAGCAGTTGAACCCGGCGCCCGAAGCGGCGACCCTGGCGGGCCCGTGACCTTCACCTGTCCAAGACCGCATCATGCACACCACCTGTTGAGGCCCCATCATGCACACACCCCGACGCATCGTCCGCCCCGGCCTGCTTGTTCTCGTTGTCGTCCTTGCCGCGGGCGCGGGCTGCCGCGACACCACGCAGGCGCCGCCGACCATGCGGCAGGATCCGCTGGGCGGCAACTATCCGCGGCACGTCGCGATCGCGGGGCTCGACCATGCGCTGGTCGTCGAGGAGCCGATCGTCGACGCGTCGACCGCCACGCGGCCGATGAGCGTGACGGTGCCCGTGCGCTCGGTCGTGGATGAGCCACTGTCGCTGCAATACCGCTTCCGGTTCCTGGATGAGCGCGGCCGGGACCTGCACGACAGCGGTTGGCGCCTGGAGCGACTGGAGCCGCGGCTGCAGGCGAACCTGGAGGCGAACGCCCGGCAGACCGCCGCCGCGGACTGGCGCCTCGAGATCCGCCCGGAGCGGTAAGGCGAGGCAGAACGCACAATGCCCAATGCACAATGCACAAGGGACAACGCGAGGCGGATGACCGTTGGCCGATGCCGGCTCGCGTTGGTGCATTGTCACTTGTCCATCGTCAATTTTCCCCTGGAGATCACGCCATGCGCATCGCCACGCTACTGCTCGCCGCTTCGCTGGGCTTCGCCGCCGCGGGCGGTGTGGCGCACGCACAGGGCCGGCCCGACCCGCCGCGGCTTGACGCGGACGTCGACGCTCCGGACATCGCCCTCTTCGAGCGGGCGTATGAGGCCGCGGGCGAGCCGACGATTCTCATTCTCGCCGGGCGCACGTCGTCGACGGGCCAGGAGCGCGCCGTCGCCGGTCGTCCGGGCGCCGACCGCCACGCCGGCGCCGGCATCAATCTGCTCGACAACGCGGGCGACGCGCAGCAGCTTCGGCTGGAGATCGAGCGTCTGCTGCGGCAGCGCCCGGGCGTCGAGCTCGTGAGCCTCGACGCGCTGAGCGAACGCGCTCGCCGCGAGGCGCAGCAGATGAACATGCGCGACGAGCGCCGCGCCCTGGACCTGCTGGGCAGCGAGATCAACGCGGAGCTCGCCGTCGTCATCCGCATGCTCCAGTCGCCGCAGGTCGCCGGCCACGGGGCGCGCTACCGCGTGAGCGTCGAGATCATCGACGTGCCGCGGGCGCGCAGCATCGGGGGCTTCGGCTTCGACTGGATGCAGGGCAACGACGCGCGCACCATCAACGCCTACGCCGAGCAGATCACCCGCCGGTTCGTCGAGCAGCTCGCCAACTGGTACGTCCGCCCCGACGGGCAGGCGCCCGCAAGGCGCTACACCGTCCGGCTCGTCGGCGTCGACGACGTCGAGCAACTCGTCAAGGCCCGCAACGCCTTCGAGCAGATCGACCACGTCCAGCGCGTGCGCGACGGCGGGATGAGCGCGGACGGCCTGCGCTCCATCGCGTCGCTGACGATCGACCACGGCGGGCGACCGCTCGACCTGATGCTGGGCCTGCAGCAGGCGGCGCGCGACGAGCTGGGCATGCGCATCGACGCGACGGACGGCAGCGCCGGGACGATCACGCTCGTCGCCGAGCCGGCGGTCTCGCGCCTGCCGCGCTGGACGCGGCTGGTCGTGCCCACGCATCGCGAACACGAGCAGGCCCGCGCCGAACTGGCCGAGCAGTACGAAGCGCAGGGTCGGCCGCGCGTCGGCATCGTCATCAGCCGCGCGCTGTCCGAGGCGGAGCGCCGCCACCCGCGCTACCGCGACGACCTTGCGGGTCTCGATGGCGAGGCCGACAACGAAGCCGGCAGCGTCGTGACCGTCAACATCGCCACGACGAGCCGGCGGCCGCGGCCCGGCGAGCCCGCGCTCGACCTCGACGCCGAGGCCCGCGCCCTGCTCGACACGCGCCAGATGGAGGACACGCTCTACAAGCGGATGCTCGACCTGGGCCTCGTCATGGTCGACCCGGCACGCGTCCGCTCCAGCCTCGCCGAGCAGGTCGACGCCGAGCGCGAGCTGTTCCGCGAGGACGAGCTGATGCGCCTCGTGGGCCAAAGCGCGGACATCGACATCCTGGTCCACGGCGTCGGCCGCATCGACGCCGCGGGCAGCGTCCGGTACACGTTCCGCACGGTGCGGCTGAACGACGGCAGCGTGCTCGCGGCCGATAGCTGGTCCAGCGACCTGCCGGTTTTCTCGGGTTCGGCGTTCCGGCGGGGCACGATGGAATTCGCGGCCGCCTACGCCGCGGGCTCGATGCTCGACCAGGCGCTGAGCTTCTGGCAGCCGCCGCAGCGCATCAGCGTGAGCGTGACCGGGGCGCGCGATCAGCGCGATGTCTTTGCCGTGATGAACGCGCTCGATGAGCAGGTGGACACCATCGTGAGCGTCGACTTCGACCGTCACGAGGAGGACACCGGCCGCTTCAACCTGCGCTACACGGGCAGCTACGAGCAGCTCGTCGGCGCGATCAACGCCCAGGCCGACCAGTTGCCGCTGCGTGTCGACGCCACCGGCTCGACGCGCGACAGCCTGAGCCTGCGCCTGACGGACCCGCTCGCCGACGCGGAGTGAGTTGCGTAGCCACCAGCCATTACCCACCAGCCATCAGCCACCGGAGCCACGCCATGTCTCATCGAATTGCTGCCGTTGTCGTGTTCGCCCTGCTCATCTTCAGCTTCGCGCTGGCGCCGGCGTGTCGGCGCGAGCCGGGCATTGACATGCGATGGGGCACGCACCGCGAGCACATGGGCGCCTCGGCCGACGAGGTCGTCGAGGCGACGCGCGAGGCGATCACCGCCATGAACCTCCAGCTCATCGAGGAGCGGACGCGCGGCGGCGAGACGCGCTTCGAGACGCGCAACGCCTTCGACACCCACGTGCGCATCACGGTCGAGCCCGCCGGCGAGGCGAGCACGCGCGTCGGCGTCCGCGCCGACCGCGATGCCGAGGGCCTGCGCCTCGAGGTCTTCAACCAGATCCGCAGCCGCCTGCCCGGCGCCGCCCCGCGGCAGTAGCGGGCGCGGTGGCGGGCGGTGGCGCCCCCCGCCGCGTCACACCACATCGCGCTGGCAGCTCCAGTGCCACCACTCGGGCAGGTATGGGTCAAACCCGCCCGCCTGCATCGCGCGCATCAGCACCCGCCGATTCTCCCGCGCCGCCCACGCCGACGCGTCCGCGGCCGCGGGTGGCTCATTGAGTTCGTAATGCAGCAGGTACGACTCCGGTCCCGCGACGTATCCCGCCGGCACGCCCATGTCGAGCTCTTTGCCCGCGTCGTCGACGACCGCGACGTCGACCGCCCCGCCGTAGCGGTGCGAGCCCAGCCGCGGCACGACGCGCGCCGGCGGCGCCATGCGCCAGAGGTGGGCCGTGACCTCGGCGTCGCTCCAGTCCGGGTGGGCCTCGCGGATGCGCTGCTCGGAGCGCTCGGCGTAGAGCTGCTGCAGCGCCCACGGGCGATGGGCGTCGAGGATCTTGAAATTGCAGCCGGTGGGCAGGTGGTCGCGGGCGCGGACGAGTGCGGCCGCAACGCCGGCCCGCAGCCGACACGTCGCGTCCTGCGTCCA
This sequence comes from Phycisphaeraceae bacterium, assembly GCA_040905445.1. Classification (GTDB taxonomy): domain Bacteria; phylum Planctomycetota; class Phycisphaerae; order Phycisphaerales; family Phycisphaeraceae; genus SKPT01. Next base: position 29,329 of record JBBDRN010000043.1, on the reverse strand, counting down.
GCCGCGCTCATAGGGCAGCGGGGCGATGATGAAGCCGAGCGGCTCGAGGTCCACCAGCGAGGCGATGACGCGCTCTTCCATCTCCAGCCACCAGGCGCGGTCGCGCCCGGTCAGCTCCAGCGGGGCGGGCGCCAGCGGCGGGGGTGTGGGCGGGGGTGTCGGCGGCTGGGGCATGGCGGGCATCTTACCGGTGGGCGCGGGCGTCAACCCCAACGCACCATCTGCCGATGCAATTGCCAGCGGCGGGGGCGTGGCCGGCCCGCGCCCCCCGCGTTGTCCGCGCGTCCCAGCCCTGATAAAATCCCGGCATTCGGCCCCGCCCCCTAACTCGATGAAAAACCGGCGCTTGAGACACGCGCCCCCGCGACAGCCGCCATGCCCAAGCTGCCCATCTCACTGATCATCCTCACGCTCAACGAGGAGCACTACCTGCCGGGGCTGCTGGAGAACGTCCAGGGCTGGGTGGAGCACGTCTTCGTCGTCGACAGCCTCTCGACCGACCGCACGGTCGATATCGCCCTCGACCACGGCGCGACGGTCGTTCAGCGGCCGTTCACCAACTTCGGCGACCAGTGGAACTGGGCGCTCGACAACCTGCCGATCACGACCGACTGGGTGATGAAGCTCGACCCGGACGAGCGCGTCACGCCGGCGCTGGAGCACGAGCTGCGCGAGCTGTTCAAGACACCCCCGTCCTGCGACGTCTACGGCTTCCGCCGACGGCTCTGGTTTCTCGGCAAGCCGATGCGCCAGACCCAGTGGGTCACGCGCCTGTGGCGCACGGGCACTTGCCGCTTCTCCGACCTGCTCGTCAACGAGCACCCGATCGTCGAAGGGCGCGAGGGCAAGCTCAACGCCCTGCTCGAGCACTACGACAGCCCCGACCTCGACCACTGGCTCCGCAAGCAGAACCGCTACACCACCATGCGGGCGATCGAGGCCCACCAGGGCAACCGCTACGCGCTGGAGCCGCGGCTGTTCGGCAAGCGCCTGGAGCGGCGGATGTTCTTCAAGTGGCTCTACTCCAAGCTGCCCGCGTCGCACTGGTGGATGTGGTGCTACCTCATGTTCGCTCAGGGGGCGATTTTCGACGGCTACGTCGGCCGATCGTGGGCCTGGCTGCGCGCCGGGCTGTCGCGCTGGCATGCGCTGAAGGTCTGGGAGATGCAGACCACCGGCCGCGTGCTCGCGCCCACGGACCCGGAGGTGGGCGACTACCACCCGCGCGTCATCGACTCCGAGGCGCAGAGGCAGGCCTTCGCCGCCGATCGTGCCGCCCGGGGCCAGCAGCAGGCCGAGCAGGCGCTGGTGGAGACGGCTCACCGCTTCGAGGTCGAGCCCGTGCCGCCGGGCGACCGGCTGCACATCGTGCACTACCTGGCGTACCTGGAGCTCGAGCGTGGCGGCGTGGTGCGGGCGGTGCTGGACATCGCCGCCGCCTCCGCCGCCCGCGGGCACCGTGTGACCATCCTGACGCACACCGCCGCCGACGTGCCGGAGGATTGGCGTCACCACACGCCCGGCCGGCCGCGCGTGATCGTCATCGACCCGCCCGCGGTGGTGGGGGGCCCGATCTCGCGCACCGCCCGGCGCAGCGTCGAGGCGATGCTGCGCGACGCCGACGTGCTGCACCTGCACGAGGTCTGGCACCTGCCGAACCTGCAACTCGCCGCCAGCGCCCGGCGAGCCGGCGTGCCTTACGTCGTCTCGCCCCACGGCACGCTCTCGGAGTGGCCGATGGAGCAGAAGTGGCTGAAGAAGCGGGCGTATCTCGTGGCCGGCGGCCGGCGCTACCTCGACCGGGCCGCCTGCGTGCTGTGCACCGCCAGCGAGGAGCTGCGCGAGTCGCAGACGATCATTCCGTACGCCCGCCTCGCGGCGATCCCCCTGATCTGCGACCTGACGCAGTTCCAGCACCTGCCGGGCCCGGCGTTGGCGGAGCAGACCTTCCCGGCGCTGGCGGGCGACGACTTTCGCATCCTCTACCTCAGCCGCCTGCACCCGAAGAAGGGGGCCGACGTGCTCGTCGAGGCGATGCGTATCCTCACGGAGCGCGGCGTCAAGGCCAAGCTGTTCCTCGCCGGCCCCGAGAGCGAGCGCGACTACGCCCGCGACCTGATCGACCGCATCGAGCGCTACAACCTGGCGCAGCGCGTCCTCCGGCTCGGGATGGTGCGCGGCGACGTGAAGCTTTCGCTCTACGAAGCCGCCGACGTCTTCGCCCTGCCGACGTACATGGAGAACTTCGGGCTGGTGCAGGTCGAGGCGATGGCATGCGGCACGCCGGTGATCACGACGCGGGGTGTGGCGATCTGGCGCGAGCTCGAAGAGGCCGGTGCGCTGATCGTCGACCGCGACCCGGTGGCGTTTGCGGACGCGATCGAGCGGCTGGTCGACGCCGAGCGGCGAGCCGCCCTGCCCGAGGCCGGACGCGAAGCGCGGCGCTGGGTTGTGCGGAACCTGACCGTCAACAATGTCATCCCGCAATACGAGCAGCTCTACGCCCGGCTCGCCGGCCGCCGCGACGCCGACGCCGGCAGCGCCGCGACCCCGGTCGACGCGACGCTCGACCGCGCGACGACACGCTGACCACGGGGATCGCGGCCACGGCGAAACGAAACATGGGCTACGGAAAAACGTTGTACGAGCTGGCCCCCGTCGCGATGCAGAACATGCTCTGCGGCCTGTATGGCCGGCGCACCCTGCGCACGCGCTACGGCCCGGTGTTTCGCCAGGCGCTGGCCTCGCTTGAGGACTCGCAGTGGTGGCCCCAGGAGAAGCTCCGCACCGAGCAGGACAGCCGCCTCCGCGCGCTGATCGCCCATGCCTACGAGCAGGTGCCTTACTACCGCGAGGTGATGAAGGCCCGGCAGCTCAAGCCCGACGATATTCAGTGCGTCGACGACCTGCCCAGCCTCCCGGTGCTCAACAAGGCCATCGTCCGCGACGCCGGCGACGAGCTCGTCAGCCGCGATGTCGCCGGCCGCTCCGTCGTGCACTGCCACACCAGCGGCACGACCGGAGCGGGGCTCCGGTTCGTCGTCTCGTCGCGGTCGTTCGCCATGCAGTGGGCCGTCTGGTGGCGTCACCGCGGTCGGTTCGGGTTCCACCTCGGCGATCCGCACGTCAACTTCAGCGGCCAGTCGGTCGTCCCGCTGCGGCAGTCGCGGCCGCCCTTCTGGCGCGAGGTGCGCCCGCTGCGCCAGACGTACGTCTCGCTTTACCACATGACGCCCGCGAACATGCCCGCCTACGTGCGCATGCTCGAGGAGCGCCGCTTCCCCTACTTCATCGGCTACCCGTCGGCCATCGCCCTCGTCGCCGACCACCTGCGCCAGCGCGGGCGGCCGCTGGCACATCCGCCACGGTGGATCATCACCGGCGCCGAATCGCTGCTGCCCGTGCAGGTGCGCGACATGCGCCAGTGGATCGGCGCCGACGTGACCGACCAATACGGCCAAGCCGAGGGCTGCGCCAACCTCAGCCGGTGCGAGAAGCTCAACTACCACGTGGACATGGAGTTCGCCGCGGTCGAGCCCATCGAGCGGCAGCGCAGCGACGAGGGCCGGGTCTGCAGCCTCGTCGGCACCTCGCTGCACAACTACGCCCAGCCGTTCATCCGCTACGACACGGGCGACCTGGCGACGTTCAGCGATACGCCGTGCGATTGCGGCCGGGCGGGCCCTGTCGCCAGCTACATCGACGGACGCGTCGAGGATTACGTCGTGACGCCCGACGGCAGGCGGATCGGGCGGCTGGACCACTGTTTCAAGGACATGGTGCACATCGCCGAGAGCCAGGTCATCCAGGAGCAGGAGGACCGCCTCCGCGTGCTCGTCGTCCGCCGGGCGGACTATACCGACGCCGACGAGCGCCAGCTCATGCACGAGTTCCGCGCCAGGCTGGGCGACGCGATCGCCATCGATGTGGAATATGTCGAAAGTATCCCGCGCACCAGCAGCGGCAAGCTCCGCGCCGTGGTAAGCCGGCTCAAGACATCGCCGGCCCCCGTCGCGTCATAACGCCGCCTGCCGCGTCGGCGGGTCCGCGGCGCCCGCGATTTCCGGGGACGACAAAACACGGTCGAGCCGAGCCTTCGTTGCAGCCCCGGAGGGGCGACCAGCCTGTAGCCACGGGTGAAGCGCAGCGGAACCCGTGGAAAGGGGTTGACCGCAGCGTCCCGCCCCGGCAGGGGCGGAGGACGTCGCCTCTGCCCCTGCCGGGGCAGGAGGACTTCGTCGCCACGTTCCACGGGTTCCGCTGCGCTTCACCCGTGGCTACCGCCCGCAGCCCCTGCCGGGGCTGAAGTCCGGCGCCGGCGATTGCGTTGGCCGCGCGGCCTGCCTCAACGGCGCCGCGGCGATGTGTACATCACCGCGGCGGTGATCCCCATCGCGAAGCCGACGACCAGCGTCAGGAACAGCAGCACGACGCGCGGCATGTTGAATTCCCAGAACAACACGTGCGTGTCGACGTGCTCCGTGTTCTGAATGATCACGATCAGCACGAGCAGCGCCACAATCGCTGTCGCCACGAGCTTGATGATGGTCTTCGGGCCCATCGCCCGCCCGCTGGTGCGTGCCACGTCGCTGGTTTGCGTGCTCATGGCCAGGCTCCTGAAATGCAGAAACGCCGACTCGCAGCCGGGTGCCCTTGTTCAATTCTGAATTTTGAATTCTGAATTTTTAATTTCCCCTGCTCACTCGCCCGGAATGTAGCTCAGCACGCCTTCCCACGGGCTCGACGCCGTCGCGTACCGCTTCTTCGGGATCCGCCCCGCCAGGTAGGCCAGCCGGCCCGCCTCGAGTCCGTGCCGCATCGCGTGGGCCATCGCCACCGGCCTGCCCGCGTGGGCGATGCCGGTGTTCAGCAGCACGCCGTCGGCGCCGAGTTCCATCGCCTGCGTCACGTCGCTGGCGGTGCCCACGCCCGCGTCGACGATGACCGGGTAGTCGGCGTCGCCTTCCTTGAGCATCTCGAGGATGAGCATGATGCTGTGCGGGTTGAGGATGCCCTGCCCCGAGCCGATGGGCGAGCCGGCGGGCATGACGCTCGTCGCGCCCGCCTCCTTGATGCGCGTGGCCATGATGGGGTCGTCGCTGGTGTAGCACAGCACCTTGAAGCCGTCCGCCACCAGCTCCCGACACGCCTCGAGCGTCCCCTGCGGGTCGGGTAGCAGCGTCTTCTTGTCGCCGAGCACCTCCAGCTTGACCCAGACCTTCCCCGCGTTGTTGAGCTGCTCGAGCAGCTCGCGACCCAGCCGCGCGACGCGCACCGCGTCCGCCGCGGTGAAGCACCCGGCCGTGTTGGGCAGGATCGTGTAGCGGTCGGTGTCGATGAACTCCAGCAGCGAGCGCCCGCGATCGTCGACCAGCCGCTCGCGGCGCACCGCCACGGTCACGACCTGCGCCCCCGACGCGTCGAGCGCCTGTTGCATGGTTTCGTAGTCGGCGTACTTGCCCGTGCCGACGATCAGCCGCGAGCTGAGCGTCATGCCGCCCAGTTGCAGCGGGGCGTCGGCGGGCTCGACGGGCGGGGTGGTTGTCGTGTTGGTCATGTTCATCGGGGTGAATTCGCCTCGATCGGACGGTTCCGACGCAGGCGGCGTGGGAAGGTCCGCACAGCGGATACACGAGCGCGCGTGAACGGCCTGCTTTAGCCCCCGCCCACCAGCGTCACCAGCTCCAGGCGGTCGCCCGGCGTCAGCCCCGTCGCCTCGTGCCGGGCCTTGGGCACCAGCTCTTCGTTGAGCTCCACCGCCACGGGCTGGCCGGCGAGGCCCAGCTCTGCCAGCAGCTCGCCGACGCTCCCGGCCCGCACCTGCCGCATTTGGCCGTTGACGGTCACTTCCATGGCACCCCACAGTGTAACGCATCGCCCGGCGCCCGATCCACAGCTCACGGCGACCTCCGCGAGAAATCCGCACCCGCCCCGGCAACTGGCATCCCCTCGATCGCGCCGGTATCCTGCCCCCGGCCTCGCGCGGGCCGTCATGCACCGTCCACCGCCAGGGATATCGTTGCGATGCGCATGCAAGAGCCGGCCACCAGCCGCTGCTACGACATCTGGGCGGGCATCTATGACCGCACCTTCGGCGCGCTTGTCCACAAGCGCCAGCGCGCCGCCCTCGAGCAGCTCCAGCCCAAGCCCGGCGACCGCATCCTCGACCTCGGCGTCGGCACCGGCATGACCCTCGAGCACTACCCCGACGACGTCACCATCGTCGGCCTCGACCTCTCCTGGGGCATGCTCGACAAGGCGAACCACAAGCGCCAGCGCCTCGGCCTGAAGCACACGCACCTCGTCCAGGCCGACGCCATGTATCCACCCTTCGCCCCGCGGTCGTTCGATCACCTGATGATCACGCACACGGTCAGCGTGGTGTCCGACCCGCCTCGCCTCATGCGCTGGGCCCGCAGCCTCGTCAAGCCCGGCGGCCAGATTGTCGTCCTCAACCACTTCCGCTCTGCCAATCCGCTCATCGGCAGCGTCGAAAAGCTCGTCAACCCCCTCTGCGTCAAGATCGGCTGGCGCAGCGACCTGTCGCTCGAGGACTGCATCGGCGACGCCGACCTGCACGTGGCCTACCGTTTCAAGCTCGCCACGGTCGATTTGTGGCAGATTGTCGTGCTGACCGAGCACGAGCCGGGCCTGACACGCCAGCGGGCTGCCGTCGACCAGGGCGTCAACGGTGAGCGGTGACCACGCCAGCGCGATGGCGTCCCCCATCCCCGCCCCGCCGCGCCCCCGCCGCCGCGCAGCGCGCCTCGCCTGGCTCACGCTGCTGCTGGCCGCCGCCCCGGTTACGACGCTCGCCTCGGCCTCGGATCAGCCATTAGAGATCGGCAATCAGCCACCATCCCCCGCCACCCCCGCCACCCCCGCCACCCTCACGGCCCGCCGGGCCACGACCTGGCAGGACGAGGCGGGTGCCCAATGGCTGCTGCTCGAGCACGACGTCCACGTCGACCTGACCACGCATGCCTTCCGCGCCGAGCGGGCGCTCGTCCGCGTGCAGTCCCTGCCGGCGCCGCCGGATGATGCCGATCAGCCATCAGATATGACCCACCGCGCCCTCGCCCTTTACCTCGACACCCCGCAGCCGGTGGGCGAGGCCCCAGTCCGTGCGACCGGGCCACGGATGCTCGTCACCGCGGCGACGACCGGCCCGATCGAGTTGCAGACGGACGCCCACCACCCCGCCGCCGCCCCCATTCTCGCCGGCGCCGCTGACGATACGTTCCTTGCCGTCGCCCAGCGTCGCGTTGCCGCGTACGACCGGGGGCGGTCCGCCCGCCAGGCCGCGCCCGGCCATGCGGATGCGCCGGTGCTGCTTGCTCAGGCGCCTGCGGGTCGCGACGCGCTCGACGCTCGGCACGACAGGGGCGGGCTCGACGACCTGGCCGAACCGACGCCCGCCGACCTCGCCGACCCGGCGACGCCGGCCACCCCGGCGGAGCGCGGCGCGTCGGGCGGCGTGCTGCCGACGACTGGGTCGCTGGCGTTCCACGCCCGCCGCGTGGTCGCCGACCGCACGCCGGAGGAGCAGGTGGTCATGCTCATCGGCGACGTGCGGCTGCTCTACGAGTCTGGCCCCGGGCGGAGCGTCACGCTCCAGGCCGAGCGGGCGGTGCTCTACCTGGACCGCGACGACGCCGCCCCCGCCACTACCCCCGCCGAGCCCCCCGCCGACGCCCGTGGGCCGCTGGATGGCGTCTCGGCCGCCGGGGTGCGCGGCGTCTACCTCGAGGACAACGTCATCGTCAGCGACGGGCAGTTCACCGTCCGCGCGCCGCGCATGTACTACGACCTCGTCAGCGATCGCGCCGTCCTGCTTGAAGCCGTCGTCTACACCTTCGACCCGGAGCGGCAGATCCCGCTCTACCTGCGTGCGGCGATGGTCCGCCAGATATCGCGCGGCAGCTTCGAGGCCCGCGACGCGATCATGACCACCAGCGCCTTCGCCGAGCCCCACTTCGCCATCGGCGCCCAGCGCGTGACGATGCGGCAGGTCGAGGATCCGGACGGCGGCATGCACCAGCGGTTCACCGCGACGCACAGCACGCTCCGCGTCTTCGATACGCCCGTGCTCTATTGGCCCTGGCTCGCCGCCCAGACGCGCGAGGGCCCGCTCCGCGCCTGGGGGGCGAGCTACTCCGACCGCCGGGGCCTGGAGGTCCAGACCGCGTGGGACCTGTTCGCCCTCGCCGGCCGGCAAACGCCCGAGGGCGTCGACCTGCAAGGCCGGCTCGATTACCGTGGCCGGCACGGCCCGGCCGTGGGCGTCGAGCTCGACTATGACCTCGACGCCACGTTCGGCCGCCTGGAGGGCTACCTGCTGCCTTACGACCGCGGCACCGACTACCTTTCGCTGCGCCGCGACATCGACCACGACGGCGAAACCCGCGGCTACGCCCGCTTTCAACACCGCCAGCCCATCCAGGATGCCTGGCAGCTCAGCCTTGAAGGCGCCTACGTCTCCGACGAGACATTCCTCGAGGAGTTCGCCCGCGACCAGGCGTTTGACGCCCGGCCTTACGAAACCGCGCTGCACCTGCTCCGCCGCGACCACCAATGGTCGGCCGACCTGCTGCTGACCGGACAACTCACCGACTTTCAGCCGCAACTGACGAGCTACCAGGCACCGGGTTACGAGGTGGAGCGGCTGCCGGAGGTCGGGATATTTCAAACCGGCACGAGCCTCCTCGGCGATCGGCTGACCTGGTTCAGCGAGACGCAACTCTCGCGGCTGCGGGCGGTGTTCGGCCGCGACACGCCCGCCGACCGGGGCCTGCGCCAGAACGCCGCGCTCGCCACGCTCGGCATCGACGCCGACACCGCCTTCCACGCCGCCGCCGCCGATGCCGGCTTCCCCCAGGACTGGCGCACGCGTTTCGACACGCGTCACGAGATCGCCGCTCCGCTGGCGGTCGGCCCCCTCAACGTCACGCCCTATGCCGTTGGCCGATTCACCGCTTATGACGAACGTTTCAGCGACTTTCACCCCGACGAAGAGCAGTTCCGCGCCTGGGCCGGCGCGGGCACGCGGCTGTCCACCGCGCTTCACCGCAGCTACGACGGCATCGACAGCCAGATGCTCGACCTGCATCGCCTGCGTCACACGATCGAGCCGCGCGTCGACGTTTTCTACGCCGACGCGTCGATTTCACCCAGCGCCCTGCCGACGTACGACCCACAGGTCGAAGGCCTCGACGAGGGGCTGACCCTCCGCGCCGGGTTCCTCAACACCCTCCAGACGCAGCGCGGCGGCCCCGGCCGTTGGCGCAGCGTCGACTGGCTGAGCCTCGAAACCGACATCATCCTCCGCGGCGGCGAGCGCGACGGGGACGCACGGCTGCCCCGCTTCGTCGAGCACCGACCCGAGTTCAGCCAAGGCGGGACCCACTTCGCCTCACGCGCACGCTGGCGCGTCAGTGAAGCCGTCGGCTTCGTCGGCGAAGCGACCTACAGCTTCGAGCACGACCAGGTCACCGACTGGGTCCTCGGCGCGTCGCTGCGCCACACGCCGCGGCTGACCTCGTTCGTCAACTACCGTGACATCCGCGCCCTCGACAGCCGGCTGTTGACCTACGGCGGGGCCTACCAGCTCACCAGCAAGTACCGCATCAGCGCCACGCACCGGTGGGACCTGAGCGCCGACGAATCGCGCAGCATCAGTATTGAGCTGGAACGCCGCCTGCCGCAGTGGCGCGTGCGGCTGACGGCGTCGATCGACGAGCTCGAGGATGAGCAGGTCATCGGCATCGTGTTCATTCCGGAAGGCTTCGGCGACCTGGCCGCGGGCCCCATCCCCCTCGCCGAGTTCGGCGACTGACCCCCGCCACCCCCGCCACCCCCGCCGCGTCCACGCGACGCTCCTCGCCCGCCGCCGGCAGCGCTGAGGCAAGCTGGGCAATCCCGACGGCGGCAGGCGGAAAGATCGGCATTAAAATCCTATCTGACAAGAAAATATTGCCCTTGCTCCGGCCGTCGCGGGTCGCCAGGGCATGCCGCGGCCGCCGATTGGAGGCTGCTGGGTCAGCAGGCGCGATCACCCGGGAACTTTCCCTGACCGAACGCCGGTTTTTCCCTTGCATGAGTGGACAAGATGATGCACAATGCCACCGTGACGGAACGCGATCAGGTCACGGAGTCGGGAGAGACGCCGATCATCATTCATCAATCAGGCCCGTGTGCAGCCGGGTTCTCAAGCACCATCGCCTGTTCTGACAGGTCCGCCGGCGCCGGCTCGTGCGGCGACGCGGTTTAAAACGTTCTCCGGGTGCAGTTGGTTCACACGTTTTGGAATTTCTTTCTTTGCTCTGTATCTAAAAGGAGGGCACACGCATGTTGAGACGCAAACGAACAATGCTCCTGGCCGGGTTTGTGGCGAGCGGTATGCTCGCGACGCCCGCGATGGCGCAGACCGAATGGACATGGGCGGGGCTGAATAGTGACGGTGTGGACGAAACCACCAGCACCGGCAACAGCGAGTCGGCCGATGTGAACGACGAGTTCAACTGGCTGCCCGAGTTGGAATTCGGCATCCCGACCGTCGGCGATACGGCGATCTTTCATTACACCGACGACAAGCGCGCTTACCCGACGATTGAAATCGAGAACCCCGACTGGGACGGCGCGGACCCGGAGACCCAGTACATCACCGTGCCCGCCGGCAACTACGAGGGCGCGATCACCATTGACGGCGCCTTCGCCGCCAGCCATATCCGACTCGAGGCCGGCACTTGGCAACGTCCCCTGGGAAACCTCGTCCTCGGCAAGGACCTGACGATCGAGACGCTGTTCGTTTCCCGCGGCTACACGACCGGCCAAGGGCCGGACTTCGTCGTGGGCTCGGGCTTCACGCTCACCATGACCGGTGAGAACCCGCTCGAGTTCGGTGGCAATCAGGGCGGCTGGCACGGCCTCGTCGTCGAGTCGGGCGCCACGCTCGAGTTCGCCGGCGCAAGCCACACCTTCGATAACTACTACTCGGGCTACTTCCACGGCACCCAGGGTCACGCCGGCTTCAGGTCTCTGGCCGGTGGCGGCGAGGTCGCCATCACCGGTGAAGGCGCCACGATCATCCTCGGCGACCCCGGCACTTCCCACCACGCGCCCACGTCCGGCCCGCCCGCCGTCGGCGCCATCCGCCTCGGCGCCCAGCAGTTCAGCGTCCGCAGCGATCAGACCTGGCTCAACCCCAGTGGCCACGCCGTGATCGCCCTTCAGGCCATCGGGAACGAGTCGATCGTCGGCTCGATCGACGGCGGTCGCCTCGACAACCTCGGCGAGATCGGCCTCGTCATCAGCCACTCGGGCAACAACGAGAACGTTTACCTCGAAGGCGGCACCTACAAGAGCCTTTACTTCACCCGTGACGCCACCAGCGGTCGGCTCAACAACACCCGCCTGCTCGGCGACGTGTCGCTGACCGGCGGCACCATCATCCCCGGCATCGCCGGCGATGGCGAAACGATCCCCGACACCCCCGCCAGCGAGAGCGATTACAGCATCATCTTCGCCCACGGCCGCGTGTACGGCAACGTGATCCGTCTCGATGGTCACGACCTGACCACCGCGCGTGGCATCCTCATCCGCAAGGATGGCGGCAGCCACCACCCCAATCAGGCCATCGCCGTGGACGCCAGCGGCGGCACGCTGACCGTCGGTGGTGACATCGTCCTCGAAGAGGTCGTCGCACCCGCCGGCACCACCAGCGAGGGCAACACCTTCCTGCCCGACCCCGAGGGTGAGGAGTGGCAGACCGCTCCCAACCAAGGCACGGCCGAGGAAGACGGCTACGTCTTCAACGAAGACCTCCAGGAGTGGGGCCAGTGGGGCGACACCGTCGTCGCCAACCTGCTCAACGAGTTCCGCCGCGTCGGCCTGCACGGCGACATGGATACCGTGATCAACCTGCACGGCAGCTTCTCCACCAACGCCCGCTCGGCCACGGTCCAGGGCAGCGGCCTGTTCGAGTCGACGGTCAACATGATCGGTACCGGCAACACCTTTGAGGTCGCCGCCAACGCCGCGGATGAGATCGTCGCGCAGACCTACGCCATCGGCAACTTCAACGTCGGCACCTCGTCCGATACGGCGAGCATCCAGCTCGTCAACAATTCCGTCAACGATGGCTCGGTCGTCGTCGACGGCTCGGGCAACGAGACGCGCATCAACGACGATGAAGTCCTGCTCACCAACAACCTCTCCATCGCCGCAGGCTCGACGCTCGATGTCAACGGCCAGGGCGTCGCCGTCCACGGCTCGCTCTCGATCGATGCCACCGGCACGCTCGACCTCAACACCGGCCTGACGCTCAACGATGAGGACATCGTCACCAGCTTCTTCGGCGTCGGCAACCAGGCCGCGGCTTGGAACGCCGTCGCGAGTCAGGTCATGGACTCGTCGAACCCGGATGCCGAGTTCTCCGCCATCTTCCAGAACGACAACACCTACTGGCAGGTTGGTGAGGCCACCGGCCCGCTGCTGGGCGACATGAACCTCGACGGCGTCGTCGACGCGGTCGACGTGGCGCCGTTCGTGCTGGCGCTGACGAACCCCGGCGAGTATCAGAACCAGCATGGCATCGATCCCGTGCTGGTGGGTGATATCAACAACGATGGCGCGTTGGATGCCGTGGACGTGCAGCCGTTCGTGCAGTTGCTCGTGGGCGGCGGCGGCGCGGTGGCGATCCCCGAGCCGGGCAGCCTGGCGCTGCTGGGCCTCGGCGGGCTGGCGCTGCTGCGGCGAAAAAGGGTTGCGTGACGCTCCGGCGTCAGGTACATTGGATTTTGTGTGTGTCACCGTTTATTTATGTTTACCCGCATTGGGATCTCGTTTAACCTGTTGACCCGTAGGTCACACCGAATGGAGGATTGATCATGAGACGTGGACTCAAGTTTGGAATCGCCGCCGCGGCCGTGCTCGCGATGGCAGGTAGTGCGTCGGCGAACCCGCAGATTTACCTGTCGACCTCGAATGAGGATCCGACGATCTCTGCTCCGACGGTCATGCTGGAGCCGGGCGAGTCGACGACCCTGTACATCTGGGTCATCCCGGGCGAGGCTGGGAACGTGGGCCGCGAGGGCGGCCTCTCGCTGAGCATCGGGGCGGATATCCCCGGCCTGCTCACCGCGACCGGTGCGGAGATCTACAACCCGCAGGTCGTGCCGTTCCCCCCGCAGGGCCGCTGGACGCTGCCGCTCGGTGAGGGCACGCTCAACGACCTGAGCGTCGAGGGCTCGCTCGTTCAGTCGCTCACTGCTATCTCGGCGACCAGCTCGGTCGGCATCGACAGCCAGGCCGGCGAGTTCGACCTCGACCCGATGTACGACGCGAGCACGGGCGCGTTCCTGCACGCGCAGATCGAGATCCAGGCGACGGGGATCGGCTCGACCGATCTCTGGATGGCGGTCGGCTCCGGCCGCATCGTGGTCGATGGCGCTCCGCTCAGCCCGATCTTCGGTGTTGATGCGGAAGCCACCGGCTCGCTGGCTGGTGACCGCAGCGCGGGCGCCGTGGCGAACATCACGGTCGTTCCCGAGCCGGGCAGCCTGGTGCTGCTGGGCCTCGGCGGCCTGACGCTGCTGCGTCGGCGTCGTGCGTAATGGCACGGCCTGAAGTGTGATTTCCTTGGCAGGAGGCCGGTGAAACGGCCTCCTGCCTTTTTGGAGGGGTGCGAAGCCAGGCGAGTCCAACTCCTTCCGGGCGTCGGCGGTTTCCTCGGACTTCGTCCCCATGCTTCGTTTCGTAACCTTATTTGTGCCCAGGAGGTGACATGTTTGTGCGACACGTGAGAAAGACGGCGATTGGTGCGCTGCTTGCCGCGGTGGGCCTGTCGTCGGGGGCGGCCGCGTTCGGCGGCGATCAACCTTTCAGTACCAACTTTGACTGGATCAGCGGCCAGGAGTCGTTCGATTCCTTCGTGGGCGACGTGACCACCGACGTGCCGGGCGCCCCGGCGCCGACCGGCGATGGCTGGGCCTACTTCCTCGACGCCGGCGAGGCGTTCGTCTACGACTTCGACACGCCCTACCTCGGCACGCTCGAGATCACCACCTGGGACACGGGCTACCGCCTGCTCGACGACGTCGGCGACCCGGTCAGCGATGTCAACCTGCGCGGCCAGCGCTGGGGCGCGTTCGGCACAGGCGATTTCGTGATCGCCGAGACGCCCGTACAGCGGCAGGTCTACGCCGGCCCCGCGCTCGAATACCGCACCTACCTGGACACGAATGTCGCCCACGCCGTCGCACCGGCGGCCGACAGCAACCAGACCGACGCCAGCTCCCTGTTCACCGCCGCGTGGGGCGGCGGCGGCGGCGGCCTGGCCCGTCCGCCCGAGGCCACCTGGGTCGACTGGACCATCGAGTACGGCGCCGACGAGTTCTCCGTCACGATGACCTGGACGCATCCGGACGGCGAGAGCACCTACACCGGCGAGAGGGCCTTCGCCTACAGCAGCAACGCGTTCGCGAACGGCGCCGAGGGCATCTACCTGTTCGGCGGCCACCTGAACCCGGCGTTCGACGCCGGCGAAGACCCCTCCGTGGGCAGCGTCTGGAACGCTCCGACCAACCAGGAGGGCCTCGACGAGGACCCCGACTACGTCTTCAACGAAGAGGAGGACGAGTGGGGCCAGTGGGGCGAGATGGTCGACCGGACGCCTGGCCTGGCGGGGCTCTACATCGACTCGCTGAGCTGGACCCCCTTCGAAGAGCCGGAGTACCTGCCCGGCGACCTGAACCTCGACGGCGTCATCGATGCCGTCGACGTCTCGCCGTTCGTGCTCGGGCTGACCGATCCGGCCGGGTATGAGACACAGTACGGCATCGATCCGCTGACGGTCGGCGACATCAACGGCGACGGCGTGTTCGATGCCGTGGACGTCTCGCCCTTCGTGCAGTTGCTCGTCGGGAGCGGCGCGACGGTCGTGCCGGAGCCCGGCAGCCTCGCGCTGCTGAGCATCGGCGGCCTGCTGCTGCTGCGGCGTCGTCGCGCGGCCTGAATGAACCATCGCGGAGCCGGGTCGAAAGCCCCGGCCTCCGCCTTTGCATCGCGCAACCTGGCGGCCGAGCATGTTCTGGAGCGGTGATTGGGGCTCGGCCGCTCGAATCCGATTGAGCTGCAATAACGCAGGACCGATGCGGTGTCAGCTCTATGGAGGTTGTCGCGGCAAACGGGCGCGGTCGACGCGCGCGGTGAAGGGGTCGGAGGGTCGGAGGATAGATTCCCCGGCCAGCGGTCGCCACGATCCATGGGGCCGGCGGCGGAAAGGAGGTGCGGCGGGTCGATACCCGATGCGTTGCCGTTCGGCAGCGTGACACCCAGGGGGGAAGCGAACCATGTCGCGCTTCAGGCCGAGCGACCTTGCGCGGATCGTCGCCATGCTTGGCGGAACTCGCGTGGGTCGCGGTGGCGTCGCCGAGCGGTGCGACGACTGTCCAGCTTCAGCCTTGGGTCGTGTCCTTGCGTGTGTTTGCCGTTGTCATTTGCTTCATTTCATCAAAGGAGGCGCCATGACTGTGCGAAAGCGGAACAGAGTAACGATTGTGTTGCTGGCGGGGATGCTCGGCGTGCCGGGGGCGTCGGCCCTCGGGGCCGGTGGGGATCAGCCCTTCAGCACGAATTTCGACTGGATCAGCGGCCAGGAGTCGTTCGCCGAACTGCCCGGCGACGTGTTCCAGAACCCCTCGGGCATCATCCCGCCCCCGACGGGCGACGGCTGGGCCTACTTCGTGCCTGAGTTGACCGTGTTCAAGTACGACTTCGACACGCAGTTCCCCGGCACGCTCGAGATCACCGTCTGGGACCCGGCGTGGAAGCACACCGACCCAGCCACGGGCGAGGAAAACGGCTCGGTGAATCTCCGAGGTCCGCGCTGGGGCGCCTACGCCCACGCCGAGTGGGAGAACGCCGAGGGTGACCCGTTGGAAGGCGACCTGGTCAACGGCGCGGCCCTGGAGTACCGCACGTTCATCAACGTCAACGATTTCTACAGCATCTCGCCCGGGCACACGAACAACCCGGCGACGGCCAGCTCATGGTTCACGATGGCGTTCGGCGGCGGGCTGCCCCGGCCCGACGAGCCGACGTGGGTCACCTGGACGTTCGATTTCACCGATGTCGACGTGTGGAACGCGTCGATCTCCTATGACGACGGCACGGGCACGATCGTCACGGGCAGCCGCGACACCGCCTGGACCGCCGGCTCCGGCCTCGCGGCCATGCGGCCGGACGCCATCGCGGAAGGCTTCGGCGCCGAGGGCATCTACCTCTTCGGCGGCGCGCCCAACCCGACGTTCTGGGCGGGCGAGGATCCGTCTGTGGGCGACGTCTGGCAGCGCGCCGGCGACCAGGTGGCGGCCGAAGGCGACCCCAACTTCGTGTTCCTGCCTGACCCGAACCAGGAGGAGCCGGACGAGAACGCCGTGCAGCACCCGGACACCGAGGAGTGGGGCGAATGGGGTCAGTGGGGCGAGACGATCCTTCGCAATCCCGGCGAGGATGGGCCCGGCCTGTGGGTCGACTCGATCGCCTGGACCCCGGCCGAAGTGCCCGAGTTCCTGCTGGGCGACATGAACCTCGACGGCGTGGTCGACGCGGTCGACGTCTCCCCGTTCGTGCTCGCGCTGACGAACCCGGCCCAGTACGAGATCGACTTCGGTGCCGATCTGCTCGTGGTCGGTGACATCAACGGCGACGGCGTCTTCGACGCGGTCGACGTCGCGCCGTTCGTGCAGTTGCTCGTCGGCGGTGGCGGCGCCGTCGCGAGCGTGCCTGAGCCGGGCAGCCTCGCGCTGCTGGGCCTGGGCGGCCTGTTGCTGCTGCGGCGCCGTCGCGCGGCGTGAGCGGCTGACAACCGATGATCGCGTGACACACACACCCTCAGGGGGCCGGGCCACCGGCCCCCTGTTGTTTTGAATCCAGCACCAGTTCGGCATATCATGCCGGCTCGTCCAGCGTCACCCGCCGGGCGGAGAACAAGCCTGTGGGAGATAAACGCGCAATCTGCCCGGTGGCGATGGCCGCGCGATGGGCTCCAGCCGCGGCGCTGCTGGCCGGCGCCGTCGTGGGCGCCGATGCCGACCAGGTCGTGCACTGGACCGGCATCAACGCCGCCGAGACCGTCGCCGCGAACGTCGGCGACGCTCTGAACTGGCACACCGGCCAAGTGCCGGGCCCGGGCGACACCGCGGTCTTTCACTGGGCGGGCGTCGGGTCCGCCTACCGCGGAGATGTGCATATCGGCGGGGATGGTGGGGGTGGCGGGGGTGGCTTCGCGCCTTCGCACATCGTCCACGACTCGTTCGGCTTCTCAAGCTGGGGCGGCGACCTGCGCTTCGTCGCCGACTTCCAGCTCAGCAGCCTCGCCATCGCCACCGGCTGGACCGACAGCGCCCGCGGCCGCGTGAGCGTCGGCCCGTCCACCGCCGACGCGCCCGACACACCCGTCACGCTCACGCTCACCGGCGAGCGCGCCTTGAGCTTCGCCGGCCACCAGGGCGGTTGGGCGGCGCTCGAGCTCGCCCCGGGCGCGACGCTCGCCTTCGCCGGCGAGCAGCACGTCTTCGATGCCTTCAACCCCGGCTACTGGCACGATCGCGACGGACTGCACCCGGGGTTCAACGCGATGCGCGGCGATGGCGTCGTCGCGTTCACCCACGCCGGCGGCACCATCACGCTCGGCCACCCGGGCACCCATTTCTACAGCCACGATCCGCAAACAATCGAGCCGCTTGGCTATGCCAGCGTGCGCTACCTCGGCCCGCTCACGCCGGCCGCGATCAGTCTCGGCGCCAACGCCCTGCGCCTGCGCAGCGACCAGACCTGGGTCAGCGAGGCAGGCACCGGCGTGATTCGCCTCCAGGCCCGGGCCGGTGCGCCCGTCGTTCACGCGATCGACGGCCAGCCGCTCGACAACCTCGGCCAGGTCGCGCTTGAAGTCGACCACACCGGGACCCACGGCGACACCGCGACCATCCCGCACGTCACGCTGCAGGCGCTGACGCTGCGCGGCCGGGCCGGCGCCGCGGGGCGCAACGACCTGCTGCTGGTCGGCGATGTGCAGCTCACCGGCGGGGCCGTGCGCCCCGGGCACCCGGCGAGCGACGACGGCGCGATCGACGCGCAGCAGGCCACGCCGGGGAAGTTCAGCCTCGTGCTCAACTACGAGGGACAGGCCGGCGGGCAGTTGCTCGTCGACGGCCGCAGCTTCACCGCCGACCGCGGCGTGCGGATCGAGCACCGCGGCACGGACCCGGCGCATGACGCCGCCGTCGCATTCATCCGCGCCGAGGGCGCGACGCTGAACATTGCCGGCGACCTCGTCTACCACGACGCCGGCGCTCCGGCCGGGCACGCGGTGTTCGACATCGCGGCCGGCGGCGACGTCCTGCGCGAGGGCCGACGCGTCGGCATCCACGGCGACGCGGAGACCGTCATCAACCTCGGCGGCAGCTTCACGACCAATGCCCGCTCGCCGGCGCAGCTCGGTGACGGTCTGCACGCGTCAACGCTCAACATGCTCGGCGGCACGCCGGGCGCGCCGGTGAGCATCGAGGCCGCGGCGCACGTCGACGACGCCATCGCGCCTGCCACCTACGCCCTGGGTCGACTGCGCATCGGCGCGCCGGACGGTGCGGCCCACGTCATGATCGTCAACGACTGGATCAACGACGGCCGCGTCGCGATCAATGCGGCCGGCGACGCTTCGCGCACGAGCGATGACGAGGTGCTCATCACGAACCACCTCGCCATCGCTGCCGGCAGCGTGCTCGACCTCAACGGGCAGACGGCCGTCGTGCACGGCTCGCTGGCGATCGACCCCGCCGGCACGCTCGATCTCAACACCGGCAGCCTGCTGGACACCGGCGACATCGTCGCCGGGTTCATCGGCGTCGGCGACCAGGTGAGCGCGTGGACCGCGCTGGCGGATCGCGTGGTTGATTCGTTCAATCCGGGGGCGAGCTTCGCCGCCACCTACGACGCCGGGCGCACGTACTGGCGGGTCGGTGCGGCCAGCGCGATGCTGCTGGGCGACATGAACCTCGACGGCTCGGTCGACGCCGTCGACGTGGCGCCGTTCGTGCTGGCGCTGACCAATCCCGGCGCCTATGAAGGCCAGCACGGCATCGACCCGGTGCTGGTGGGCGACATCAACGAAGACGGGGCGTTCGACGCGGTGGACGTCGCGCCGTTCGTCCACCTGCTCGTGACCGGGACGCCGGTGCCGGAGCCGGCCGCGACGACCCTCCTCACCCTGGCCGGCGCGATGCTGGTCGGGCGCAGGCGGCGCGGTGCGTCGGCCTCGGGCGCCATCGCTACCGCACCGGCTCGAGGCGCAGTTCCAGCACGCGCGTGTCGAGCATGTCGACCTGTCCGACCCAGGCGCCGTCCGGCTGCGGCGTGAGGTCCATGTCGCCGATCGTCCGGCCCAGCGGAATGTGATCCAAGGCTGCGCCGGGAATGTTGCGCAGCTCCGCGAGCTGCGTGATCCGCAACGCGAAGCGGGTCTCGGGAATCTCGACGCTCACGATGTCGCCGGCAAGGCGGACGTTGGTGTCCTCGACGATCACGTCGACGACGCCGAGATTGACACGGTCGGTGACGGGCTTGTCGCCCGCTGCCGGCCCGCGGCGGACGCCCATGGCCCGGGCTTCCTCGCGGGTCATCTCCTGCGCCTGCTGCCGGGCCATCATGAGGTAGGCCCGAGCCTGCTGCTCGTTCATCTCCGCCAGTTCCTGGTTCGCCTCGCCGCGGAGCAGCATGACCATGCGGTACTCGCCCTCCATGTGCGCGAGTTGGCGGGCGTGGATCGACTGCCGCATCTGCCGCCACGCCGCCCGCGGGTCCTCCTCGCCGGCCAGCTCGCGGGCGAGCGACTCGACCTCGTCGTCGTCGGCGCCGGCGGCGGCGACAAGCGCCGCGGCCGCGCCCGCCGCGAGTTCGGGCTCATCGGCGCCCAGCAACTGGGCGAGGCGCATCTCGCCGCCGAACGCCGCCACCCAGTCGCCCGGCTGCGGGTCGCGTCCGTCGGCGACCTGATCGGCGAACCAGGACGCGGTGTCGTCGCGGCGGTCGCGCGGCTCGGCGAGCATGAGCCCCGCCGTCGCGGGCACCCGCCCGAACCGCCCTTCATACACCGCGGCCGCGAACGCGTAGCGCTCCGCCGGCTCCAGCTCGCCCACCGGCCCGGTGAGGTTCTGCTGCGAGCCCCACAGCGCCCGCCCCGCGATGCTCGCCGCCTCGCCCGTGGCCTGCCCCGCCAGGCGGACCAGCCCCGGAGCGCCGGCGCCGAACCCCTCATGCCGCGCCAGGAAGCTCGCCGCCTGCGGGGGCGTCGGCTCGTGGGCCAGGGCCGCGCTGACGAGCGAGTCGACCCGGTCGTCGCTGCGGCCGACGCCGCCGAAGCGCGGCATGTCGCCCTCCTCGACGAAGCTGAAGCGCCCCAGCGCCTGCCACGCCAGCTCCCGCGTCGCCGGATCGTCGCTCGCCAGGGCGGGGAAGATCGCGTGGTCCGCCGACTCGATCACGATGCGCCCCCGCGACGGACCCTGTTCGGAGGCGGCGCTGTCGGTCGAGCCCCGGCCGCCGAGCACGCGCCCGATCGCCCAGCCCAGCGCGCTGGATTGCCGGTCGCCACCGTTGGCGTCGGGCTGCGCCTCGGCGAGCACCGCGAGGGTCTGGCGGACGAGCGAGTCGCTGCCAGACGCGAGCAGGCCATCGTCCAGCCACGCCGCCGCGAGCGGCTCGCGCGGCGCGGTGTCGATGATGTAGCGCACCGCCTGGTCAAGGCGCTCGCCGCTGAGCCGGTCGAACGCGATGGCGGTGGTGACCTGGTCGACGATCCGGCGGTCGCTGCCGATGCCGACGATGATCTCCTCGAGCACGACGTCGGCGGGCGGCCCCGACGGGTCGGCGAGCATGTCGCTGACCGTGCCCAGCAGTTGCGCGAGGTGGTCGTCGGCACCGGGGTCGGCGGCCAGAAGCCCGCGCAGCGCCAGCAGGCGTGTCGTGGCGTTGGGGTGGTCCGCCACCTCGCGGAGCAACCGCGTGCCGGCCTCGCTCGGGCGGCGCATCGACGCCAGCGACTCGAGCACCGCGTGGCGCGATGTGTCGTCGTCGGCCTCGAGCAGCGCGGTGAGCAGGCGATACTCGTCGCTGAACGGCTCGGCGTTGGACGCCACGTCCGCCGCCGCCGCCGCGTGCGCCGCGATCTGCCGGGTGTAGGGGTGCTCGCTGCGGGCGAGCGTGGTCAGCGCGTTGAGTGACATCGCGGCTTCGCGGCCGCGGCGCCCGCGCGTGCCCACGAACTGCCGGACCGCTTCGTAGTCATCGAGTCCGATCGACCAGGGCAAAGGGGCGTCCCCGTCGAACGCCAGGCTGCGCTGCGCCGCGGGCAGCTCGAAGACAGCCCAGACGCGGGTCGGGGCGGGCATGTCGAACGTCTCGTCCAGTTCCTGCACCGCTTCGCGCAGGTCCATGAACGCCTCGCGCTCGGCCTGGAACTGCTCGCGCAGCTCGCGGCGCTGCTCGGCGCGCTCGCGGCCGGTCATCGGCTCGTCCTGGCGCCGACCCGTCATCTGCTGCTGCGACCCGTCGTCGCGGCTCGGCGCCAGCTCGCGCAGGCGGTCGGGCCTCAGGCGCAGGACGTAGCGCCCGTCGCCGTCGCCGATCTCCGCCCCGCTGATCGCCGTCGCCACGCCCCACTGGATGCGCCCGTCGGGCGTGAGGGTGATCGAGCGCGCAAGGCGCGGAGCGTCGGCGGGCACGCCATGCTCGTCGACCTCGGCCTCGGCGGGCAGCGCCGGCCCGCGGCGCACCGGGCCGCCGCCCATCTGGCGGTCGTAGCCGCCGATGTACAGATCGTCGTTCATGTACATGTCGTCGCCCCCGCCACCCCCGCCACCCCCGCCACGTCCGCCACGCCCGCCACGTCCGCGCGACGAAGTCTGCACCTCGTCCTCGGTGACGTGCCAGGCGACGAAGCGCCCGCCGCGGAGCGTGATGGTCGGCTCCTCGAGCTCGAGCGGTTGATCGACCGGCCCGATGAGCAGGGGCACGAGCACCAACTGCCGCTCCGGCCGCGCCTCGATCGCCCAGACCGGGTCAGTGATGCGCTCGGCGAGCACGTCGTCGCTCAGCAGCAGCGTCTCGATGTCCAGGCGCAGCGGCGGGGGCGCGTCGCCTGGCTGCGCCGCCACCACCCCCGCCGTCCCCGCCACGGCCGCCATGCCCACTGCGGCGATGAGCGCCAGCAGCGGCGCGGCGCAAGCGCGGCAACGTCGAAGGTCCCGGCCCATCCCTGCATGGCGAAAAGGCAAGCTCATGCGAACGCTCCTTAGCTGGTCCCGAATCAGATCGCGGCGCCAGCGCCAACGCACCGGCCAACCCTGGCTGCCGCCAGCGGCGAGCACCGCACCGATGGCGGTGGAAGATGCCGCCATTATACCGCAGACGCGCCGCACCCCGCCAAACCGCGATGCGTAACCACCCCCTTTCCCGCGGCGGGCGACCGCCTGCGCTTGTCCCATGCACCTGCCTGCAAATGAGGCACGCCCCGCGTGGCGCGGGGTCGGCCGCCTACTTTCCGCGCGGCGCGTCGCGGCCGCGGCAACGCCCGGAAATAGTCGCGCCGACCATCAAACCCGCGTCACGCCCCCGACAGTGGCGGTCACGGGGGTTCGCGACCTGCCGAACGATCGGGGCTGGCCCCACCTGGCACGGCGGTTGCGTTATGCCCATGCACCCGGGAGGGGTCGAACCCGCGGCCGAACACGGATGACCCGGGCGGGCACGCCTTGCGCGATCGCTGCGCTGGTTGTGTGGCGGGGTGTGGCGGGGTGCGCTGGGGGGGGCAGACCAGGCCGCCTTCGCGATGGTCGCGGAGGTTAAGGGCGGGCGCTCGATAGAGCGCTCGCCCGTTTTCCGAGACGAACGCGCTGGCGCGTGCCAGCCACGCATGACGCAACGAGAGCGGACGCGCGTCCGCCGACATTCATAGGAGACTCGCAGATGAACGCGACACGCATCAGATGGGGCCTGGCACTGAGCCTGCCGCTATGGGTCGGCCTGGCGGCCGCGAGCCCGGCATGGGCGCAGGACGCCGCGACCACCGCCGAAGCCGCCGCCGAGGCCGTGGAAGAAGGCGTTTCCGCGGAGATGTTCACCGTCAACAACCTCTGGATCATGATCGCTGGGTGCATGGTCTTCATCATGCACCTTGGCTTCGCGTCGCTGGAGTCCGGCCTGACGCAGGCCAAGAACACCGTCAACATCCTCTTCAAGAACACGATGATCGTCAGCCTCGGCATCCTGACCTACGCGCTGATCGGCTTCTCGCTCATGTACCCGGGCGAGTGGGGTGTCGCCGGGGTGCTGGGTTGGACGGGCTGGGGCATCCCGCTGCCCCCGGGCGGGCAGACGTCGGCGTACGACGCGGGCTACACCTACCACACCGACTTCTTCTTTCAGGCCATGTTCGCCGCCACCGCCGCGACCATCGTCTCCGGCGCCGTCGCCGAGCGCATCAAGCTCGGGCCGTTTCTCATCTTCATCATCCCGATCGTCGCCATCAGCTACCCGATCACCGGCTCGTGGCAGTGGGGCGGCGGATGGCTGAGCACGCTCGGCGGTGACGACGCGGGCTTCATCGACTTCGCCGGCTCGACGCTGGTGCACAGCGTGGGCGCGTGGGCGGCGCTGGCCGCGGTGATCGTGCTCGGCCCGCGCCTGGGCAAGTACGCCGCCGACGGCACGGTCAACCCGATCCCCGGCCACAACCTGGCGCTGGCGACGATCGGCGTGTTCCTGCTCTGGTTCGGGTGGTTCGGGTTCAACGGCGGGTCGGTGCTGACCGCCGACGCAGCCGCCGTGTCGCTCGTGCTGACCAACACCGCGCTCGCCGCCGCGGCCGGCGCCGTCGCCGCGGGCCTGCTCGCCTACTTCGTCACCCGCAACGCCGACCTGACCATGGCGCTCAACGGCATCCTCGGCGGCCTCGTCGCCATCACCGCCAGCGCCAACATCCAGACGCCCATGACGGCCATCATCATCGGCATCATCGGCGGCGTCATCGTGGTCGTCTCAATCATCGGGCTCGACCGCCTCAGGATCGACGACCCCGTCGGCGCGATCAGCGCCCACGGCACGTGCGGCGTGTGGGGCACGCTGGCCCCAGGTATCTTCGGCGCCAGCGCCGGCGTGACGCAGCTCGGCTACCAGGTGATCGGCGTCGTCTCGATCGCCGCGTTCACGCTCGCCTTCGCGTTCATCGTCGCGCTCGCCGTCAAGGCCACGCTCGGCTTCCGCGTCGACGAGGCGGAGGAGATCGAGGGGCTGGACCTCGGCGAGCACGAGATGTCGGCCTACCCCGACTTCCCGCGCGTCTACATCAAGAGCTACCACACGCGGGAAATCTGAGCGCGTTCGCCGTTTAGCCCCCGCGCCCACGCGGGGCGGAGCGCGACAGCCGCTCCAACTCACCACGACCTCGACTTGGAAACCAAACCATGCACATGATCGAAGCAATCATCAAGCCCGCCGCACTCGACCCCGTCAAGGCCAGGCTCGCGAGCCTGGGCATCCTCGGCTGCACGGCCATGGAATGCCGCGGCTTCGGCAAGCAGAAGGGCCACACCGAGCGCTACCGCGGCGGCCGAATGGACGTCGGCTTCGTGCCCAAGATCCAGCTCAAGATCGCCGTCCGCAGCGAAGACCTCGACAAGGCGGTCGACGCCGTGACCTCCGCCGCCCGCTCCGGCGAGGTGGGCGACGGCAAGATCTTCGTCTACGAATTGGGCAAGGTCGTCCGTATCCGCACGGGCGAGCAGAACGACGACGCGCTGTAGCACCCGGCCGGCACGCACGCCCCAGGCCTCCTTCAAGAGTCGACGGCATCCACCATGCCGTCGGCTCTTTCTCATGCGCGCCCGACTCCGTTACGATAATCCCAGGCTCCGTCTGACAACGTCCGACAACGGGGTGCCACTGGCGGCTTGCCCGCCAGTGGCACCCAAACCCCAAACCCCGAGTTCCCATGCCCAACCACAACCCCACCCTCGGCGGCGGCGGCTTCCACCACGTCGCCATCCGCGCCCGCGACTTCGACAAGTCGGTCCACTTCTACCAGGACTCGCTCGGCTTCACCGAGCGCATTGCCTGGGGCGAACCGCCCAAGCGGGCGATCATGCTCGACACGGGTGACGGCAACTACCTGGAGATCTTCGAGCGGCCGGACCAGGCGCCTGCGGCCGGCGAAGGCAGCATTCTCCACTTCGCCCTGCGCACCGACGACCCGGACGCCGTGGTCGAACGCGCCCGCGCCGCCGGGGCGACGATCACCGTCGAGCCCAAGGGGATCACCATCGCGTCACGCCCGGAACCGACCCCCGTGCGCCTGGCGTTCTTCCAGGGGCCCGACGGCGAGGTGGTGGAGTTGTTCAAGAATGAGAAAACGTGAACTGATTTCTGATTTGGAATTTGTGAATAACCGCGAAGGGGCGAAGGGGGCGAGGGCACGAGGAAAGATCTTGAGGAGGCGAGCTGTCTTATCACAACAACTTCGCTTCCTTCGCGCCTTCGCGGTTTCTGAATTTTGAATTCTGAATTTTGAATTTTCCGCTTCTCACCACTGCCCTTCAAGCTCGTCCAGGGCCTCAAGCAGTTCCACCACCGCGACGAGCGCGACGCCCTGCGTGTCGACGGTCAGGCGGTTGTCCCATGGCGCCAGGCGCACCCCGCCGTGCGCTTCGCTCGGGTTGCGGACGTAGTAGCTGTTGGTCTCGGTGAAGGTGAGCTGGCCGAGGAAGCGGGCGGCGAGGCCGGTCGTCAGCATCCAGCCCATGGGATCGTGGTCGGCGATGATGGCCGGCTGCCGCATCGCGCCGGCGAGGAACATGAGCACCTGGGCCGTACGCCAATCCGCTGTGGGCGGAGCGGCGGACCCGCGGCCCGTCAGATCGAAGCCGCCCACCACGTCGCCGGGGCCGAGGCTCGGCTCGGCGACGATCTGCAACTCCGCCAGCCGCGCCCCGAGCGTGCCGAGCCCGTCCTCCCAGCGGGCGACCGCCTCGTCGCCAAGGGTTTCGCCCTCCTCGGCGAGCAGGTGGGCCGCCCGGTTGTGGGCGACCATCAGCCAGGGCAGGGCCGCGAGGTCCACCCGCGTCGTCAGCCGCCGGTGCAGCGCTTTCAGCCCCTCGGCAAGGATGGGCTCCAGCGCCGGCTCGCGCGTCTGCTCCCACAGCCCCGCCAGCGCGGCGACAATCAGCGCCCCCGTCGCCCCCTGGTCGGCGGCGCCTTCGCCGGCGAGCTCGACCAGCACGCCGCCCAACCGGTCGCGCAGCTCCCGCTCGCGCGCGCCGCGCTGCGGCAGGTCGGTCAGCGTCAGGACGATGAGCGCGGCTGCGCCGGCCCGCTCGCGCACCGCGGCGTCGTCCGTCAGCACCTCGTCAGCGAGCAGGTGCAGGACGGTGGTCACGTCGTCGACCTTGGCGTCGATGAACGCCTGGCCGTACCGGCCCCGGCGAGCCTGGCGCCGCGCGTGCCGCAAGAGCGCGTAGCTCGCCAGCGCCGCATCCGTCGGCTCGGCGACGAGCGGCTCGCCGTACCGGTCGCTCGTGGGCAGGTACGTGCCGCGGATCATCCCCTCGCGCGTGAAGCGGTTGTGCAGGTGCTCGGCGATGCGATGGCCGAGCTGGTCGATCGTGCGCGTGTCCACGGCGTAGGGGGGCAGCAACACGTGGCCACGCACCAGCTCCACCGGCCCGAGCTGCGTCGACGGGCGCACGACGTGCTGGACGCGGAACCGCTCGAGCGCAACGCCGCCCGGGCGGCCCAGCTCCTCGATCGCGTCGCTGCGGAGGCCCACCGACGCGAGCGCCTGCGTGAGCTGGCTGCGCGGCTGGATGTTGCGCGCCAAGGACGTGCCCGGCCAGACAAGGCCGGCGCGGCCCGCCCCCGCGGGCAGGCGCAGGCCGTGGTACCCGGGGGCGAACTGGTCGTACACCGCCGACGCCGGCTCACCGGGCTCGATGCGGATCGACTCGAGGCTGTGGGCGACCTGCAGGTCCACGAGCAGGTGGGGAGCGACGTGGGCCAGTTCCGGGATGTCGCGGTCGGCGACATCGGCATGGCCTTCGCCGGCGCGGCGGTAGGCCTCGCGCAGAGTCTGCTCCAGCCCCGTCGCCGCCTGCTCCGTGGCCTCGGCGAGCAGGGTGGCCAGATCTACCGCCGGCCCGGGGGCGTCTCTGCGGGCGGCGTCGGCGTCCGGACGGGCCGCCTCGCCCACGCCCACGACGATGCCGTCGCGCCAGAGGGTCACCTGTACGCCGTACGCCCCCGTGACGCGGATGGGGGGGGCTTCGGCCACGTCGACGCCGCCGTCGAGCAGCCACTGCTCCACCTGCCGATGGGCTGCCCGGACGTGGGCCCGGTCCAGGAGCGGCGCCTCCAGCTCCCCCGCCACACCCCCCGCCACGCTCCCCGCCACGCTCCCCGCCACGCTCCCCGCCACATCCCCCGCTCCCTCCTGGGCGGCGGCAGGGCTGCCGAGGGCGCTGCAGGCTGCGGCCGCGAGCAACACGATGATGCCTCGCAGCGACATCGCCCACCGAGCGATGTTGCCCCGCGACCACATGCGGCATGATCGGCCAACGCTTCGCCCGGGGTGCGACATAAGCAAAATCCTGTTAAAACAAGGTCTTAGGCGATTTTGAGGCCGTCATGGCCGCCCCGGCACGCCGGTTGAACATGCATGGGCAGAGGCAGCCGCACGGAGAGACGCCCATGATCGCTTCCATCTTCGCATTCGACGCAACGCGGTTCCCCCAACGCCGGCGCGTGGCACTGCTGACGCTCCTGACCTTCGCCGCCCTGTGCTGACGCGGAACGCGGACTGCATCCGTGGGCTTCACCCGGGGCACGTGCCCAGCCCCCATCTCAACGCATGCCGGGCTACTTCAGTTCGGGAAACCTCGCCCGCACCTTGTCCACGAGTTCCTTGACGTGGCTGACGGAGGCGTCCATCAGGGCGCGCTCGTCGTCGTTCAGGTCGATCTCGATGACGTCCTCGACGCCGCCCTTGCCCAGCACCGCCGGGACGCCGACGAAGTACCCCCCCACGCCGTACGCGGTATCGCAGTAGGCGGCGGAGGGGATGATCCGCTTCTTGTCGCGGACGATGGCCTCGACCATCTGGATGACGCCGGCGGCGGGGGCGTAGTAGGCGCTGGTGCCCATGAGCTCGACGATCTCGCCGCCGCCCTTCTTGGCCCGGTCGACGAGCTCGTTAAGCCGCGCCTCGCTGATGAACTGGGTGATGGGGATGCCGGCGATGTTGGTGAAGCGGGGCAGGGGGACCATGTCGTCGCCGTGGCCGCCGAGCAACAGGGCGTTGATGTCCTCGACGCTGTAGCCGGTCTCCATGGCGATGAAGGTCTTGAAGCGGGCGACGTCGAGGGCGCCGGCCTGGCCGACGATGCGCTTTGTGTCGAACCCGGTCGTCTTCCACGCCGTGTAGACCATCGCATCGAGCGGGTTGGAAACGACGATGACGATCGAGTCGGGGGCGTGCTTTTTGACGTTCTCGCTGACCTGCTTGACGATCTGGACGTTCTTCTCGATGAGGTCGTCGCGGCTCAT
Source organism: Phycisphaeraceae bacterium (assembly GCA_040905445.1). Classification (GTDB taxonomy): domain Bacteria; phylum Planctomycetota; class Phycisphaerae; order Phycisphaerales; family Phycisphaeraceae; genus SKPT01. The sequence goes on along the minus strand of JBBDRN010000043.1, from coordinate 682 downwards.
GCCGGGCTTGCGGGGCAGACCCGCCGTGATGACGACCACGTCCGAGCCGGTGATGTCGGCGTAGTCGGTCGTGCCGGTGATGGTCGCGTCGGCGAGCTCGATGGGCATGGCCTGGGCGAGGTCGAGCATGCGGCCTTTGACGGCTCCCTCCGCCTGGGGGATGTCGACAGCGACGATGTCGCCCAACTCCTTGGCGGCAGCCCAGAGGGCGCAGCTCGCGCCGACGTTACCGCCCCCGCCGATGATGGAAATCTTTGCTCGAGACGCCATTTGTCTGCTTTCCCTTGATGTTTGATGGAGGTATCGCGTGTCGCGGGGCAGCGGCCGGCGATGCGATGCACTGCCGGAGCGTTCGCGGCCGCTGGGCGGACTATAGCAAAAAAGCCGATTGATCCGGGATTTCCGGGCCCGGTGCCGACCCCGCGCCGCATCGCAATCGCAGACCCCAGATTCCAGCCCCGCAGGGGCTGCGGGTTGTCGCCACGGGTGGAGCCAGCGGAACGAACTCATCATTGAACCGCGAAGAGGCGAAGCAAGCGAAGGGCGCGAAGAAGCAGAAGTTACGCACATCACATCCCTTCGTGCCCTTCGCGTTCTTCGCTGCTTCGCGGTTATTGAATTGTCCGGCCCCGCGCCACGTCGCAGTCGCCGGCACCATAACTCAGCCCCGCAGGGGCTGCGG
>JBBDRN010000042.1:0-83751 GCA_040905445.1 Phycisphaeraceae bacterium | reverse complement strand
GATGCTTCATCGACTGCAACCGGGATGATGAGGCTTGTCACACACGTTCTTAGAGGTCTTGGAATAACCGCGAAGCAGCGAAGAACGCAGAGGGCGCGAAGGGATTGTGGTTTGCGTAGCTTTTATTTTTTCGCGCACTTCGCTTGCTTCGCCTCTTCGCGGTTCAATGATGAGTTCGTTGGGCTTCCCGCTCGCCCTGCGCGTCTGCCTCGACCTCACCACGCGTCAAGCGCCTTCTCCGGCACTTCCAGCTCCAGCTTGCCCGGGCTCAGCAGCACGCGCAGCCGCCCGCCGGCGAACGCGGGCAGGTGAATCGCCAGCTTGGCAACACCCGCGTTATCCTCCTGCCGCGCCGGCACCGGCGAGCTCGGGAGGGGTTTGGCGTCCACCACCTCGAACCGCGCGTCGGCCGGCCCGAGGATCTGAGCCGTCACCTGCTCGTCCGCCTGCGTCAGCGTCACGCGACGCCCTTCGTCCCCCACCGCCGTCACCGCCATCGTATGCATGAACCACCACAGGTCGCACGGCTTGTCCACCTCAATCTCATCCTGCACCAGCAGCGCGCGCCGCCCCGCCACCAGCGCGACCCCGCGTTTGACCGACCGCGCCGCGTGCGCATAGGCCGCCGAAATATCCGCCACCGCCGCCGCGCTGTCCGGCGTACCGGTCACCTTGATGATCTCGCCGGCCACCTGAGGATCCTGGTCCGGCGCGTCGCTCGGGTTCAGCACGAGCGTGTTGTGCCCCTCCGCCCGCGTGCGGTAGAAGCGCCACCGCCCCTGCTTCGTGTCGAAGTACCCCGGCGCGTTGTAATCGTCGCTCTTGAAGATCATCGCCCACCGCTGGCCCAGCGCGTCGAAGACGAACGACCCCTGGTCCAGCATCGGGTGCCCCGCCTTGTTGTCGACCGCGCCAAAGCCCACGAAGCTCGCGCTCTCATCATGCCAGGTCGTGCGCATCGTCACCGCCTCGGCGCTCTTGAAGTGGCGGTCCAGCGGCAGCGCGGCGATGTCGTCGTCATCGCCCGCGAGCGCGTCGACATGATCGCTCTCGCCCACCAGCGACGCGTCGGGCACCAGCCAGATCAGATCCAGCGGGTGGTGCGCCCGGTCGTAGCGCTTGCGAAACGCCGTGCACGCCGGCTCGTTATACCGCCGCGCCAGCCAGAGCATCGATGGCTCGACCGGCACCGCGTCGGCGCAGTCGGAGAAGTTGAACGTGTGATCGCACGGCCCCGTCATGTAGATCGGAAACAGCCCCGTCTGCGCCAGCCCCGGGTAGTCGCTCAGCCCGAAGTCCTCGCCCAGCGCGGTGTTGAGCGCCGCCAGCAGCGGCACCGTGTAGCGCGTCGCGTAGGCCCAGTACATCGGCCCCTCGTTCCACCCGCCGTCCGGCACGAGGTGATGCATCGCGCTGGGCAGCGACGCCAGCGCCCCGCGCAGGATGCGCGCCGCCTGCTCCGGCTGCCGCTCCGCCAGCGCCATCGCACCCAGGCTCAGCCCCCCGTTGCACACCTGGTTCCAGTTGTTGGTCGCGTGGGGAAAGTCGTGCTGCACCGGGTGGCCGTCGTACGCCGCGAGACCCGGCGTGAAGCCGTGCCGGACGATCGCCTGCTCGATCGCGTCGCGCTGCGCCTCGCTCCACGCGTCGTAGAGCCAGTCGTAGGCGATCGCGAACGCGTGCGTCATCTCAGCCGTGTCAAGAAAGTGCGACGGGTTCCAGTCCTTGAACGCGGCCGCGGCATCGAGCTCCGCCCAGCAGCGCTCCAGGTACCGCCCCTCGCCCGTGACGCGATGCATGAACGCGAGATGGTAGACGCGCTTGAGCACCCGCCGACTCGTCATCAGCAGCCGCTTGCCGTCGGGGATCTCGTACGTTGACGCCGCCTCGCGCAGGGTCACGTCGGCGTGCGCCCGCACCGCCTCGAGGCATCGCCGGGCGAACGCATCGCGCTCGGTCAGCGGCAGAATCGCGTCGAACACGCCCGGCCGGGCGATCAGCCGCGGATGCTCCGGCCGCAGGTGCGCGAGTGGGTCGGCAGGCACGTCAAGCATCGGGGCGGTTGTCATGTGGGGAGGGCTCCAGTTCAGGCACGCTCGATCTTAACGCCAAAGCGCCAAGGGATGAAGGAGGGCGCCAAGGCGAGAATCGCCCGGTCGGTGCCACGGCTTGACCCGAAGGACAGGCCGCGCGGCACCATGACGCCAAGCCAACAACCCCCTTGGCGACCTCCTCCTCCCTGGCGCCTTGGCGTTAAATCCCGAGTCTCACGCGGTCGCCACCGGGCTCGCCGCCCGCGCCAGTTCGGGGAAGTAGTCCTGCATCGCCCGCACCTGCCACTGCCCCGTCGCCAGCGCGCGGATCGCGCGCACGCCCGCGCTCGCACCGGTGATCGTGGTGATCATCGGCACGTTGAACCGCACCGCCGTCGCCCGCAGCCGACCTTCGTCGGTCTTGAGCCCCTTGCGCGTCGGCGTGTTGATGATCAGCGCCAGCTCGCCGTTCTTGATCAGGTCCCCCGCGTGCGGCCGACCCTCGGAGATCTTCATCACCCGCCGCGTCTCCACGCCCGCCTCCGCCAGATGCCGATGCGTCCCCCCCGTCGCATGCACGTCGAAGCCCATCGCCGCGAGCTGCCGCGCGATCGGCACGATCGCCGCCTTGTCCGCGTCGCGCACCGAGACGAACACCTTGCCGGACGTCGGCAGCGACATCCCCGCCGCCATCTGGCTCTTGGCGAACGCGATCGAGAAGTCCGGGTCCGCGCCCATCACCTCGCCCGTGGAGCGCATCTCCGGGCCAAGGATCACGTCCACGCCCGGGAACTTGCTGAACGGGAACACCGACTCCTTGACCGACACATGCGCCGGCGTCGTCTCGCCTTCGATGCCCAGCTCGTCAAGCTGCTGGTCGATCATCACCTTCGCCGCCAGCCGCGCCCACGGCACACCCGTCGCCTTGCTCACGAACGGCACCGTCCGCGACGCCCGCGGATTGACCTCCAGCACGAACAACTCCCACCCGTCCGCCTCCGATCCCGCGCCGGGTGCCACGGCCGGCTCGTCCACCGCGGCCGCCGCGTCGCGCTTGCGAATCGCCCACTGCACGTTCATCAACCCGCGCACGCGCAGCGCCTGCGCCAGCTTGCGCGAGTCGCGCTTCAGCCGCTCGACCACCTCCGCGGGGAGCGAGTGGGGCGGAATCGCGCACGCCGAGTCGCCCGAGTGGATCCCCGCTTCTTCGATATGCTCCATCACGCCGCACACCAGCGCCCGGGACGTCGGCGCGTCCTCCGCCTCCGGCCGCGCGCTGCGGATGTCGCCCGAAAAATCACCTATGACGTCAATGTCGCACTCGATGGCGTCGACGAGAAAATCATCGATCAGGATCGGCTGGTTTTCCATGTCGCTGGCCCCCAGCGCGATCTGCATGTAATGCCGCAACTGCTCGTCGTCGAACACCGTCTCCATCGCGCGCCCGCCCAGCACAAAGCTCGGCCGCACGAGCACCGGGTAGCCGATCTCGTTCGCCACGTCGATCGCCTGCTCGACGTTGTACGAGATGCCGTGCGCCGGCTGCTGCAGCCCCAGCTTGTGGATCAGGTCACCGAAGCGCTCGCGATCCTCCGCCAGGTCGATCGCGTCCACGTCCGTCCCGATGATCGGCACGCCCGCGGTCTCCAGCCCGTGCGCAAGGTTCAGCGGCGTCTGCCCGCCGAACTGCACGATCGCGCCATGCACCCCGCCACCTTCTTCATCGCCGTTCAGCCGCTCGCAGATGTTGAGCACATCCTCCAGCGTCAACGGCTCGAAAAACAGCAGGTCCGACGTGTCGTAGTCGGTCGACACCGTCTCGGGGTTCGAGTTGATCATCACCGACTCGTAGCCGCGCTCGTCGGCCGCGAACGCCGCCTGTACGCAGCAGTAGTCGAACTCGATGCCCTGCCCGATGCGGTTGGGCCCGCCGCCGAGGATCACCACCTTCTTCCTGTCGCTGACGCGGATCTCGTCGTCATAGACTTCGCGCACGCTGCCGTCCGCGTCATGCTGCCGCGCCGGCGTCTCATACGTCGAGTAGTAGTACGGCGTCTGCGCCTCGAACTCGGCCGCGCACGTGTCCACCAGCTTGTACACCGGCCTGATGCCCAGCGACTTGCGATGCTCGCGCACCTGCAAAATCGTCCGCGTGTTGATCTGCCCGAGGTACAGGTTCGCAAGCTGCGGGTCGCTGTAGCCGAGCTGCTTGGCCTTGAACAGCACGTCGCGCGGCAAATCCTCCAGCTTCTCGTACGCCGAAAGCACGTCCTCGAACGCCACGAGCTCCCCGATCTGCTCCAGAAACCACGGGTCGATGTGCGTCAGCTCGTGCACTTCCTCCACCGGCCAGCCCATCTTCAGCGCATACCGCACGTAGTACAGCCGGCCCTGCGACGGCACCGTCAGCTTCCGCCGCAGCTTGCCCTTGTCGATCGGCCACTCCACCGCCGACCCGTCCGCGTTTTTCTTCCCCCGCCGCGCGTTCAGCCACTTGTCGTTCGCGTCCAGCCCCAGGCCGAAGCGCTTGACCTCCATCGACCGGATGCCCTTCTGCAGCGATTCCTTGAACGTCCGCCCGATCGACATCGCCTCGCCCACGCTCTTCATCTGCGTCGTCAGCGTCTCGTCCGCCTCCGGAAACTTCTCGAACGTCCACCGCGGCAGCTTCGTCACCACGTAATCAATCGTCGGCTCGAAGCACGCTTTCGTCTTGCCCGTGATGTCGTTGGGCAGCTCCCACAGCGAGTAGCCCACCGCCAGCTTTGCCGCGATCTTCGCAATCGGGAACCCCGTCGCCTTCGACGCCAGCGCGGACGACCGGCTGACCCGCGGGTTCATCTCCACCACCAGCATCTCGCCGTTGGCGGGGTTGATCGCGAACTGGATGTTCGACCCGCCCGTGTCGACGCCGATCGCGCGGATGATCGCCATCGACGCGTCGCGCATCCGCTGGTATTCCTTGTCCGTCAGCGTCTGGGCCGGCGCGACGGTGATCGAGTCGCCCGTGTGCACGCCCATCGCGTCGATGTTCTCGATCGAGCAGATGATGATGACGTTGTCGTCGTGATCGCGCACCACCTCGAGCTCGTATTCCTTCCAGCCGATCACCGACTGATCGATGAGGATCTGATTCGTCATCGACGCGTCGAGGCCGCGCCGGACGATGTCCTCGAACTCCTCGCGGTTGTAGGCGATGCCCCCGCCCGAGCCGCCGAGCGTGAACGCCGGGCGGATGATCGCGGGCAGGTTCGTGCGATCGACCACCTCCCAGGCTTCCTCCATCGAGTTGGCGATGCCCGCGGCCGGCATCTCGAGCCCGATGCCCTCGACGATCTCGCGGAACATCCGCCGGTCCTCGGCGCGGTAGATGACTTCGCGCGTCGCGCCGATCATCTCCACGCCGTACTTCTCGAGCACGCCGTCGTCGTAGAGTTGGCAGGCGCAGTTGAGCGCCGTCTGCCCGCCCAGCGTCGGCAGGAGCGCGTCGATGTGGTACGGCCCGTCCTGCTCCTTGTCGATGATCCGCCGCACCGCCTCGGCCGTGATCGGCTCGATGTACGTGCGGTCGGAAAACTCCGGGTCGGTCATGATCGTGGCCGGGTTGGAGTTGACCAGCACGACCTGGTAGCCCTCCTCGCGCAGCGCCTTGCACGCCTGCGTGCCGGAGTAGTCGAACTCGCAGCCCTGGCCGATGACGATGGGCCCGGAGCCGATGATGAGGATGGTCTTGATGTCGGTGCGTTTGGGCATGGTGGGGACGTACTGGCAGCGCGGCGGGCCGGGCCCGCAGCTCGGTTGCAGGGGGGCAAATTGGGACAATGTTAGCGTGACGCAGCCGGGGCCGCCATCCGCCCAACGCCCCCGGTTTAGCCGCCGCGTGGGCGCGGCGGCGCCACCCTACCCCACCGCCCGCGCCTCGCGCCCGCGCCGCAGCGCCAGATACGCCGGCATGATCATCCAGCACGCCAGCAGCGTCAGCGCGATGCCCGTCGACAGCACGAACCCCAGGCTCGCCATCCCCCGGTGGCTCGCCCCCAGCAGCACCGCGAAGCCGATGATCGTCGTCAGGCTCGTCAGCGTCACGCCCTTGCCCGTGCCCGCCGCGAGCCCCGGCGGGTCCGCCAGCGGGCTCTGCCGATACCGATGCATCACGTGCACCCCCGCATCCACGCCGATGCCGAATATCAGCGGCAGCACGATAATGTTCGCCGGGTTGATCCGCGCGCCCACCAGGTACATCACGCCGAACGTTGCCGCGAACCCGGCCGCCACCGGCACCAGCGTCAGCGCCGCGTCGCTCAGTCGGCGAAAGTCCAGCCAAACCAGCACGAACACCGCCAGCAGCGCGATCCCGCCGGCAAGCAGGTACGACCGCCATATCAGTTGCCCCGACTCGTAGAGCTGCACCAGTGTGCCCGTGACCTCGTCGTCCACCGTCCGAAGCTGCTCGACGAACCCGCCCAGAAACGCCGGCTGAAGCGGGTCGCCAATGCCTGCGGGCAGCGCGGGGTACACCTCCAGCGCCAGGAGTGGCCGCCCATCTGGCCCGCGGCCGACATACGGCCGCAACAGCTCGGCGGGCAGGTCCTCGACCCGCACCGGCGAAGGATCGAGCGCGGCGTCGATCTGCCGCGCCATCTCCGACCGGTAGCGCGCATAATCCGCCCGCAGCGCCGCCAGCCGCGCCTCACGCTCCGCCGCCGGCAGTGCGTGGCCCGTCGATACCAGCTCGGCGAGCGACGCCTCCAACCGCCCCAGCGCCGGCCGCAGCTCCTCCGGCATCCGCCCCGCGCCCCACCGCAGCGCCACCCGCATCGCCCCTGCCCGCGTCAACAGATCATCCTCCCCCTCCGGTCCCTTCAGGGAGGGGCCCGGGGAGGGTGTGCCCGCCCCCCGCGCCCCCCACGCCTCCACCGCCAGCGCCGCCGCCAGTCCCGGCTCGAGCGCCTGCCGCGTCTCAACGATTGCCGCCTGCTTGCGCGCCTCGTCGCGCGGGATCAGCATCCCCACACCTCCCAAACCGCCTTCCACCGCCACGTCGGGCAAGGCCCGGTACCGGCGTGCCAGCGCCCGTGCCTCGTCCATCGACCCGACGACGCTCACGCCGCTGTAGACCGACAGCTCGCCCTCCTCGACGATCCGCTGCTGCCACGTCACGCTCTCGACGCCGCGTGGCAGCAGCGCCAGCAGGTTGTAGTCGAAGCGCATCTGCGTGATCGCCCCCAGCGACGCCAGCACCACCAGGCCCGCCACCACCAGCGTCGCCCGCGGCCGACGGACGAACGGCATCACCCACCGCTCGTCGAAGACGTGCACGCGCCTGGCCGTCATCCGCCGCACGTGGTGATGGCCCGGCCGCAGCAGCCTCAGCAGTGCCGGGAACACGCTGCACATCGCCAGCAGGCACAGCAAGATCCCCGCGGCGGCAATGAGCCCCATCTCTGCCACGCCGCGGAAGTCGGTCAGCAGCGTCGTCGCGAACGCCGCCGCCGTCGTCAGCGCCCCCGTCAGCATCCCCGGGCCGGTCGACTCCAGCGTGTCGGCGAGCGCGTCGGCAAAGCCGTCCTCCGTATCGGCGTACGCGTGACGCACCAGCTCCAGCCGCGACGCGAGATGGATGCCGAACGCCACGCCCAGTCCCAGCAGGACGACCGTCACGACCACGCTGATGACCTGCAGGTGCCCGACGGCGAGCGTGATGAAGCCGAACGACCACGCGATGCCGATCAGCAGCGACGCGAGCAGCAGCAGCGGCACGCGGAAGCTGTGAAAGCCGACCACCAGCAGCGTGCCGATCAACACCACCGCCGCGACGCTCGCGCGCATCGAGTCCCGCATCGCCGCGGCCGTCTCGTCATGCTCGATCGCTCCCAGCCCCGTCAACCCCAGCGACACATCGGGGTGCTGCGCGCGATGCACGTCGACCACCGCGCGCACGGCCGCGATCGCCTCATGTGCCGGGTTGATCGCGGCGCCGTTTTCCTTCGGCACGACGCGGATCAACACGAACCGCCGATTGGGCGTCCGCAGATATCGCCACCCCCCGCCACCATCCCCCCCGCCACCGCGAGCCGCCGCGTTAGCCGTCGCCCTCGGGGCGACGCGCTCCCCGTCCACCAGCGCCGCCAGATCCACCGGTTGATCCGCCTCCACCCCCAGCCGCCGCGTGAACGCGTCAATGAGATCGGCAAACGCCTCCACCTGCTCCGCTCGCTCCCGTCCCCCACCCTCGATCGACGCGGACGCCGCCTCCGCGCCCCGCATCGCCTGCTCCAGCAGCGCCGCGGGCGTCTCGCTGCCCAGCACCACCTCGGCTGCCCGCATCCGCGCCAGCGCGGCCCGCAGCTCGTCCAGCGGCTGAAGCTGCATCGTCCGCGGGTGCATGTCGTCCCGGTCAAAGCCCCAGAACACGTCGCGCACCGCATCCAGCCTCGCCAACGCCACGGCCAACTCGCTCACCATCCGCTCCGCCCGCGCCTGTGCCGCCTCGCTCGCCCGCCCGGCCGCGTCGCGCGTGTCGACGATGACGTAAAGGTCGCTTTCGCCGGCAAACGCGCCGCGCCACGCGATGAACCGCTGATTCCACGGCAGATCATCCGCGAGCAGCGCGTTGCGGCTGGACTCGAACCGGAGACTCATGGCCGCATACCCCGCCCCGAGCAGCGCCAGCGCCAGCGCGACGATCAACACCGCGCCGGGCCGACGACTGACGAGCCGCGACCAGCGGCGCAGGGCGGCCTGCCGCCATCTCTCATGCAAAGACTGTTCACTCATGGGATAAAGGGATGGTAGAGCTCTGCCCCACCCCCCGCCACATCCCCGCCACATCCCCACCACCCCCCGCCATGTCCACATCCCATGACGCCCGCCCTGAGCGAGTCCGGGAGCGACAGGCGGGATCTTCCTCCCAAACCTCCCGCGCACAACCTCCACCACCCCCATACACCACCCGAATCACCCCTGCCATCCCATCAAAGCTATCATGTACCCATGCCCGGCTCGCGTCTTCAACTCGCCTTCGCCTCCGCGCTCAGCGAAGCCCCCGACCCCGCCGACGCCGTCGCCGAGGTCATCGCCGGGCTGCACAACCAGCTTGCCGACGACATTGACCTGCTCCTCTTCTTCGCCAGCACCGACCATCGCAGCGCGCTCTCCTCCATCACCGGCCTGCTGGAGGACGCCCTCAAGCCGCGCGTCATGCTCGGGGCGCTGGCCCGCGGCGTCATCGGGCAGGACCGGGAGATCGAGCAGGGGCCCGCGCTCTCCGCCATCGCCGCGACGCTTCCCGGCGTGCATCTGCACCCGTTCGCCCTCGACGCCGCGCGCTCTGGCCGCCTGACCCGCTACCGTCGGGCGCTGCGCAACATGGTGGCCGGCGACACCCCGCCGGGCGACGAGCGCGTGCTGCTGATGCTCGTCGACCCCTTCTCGACGCCGCTGGTTAAGCTCCTGCCCGCCATCGACGAGGCCGTGCGCCCCGCCCCCATTTTCGGCGCGCTGGTCAACGCCGGGAAGGAGGCGGGCGACAACCGCATCGTCGCCGGCCCGACGACGCTCACCCAGGGCGCCGCGGGCGTCATGCTCGCCGGCCCACTGGCCGTGCACAACATCGTCAGCCCCGGCTGCCGACCCATCGGCCGCCCGCTGGTCATCACCCGCGCCAAGCGCCACGTCGTCCAGCAGCTCGCCGGCCGCAACGCGCTCTCGCTCGTCCGCGAGCTCGCCGGCGAGCTCGACGACCACGACCGTCAGCTCGTCGAGGATACCGGGCTGCTCGTCGGCCGCGTCATCGACGAGCACAAGCCACGCTTCGGCCGCGGCGACTTCCTCATCCGCAGCCTCGTCGGCGTCGATCCCGATGCGGGCTACATCGCCATCGGCGACCCGCAGATCCGCGTCGGCCAGACCATCCAGTTCCACCTCCGCGACCAGGAGGCCGCCGCCACCGACCTCGCCATGCTCCTCGACGCCCAGCGATTGCACGGCCCCGCCGCCGGCGCACTCATGTTCAGCGACGCGACCCGCGGCTCACACCTCTACGACGAGCCCGACGCCGACGCTGCCATGATCCAGCAGGCCCTCGGCCACGTCCCGCTCGCCGGCTGCTTCGCCGCTGGTGAGATCGGCTCTGTCAACCAGCGCTCCTACGTCCACGGCCACACCGCCAACCTTCTCACCTTCCGCGCCCCCGACCCCCAGCCCGCCACCGTCTAGCGCCCGGTCATGATGGCTGCGCACGACCCTCGCCCCGCGCGAGGGTCCGCTGGACGGACCTGCGTCACACGGCCCGGCTCATCAGATATGGCCGCTCGTCCGCGTCGGTGTCCTCGAACCCCAGCCGCTCATACATGTGCCGGTGATCGGGGCACCCGAAGCCGGCCGTCGAGCGCACCCGCCGCGCGTTGTGCTCGCGCGCCAGGTTCACGGCCCGGCGCACGAGCCTTCCGCCCAAGCCCTGCCCGCGCGCGGCGGGCACGACGACGAGTTGCCGGATCGACGCCAGCGCGTGCTCCGGCTCGACAAACACGAGCATCGCCGCCAGCCACTGGTCGCCGCGCGTCGCCGCGACGACCACCGGCTCCACGCCACCACCACCGGCGTTGTCGAACGCCCGCCTTGCCTCCGTGCCCAGCAGCGTCTCGGCCGCGTCGGGCGGGCGCTGCGGCAGGGTGATGTGCTGCCACTGAATCTCGGGGTCGCGACCGCTCATGCGACGATTCTAGGCCGCCCTGCGAAAAATCGGTGCCACGGCTGGCTCGTCCACCCGTGCCTTCGGGGCCAGGCGCGTCTCGGGACGACCCCGATCCAGCGCAAGTGTGGAATCGATAAACATTTGCAGCTCCATCGCGGGCGCCCGCAAAGATTCGGGCCGCCGCAAAGTCCGCCCCGATCGATCCTGTGTTTCCCGGCGGGGCGCGTCGGGACCGCCCCCCGCGCTCGGCCGGTGAATCAACGATTTCCCGCGCTGGCCCGGTCAGCCGCCGCGAGTGCGCCTAGGGTCTGACCAGTACCCGGATCGGCCCCGCACACCGTGGAGCCCGCGACACCGGGGCCCGGAGGCGGCACGCCCGCCAGTGGTGACGGCCGCTTACCGTTGTTCGGAATCAGGAATCAGGACGAAGGAGTCAGTCATGAGCAAGAGGACCGCGAAGTTGCCCACCCTGTTGGCCGCCACCCTGTTCGGGACCGGCACGCTTTTCCTCGCCGGGTGCCCCGAGGACTTCGAGACGGAGCCCGGGCAGCAGGAGCCGCAGCCGACCCCCCAGCAGCAGCCCGTGCCCAGCGACGAGCCGGACTTCGGCCAGCCGCCCGCCGAGCAGCCCCAGGACCAGTCCCAGGATCCCTTCCAGGACCCGCAGTCGCAGGACCCGGCGGACGACCCCGCCCAGGATCCGGCGGAGGATCCGGCCGGCGACGAGATGGATCAGCAGGACTTCTGATCCCGACCCATGCCAGCGCCTGACCGGCGGGGCGACACAGACCTGTCGTCCCGCCTTTCCCATGCGCGCCACCTGTCCCGTCAGTCCGGGCGACGCGGCATCACGCTGCGCTTCACCGCTTCAACAACTGCTCGCGCTGGAGCATCACCTTCAGTGTGTGGCAGACCAGCTCCACCTGCGTCTCGTCCATGCGCGGGAAGAACGGCAGAGCGATCGTCCGCTCGCAGATCGATTCGGCCACCGGGAAGTCGCCCTTGTTGAACCCCATCTCCGTCCGGTAGAACGGCTGCAGGTGAATGCACGGGAAGTAGTTGCTCGCCCCCACCTCGTGTCGGCGCAGGCCGGTGATGATCCGGTCCCGCTCGGTCCTGCCATACGTGTCGTTCAGCCGTACGACGTAGGCGAACCAGGACATGTCCTGCTCGTCGCCCGCGTCGACGGTGGGCAGGACCAGGTCGTCCCAGTCCATCAGGCGGCGGGTGTACATCGTCGCGACTTGCCGCCGGGCCTCGAGCAGCTCGTCGAGCCGCTCCATCTGCGCCGCGCCGAGCGCCGCCGCGATCTCCGACAGCCGGTAGTTGTAGCCGAAGCGTTCATGCTCGAGCCATGCTCCGCCGCGCGTCGCGTTGTTGTGCTGGCCCTGGTCGGAGTCGACGGGTCGGCCCTGGTTGCGCATCGAGCGGCAGAGGTCGGCGAGGCGGTCGTCGTCGGTGACGATCACGCCGCCTTCGCCCGTGGTGATCTGCTTGTTGGGGTAGAAGCCGAACACGGCCGCGCGCCCGAACGATCCGACGCGCTGCTCCTGGCACTTGCCGCCGAGCGCCTCGCAGGCGTCTTCGATGAGGTGGATCTCGTGGTGGCGGGCGATTTGCGCGAGGCGGTGCATGTGCCGCGGGTTGCCGAACACCTCGACCGCCAGAATGCCGCGCGTGCGCGGCGTGACGGCCGCATCGACGCGGTTGGGATCGATGTTGAGGCTCACCGGGTCGATGTCGACGAACACGGGCTTGGCGCCGGTCATGACGATCGCGTTGGCGGTGGCGATGAACGAGAAGGGCGTTGTGATGACTTCGTCGCCCGGGCCGATGCCCAGGCCCAGCAGCGTCAGGTGCAGCCCCGCCGTGCCGGAGGAGACGGCGACGCCGTGGCGCCGCCCGGCGCGCTCCGCGACCATCTGCTCGAACAGCGCCTGTCGCGGCCCGATGCTCAGGCGACCGTTGCGGAGCACCTTGATGACGGCGTGGATCTCGGCGTCGGTGATGTCGGGCTGACTCAGAGGGATTTCGCTCATGCGTGCCAGTCGTATCGGTTCAGTCGCGGCGGCGGGGCCAGCGGTGGCCCGCGCTCGCGATTGGAAGGGGCGGGGTCTGCGCGGTGAATGCGGACAGTGTACGGCAACGTCGGGACGGGTAAAGGGGCGACACGGCAGGAGTAACCCGACTCTCGCCCCCGCCTCCGCTTGCCCGCCCACCGCGCCTGTGCGAAGATGCCCCGCTTCCCATGCCCTACGAACGTGAGAACATCACCCGGCTGAGCGCATACGTGCCCGGCGAGCAGCCGGCGGACGCGCGGCTGGTCAAGCTCAACACCAACGAAAACCCCTATCCGCCCCCCGAGCCCGTGATGCAGGCGATCCGCGGCCTCGCCCCCGACGTCCTGCGCCGCTACCCCTCGCCCACCGCCCAACCCTTTCGCGAGCTCGCGGCCGAGGTCCATGGCGTCACCCCCGCCCAGGTCATCGCGACCAACGGCGGTGACGAGCTGCTGCGGCTGGCGATCACCGTCTTCTGCGAGCCGACCGGCCGTGGCGTCGGCCAGATCGGGGGCGGCCTCGGCGTCGCGGAGCCCAGCTATTCGCTCTACCCCGTCCTCGCCGCCATCCACGACACCGCCGTCGTCCGCGTGGCGCTTGGCGACGCGTTCGAGCTGCCTGGCGATTTCGCGGATCAGCTCAATGACGCCGGCTGTCGCCTGGCGATGGTTGTCAGCCCCCACGCCCCCTCGGGCCGGGCCGTCGCCGCCGACGAGCTGGCGGCCGTCGCCCGGCGGTTTCGCGGCGTGCTGCTGATCGACGAGGCGTACGTTGACTTTGCCGACGGCGACGCCCTTGGCCTCGTGCGCGACGGTGACGGCGGCCGCCTCGACAACGTCCTCATCCTCCGCTCGCTTAGCAAGGGCTACTCGCTCGCGGGCCTGCGATTCGGTTACGGCATCGGCCATCCGGGGCTCATCGCCGCCCTCGACAAGGCCCGCGACAGCTACAACACCGACGCCGTCTCCCAGGCGGCGGCGACGGCGGCGCTGCGCCATCGCGAGCTCGCGGCCGCGGGGTGGAACAAGGTCCGTGCCGAGCGCGGCCGGCTCGCTGGAGCGCTCGTCGACCGTGGCTGGCGCGTGCTCCCGAGCGACGCCAATTTCCTCCTCGCCCAGCCCGGCGCGGCCCGGCAGGGGGGGACCGCCGCCGAGATCTATGAATCCCTCAAGCGCCGGGGCGTATACGTGCGATACTTCGATCAGGACCGCCTGCGCGACCGGCTGCGGATCACCGTGGGCACGGCCGAGCAGAACGACGCCTTGCTCGCGGCGCTGGATGCTTCCTGTTAGCGGTCGCTCTCTGGACGACGCGGTTCGGGTGCGGATCGCCGATCGGATCGGTCCGCACAGCGGGCCCACGCCGCGGAAAGGCACACGATGGCACAACGACGGGCGGAGATCACGCGCAAGACGAACGAGACGGAGATCACGCTGTTGCTCGGCCTCGACGGGCCCGCCGGGGACTACGCCTGCGCCACCGGCGTGGGTTTCTTCGACCACATGCTCGACCACGTCGCGCGCCACGGCCGACTCGCGCTCAACGTCAAAGCCGAGGGTGACCTGCACGTTGACGACCACCACACCGTCGAGGACGTCGGCATCGTCCTGGGCCAGGCGCTCAGCGACGCCCTGGGCGACAAGCGCGGCATCGAGCGCTACGGCTTCGCCTCCATCCCCATGGACGAGGCCCTGGCGCGCGTCAGCATCGACCTGTCGGGCCGGCCCGTGCTGACCTTCGACGCGCGGTTTTCGCAGCCGGCGGCCAAGATCGGGGCGTTCGACGCCCAACTCGTGCGCGAGTTCCTCCAGGCGGTGACCCAGGCCGCCCGCTTCGCCTGCCACGTCGAGGTGCCCCACGGCGACAATGACCACCACGTCGCGGAGGCGATCTTCAAGGCGTTCGGCCGGGCGCTCGGCCAGGCGGTGGCCCGCACGGGCGGCGACGAGGTGCCGAGCACCAAGGGATCGCTGTAACCGCGGTTGCGCATACCACAGTTTCGTCGCGTCGAGGGTGGCACGGACAAGCGGAGTCCGCGGAGCTTGTCCGTGTGAACGACGGCAAACACTGACAAGACCGAAGACGCCCTTGTCAGTGCCACCCGCGACCCGCCACCCGCCCACCCGCCACCGATCCCGGCGCGACCGCGGGCTATACTGGCGGCCATGATGAACCAACTCTTCCGTTGCGCACTCGCGGCCTTGGCGGTCGGGGCACTGGCCATGACGACTGACGCCGACACCCCCGCCGCGTATGACATCGACGCCGCCCGCGAGGTCGAGGTCGTCGACGCCGAGGCGGGGCTCGACCTTGACGCCTGGGGGGGCACGCGCTCGATCCGGGGCGAGGCCACCGGCTGGTTCGACATCCAGGCGATCGACGGCCGGTCGTGGCTCGTCACGCCCGAGGGCAACGCGATGGTGTCGATCGGCATCACCCACATTTTCCACGGCCGACGCCAGCCGATCTTCCAGCAGGCCTACGGCGGCAACGTGCAGGCCTACTACACCGACGTCGCGGAGAACATCCGCCGCTGGGGCTTCAACACCGTGGGCTACGGCGGCGGCGGCGACCTACCATCCGGCCGACCCGAGGGCGAGCCGATGCCGACCGTCGTCGACATGGGCCACCTGCTCGGCATCTCCCGCTTCTCCCCCCAGCCGGAGCGGATCGACCTGTTTACCGACGAGGCGAGGCAGCTCCTGGCCGAGCGCATCGCCGAGCGCGTCGAGCCGGTCAAGGATGCGACGAACCTGATCGGCTACTTCTATGTCGACCTGCCGCTCTGGCTGCCGGCCCGTCGACGCGGGCAGGGCCAGGACTGGGGCATCGCTTACCGCCCCCTCGACGCTGACGCCCCCGGCAAGGCCGTCTACATCGACTTCCTCATCGGCCGCCACGGCTCCGCCGAGGCCGTCGGCGAGGCGTACGGCCTGGAGGCGTCGACCCACGACGAACTGCTCGCCGAGACCGCCTGGGCCGGCGTGGAAGACGACGACGCCACCGTCGAAGCGGACGATCGTGCCTTCGTCCCCGTTGTCGCGGCGCAGTACTACAAGGTGGTCCACGAGGAGATCCGCCGACTCGACCCCAACCACCTGATCTTCGGCGACCGGTACATGGGCGCCGACCTGCGCGAGCTCGACCCCGTCCTGGAGGCGGCGGCGCCGTACGTTGACGCGATCGCGATCCAGCCCTTCGACCGCGGCGACTTCGACCGCGACCGCTACGACCACATCCATGAGCTGACGGGCAAGCCGATCATCTTCTGCGACATGGCGGTCAACCACTCGACGCCCGAATGGCCCGAGGGCCTGTGGCGAACGCTCTCGACGCCCGAGGAGGCGGCCGAGGTCTGGGCCCGGTACCTGGCCGACGCGTTCGACCGGCCCTACATGATCGGCGTGCACCGCTGCACCTACATCGACCGCCCGCGCGGCGAGCAGCTCAAGCAGGGCTTCGTACGCCAGGACGGCACGCCCTATGAACGCACCATCCAGCGCTACACCGAGATCCACCGCGAGCTCTACCGCCGGATGTATGGCGGTCCCGACGCGGCCGCGACCGGCCAACTCGTCACCGGTGTCGCCGTCCAGGCCAGCCACTGGGAGCAGGAGGCGCACGGTGGATGGGGCGACTTCCCCGCCGAGAACGCCGTCGACGGCGACCGGTCGCCCGGTTCGTCCTGGCGCGGCGAGGGCGAGGGCGTCTGGTTCCAGTTCGATCTCGGCGAGTCGGCGAGCGTGCGCGGCGTGGCGCTGGCGGTGCTCCAGGGCGACGCGAGGCAGTACAGCTTCGACGTCATGGTCAGCGACAGCGGTGAAGCGGGTAGTTGGCGCACCGTGCTCGAGGGCGCCCAGACGTCGGGCGAGACGCTGGAGATGGAACGCTTCCGCTTCGACGCCGGCCGCGCGCGGTTCGTGCGGCTGGTCGGACGGGGGAACACGTCCGAGCAGTTCCCCCACTGGTTCAACATCACGGAAGCGGCCGTCGTCGTCGAGTGACCGCGCGCCTTTGCGAGGGCTCGGCGTGGGGGAGAGGCATGCCGGATTCCATGAAAAGCCTTGAACCCGGCGGCAGGTGGCTGTAGGTTGGAGACGGGGCTCGATGCCGGCCTGCGGGCTTCGCCGGGTTTGCGGCGAACGATGCCCAGAAGCTGGCTTGGGGATTTCCCCGGGGGCGGGCGGGGGATTTACAGCGGGGTGGGCCGGGGAAAGTGGCGGGCAGGTCGTCTGAACGGCTCCTGGCGGCGTTCCTGTGAACGCGTCGCGGGAAGCCGGGCGTCCGACAAATGCGGTGAGCGTCGCGTGGGCTGGCATGCCCCGGCGTGCTGCCGCTATAGCATCATTGCGACGGGTGAAAGGGTTAGCCCGAGGCCTGTCACGGGGAGGGCGCGCCGTCCGGCGCGACCGTGTGCGACGGGCCAACCCGTGCCTCGCGCATGCCGAGGGGGGCGTGGCGGGAGTGGTGGGGCGGCGGGGAGTGGCGTTTTGAGGTCCGAGTAACGGGGAAACGAGGTGCATTCATGGCAACGATGGAACAATCATTCGGCGACAACCCGGTGCGCGTCCGCGAGTCGGACCATTACCAGGCCGAGTACGTGCGCGGCTTCGTGGACAAGTGGGACGACCTGATCAACTGGCAGGGCCGCGCCGAGAGCGAGGGCCGGTTCTTTATGGACGTGCTCAAGGAGCGCGGCGCCGAGCGGGTGCTCGACGTCGCCTGCGGGACCGGGTTTCACTCGCTGCGCCTGATCGAGGCCGGCTTCGACGTCGTGTCGGTCGACGGCAGCTTCGAGATGCTCGCCAAGGCGTTCGAGAACGGCGTGCAGCGAGGCCACGTGCTCAAGACCATCCAGGCCGACTGGCGTCGCCTCAACCGCGACGTGCACGGCAAGTTCGACGCCGTGATCTGCCTGGGCAACTCCTTCACCCATCTCTTCAACGAGCGCGACCGTCGTAAGGCCCTGGCCGAGTTCTACGCCACGCTCCGGCACGATGGCGTGCTGATCCTGGACCAGCGCAACTACGACGCGATCCTGGACCAGGGCTTCTCCAGCAAGCACACCTACTACTACTGCGGCGAGAACGTCTCCGCCGAGCCGGAGTACGTCGACGAGGGCCTGGCGCGGTTCCGCTACACCTTCAACGACGAGAGTGTCTACCACCTGAATATGTTCCCGCTGCGCAAGGCGTACACGCGCACGCTGATGGGTCAGGTCGGCTTCCAGCAGGTCACGACCTATGGCGACTTCCAGGAAACCTACCGCGAGGACGATCCGGACTTCTTCATCCACGTCGCGGAGAAGGCGTACCGGGAAGACGCCTGAGGTGGCCGCCGCGCCACGCGGGGGCGCCGGCGCGGATTGCCCGCGGTGTGGCCGGCCGCCCGCGACGTTCGACGCAAGTGCCGCTTGAGCCTAAAGTCCACGAGCGCGGGCCGCGGTGACGGCCCCCTCGCTCGAGGGCTTTTTCATGCTCGTCTCTGGTTTCACGTTCATCAAGAACGCGGTGACGCTGGACTATCCAGTCGTCGAGGCGATCCGCGCCGTTCTGCCGCTGGTCGACGAGTTCGTCGTCAACGTCGGGCGGGACCTCGACGATCAACTCCAGCCGGTGCCCGACGACGGCACGCGGGCGCTGATCGAGTCGATCGACAGCCCGAAGATCCGCATCATCGAGAGCACCTGGAACCCGCACACGGTCACGGGCGGGTACGTCTACGCCCAGCAGACCGACATTGCGCTGCTGAACTGCCGCGGCGTCTGGGCGTTCTACGTCCAGTGCGATGAAGTGGTCCACGAGGAGGATCACGAGATCCTGCGCCAGGCGATGTCCCGCCACGCCGACAACCCCCGAGTCGACGCGCTGGCGCTGCAGCAGTTGAACTTCTTCGGCGACTACAACACGCAAGTCGGCGTTCGGCCATGGCGTGGCCGGCGACGCTGCTGGGTCGTCAAGCCGCACCACTTCGTACTATCGCGCGGCGATGCCGCCGGCTTCACGGTCCACCCCAAGTACAAGGAGCGCGGGCGCAAGCTGCGGGCTGTCGAGACGCCCGCCCGGCAGTTCCACTACAACTCGGTCAAGTCGCGCAAGGCCTTCGAGGCCAAGCTGCGCAACGCCGCGCAGTACTGGTCGGAGCGGGCCCTCGACGTGGGCGCCGTCACGCGCGATTTCTACTACCAGCGCATGCCGCGCCAGTTCGTCACCCGGTTCCCGGGGACGCACCCGGCCGTCATGGCCGAGCGGATCACCCAGCACCCGATCGAGCTGGACCATGACGCGCCGCAGTGGCGCACGACGCTGACGGCGGCCGAGCGGCGACTGCTGATCAAGTCGAAGCTGATCGATCTGACCACCGACCGCTGGACCGGCCGGGGCAGCTACAGGCTCGTCAGCGGTCGCCGCCGGTGACCGCGCCGCCCGGCCCGCCGCCCGGCGCCGGCGCCAGGCTGGCGTACCACTCGGCGGTGGCCTTGAGCCCCGCGGGAAAGTCGACCACCGGCTCGTAGCCCAGCAGCGCCCGCGCCCGCGCCAGGTCCGCCACGGAATGCAGGGCGTCACCCGTCCGCGCGGGCGCGTAGCGAGGCGCGACCCCGCCGCGCCCCATCAGCGGGGACATCTGCTCCGCGAGCGCGTTGACCGTCGTACGCACGCCGGTCGCGACGTTGACGACCTGCCCGGCCAGCGGCGCGGGTGCCCGCGCCGCGAGCAGGTTGGCGTGCACGGCGTTGGCCACATAGGTGAAGTCGCGCGACTGGCTGCCGTCGCCAAAGATGGTCGGGGCCTGGCCGCTCGTCAGCGCCTGGGCGAAGGCGGCGATGACGGCCGCATAGGCGCTGTTGGCGTTCTGCCGCGGGCCGAAGATGTTGAAGTACCGTAGCGAGACCGTGTCGAGGGCTTCGTAGCTGTGGGCGTAGGCGGCCAGCAGCGCCTCGCCCGCGAGCTTCGAGGCCGCATAGGGGCTCAGCGGCTGCGGCGGGATCGACTCCGCCAGCGGCAGCGCGTCGGCGTTGCCGTACGCCGCGGAGCTGGCGGCGAATATCACGCGCTCCACGCCACAGGCCCGGGCGGCTTCGAGCACATGCAGCGTGCCCGTGGCGTTGATCTCGTGGTACGCCGCCGGCCGCTCGATGCTGTCGGGCACCGACGCGAGCGCCGCGAGGTGGAAGACGTACCGCGCGCCGCGCGCTGCGTCCGCCAGCGCTGCCGCATCGAGGATGCTCGCCTCGACGAGCCGCAGCCGGTCCGGGGCGTGATCGCGGGCCTCGGCGAGGTTGCCCGCGTCGCCGGTGCTGAGGTCATCGAGGACGGTGACGTGGGCTTTGAGGGCGATGAGGGCGTCAACGAGGTGGGAGCCGATGAAGCCCGCGCCGCCCGTGACGAGCACGCGCGTGTTGCGGAAGGCGTCGGGCGAGTGGAGCGCAGGCCAGTCGATGGTCATGGGAAATTTCGAATAGCGGATTTCGGGTTTCGAACCGTGCTCATCGGTGGCCATGCCCCGTCCACCGCGTCAGGCCGTGGCGGCGGCCTGCCAGAGCTCGCGCAGGTTGGTGAGGCAGGGCGCGGCGACCTCTTCGATCGGCCCGGTCAGCTTGCCCTCGATGCTGAAGCGGCCGTCGTAGCCGATCTTGTGCAGCAGGCTGAAAAAGTCCTCGAAATCAAAGGCCTGCTCGGCGTCGGCGGGGTGGCCGGGCTCGTGCCGGCCCGACGGCTCGGCCAGGTGCACGTGGGCGATCCGCCCCGCCAAGGCGAGCAGATCCTCGCTCGAATCGTTCTCCACGCCGAAGTGGTAGCTGTCCACGAGCCCCGCCACGCGCGGGTGGTGCGCCTTTTCCACGAGCTGGCGCTCCTGGACAAGGGTGTTGATCGTGTTCGTCTCGCCGCGGTTGAGGTGCTCGACGACGAGCGTCACGTCGTGCGCGGCGCAGGCGTCGCCGGCAAGCTGGCAGAACTCCACGAGCTGGCGCAGCGCCGCGTCGGGGCTGACGTCGTCCGGCCGCTTGCGCGCCCCGCCCGAGCCGAACACGAGCACGTCGATGCCCAGCGCGCGGGCGCGGGCGGCGACGCGCTCCATGTAGAGCCTGAGCGCGTCGAGATCCCGCTCCGGCCCGATGACCGGCATGTCGGCGGGCAGCAGCCCGGCGCCGGCTTCCAGCGGAAGAGGCAGGCTGGCGGGGTTCGGCGCGCCGGCGCGCCAGGCGTCGTCGTCGAGCCGGCCGTCGAGGACGCTGCGGATCTGGACCTCGAGGTAGTCGAAGCCTGCCTGCTGCATGGCATGGGCGTGTTCGAGCGGGGCGACCATTCCAAGGCGCATGGTGGATTCCTTTGTGACGTCGATGAATGCGTGCGGCAATGATCGCCCGGCGCGGACGCCGGGGCAAGTTGGCACGACGCGGCCGGGCAACCGTGGGCTTGCCTGCAACCCGGCCCCACCCCCCACCCCGTCCGCCGACGCTGTTGTCACTTCCCGGACGTTGCGGTACTGTCACCCGGCGGGGGCGAGGGGTTGTGGCGGGGCGGCGAGGTGGCGGGGGTGGCGGGTCGGCGTGTTCCTTTTACCCGGAGGCAGCACATGGCCAGGCGAACCGTCAACGTCGCGCTCATCGGCTCCAAGTTCATGGGCCGAACGCACTCGCACGCCTATTCGAACGTCGCGCGCTACTTCGATCTGCCGATCGAGCCCGTGCGGCATACGATCGCGGCCCGTCATGCCGACGAGCTCGAGCCTTTCGCCGCGCGCTGGGGCTGGGCCAACTGGACGACCGACTGGCAGCAGGCCGTGACCGACGACGCAATCGAGCTCGTCGACGTCGGCACGCCCAACGACGTGCACCGCGAGCAGGCGATCGCGGCGCTCGATGCGGGCAAGCACGTCGCCTGCGAAAAGCCGCTGGCCGGCACGCTCGACGACGCCCGGCAGATGAAGGACGCGGCCGCGAAGGTCCAGGGCAGACAGCACACCTTCGTCTGGTACAACTATCGCCGCTGCCCGGCCGTGGCGCTCGCCCATCGGTTCGTCCGGCAGGGCCGCCTCGGCCGCATCCGCCACGTCCGCGCCGCCTACCTGCAAAGCTGGGGCGAGTCCGACGCGCCGCTCGTGTGGCGCTTCCGGGGCGACATCGCCGGTTCCGGCGCCCACGGCGACCTCAACGCCCACATCATCGACATGGCCCGCTTCATCACCGGCGAGCAGATCACGGAAGTCACCGGCGCTATCGAGGAGACCTTCATCAAGGAGCGCGAGCTGCCCGACGGCGGCGGCAAGGGCAAGGTCGGCGTCGACGATGCCGTGCTCTTCCTGGCCCGTCTCTCGGGCGGCGCGGTCGCCAGCTTCGAGGCGACGCGCTTCTCCACGGGCGACAAGAACCGCAACCGCATCGAGGTCCATGGCGAGAAGGGCGCCGTCCGCTTCAACTTCGAGCGCATGAACGAGCTGGAGTGGTACGACGCGACGCTCGACGCGCCGCAGCAGGGCTGGAGCACGATCAACGTCACCAGCATGGACGCCGGGCACCCCTATGCCGAGGCCTACTGGCCCGCGGGCGGGCACGTGATCGGATACGTCGACACATTCACGAACATGGCGGCGGACATCTGCAAGGTGCTGGCCGGCGACGAGCCTGTGGCGCCGCTGCCGGACTTCGCGGACGCGTACGAGACGCAGAAGGTGCTGCACGCGGCGATCGTCGCGGCACGCGAGCGCGGCCCGGTGCAGGTTGGTGAGGTGGGGTAGGGGGCAGGAAGTCGGGGAAGTCGGGGCCGCGCCGCCACCGCGCCTCGCCCCCTCCCCGCCGCGCACGCAGCCCCGGGTGCCGTGGTTGAGCGAGTCCGCAAGCGAAGGCCACGCACGATCACTCCCCATCCGCGTCCCCTGTGGCTATCCTCCCCCTTCCTCGACTTCCCTGACTTCCCCGACCTCCCTGACTCCCTCCCCGGATGCCCATGGAACCTTACACCCCGCACGCACTCTGGCCCGGCGAAGAGGTTGAGCCGGCGCCCGGGCGCACCACGGCCTTGACGTTCTACCCCGCGACCAACCCCACTGCCGGCGGCGCGACGATCCTCGTCTGCCCCGGCGGCGGCTACCACATGCTCACCGAGGAGAAGGGGCGATCGGTCGCGGCCTGGCTTAACGCGCTCGGCTTCCACGCCGCGACGCTGCGCTACCGCCTCGGCCCGCACCACCAGCACCCGGCGATGATCAACGACGCCCAGCGGGCCATGCGGCTGATCCGCGCCAACGCCGAGGCCTGGGGCGTGCACACCGACCGCGTGGGGATCATGGGCTTCTCCGCAGGCGGCCACCTTGCGTCGTCGCTGTCGGTGCATCACGACCGCTTCGCGTCGGCCGACGATGACCTCGTCGACGTCCAGAGCGCCCGGCCCAACGCGGCGGTGCTCTGCTACCCAGTGATCGACATGGCCGGCGCTGCCGCGCACACCGGGTCGCGCGGCAACCTGTTCGGGCCCAAGGCCGACCCCGAGGCCGTCGAGCTGATGAGCACGCACCGGCACGTCACCGCCGACACGCCGCCGACATTCGTCTGGCACACCACCGACGACGCGGTGGTGCACGTGGACAACGCGATCATGTACGCCCAGGCCTGCTACAACGTCGGCGTGAAGGTGGAACTGCACGTCTACGAGTCCGGGCCGCACGGCCTGGGCATGGCGCTCGACGCCGGGTCGGTCGCGAGCTGGCGCGACCTGTGCGTGTCGTTCCTGCGGCGGCATCTCGTGACATAGGGTCCGCGATGTGGACCTTCCGCGCCGGGGAGCGACGCGAGCGCCCTGCCGTGTAGAATCCGCGACGATGGCTGTGCTGTTCGACGGGCATCTCGACCTGGCGATGAACGCGCTGTTGTACGAGCGCGACCAGACGCTTTCGATCCCGGCGCTGCGCAAGCGCGAGGCGCGGCCCAACGCCGACGACCGGGGCATCGCGACCGTCACCCTGCCGGAGCTGCGCCGCTGCGGCGTCGCGGCGGTCGTGGCGACGCTGATCGCCCGCGCCAAGCCCTGGGTGGACCCGGCGCGGCGGATCGGGCGGATGGACCTCGATTATCCCGATGCCCGCATGGCCTACGCCGCGGCGCAGGGCCAACTCGCCTACTACCGGCTGCTCGAGGCGCAAGGGGAGCTCAGGATCATGACCACGGCCGGGGCGCTCGCCCGTCAGTTCGAACAGGCCGCTCGCGTCGAGCCCGCGCTCGACGTCGCCGGCCCGGGCGGTGCGACCGGCCGCTCAGCGGGCACCACCGGCGGCTTGCCTGCCAATACCGGTGCCACGGGTGGCCCGCCCACCCGTGCCGCCCCCGAGCCGGGCGTCATCCTGCTGATGGAGGGGGCGGACCCGATCGTGGAACCGGCGCAGGTGCATGCCTGGCACGCCGCGGGGCTGCGGGCGCTCGCCCTCGCCCACTACGGCCACAGCCGCTACGCCGCGGGCACACCCTCGCCAGACCCGACTGGCCGCGAGCAGGACGGGCCGCTCACCGAGTTGGGCGTGGCGCTGCTGCGCGAGGCACGCGAGCTGCCGCTGGCGATCGACCTGTCGCACCTGTCGGACACGAGCTTCTACCAGGTGATCGACACCTGGCCGGGGCGCGTCTGCGCCAGCCACACCAACTGCCGCGCCCTCGTGCCGCACCCGCGGCAGTTCAGTGATGAGCAGATCAAGCTGATCGTCGAGCGCGACGGCGTGATCGGCATGGTGATGTACGCCGGGATGATCCGCCCGCTGGCGCGCGACGGCGGTCGGCCGGTCGACGTGCGCCTGGCGCACGTCGTCGAGCATGTCGATCACGTCTGCCAGCTCGCCGGCTCGGCGAAGCACGTGGCGCTGGGCACGGATCTGGACGGCGGCTTCGGCGCCGAGGCGACCCCCGGCGACCTGCAACGCTACGAGGACCTGACGCGCCTCGAGCCGATGCTGCGCGATCGGGGATTCGATGATGCCGACGTAGCCGGGTTCTTCCACGGCAACTGGCTGCGCTTCTACAGCGAGGTGCTTGGCAACGCGTAGGGACCGCCGGGGCCCCTTTTGCGGGGTCGCCGCCTGTTGTTCATGGTCCGCACAGCGGGCCCTGTGGCGATGCACGGCCCGCGTCGTCCGGAGGACGAACGGCGGGTGCGGGGCGTGCGTGTCTATGATCCCTCGAACGGAGGATCGCGCCCATGCCCGAGCGGTTGTCCTGCCAGCGCATGCTCGGCCCCGAGGATCTGCCCGCCAGCGACCCGCGAATGCGGGTGGTTGGCGTGTTCAACCCTGGCGTGGCGACGCTCGGCGACGAGACCATCCTGCTCGTGCGCGTCGTCGAGCAGCCGATCGAGCAGCGCGAGGGCGCCCGCCCCTCGCCTCGCTACGACCCGGGCGCGGGTCTGACCATCGACTGGCTCCCGGCCGGGGGCCTCACCTTCGACGACCCGCGCGTCTACCGCGACCGTGTCACCGGCTTCGAGCGCCTCCGCTTCATCTCCCACCTCAAGGTCGTGCGCTCGCGCGACGGCAGCACCGTCAGCGATGCCGTGCCGGGGGCGGCGGTGTTTCCCGCGACTGCCTACGAGGCCTACGGCATTGAGGACCCGCGCATCACCCGGATCGGCGACGCCTACTACATCACCTACGTCGGCGTCTCGCCACACGGCCTGGCGACCTGCCTCATGTCCACCCGCAACTTCACCACCTTCCGCCGCCACGGCATCATCCTCCCGCCCGAGAACAAGGACGTGCTGCTCTTCCCCGAGCGCGTGCGCGGCGACTACGTGGCGATGCATCGGCCCGTCCCGTCGATGCAGTTCCGCGCGCCGGAGATGTGGATCGCCCACAGCCCGGACCTGCTGCACTGGGGCCGGCACGAGCACCTGCTCGGCGCGACGCGCGTCTGGGAGCGCAGCCGCATCGGCGGGGGCACGCCGCCCATCCGCGCGCCCGAGGGGTGGCTGACGCTCTACCACGGCAGCGAGCGGCGCGAGGGCGACCCCGGCCCGGGCGTCTACACGGCGGGAGGCCTGCTGCTGGAGCTCGACGACCCCCGTCGCGTCCTCGCCCAGACCCGCGAGCCGGTCATGCGGCCGACGCAGTCCTGGGAGCGGCGCGGCTTCGTTGACGAGGTCGTCTTCCCCACCGGGCTCGTCGAGCGCGGCGAGGAGCTCTGGGTCTACTATGGCGCCGCCGACGAGTCGGTGGCCGTGGCGGTGTTCGACCGCGAGCGAATCATGGCGACAATGATGGATGTGACGTAGGGTCCGCTGGGCGGACCAGCCCGGCGGGCGCTGGGGGCGGAGGGGCCTCCCCCGCCCCGGCCCGCGCCGGCCGCCACATTTCGGGGGGTGCTATGGGCTTTTGGGCCCATCTCGGGTAGGCTGGGGGTGGAGTTTTCTGGCTGCACGCACAGGAGTTGAGCGATGATCGGGCAGAAGGACAGGCATCGGATGGGGTACGTGGCGGCGGGGGCCGGGGCGGGGTTCATCGGCGAGACGGAAAAGCAGTTCTACGTCGACAACGGCTTCCTCGTCATCGAGGACGCCGTCACGCGGGCCGAGATCGACGAGCTCAACGCCGAGGCCTTGGCCATCTGCCGCGGCGATCGCGGCAGCTACAACGGCTGGGTCGGGCCTCACGACGGCCAGAGCGACGAGGACGTCCTCCGGCAATACCTGTGCATCCACTTCCCCCACAAGATCTCGCCCGTCATGCACCGGGCGCTCGCCCACCCGGGCATCGTCGAGACGCTGACCAACGTCGTCAGCCCCAACGTCAAGGCCATGCAGTCCATGCTCTTCATCAAGGCGGCCGGCAAGCCCGGGCAGGCCTGGCACCAGGACGAGGACTACATCCCCACACGCGACCGCTCGCTCGTTGGCGGGTGGATCGCCCTCGACGACGCCACCGTCGAGAACGGCTGCCTCTGGGTGATCCCCGGCTCGCACGCGCGCGGCATCCTCTGGCCCCAGCGCATCCACGAGGACCGGCGTTTCGACTGCGCGCTGGAGTCGCACGAGTTTCCCTACACCGACGACGATGCCGTCCCTGTCGAGGTCAAGGCCGGGTCGATCGTCTTCTTCAACGGCTACCTGCTGCACCGCTCGCTGCCCAACCGCGCGTCGGGCGGGTACCGGCGCGTGCTGGTGAATCACTACATGAGCGCTGAGTCGCTGCTGCCGTGGCGCCACCAGGAAGGCACCGGCGTGGCGAAGGCGGACTACCGCGACATCGTGATGATCGCCGGGCGCGATCCGTACGCCTACGCGGGGACGGAGGACATCGCCAAGCCCAGCGTCCGCGCCAGCGGCGAGGGCGGCTGCGAGAGCTGGAGCAAGAAGAAGGCGGCCGCGAAGGCCGGTTGAGACCGGCACCCGATGGCGTGGCTGTCAGCGATCGCCCTCCGGGCGACGCCCGCGGTTTCCGCCGGCGCAACGGATTCCCATGCTCGGGCTTTACCCGTGGCGCGTCAGCGGTTTAGGATATGGTCATGGCGCAGGCTCCCGTCAGCGATCAGACAACTTTCGGTTTCGAGCCGCCGCGCAACACGCAGTTCAGCGTCTTTCTGACCAACCGCGTCGGCCAGTTGCTCGACCTCGTCGAGGTCTTCGACAACCAGACGGTCGTGCTGGCGGGGCTGAGCGTCGTCGACTCGACCGACCATGCCGTCGTGCGGATTCTCACCTCCCGCGCCGAGCTCACCCGCCGACTGCTCGCCCGCCACGAGTTGCCCGCGTCCGAGGCGGAGGTGCTCGTCGTCGAGCTCGGCCAGGGGCGGACGCTCGCGGGCATCTGCGAGTCGCTGCTCGTGGCGGAGGTGAACATCCACTACGGCTACCCGCTGCTGGTGCACCCGCGGGGCCTGCCGACCATCGCCCTGCACACCGACGACATCCTCCTGTCGGGGCACATCCTGCGGCGCAAGCACTTCACGCTGCTGGGCGAGAACGACCTCGGCGGCAACGCGTCGCGCGGCACACCGGGCACGCCGAATCGGCCGACGCCGGAGTAGTGGGGCAGGGAATTCAAAATTCAAAATTCAAAATTCAGAATTCAGAATTCGGAGTTGGGAGCTCTGAATGCCCCTGGGATCCGACGAACTCATCGTTGAACCGCGAAGAGGCGAAGCCAGCGAAGGGCGCGAAGAAACAGAAGTGACGCAAACCCCAAACCTTCGCGTCCCCCGCCCTCTTCGCTGCCTCGCGGTTTTCCAGAGAGCTTCATCGCAACTGGGAAGGGGAGGCGTTCCGGCGGCCGCTAACCGCGGCTCTGTGGCGACTCGGCCGCGTGGCGAACGACGGCGATCTCCAGCAGGGCGTGGGCCATCTCGGGGATCGAGTTGTAGCTGCCGGCCTCGTAGAGGGCGTCGCGGTAGCGCCGCGAGAGCCGGTCGAACTGCTGACGCTCCAGCCGCGCCGCGATTTCCAGTTGCACGTCGCGCAGCGATCGGCCCGGGGCCTGCTCGATGTTCTCCAGACTGACGAACCAGTAGGACCCGCCCGCCTCGATGGGCCCGACGTGCTCGCCGACCTCCAGGGCGCGCATCGCGGCGTTGAGCGCGTCGTGTGCCAGCGGCTGGTCGCCCCTGACCTCGATGCGCCCGCCGGCGTGGGCGCGGTAGGCGTTGAGGCTGCCATCGGCGGCGACGTCGGCGAATGTTTCCCCTGCGTCGATTCGCTCGCGCACCGCTGACGCCTCCGTCGCATCGCCGACGACAACAAGCCGCAGCGTCCGCACCGCCGGCGGCTGATAAGTCTCGCGGTTTTCCTCGTAGTGACGTGCGATGTGCCGCCGCGTGACATTGATGCGCGGCCAGAGGTTCGTCCGCACATGCCGATCGACGATGATCTGCTCGCGGAAGTCGCGCAGCGACTGGTCCAGGTTGCGACCGGTGCGGTCCCGGAGCACGGTGTCGGCGACGGCGCGCGAGCCGCGACCGTGGCGGCGGATCAGCTCGCGCTCGTGCTGATGCACCATGTGGGCTACGCCCTGGCGCTCCCGATCGCTCAGATCCCGCTCCGCTTCGCCGAGGATCAGCGCGTGCGTGACGAGCTGTTCGAGCTGGTCGGCGATCAGGCCCGCGACCTCCTCGCGGAAGACGGGCTCGGGCAGCCCACGCCCGAGGCTCGCCAGTTGCTCCTCGATCGGGCCCAGCACCCGCCGCGCGAAGATCGGTCGGCCGTTGACCTGCCCGACCATCGCGTCGAGCTGGTACCGGTCGGTGTCGGCGTCAACGCCGGTGGCCTCCGCGGCGGGGGCCGTGGCGGCGCGGGCGGGCGAGGGCATGGCGGGGGCGAGCAGCAGGCCGGCCAGAACGAAGCAGACGGCGGGGGTGACGCGGATCAGCATGAACGGCAGTGTATGAGCGCGCCTCGGGCGGGACAACGGAGCGCGGCATCGGTTGCCGGGTCGATCCCAGGCCCCGCGGGGAAGCCGCATCAACTGTGATCGCAAATCGGGTGGCACGGAGCAGGGGGGGCGCTCGTAGAATGTTGGGCAGGCGCGGCTGCGGGCTGACGAGGAGCAGGGCGATGACGATGGCAGATGGGCAGGTCGAGTCGTTGACGCCGGGACGGGCGCTGCGCGTGGCGTGGATGGCGTGGCTGACGCTGCTGCTCGTTCCCTTCTTCGTGTTCCTCGCCGTGATCGGCACGGTGGCGTACGACGGCGCCGAGCAGCGGCCGCAGCTTGCGGCGGTGTTCTTCGTCGTGTCACTGGTCTGGATGCTGGTGACGTTGCCGGCCGCGTTCATGCTCCGCGACTACCTGTTTCGGTCGTATTGGCGCGGGCAGGCGGTCGATCCGCGGAGCTACCTCAAGGGCCAGTTCACGATCTGGCTGGCGGTGGAGATCGGGGGCCTGCTGGCCCTGGTCGGGTGCCTCGTGAGCGGGACGCTGCTGCCGGGGCTGCTGCCTGCCGCGGTGGCGTTCATGCTCTTTACGCCGTTCTGGCCCAAGGGACAGGCGATGATCGAGACGGGCGGTGCATCGGACGATGATGAGGTGTACCGGGAGCCGCGGTGACATCCGATTGTTGATTTGTGGTTGGTGAGCGATGTTTTGCGGTGCGAACGTGCCGCGAACGGGCGGTGTGGCGGGCGTGTGGCGGGGCGTATGGTGGGGGTGTCGCATGCACGGGGTGGTGGGTGCGCCTATGATGTGGGCTTCCGCTCCGGAATCCCCCGTTCAAGGATCGGCATCCTTGTCCACCTTCGGATCCGACACCGGGATGTACCCGGTGCCCGATGGGGGTCCGGCCGGCCAGCAGGCGCCGGAGCCGCCGGATGGAAACGGCGGCGGGCCAACTTTAGGATGTCCATGATGCCTCAGGAAGCCGTTTCGCCACAGGACGCTGCCTCGCAGGACGCCGGCCCGCAGGACGCGAAAGTGCCCGGCCGCATCCACCGGCTGCGGCACAAGCTCGATTGGCCGGTCATCATCGGCATCGGCGGGCTCCATGTTGCCGCCATCGCCGCACCCTGGTTCTTTTCCTGGAGCGCGCTGACGGTTGCCCTGGTGCTTTACTGGATCAGCGGCGGCCTGGGCGTCACGCTCGGGTTCCACCGTCTGCTGACGCACCGCAGCTTCAAGACGCCCAAGTGGTTGGAGTACACGCTCACCGCTTTCGGGTGCCTCGCCTGGCAGGGGGGGCCGGCCACGTGGGTCGGCACGCACCGCATCCACCACAAGCACTCCGACAGCGACCTGGACCCGCACACGCCGAACCACGGCTTCACCTGGTCGCACATTTTCTGGTGCATGCACAAGGAGCCGGAGGGCCAGAACGCGGCCGCGGCGGCGAAGGACCTGCTTCGGGACCCGTTCATCCGCCGGCTCAACCGCCATTTCTGGGTGCCGCAGGCGATCCTCGCGGTGGTGCTGCTCGCCGGCGGCGAACTGGCCCGCTACTTCGGGCTCAACGCCAGCGGCCTGTCCTGGGTCATCTGGGGCGTCGCCCTGCGCACCGTCCTCGTCTACCACGCAACCTGGTTCGTCAACTCCGCCTCCCACACCTGGGGCTACCAGACCTTCGAAACCGGCGACCGGTCGACCAACCTCTGGTGGGTCGCGCTGCTGGGCTTCGGCGAAGGCTGGCACAACAACCACCACGCCCACCAGCGCGCGGCAGCGCACGGCCAGAAGTGGTATGAGATCGACATCACCTACCTGACGATCCGCGCCATGAGCCTGATGGGCCTGGCATGGGACGTCGTCCAGCCCGGCAAGCCGCGCGAACGCTCCGCCGCGGAGTGACCCGCGCGACGCCTGGAGCAGGTTCAATCCACGCCCGCACAACCCGACCCGCTCCGCGCGGCCACACGTCCCGGCCGCATGATGGCGCGGTTCGGCGGTGAATGGATTATCCTGTCGGGCCCGCCTGGGGAAGTGCGGCCAACCCTCTTGTTGCTGGAGCGTTCGATGCCCGTGCGTGCAGGTCTTCTCGTCACCGTGTTGATGCTCTGCCTGGTCGCGGCGTGCGCGCCGGACGCGCTGTACCAGTACGACCGCGAGGCGTATGCGCAGGCGGTCGACCGCGCCGAGCGTGCGGAGGACGAGCCGGTCGAATCGCCAACGCCGATCGAGCCCGAGCCGCCGCTGCATGTGGCGCTGCCGGCCGCGGGCGAGCCGCTGGCGCTGTCGCTGGAGCAGGCGGTGATGCTCGCGCTGTCGCGCAACCGGGAGCTGGCGGTCCAGCAGTACCAGCCGTTGATCGCCGGCGAGTTCGAGGCGCTGGAGCGGGCGCTGTACGACCCGTTCATCGACGCCGAGCTCGCCTACACGCGCGAGCGGGCCGAGCGCGTCAACCCGGCGTTGCCGGGCACGACGTTCGAGTCGGTCGAGGAGGGCGTGACCTTCGATGCCGGGCTGCGCCAGCGGCTGCTTACGGGCACGGAGGTGGGCC
This sequence comes from Phycisphaeraceae bacterium, assembly GCA_040905445.1. Classification (GTDB taxonomy): domain Bacteria; phylum Planctomycetota; class Phycisphaerae; order Phycisphaerales; family Phycisphaeraceae; genus SKPT01. Next base: position 52,072 of record JBBDRN010000042.1, on the reverse strand, counting down.
TGGAGCTCGGACACTTCACCCGGGTCACCGACCGCACGCCCCGGCAGCATGGCACGCGGGTGGGCGTCGGCGTGACGCAGGCGCTGTTGCAGGGGCGCAGCCGGCTTGGCAACCTCGCGGGCATCGAGCAGGCCCGCCTTGACGCCGAGATCTCGCAATACGAGTTGCGCGGCTTCGCCGAGGCCCTCGTCGCCCAGGTCGAGCAGACCTACTGGGACCATGCGCTCGCGCAGCGGGAGATCGAGATTTTCGAGGCGTCGTTGGCTGTCGCCCGGCAGCAGGCCCAGCAGACGCAGCAGCGCATCGAGGTGGGGCTCGTGCCCGAGACGGAGCTGTACGCGGCCCGGGCAGAGGTCGCGCTGCGGCGCGAGGAGTTGATCGACGCCCGCAGCCGACGCGACCAGACGCGGCTGCGACTGCTGCGGCTGCTGGGCGTGGGGCGCGAGGCGGGATGGGCGACGCCGATCGAGCTCGCCGACGAGCCGACGGTGCCGGAGGTCGTCGTCGACGAGGTCGAGGCGCATGCCGCGCTGGCGCGGCAGTGGCGGGCGGACCTCAACGAGGCGCGGCTGCGGCTGGCGCGCGATCGCCTCGACGTCGTGGAGACACGCGAGGGGCTGCTGCCCCGGCTGGACCTGTTCCTGACCCTGGGCAAGACCGGCTACGCCGACGCGTTCGGCGACACCTTCCATGAGATGGACGGCCCGGGCTACGACGTGACCGTCGGGCTCCGCTTCGAGCAGGCGCTGGGCCGGCGCGGCGAGCGGGCGGCCTACCGGCAGGCGCGATTCGCCCGCAGTCAGGCCCGCGAGGCGGTGGCCAACGCCACGGAGCTTGTCGAGCTGGACGTCCGCCAGGCGCTGGTGGAACTGGAGCGGGCGGGCGAGCAGATCGACGCGACGCAGGCGACGCGCGAGCTCTTCGAGCAGACGCTACGGGCGGAGCGCGAACGGTTCGAGGTGGGCACGAGCACGGCGCTCCTGGTGGCGCAGGCACAGCGGGACCTGCTCGAAAGCCAGATCGCGGAGGTGCGGGCCGTGGTCGCCTTCCGCCAGGCGGTGGTCGACCTGTACCGGCTGGAGGGCTCGCTGCTGCACCGGCGCGGCATCGTCGCCCCGGGCGATGAGCCGGTGGGCCTGTAGGGTCCGTGGTGGGGTTGGTCAACGTGAGGGGAAGGTCCGCACAGCGGACCCTACGTTTAACGTACGTTCAATTTAACCGTCGCGGTGCCACTGACAAGGCCGTCCTCGGCCTTGTCAGTGTTTGCCCTCGTTCGCACTGACAAGCTCCGCGGACTCCGCTTGTCAATGCACCCCACCCCCTACGAATGGGTTGACGCGATCTCGCCGCCGCGCCCGCGCGTATCGGCCCGGCGTCCGTGGTGTGTCTCAACTCGCCGCGCTGCGTGGCTGTGGCGCCGCCGGGCGTGGAGCGGCCGTACGCTCCGGTTGATCGGTCGGATACTTGACGCGGCCGTGATAGATCGCGCGCAGCGTCTTGGTGATCGCCTCCTCGATGCGGTGCAGTTCCTGCAGCGTGACCTGACATTCGTTGAACTGTCCGTCCATCAGCCGCTTGCTCATCATCCGCTGGACGATCTGCTCGAGGCGGATCGGCGTCGGCTCGGCGAGCGAGCGGGCGGCCGCCTCGACGCTGTCGCACAGCAGCATGATCGCCGCCTCCTTCGTCTGCGGCTTGGGCCCGGGGTAGCGGAACTCGAACTCGCTCGGCGCCGGCTCGTCCTCGTCCGCCCTCTGCTTGCGCGCGGCGTGATAGAAGTACTCGACGAGCGTCGTGCCGTGGTGCGATTCGATGCAGTGGATGATCGTCGCCGGCAGCCGATACTCCCGGGCCATCTCGATGCCGTCCTTGACGTGGCCGACGATGATCAGCAGGCTCATGGCGGGCGAGAGCTTGGCATGCCGGCTCGGGCCGCCCGTCTGGTTCTCGATGAAGTACTCCGGCTTGTGCAGCTTGCCCACGTCGTGGTACATCGCGCCCACGCGGCAGAGCAGGCCGTCGGCGCCGATCGCGTCGGCGGCGGCCTCGGCCATGTCCGCCATGCGCAGCGAGTGCTGGAACGTCCCCGGCGCTTCCTGCGCGAGGCGCTGCAGCAGCGGATGGCTCGCGTCGTTGAGCTCCCGCAGCGTCATCGCCGTGGTGACCTTGAAGACCTTCTCGATCCCCGGCAGGATGCCCTGCACGAACAGGCCGGTGAACAGCCCGACCAGCGCGGCGTGGAACATGTCCACGAGGATGCGCCACTGCTCGCCCGGCAGGTGCAGCGGGCGGTCGAACAGCCCGGTCATGCCCGTCGCCAGCGCCATCACCCCGCCGCTGGCCAGGCCCACGAGGACGATCGTCGATCGCGTGCGCACGGGCTCGAGCAGCGCGACGGCCGTGCTCACGCCGGCGAGCATCACCACCGCCACGCCCATGCCGAGGTCCAGGCTGACAACCACCAGCAGCGTGTGGATGAACCCCACGGTGAGCGCGAACTGCCGGTCGTAGGCGATGCTCAGGACGATCGCGGTGAAGACGGTGGGCGCGATGGTGGTGATGTAGGGCAGGCGCGGGTGCAGGAGGGTGATCCACACCGCCAGCCCGTGGCAGATCACCACGAGCAGCGTGATGGCCAGCGCCCGCCAGGGATTGCGCACCACGCGGGGCTTGAACGCCACGATGTAGGACCACAGGCCCACCGATAGCAGCACCATGATCCCGAGCAGCGCGGCGTGGTGCATGGTGCGCTCGAACCGCCCCAGCGTCGCCTGGTAGGCTTCGCGCTCGGCCTCGATGAGCTCGATGTGCGCGTCCTCCAGGCGCGTGCCCGGCCGCACGAGCGGATCGCCGCGCCGGATCGGGTCGATTTCCGCCGGCTCGCGGGCGTAGCGCGCCGCGCGCCGCTGGGCGGTCAGCTCCTCGGCGACGCTGTTGTAGAGGTAGGTCGGCTGCAACCGCTCCAGCACCAGCGTCGTGACGCTGTCGCGCAGCTCGATGGGGAAGTGGACCGCCTTGCGGGCGATGACTTCCGCCAGAGCCTCGGTGTCATCCATCGGGTAGATATCGCGCGGGTAGAGGTCGCGCTCCGTCGCCTCGCCCGGCAGCGGGTCGGGGTGGAGGATCACGATGCCGCCCACGCCGATCTCGTCTTCCTGCTCGATCGCGTACTGCTCGGGCTCCAGCAGCGCCAGGTCGAACAGCGATCGCCGAAACGCGCGCACGCGCTGGTCCCACGACCGCTCGACCTCGCCGCCGGCGAAACGGCGAAGCGATTCGAGCGTCTCGGGCGTGATCGCGTACCCCTCGCGGTAGTCGCGCGGCAGCTCCTCGACGGTGTTGTACTGCGCCAGCGCCAGCAGCTCCTCGTCCAGGTGCTGGCGCAGCTCCTCGTAGAACTGCTCGTTGGCGACGTAGACGCGCGGCTGGCGGTTCATCGCATCCGTGCGGCGCCGCTCGGTCTCGGTGCGGTTGACGGCCTCGAAGTCGACGCGGGCGACGATCGCGTCGGTGATCACCGCGCCGGGGTCGTAGCGCAGGCGGGCGCTGTCGGGCCAGGCGATGAGCGTCGCCACGGCCGCGAGCAGCAGTGCCCAGAGCCCCGCCGCGACGAAGTCGGGCTGCCCCAGCGGCCCGACGCGCCGCCCCGGCCGGGGCAGGTAGCGCCGGACCTCGCGGCGACGGGCGGTTCGGGATGAGCGGGGCGTGGGCATGGCAATGGGTGGGGGCAGGTCGGATCAGGCGTCGGCGGCTGGAGATCGGGCCTCGATGCGGACGTTAGGGGTCCGCCGTGCGGAGCTTCAGGCGGATGTTGCCGTCGAGGTGAAGGCCCGCACAGCGGACCCTTACGTTCTTCACATGCGGCGACGTTCCTCCTGATGGCTATCGGCAAGCGAGAGCCGGTCGTGCAGCATTCTACGTAGGTTCCGTCCCGGACGCGTCGGCACCGGGCCGATCGGCGCTCTGGCCGTAGGCGTCGACGATCCGCTGGACGAGGCTGTGGCGGACGATGTCGCTGCCGACGAGCGTGCACATGGCCACGCCCGCCGTGCGGCGCAGGCGGTGGATCGAGTCGACGAGCCCCGACTCGCGCGGGTCGGGCAGGTCGATCTGCGACGTGTCACCCGTGACGATCATCTTGCTGCCGTGGCCCAGGCGCGTCAGGAACATGAGCATCTGGTTCTTCGTGGTGTTCTGCGCCTCGTCGAGGATGATCAGGGCGTCGTTGAGCGTCCGGCCGCGCATGAACGCCAGCGGGACGATCTCGATCAGGTCGGCGTCCATGTAGCGCTGGATCTGGTCGAACTCCATCATGTCGTGCAAGGCATCGAGCAGGGGGCGGAGGTAGGGGTTGACCTTTTCCTGCATCGTGCCGGGCAGGAAGCCGAGCTTCTCGCCCGCCTCGACCGCGGGGCGGACGAGCACGAGTTTGCGCACGTCGCCGCGCTTGAGCATCGCCACGGCCGCGGCGACGGCGAGGTAGGTCTTGCCCGTGCCCGCGGGCCCGACGCAGAAGCTCAGGTCGTGGTGCGCGATCGCGTCGAGGTACCGGCTCTGCCCCGCGGTCATCGGCTTGACCCGCCGGCCGGGCAGGAAGACCTCGAGCGGGTCGCCCAGCCCCTGCTGCGTCCGAGGCCCGGCGCCGGTGGCGGGCCGGGGAAGGGGGCGGTGGTCGAGCTCGGCGATCGTCTCCAGCAACTGCTGGCGGGTCATCGGCTTCTGCAGCCGGGCGGCCTCGCCGAGCTGCTCGATGACGTGGGCCGCCCGGCCCACGGGGCCACTCTCCCCGCTGACGCGCAGCGACCCGTTGCGGGCGCTGACGTTGACGCCCAGCGCCTCGCGGATGATCTTCAGGTTGCGTTCCGCGGTGCCGGTCACGGCCAGTCGCTGGTCACCGTGCGGAAGCCGGATTGTTAGCTCCAAGTCGGGCATCTCCTTTCGGGGGGTATTTTACGCCCCCGCCGGCCCAGACGCAGGGGTTGGTTTCACGATCGGGCGGCAGGTCAAACCCGCGGGCGGGGAATCGGGCGGAAGAGGAGGCGTCCGCCATTTGCCGTTCGACCCGGGCGGATCATTTGTTATAGTAATAGTGTTGAGCCGCGAATATGGAGACCCGTCCCTTGTCGCTACAAGAGCAACTGCGCGAGTTGTACCGTCTGGATCAGCAGGTCCGGGGCCTGCGGGGGCGTCTGGATGCGGCCGAGCGCCGTCAGCGCGCCCAGCGCGAGCGACTCGAGCAGCTTCAGCAGCAGCATCAGGAGCTGGCCAACCAGTTGCGCCACCATCGGGCCGAGGCCCATCAACTCGAGCAGCAGGCCGCCGGGCTGGACGAGCGGATCGCCTCGCTGCGGGAGCGGATGAACACCGCCAGGAGCAACAAGGAGTACTCCGCCACGCTCGTGGAGGTCAACACGCTCAAGGGGGACAAGTCGAAGCTGGAGGACCAGGCGCTGGAGCAGATGGGCGAGGTCGAGGCGCTCCAGCAGCGCGTCACGGATGTCGAGCAGCGCGTGGCCGATCAGCAGAAGCTGGTGGTCAGCGCTGAGCGCGAGGTCGAGACAGCGCGGGAGGAGGTCGGCCAGCGGCTGGACCAGGCGACCGCCGAGCGCGACACGGCCGCCGGGCAGGTGCCGCCCGCGGCCAAGACGGTTTTCGATCGCCTCATCCACTCGTATGAAGGCGAGGCCCTGGCGGAGGTGCACGAGCAGGACCGCCGGCGGATGGAGTACACCTGCGAGGGGTGCTACATGAGCCTGCCGATCGAGCGCGTCAACGCGCTGCTCTCGCAGCCGAACCAGGTGGTGACCTGCTCGAACTGCGGGCGGATTCTGTACATGAACCAGGAACTGCGCGGCGCGATCCAGTCCAAGTGACCCGTCCACCGCCGTCTCCCGGGCGGCTGCGGCTTCCCATGCACCTGCTCGGCCTCCACCACCTCACCGCGATCACCGCCGACGCGTCCGGCAACCACCGCTTCTACACGCGCACGCTAGGCCTGCGCCTCGTCAAGAAGACCGTCAACCAGGACGACGTCTCCGCCTACCACCTCTTCTACGCCGACGGCGCGGCGACGCCCGGCACGGACATCACCTTCTTCGACTGGCCCCTGCCCGCCGAGCAGCGCGGCACGCGCAGCATCGCGCGCACCGGCCTGCGCGTCGGCAGCGCGCAGAGTCTGGCGTGGTGGCAGCAGCGGCTCGCCGACGCCGGCATCGACGCCGAGCCCGTGACCGACGACGACGCCCGGCCAACGCTCCACTTCGAGGACCCGGAGGGCCAGCGGTTGGCGCTGGTTGTCGACGATACACCGGGGCCCGAGCATCAACCCTGGAGCGGGAGCCCCGTGCCCGCGGAGCACCAGGTGCGCGGACTGGGGCCCGTGACGCTCAGCGTGCCGGAACTCGGCCCCACGGAGACGGTGCTGACCGACCTGCTGGCGATGCGGCGCGTGCGCGAGTACCAGGCCGGGGCCGGCGGCGCGAGTGTTTACGTCTACCAGATGACGCCGGCGTCCAGCCCGGAGAGCGCGGCGGGGGAACTGCACGTGGCGGTCGAGCCGGGGCTGCCCGCCGCGCGGCAGGGGGCCGGGGCGGTCCATCACGTCGCCTTCCGCACGCCGGACATCGAGCAGTACCAGGCGTGGTCGCGGCGGCTGGCGTCGTCGCGGCTGCCGTTCAGCGGCGAGGTCGATCGCTACTACTTCCGCAGCCTCTACGTCCGCGAGCCCAACGGCATTCTCTTCGAGATCGCGACGGACGGGCCGGGCTTCGGCGTCGATGAGCCGATGGCACAGCTCGGCGAGCGGCTGTCGCTGCCGCCGTTCCTCGAGCCCCGCCGTGGGCAGATCGAGGCGGGGCTCAAGCCGCTGTAACGGGGCGCAGCCCCGCGACGCGACGGTGCCTCACTCGCCGCCGGTCAGGATCTCGATATGCCGCCACGCCCCGGCGTTGCCGGCATTGTCCTCGCGCTCGTAGACCTCGTCGACCATGATCGTCAGGCTGTCGCTGCGGATGCCTTCGAGGTCCAGCTCCACCTGCTCGCCCGGCGCCTGCTCGAGGCTCAACTGCTTCTCCGTGCCGTCGGCGAGGCGGACGGTGACTTGCTTCGCGAGATGGAAGCGGTCGTTCCAGTCGCCCTGGGCGATGACGAGCTTGTCGAGCGTGGCCTCGCGCTCGAACGTGAAGCGCACACCACTGCCAGGCAGGAACTGGCCGATCAGCCAGTTGGTGTGGTGGCTGCCGTCGAGCGCGTTGCCGATCGGGTGGTCGCTGTTGGGGTAGCAGTTGATGGCGTTGACGCGCGTGCCCGTGGCGGGGTCGGCGAGGTTCATGCCCGGCCGCTCCCAGCCGGCGTCGGCGACCTCCGCCTCGGCGAACTCGTGCTCGTACGCCTCGACGCCGCGCAGCATGCGCACGGTCAGCTCGGCCGGGCCGTCGCCGCGCGGGATCGCGTTGAAGCGGATCGTCACGTCCTCGGCGGTGATCTCGACCTGCGTCGGCCCATCAAGCGTCAGCGCGGCCGCGTCGTCGGCCATCGGCTGGCCCGCGCCCGCCTCGCCGTCGACAGGCCCGGTGGCGATCGTCGGCTGCACGTCGCTCGACAGGCTCTGCACGTCGCCCTCGTACGCGATCGGCTGCAGCTCCACGGCGGCGCCGCCCGTGGCGCGCGGCATGACAGGCACCGCGGTGATCCGCGGGTACTGACCGACTTCCCATTCGAAGGTGTTGACCATGCCCGCCGGCCCAACGAGAAGCTGCGACGTGCGCACCTGCCGGCCATCCTTGTTGATCCAGTCGGCGGTCCACACCGGCCACTGGCGCGGGAAGACGATGCCGAGGTCGCGCGGCTGGGGGTCGTCGACCATGTCGTAGACCTGCCAGGTGAGGAACGCGCCGAGCCCGTAGCCGCGCATGTACCGCGCGCCGGTCCAGAGCGTGGGGCCCTCGGGCCACTGGCTCCAAAGCTCGCGCGATACGTTCGCGCCCCATTGAGCCATCATCGGGGCGTCGTGGCGCATCGCTTCCTGGAAGAGGATGTCGGCCGACTTGAGCCCGCTGGGGCTGTTGCCGCCGCGCTCGCTGAGCCCGCTGTCGATGCGGCGGCCGTCGGGCAGCATCATGGCTTCGAGCACGGTCTGCCAGTTGCGGATCATCTCGCCCCAGCGCGGGTCATCGGTCGCCCGGCTGGCGTTGACCATGATCGCGACGTGGTCGGTGGAGTAGCCCGAGTCCCAGTGCAGGCCGTCGCCGCCGTAGCGGTTGCCTTCGCCGAAGATCGGCCAGCCGCCGGCCGTCACGCCCTGGGCGGCGAGGATCGCGTCGACGTTGGCGTCGTACTCGGTCATCACGTGCTGCTTGCGGCTCTCGTCGGTGAGGACCTGGGCGATCAGGTGCTGGCCCAGCGCGAAGGTCATCGGGCGGTTGGCGCCGGAGGTCAGCGCGCCGCCGCGGCTGAGGTAGCTGTCGTCGTAGTCGCTGACGCCGCCGGGCGAGCGGCTGAGGGCCGAGCGGTAGAGCATCTGCTCGTAAAGCTCGTCGCGCGTCATCTCCCAGTGGCGCACGGTGACCGCTTCGTCGAGCTCGGGACGGTTCTCGTCGCGCATGTGGCGGAGCGCGCGGGCGAGGTCGGCCATGATCATGCCGTGCGTCCACTCGCCCTGCATGCGCGTGCGCATCTCGGGCCACGAGCCGTCCCACGACTGGATGCGGGCCATCATGTCCATGGCGCGGACGGCGGAGGCGATGCCTGGCTCGCCGCCGAACTTCGCGGCGATGAGCGCGACCTGCTGTGTGCGGCCCTGGGCGACGATCGGGTAGTTGCCGTTGGGCGTGTCGGCGTCGGGGAAGCGGGCGTTGTCGTACGAGCCGTCGAACCAGTCGACGACCGCCAGGCCGTCGAGGTGGAAGGAGCCCGACGCCGAGCCGATCCGTGCGTTGCTGACGGGCAGCCGCTTGTGGACGAGGGTGAGCTCGAGGCCCACGACGCTCTCGAAATACTCGCGCGGCGGCACCTGCATGGGGCGCACGCTGTGGTCGAAGATGTAGCCGAGGTCGAAGTAGACGAGGTGCGGGTTGTCGCCGAAGCGGTGGACGATGGGCGTGTCGGGGAAGATGACCGGGTCGTCGTCCTCGCCCTCGATCTTGAGCCGCACGCCGACGCGCAGGTCGGGCGACAGCCCGTCGGGGGCGTTGACCGACAAGGCGAAGCCGGTGCCCGTCTCCAGCACGTTGATCGGCTCGTCGAAGCGGATCTGGATGCGGTGGGCGATGTCAACGTGGCTGGAGCTGCCGCCGATGTCGCGAACGCGGATGCGCTGGCTCATGCCGTCGCCGTCGGCGTCCCACTCGTCGCTGGCCTCGACCTCCACGTTGCCCATGCCGGACCACGTGGCGGCAACGGGCACGCTCGGCAGACTGCCGCGGCGCTGCTGCTCGACCGCGTTGCGCGCGGTGATCACGAGCGTCTCGCGCTTGACATTGAGCACGTCCTCCCACGCCACCTCGCTCCGCACCTCGGCGGGCCAGCACATTGCGGTCGCGACCATCAAACCCAACATGGTAATACGCATGGCAACCTCCGCGTTCAAATATCGAGCTCCGGTGCGCATCGCACGTCGCCAATCATATCGCCGTCAACATGGCCCGGCGAACCATGCGTCAGGCATGCTCCCGGTCACTCCCGCACCGTCGTCGCCGCCGGGACCGTCACGTAAACGGGATAGGGCCCGATCTCCAGTTCGAGCACGCCGTCGCGGATCGTCAGCGTGCGCTCGTGGCCGAGCATGTCGTAGCCGGCGACCGTGCCGACGCCGTCGATGTGCACCTTGACGGTGCGTGGCCCGGCGACGTTCCACGCCATGAGCACGGTGTCGTCGCGATCGGCCCCCGGCGAGAAGAGGTAGGCGTAATAGCCCTCGTCGCCGTCGCTGACGGCGCCGGTGAGCCGGGGTTGAGGCATGCGCTCGATCATGTGCCGGACCGCGTGGGCCGACGGTCGCCACGTGCCGCCGGGCAGGAAGAACCCGCCGTTGTAGCCGTCGGTATCGGTGGCGAACATGATGTGGACGCGCTCGACGCCGAGGCGCATCGCCAGCGCGTAGAGACGGGTGACGTACGCGGCCTGAAGCTCCGGCGTCGCGTGGGCGTCGCGGTTCATCGCGAAGCGTCCGCCGGCCTCCTGCGAGATCGCCCAGCCGATCTCGGTGAACCAGAGCGGCGCGTCGGCCCGGCCGAACGCCGCGAGCGTCTGGCGAATGGTCGCCACGCCCTGCGCGATCGAGTAGCTGCCCCAGCCGCGCACGCTGTGCGCCTCGGGCGGCGCGGGGTCGATGTACGGCTGCGTGCTCACGGCGTCGTAAGCGTCCGCGACGGCGTCGCTCTGCTCGTGGACGTTCTGGATCCAGCGCCGATCGCCCGCGCCCGCCCCGCCGGCGGAGAAGCCGACGACCATCACGTCCGGCCACTCGTGCTTGATCAACTCATACGTCGCGGGCAGCAGCTTCGCGTAGAGGGCCTCGCGCTCGGCCTCCACCTCCGGCCGCGGGCGGTCCGGGTCGTCGGGGATCATGTAGTGGAAGTTCGGCTCGTTCCAGATGTTCACCTGCGTGATGGGGCGCCGCGGCGTGTTGGGGTGGTCGTCGAAGAACGCGCCGCCGGGGCCGTAGCGGTGGAGCGTGTCAACGACGCTCTGGTGGTAAGCGGCGAGAAAGGCTTCGTCGGAGTCGAACTGGTCGCGGCGCTCGCCGCCGAGCGTGTGGACGACGTCGAGGCCGTCCTCCACCAGGGCGAACATGGTGTCGTCTTCGATGCGTCCGCCCATGCGGATGCTCGTCCAGCCGACGTCCGCGATGCTTTGGCGGTGGGTCAGGTACTCCCCGCCCCACGTGTACAGGCCATAGACCGGCACCGCCGGCCGCACGCGGTCGACGACCGTCTCCAGCGGCGGCAGGGGGTCGGCCCGCCAGGTCCAGTTGCCCGGGATCGTCGCCGGCTGCTCCAGCCACGGGTCGGCCACGGCGGCACCCGCGCCGAGCGCGATGCCTGCCCCGGCGACGCCCACGAATCGGCCGATGCACAACATGCAGGTCTCCATGACATCGCGGCTCATCGCTGCCCCTGGCACGAATCGAGCCTCAGGCTTCCGCCATCGCCGCGAGCGTCTGCCGCGCCCACTGCGCGAACGCCGGCAGCGCGTCCTCCGGCTCGGGCAGGTCGGGGTGCCACCGCTTCTCATGCTCGAAAACGAGGTAGCCGTCGTACCCATGGTCGGCGAGAAGCCGGATCGACGCCGCCAGCGGCAGCTCGCCCTGGCCCGGCGGGACGTAGCGCCACCCGTCCTTCATCGCCTGCGGATGCGCCGGGTCGTGCACGGCGTCCTTGACGTGCGTGTAGTACACCCGGCCCCGCAGGTGCTCGTATGTCTCGTGCGGCTGCTCGCCGCCGACGCGGGCGGTGTGGCCCATGTCCCACAGCGCGCCGAAGGCTGGCAGGGGGATGCCGTCGAGCAGGCGGGCGCAGTCGGCGCCGCGCATCCAGTGGTCGTGGGTCTCGAAGACCCACTTGAGCTCACCGGCGCCGTCGAGGGCGAGGATTTGGTGCATCGTCTCGAGACCGATCTTCGCGGCGGCGTCGTGGCCGATCGCCGGCACGTCGCCGTTGCCGAAGACGCGCACGTGGGGCGCGGCGAACGCGCGGGCGACGTCGATCGTGCGCCGCGCCTCGTCGAGGTTGGCCTGCCGCTTGGCGTCGTCGCAGACGCTGATACTGGAGCTGATCCCGCTGACGGCGAGGCCGGCGTCGCCGAGCTGGCGCCGCGTCGCCGCCGCGCCCGTCGTGAACGCGGGGAGTCTCGTGACGTCGAGCTCGTCGAGATAGCCGCGCAGATCGACGGCGTCGAAGCCGTTGGTCTGGCCCTGCCGGCAGATCGTGTCCAGATCCCACTTCGGGCAACCAAGCGTCATGAAACTCAACTTCATCGTGGCCTCTCCTAACGGGTGACGCGGCCGACACGCCGCACGGCGCGCCGCGGCTTCGCGGCCCCCGCAGTCTACCCTCTGCCTGCTCGCGTGCGCACGACGGGCACGGCCATCGCCCCGTCCGACGAGCCGACGAACACGCGCCGCGGCAGGTCGCCCCCGCCCGGGCCCGCGCCCCGGCCGGCGGCCGCGATGCGGCGCACCGCCGGCTCGGCGTCGCGATGCCCGAGCACGGCGACCGTCCCGCCGCTGCCGCCGCCGGTGATCTTGGCGCCGTAGAGCCCTACAGCCGCGCCGGCGTCGCGCACCTGCCGGACGATCGCGTCCGTCGCGTCCGAGCCGAGCCCGCACGCGGAGTAGCTGGCGTGTGACTGGTACATCAGCTCGCCGAGGAGTTGGGGGGTTTCGGGCATCGTCGGCGCTTGCAGCAGCGCAGCAAAGAGCCGCACGCGGTGGTGCTCGTGGATCGGGTGCGCCACCGCCTGCCGCACGGCGTAGGTCGTCGCCGGGTCGATGGGCACCAGCTCGTCCGTCGTGCCATGCATCGCATCGAGGAACGCGCGGCCGGTCACCTGCGCCGGCACCGCGTCACGGAAGCACGTCTCATACTCGCTGGGCGTGACGTTGGCGACGTGGCCGTGCCAGCGCGGGTCGTCGATGCGCACGCGCCCGGGGGCGAGGGGCGTCACGCGGAGCCCCGCTGCCCCGGCGATGTAGCGGTAGCCCATGAACGCGGCCGCACGCACCTGGCCATAGTCCGCTCCGCTGACCGCGTGGCGCACGCCCGAGTCGACGCCCCAGACGCGCCACGGCTCGGGCACGCGACAGTGGCCAAGCACCTCGGCCGGCTGACAGAGGATCGCCAGCAGTTCGCCTTCGCGGCCGAGCGTGGCGGCGAGCTGATCCATCACGCCGCAGGGGGCGCGGGCGACGCGGTTCTCCGCGGCCTGGCAGCAGAGCGCCAGCGCGTGGCCGCCGATCTCGCAGCCGAGCGCGGCGGCGGCGGCGCGGGCGGTGGCGACCTCGATGGCCGCGGACGAGCTGACGCCCTTGCCCGCGGGCACGTGCGAGCGCAGCAGCACGCGCATGCCGCGAGGCGGGGGCGCGCCGGTGTGGTGCAGCAGCGCGGCGACCGGGCCGAGCAGGTACGCCCCCCAGTCGCCGGCATCGTGCGTGGCGAGCGCGACGGCGATGGCGCCGAGGTCGTCGGCGAGCAGCGCGGCCGGGGCGCTGAAGTAATGTGTGGCGGGGGTGTCGGCGTCGATGGTTGCGGCGTCGAAGTGGCCGGTGTCGTTGCATTGCACCGCGCAGCACGCGGCCTCGGCGATCGGCATCTGCAGCACCAGCGACCCCGAGTAGTCGGCGATGCCGCCCATCACGTCCAGCCGGCCGGGCGCGCGGGCCGCGTACACCGGCGCGTCGGCGTCGAACCACGTGGCGAGTGCGCCGCCACGGCGCGGCAGATCGCCCAGCCAGCTCACGAACTGCGTCAAATCCTCAGCCATCATTCAGCCCATGATCGCGCAGGGCCGCGCGCAGCGCCGGCTCGAACGCCGTGCGCAGCGAAGCGTTGGCATAACCCACCCACGTCACGTCCGCTTCGAGATTGAGCGGCGCGTCGAGCGGCGCCCCGGCCGCGTCTGTCACGACGACACCCGCCGCCTCCGCGATGCGCAGCGTGCACAGGTCATAGGGGTGACAGCAAAGGCCGGCGGCGCGGCCGCGCTGGCGCAGCACGTCCGCGACGAGCGGGCGCAGGTCGGCGATGACGCGGTCGCGGCCCATCATCAGTTCGTAAAGCTGCCCGCCGGTGCAGGCGTACTGGTCCTCGAAGCACAGCGCCTTGCCGGGTGGCTGCTGGCCGAGCAGGCTGTGCATGACCTGCTCGTCGACGGCGGCGAGGACGTCGCGGGCGCCCGGGAAAAAGCGGGCGAAGCTGACGCAGCCGTGGTCGATGGTCGTGGCCTGCGACGGGCGCGGCGTCAGCGGCGTGTGTTCGCCCGTGAGGCGGTTGAGCCGGCGCGCCGTGGGCGGGCCGTCGCCGCAGACCCAGAGTTGGTCGCAGAGATGCTGCTTGACGAGGGGGATCTCGGTCTGGATCGCCAGCTCGATGTCGCGGAGTCGCGTGGCCGGTCCGCGATTGGGCGCCACGCCTGTGAGCACCCACGCCGGGCGCTTCTGATACATGAGCCCGCGCGTCCCGTCGATGGGGTCGACCAGCACGCGGTAGATGGCGTCGGCGGGCGATGTGCCGCGAGGGAGCACGACGCCATCGCTCGGCAGGCCCTCGGCGAGCAGGATGAGCGGGACGCGCTCGGCGATCGCCTCGAGGTGGTCGACGAGCACGTGCTCGCTGACGCGATCGACGGCGTAGATCGTGTCCCCACCTCCGCCTCCACCACCCGCATCACCCTCTTCCGTCACCACCGCCGCGAGTTGCTCGACCGTCTGCTGCTCGCACTGCGTCACGACGGCGGCGCGGATCGCCTCGTGCATCGCGCGGATCGGCTCGATCAGCTCGGCCACGTCACGCATCGCTCGCCTCGCTCATCGCCGCGTCCAGGTAATGCACGTCGCCCGCCACCGCCCGCAACTCCGCGGCCTTGTCCTCCGGCCAAGTGTCGGCGATGAACCCGCCGGCCCCGATCTCCGGCCCGGCGAGGAACTTGAGCAGGTTCGGCCGACGCAGCGGCGGATGCAGCTCGATGTGAAAGTGAAAGCCGGCGTCATCGCGCCCGTCCGTCGGCGCCTGGTGCAGCGCCATGACGTAGGGCAACGGCATCGACCAGAGGTTGTCGTAGCGCGTCAGCGTGTCCTTGAGCGCGGCCGCGAGGTCGTCGAGCTCGGCCGCGTGCAGTTCCGCGACGCTCGCCACCGCCCGTCGCGGCGCGACGTACGTCTCACAGGCGTAGCGGGCGCAGTACGGCACGAAGCTCACCGCGCCCGGGCGTGCGGCGAGTATTCGCCGGCCGTCGGCAAGCTCCGCGTCGATCATGTCCCCCAGCAGCGAGCGCCCGGTGCGCTCGTGGTGGGCGGCGCAGGCGGCCGCTTCGCGCTCGATGGTGGGGAAGACGAAGGTGGTCGCGTAGATCTGGCAGTGCGGGTGCGGGTTCGAGACGCCGACCTGCGGGCCGTTGTTCTCGAAGATCAGCACGTGGTTGACCTCGGGCCGGCTGCCCAGCTCGCGGTACTGCTCTTGCCACGTCGCGAGCAGCCGCACCACGCCGGCGTGATCGAGCTGCGCCAACCGCAGGTCGTGGCGCCGGTGGTAGCAGACGACGCGCGACAGCCCCGTCGCCGGGCTCGCGGCGTAAGGCCCGCCCGGCTGCACGAGGTCCACCGGCGCCCCCGGCCCGACGCACGGGTGATCGTTGTCGAACACGTACACGCCGGTGTAGGCGTCGTTAACCGCGCCACTTACGCGCGTGTTGCCGGGACACAGGTGGCAGGCGGGGGCGTGCGTCGGCGGACGCTCATCGACCGCCACCTCGCGCTGCCCCGACCATGGCCGATCGTCGCGGTGCGCGGCGATGACCACCCATTCGCGCCGCAGCGGGTGCCAGCGCTGCTCCCATCGGCTGTCGGCGGGGTTGGGTGTCAAGCGTAGCGTCCTTGAGTACGGATCGAGACGCGCCGTGGCGAGGGTCCGCTGTGCGGATCTTCCCGGGTGCAACGCGCGTCCAAAGTCCGCACAGCGGACCCTGCAACGGCCGCGCCTTGGCGGCGCTCGTCATGGCCGCATCACTTCGCCGCTCCGGCCTTGTCGGCGTCGAGCACCTGCGCCTGCTTGGCTGCGCGCAGCGTTTCGACATCCTGCACGGGCTTCCGCGCCGCGCCCTGCCAGTCGCGCGTCGCCACCTTCGGCTTCGCCAGCCGCTGCCGCGCCGCCTCGATCGCCTCCGCCTCGTACTGCGGCAGCCACTGGGCCTGCGCCATCAGCATCTCGTCGACCATCTGCCACACCTCGTCGGGGTCGCACACCGCGCCGACCAGCGGATCGTGCAGCATCGCCTGCTTGAGCAGCGTGACATCGCCGCGAACCGCCGCGGCCTTGGCCATCCGCTGCACGTCGACGCTCGCCCGGCACGTCGCCGCGCACGCCAGGGGCAGCTCCAGCCCCGCGACCATGTTCACGCCGTGCCGGTCGACCCACCCTGGCGCCTCGACGATGCAGTCGGGCGGGAGGTTGGATATGACGCCGTTGTTGCGCACGTTGAAGTGGCCCCGGTACGGGCGGCCGGTCTCGCGCGCCTCGATGATCCACGACGCGTGCTCGTGCGAGCGTTTGTGCTCATCGAGCGGCTTGCCCGCCTCCTCGAGCCAGCGCGGGAAGTCGGTCTCGAACCAGTTGCGGCCTTCCTTGCACACGCGCAGGTAGCCGCCTGTCTCACCCCCGATCCAGCTATCGTTGCTGATCCAGCGCGGAATCTCGTCGGGCCGCTTGCGGTACCAGGGCAGGTATTCGCTCAGGTGGCCGTTGCTCTCGGTGGAATAGCAGCCGAAGCGGCGCAGCACGTCGAGGCGCACCTTCTCGGTCTGCGGGTAGATCGGGTGGTTCTCGAACGCTTCGAGCAGTTCTTCGGGCCCGATGTCTCGGCCCTTGTAGCGCACGTGCGTGTACCAGGTCTGGTGGTTGATGCCGGCACAGATGATCTCGACGTCGCGTCGATGGTCCACGTCCTCGTCGCCGTGGAGGTGCGCGAGCGCCCGGGCGATCTGCACCCAGCCGCCTTCGACGCCGTGGCAGAGGCCCAGCGTCTCGACCCCCTCGCCGCGGTCGGCGGCATCCAGCGCTGCCCAGGTGTTGATCGCCATCGGGTTGGCGTAGTTCAGCAGCATGCAGCCGTCGGCGGCGAGCGCCTTGATGTCGCGCTGAAAGGCGAGGATCTGCGGCACGTTCCGCTGGCCGTACATGATCCCGCCGGCGCAGATCGTGTCGCCGACACACTGGTCGACGCCGTACTTGAGCGGGATGTCGACGTCCTGCGCGAACGCCTCCAGTCCGCCGATGCGTGTGCAGTTGATGACGTAGCGGGCGCCTTCGACGGCCGGGTGGCGCTCCATGTGGTGCGTCAGCCGGGCGGGCAGGTTGTTCGCCTCGATGTCTCGCCGACAGATCTGCTCGACCATACCGAGGTTGCGCGCGGAGATGTCATGAAACGCGAAGTGCGTGTCCTGAAGCTCATCCACCTTGAGCACGTCGCGCATCAGCTTGCGGGTAAAGCCCACGCTCCCGGCTCCGATGACGGCGATCTTGATGGCCATGGTGCTCATGCTCCGGTGGTGCGGGTTCGCGGCGAGGCCCATTCTACAGCCGGACCGCGGGTCGCATCACGCCGGGCTCGCGGTGTATCATGGCACGAGGCGCGCACACCGTCGGAGCCGGCCATGAAACCCAACATCCTGTTCATTTTTTCCGATCAACAGCACGGCCGGGCGCTGGGGCGGGTCGATCCGTTCTTCCAGACGCCCGCGATCGACGCGTTCGCCCGCGACGCCGTGCGCTTCAGCGCCACCTTCTGCACCACGCCGCAATGCTCGCCCAGCCGCTCGACGCTGATGACCGGGCTGTACCCGAGCAAGACGGGCGTGCTCAACAACATCGGGGCGGTTGGTGGCGAGCCGCTGCGCATGCCCACGCTCGCCCCCGCGATGCAGCAGTCGGGCTACGCCACCGCCTACTACGGCAAGTGGCACCTCGGCAACGATCCGGCCGCCGCGGTCGGCTGGAACGACCGCCAACCCCTCGACGACAAGCTCGACGACGCGAAGGTCACCGCCAACACCGACGCATGGCTGCGGCGCTGCGCCAGGCAGCCCGACCGGCCGTTTTTCGCGATGGCGTCGTACAACGATCCGCACGACGTGTATCACTTCCAGCGCCGGCCGCCGCGCCCGGAGGACGCCGATGTGCCATTGCCGCCGTGCTGGCATGGCGAGGACCTGGCCGCCAAGCCGACCGCCCAGCTTCGCTTCATGACGCACGACCAGGGCGTGGTCATCCATGACGAGCCCGAGGCGGCGTGGCGGGGATATCGGGCCGCGTATCGCGACAAGGTCGCCGCGTTCGACAGCCACGTTGCGCGATTGCTGGCGACGCTGGAGGAGACGGGCCTCGACGAGAACACGGTGGTGGTCGTTACGTCCGACCACGGCGACATGGACGCGCACCATCGCCTGATCTTCAAGGGGCCGTTCATGTACGAGCAGATGGTGCACGTGCCGCTGATGATTCGCCTGCCGCGGCCGCAGCGCACGGCAGGGGGACGCGACGTGTCGGAGTTGATCACCAATGCGGACATGTGTCCGACGCTGCTCGACTTCGCGGGGGTTGACCCGCCGGCGTGCGACGGCGAGTCATTGAAGCCGTGCGTGACGGACCACGGCCCGCCGCCGCAGCGCGAGTTCGTCGTCGGGCAGTACCACGGCAAGCAGCAGTGGTGCGAGCCGATCCGCATGATCCGCACGCATCGCCACAAGCTCAACGTCTACGCGGCCGGCGACGTGGAGCTCTACGACCTGCACGAAGATCCGCACGAGCTCCGCAACCGGGCCAGCGACCCCGCCAGCGATGCCATCCGCCGCGAGCTCGACGCTCGCCTTCAGCAGTGGATGGCGGACAACGACGACCCCTTCCCGACGCTGTGCCCCCACCGGCCACGGCCAGCGGGCACGGGCGCGGCGAACAACCCGTGACGCTCGTCGCTGCTGCGGCCGTTGCGAATCACCTGCTCAGCCGCGCCTCGATCTGCGCTGCGAGCCACGCCGCCGCTTCGGTGACCGTCCGCTTGTCCTGCTCGCGGTCGACCATGTGGCTCGCCTCACGCATCATCTGCATGTCGATCGCGCCGACCAGCGGCTCAATCGCGGCGACGACGTCCGGTCGCGAGCCCGCATCGCTCGACAGCAGCAGGATCGCGTCGTAAGGCGGCAATGCTTCGAGCGGGTCCGCCAGCAGCGTCAGGTCATAGACATCCAGCCGGGCGTCCGTCGTGTAGGCGGTGATCACCTGTACCTCGTCGTTGCGGACGGCGCGGTACATGAACGTCGAGTCATACACCACCTCGCGCGCAAAGCGCAGGCCGTAGCGCTGCCGCACCGATCGCCACTCGGGACGATCGAAGATCTCGTAGTCGCCGCCCACGCTCATCGCCGGCGCGTGGTCGGCGAGGTCGGCGATCGACGCGATGCCAAGCTCGCGCGCCAGCTCGCGCCGCATCGCCAGCGCGTAGGCGTTCTCGAACCCGAGCGTGCCCACGCTGCGGATGCCATGCTCGTCGGCGAGCCAGCCTTCCATGGCGTTGAGCACGTGCCAGGCGGGCGGAATCGCCTCGCGGTTCATGTAGTTGGTCCAGACGGTGCCGGCATACTCGACGAGCACGTCGATCTCGCCCGCCCCCAGCGCCTGAAACCCGAGCGACGAGCCGAGGTTCTCCCGGCGCTCGACCTCGAAGCCGGCCTCCTGCAGTCGCCGACCGATCAGCGCCGAGAGGATGTACTGCTCGGTGAAGGGCTTGGAGCCGATGCGCACGACGCGGCCGCGCGTGTCGGCGTCCAGGCGCTCCGCGGGCGTGCGATCGGCCGCCAGCCCCGGCGCGTCAGGCGCATCGAACCAGGTCGCGGCCAGCGTCGGCGCGGCCAGCCCACCGCCGAGCAGCATCACGAGCCCCAGCCCCGCGGCGCTCCCGCGCCAGACGCTGCGTGCCGACGCCGCCTTCTCCAGCAGGGCGATCAGCGCATCGAGCGCGATCGCCAGCCCCGCGGCCGCGATGCAGCCGACGACGACCATCGTCCAGTTCTGCGTCTGCAGGCCGCCGAAGAGATAGTTGCCCAAGCTCGGTTGTCCGACCGGCGTCGAGAGCGTGGCCGTGCCGACCACCCACACCGCCGCCGTGCGCACGCCGGCGATGATCACGGGCAGCGCCAGCGGCAGCTCCACACGCCATAGCCGCTGCGTCGGCGTCATTCCCAGGCCGCGTGCCGCCTCTGTGATTGCCGGGTCGACCTCCAGGATGCCGGTGACGGTGTTGCGCACGATCGGCAGCATGCTGTAGAGCGTCAGCGCCGTCACCGCCGGCAGAAACCCGAACGCCGACACCTCCGTCCACGGCCGCACCGCGATGAGCACCGCCACCGCCAGCGCCAACAGCGCGAGCCCCGGCACGGTCTGGATCACGCCCACGGCCGTGAGCAGCGGCCACCGCCCCGGCTGCCAGCGCGTCACCGACACCGCCAGCGGCAGGCTGATGGCGATCCCCGCACCGAGCGCCACCACCGTCAGCAGGATGTGCTGGCCGAGGTAGACCGGCAGGTTGGCGAGCTGCTCACGCAGGTTGTCGCTCATGAGGCGTCTTCCCGTGACGACGGATGATCGCTCACCCACCGCCCGCCAGTGCTTCGACCCGAGCCGCGTGCCGCCGCGGCGTCTGCATCATCGCGGCCACATCCGCATGCCCTGGCGCCGTCAACAATTCCGCGGGCGTGCCAAGCCCGATCAACCGCCCGGTCCGCATCACCGCGATCCGATCCGCCAGCAGCAGCGCCTCGGTCATGTCGTGCGTCACCATCACCGTCGTCAGCCCCAGTTCCTCGTGCAGCCGCCGGTACTCCTCCTGCAGCGCGTCGCGCGTCAGCGGGTCGAGGGCTCCGAACGGCTCGTCCATCAGCATGATCCGCGGCCGCGCCGCCAGCGCCCGCGCCACGCCCACCCGCTGCTGCTGTCCGCCCGACAACTCGGCCGGGTTCCGGTCGCGCATCGTCTCGGCTGGGAGATTCACGAGCGCCAGCAGCTCGTCGACGCGCTCGGCGATCTGCCGCCGGGGCCAGCCCAGGAGCCTCGGCACGACGGCGACGTTTTCCGCCACGCTCAGGTGCGGGAACAGCCCGATGCCCTGGAAGACGTAGCCGATCTTCCGCCGCAGCGCCACGGCATCGAGCCGCTGCACGTCCTGCCCGTCGAGCTCGATGCGCCCGCCGGTGGGCTCGATCAGGCGGTTGATCATTTTGAGCGTCGTCGTCTTGCCGCAGCCCGACTCGCCCAGGAGCACGAGCAACTCACCGTCGCGGACCTCGAGCGACAGTCGATCGACGGCCGGAGGGGCGTCGCCATCGCCGTATCGCTTGCTGACCTCGCGGAATCGGATCATGGCTCACTCCTCGCGGCCGCGGGGAGAAGCATACCCCGTCCGGCCGTCGCGCCCGCGCGCTGCTGCGAATCGCGTTCATTCGGCGGACGGGATGTCGCCCGTGCGTCTGCATCGGGCGGGGCCGTGGCGTGGTGAATCGCGCAAGGCCGACACTCCGAGACGGGCCGTGGACGCGGCGGATTGCCGTCAAGCTGGGTCGGCTGGGCGGTGTCGGAAAGCGGGGGGGGGGCGCGGCGCGACGCCGCGGCGACGGCATCGAAGGCTTAAGTTCTATAGATAGAGTAGTTTATAATCTATCAGCATTTCCGTTGATCCAAGCCGGCGCCCCCGCGCATCGCAACGCACACCAGGGTGCCGACGGACACCATCGGCGCGGTCGATCCGCAACTCCGTCGGCCCCGATGACCCGCGCGCCGACACCCACCGCGTGGCGATAAAAGTTCGATCGGCGACGAACCGAAAGCTCTTGTGCGAGGGGGAATAAGTGATATCGTAATTGCGCGTAGGCCGGGGCAGGAAACGCCCCCGCTCGCCAAACCGGGGGTGTCCCCGGCCGCGATGGGCAAGGCACCCAGTTCGCCGCCAGCGACGGCGCCAGATGATGGGTGTGTCGCCTGCCCGACAGGGCCAGCAACGGGAGAAGCGCCCTCAATCGATCCGACCTTCCCGGGTGATCTTGGGTTGGCATGCTCAGAACACATAACCGTCGTTAACGGTGTGGGTTACTGACACTGTGCGTGTGCCCGGCCTCGCCGTATCGGCGCGCAGCTCAAACGGAGATGCGACCGGCCTGCAGTAACGCCGCCAATCGCTCGATAGAAGGACGGAGATGGGGCCAGGCAGGCGGTTAACCCTGACCACGCCGACCGGCTGCCGGGCGACGGGCCGGCGGAACCTGAGCCCACATGGAGGACGCCGATCCTCCCGGCCAATCGGGTGCGCGCCACAGCGCGCACCCGACGGGGGCGGAGCCTGCCCGTTACCCGTCCCCACGCGCCCACGAACCGCAGCAACCGGCGCCAAGCCCGGCCCCAAGTCCCGAGCCGCCACAGCGCCAACCCGGAGCGGACGATGAAGCTACGCGTTCTCGACATGCTCGTGTGCCCGGTCTCCGGCAGTGACCTGCACCTCAAGGACGCCACCGGCTCGCAGGCCACGCCCGCCGACGAGGCCTCTCCACCCAGCCAGTGCCGTCATTGCCGGGTCAGCGAATCCGGGCCGCATGTCGCCGCCAGCGTCGCCGAGCGCGACTGCGCCGCCTGCTACGCCATCGAGATCGACACCGGCCGACTCGAGAACGAAGCCGGGCAGGCGTACCCGATCCGCAACGGCGTGCCCCGCCTGCTGCCCGACGCGCAGCTCACGCGCGGCTCGGCCGAGGACAAGGCCATCCGCGAGAAGGCCGCTGCGGGCAAGACCATCGGCGCGAGCTTCGGCCGCGAGTGGGAGCACTTCGACTACGATCACAGCCGCACCTGGCACGAAACCGTCGACGACCGCTGCAAGCTCTTCCTCCAGGAGGTGGACGCGACCGCCGACGAGCTCAAGGGCAAATGGGTGCTTGACGCCGGCTGCGGCAACGGGTCGCTGTCTCGCGGGCTCAACCGCTTCGGCTGCGAGGTCCTCGCCGCCGACGTCGCAGACTCCGTCGACCGCGCTTATGCCTACTACCGCGCCAAGGGCAACGACCGCACGCACTTCGTGCAGGCTGACCTGATGAACCCGCCGTTCCGCCACGAGGCGGTCGACGTGCTTTACTCCTCCGGCGTGCTGCACCACAACCCGGACACACGCCAGGCCCTGCTGGCCGTCGCCAAGGCGCTTGCGCCGGGTGCGAAGATCTACATCTGGGTCTACCACAAGGAGCCGGGCATCAAGTTCGCGCTTCAGCTCAAGCTGCGGCAGGTGGTCTCGCCCATGCCCGCGCCGGTCAAACACGCGTTCGTCTGCGTCTGGTCGGTGCAGTCGATGATCCGCCAGCACATCCGCACGCTGCTGGGCCTGAACGACGAGAAGGACCGGCTGACGTGGCGCGAGCGCATCGTCGACCTGCTGGACATCTACACGCCGCGCTACCGCTGGATGCACACGCAGGACGAGGTCAAGGGCTGGTACCGCGAGCTGGGCTTCGAGGACATCAAGACCACCGAGGTGCGCGACTGGGGCTTCGGCGTGGTGGCGACGAAGCCGGGGACGGGGGGCGGCGGCCCGCTCAGCCAGACGCGGCAGGCGGCCGCGACCAACGCCTGATCAAATGGACGCCGACCGGAAGCGACCAACCGGTCGCGAGTGACAATGGCGTTTCAACCGCTGAAAACCCGCTTGGCGCGATACGCCATCAAGCAGTGCCTGCGCCCCATGATCCGTTGGGGCGACAAGCCCGCCACCCGCGACGGGTACAGCATCGTCATGGGTGCGCCCTGGATGCTGCGCTCCCTGCTCGAGGTCAATCTCCGGTTCATCGGGCAACTGGATCTCACGGATCTCCATGAGTTCCACATCGTGTTTGACCGCACGCCACGGCCCGGGGCCGAGGCGCTGATGGAATCAGCGCGCCGGGCCTATCCGAACATACCGCTGCGGTTCCACTTCCTGGAGCCGCACAGCGGCCGCATCATCGAACGCGCCAACAGCGGGGCGTTCTATCATGCCGGCTGCTGCCTCGTTGGGCTCAAGCAGTGTCAGTCGCGTTACGCGATCCTGCATGACTTCGATCTGTACCCGCTCGTTCCCAATCACTTTGACCGTGTTCACCAGGCGATGCGGGATCATGTGTGGCGCTTCTGCGGCACGGACTACACGCACTTTGACGGATTGAAGGACGAGGATGCGATCATCGGCACTTGGTGCCTGGGCGTCGACGTGCACTGGCTGCGGCAGACTCATCGGCCGATCGACTGTTTCCACGCGAGCCGGCGTCATCACGGCCGCCTGATCCACATGGACCCGTTCTCCAGCCTGCAATGGCGCACGCCCGAGCGGGGCCTGACGCCGCCGCACGACGTTCGGCCCTACAGCCACGTCTCCAACCTGTGCAGCACCGCGCTCGAGCTGGAAAAAGGCCGAAGCCCCAACGTCGCCTGGCGGCTGCACTACCTCTGGTACCTCAAGAACCTCGACGCGCCCGAGGACGCGTTCCTCGCCATGGCCCGGCGGATGCGGCAGGCCGACGCACCAACACTGCGCGTCGATCCCTATGAGGCAGACTTCGCCGGCACCCATGCTTCCTGTGCCGACGCGCTGCGCAAGCAGCTCACCGCGATGGACGAGGCGCTGTTCGGCGAACTGCGCCGCGGCGTCCTTGCGTTCGCGAACGCCTTCGAAGACTTCCTTCTGCACTTCGGCGACGCGGCGCCGATCGAACGCGAAGGTGAGGTTGTGTGGTCGCCGCAACTGGTGCGCGCCCAGCGTCGAACGCGCACCGACGAGTTTCAACGCCAGGCGCAGCCTACAAGCTCATGACCCCCCCCTCTCCCCCCACCATCGCCATCGCGTGCCACGAGGATCGCGATGACGCGAAGGTCGGCCTCGCCCTGCTCGTGGCCAGCCTCCAGCGTTGCTCGGGCAGCGCGGATATCGTCGTCAGCGGCACGCCCTGCAGCGACCTGCCGCACGACGAACACGCATCGGCGCGGGTGCTCCAGTTTCAGGGGCCCGACCTGCGCGGCCGATCATGGAACGTCAAGCCGACCATGCTGCTCGACCTGCTGGATCGGGGTTATGAGCGCGTGGCATGGATCGACGCCGATGTCATGGTGACGGGCGACGTGGCCGCGTTCTTCAATGCCGTCCCCGCCGACCACATCGTCGTCGCCGAGGAGTACCCGTGGGCTTGGCAGGCGGCGGGGGCCACGCGCACCCGGCGTTGGGGGCTCGCCGTCGGCCGATCCCTGCACGTGACGACCAATAGCTGCGTCGTCGCCGTCACTCGCGACCACCGGCCACTGCTCCAGATCTGGGAGCAGATGCTCGGGGCTCCGGCTTACGTGGCCGCTCAGGCACAACTCGTCTACGACCGCCCGGTCCACATGGTGGGCGACCAAGACGTGCTGATGGCCCTGCTGGGCTCGGACACCTATGGCGGCATTCCGCTGCGCTTCCTCCAGAACGGCCGCGACATCATCCAGCACTTCGGCCCGTCGAGCTTTCGCGTGCGCGACCGGTTGAACGCTTCGGGTGGCCGCCTGGCGCTGTTCGTCCACGCCCAGGCCGGCCAGCCGTGGCGATTTGCCTATCCCATCCGGCCCTGGTCGTTGCGTGCTTACTACGACCGTGTCAACGCGGAGTTGAGCCCCTATACCTGGCTCGCGCGTCGTCACGCCGAGATGATCGAAGGCGTCTCCAGCCATGACTGGCTGACTCCGCGGACGATCCCCGCCAAACTGATGCAGGCCGTGACACGCAATGACCCGGCGCTCCAGGGGCTTGTGTTGGCGAGCCTCGAAGCATCGATCCGGCGGATCAAGCGCCTGCTCGGCATCAGCCCGTGGCGCGAAGGTCGCACTCAGGCGCCGCCAGCCGCCGAGCAGCTTGTCAAGGGAGCCGAAGCATGACCCAAATCTCCGACCCCCTCACCACCGAGCCGGCCCGCCCCAGCGCCGCTCCCCCCGCCGCGCACGCCCACGGCGAACTCTGCATCGCCCAGCTCATGAGCACCTACGGTGAAGGCGGCGCCGAACGCGTCACCTTCAGCATCGGCCGCGGCCTGCACCAGATCGGCGTGCGCTCCATCCTCATCGCCCTTCGCGAGACCGGCTCATACGTCCAGCACGACGACTCCGGCATCCCCGCCTTCAGCCTCGGCGTCCATCGCGGTGGGCGCTTCGCCATCCTCGCCGCCGCACGTCAGCTTCGCCGGCTCATCCGCGAGCACCGCATCGACGTGCTCCACGTCCACGGCTCACGCCTGTCCATTGTCTTCGCCGCGCTGGCCACGCGCGCCATGCGACGCCCGCCACGGCTCTGGTTCACCTGGCACATGCCCCAGAGCGTGCTCGAAGACACCGGCCTACGACTCAAGCTCATGCGCTGGGCGCTCGGGCGGTGCGAAAACATCTACGGCGACGCTCAGGATATCATCGACCGCCTCGTCACTCGCGCTCCCGAGCTCACCGGGCGCGCCCGCGTCTTTCCCAACGCCGTCGCCGAGACCGACTGGACCGCCGACGTCGACGCCGACGTGCCGACGCTCGTCTGGATGGCCCGCATCGCGTCGGTCAAGAACCCGCAGATGTTCGTCCGCGCCGTCGCCCGGCTCAAGGCCGAGGGCCTGCGCTTCCGCGTCGTCATGGCCGGGGCCGCCACCGCCCACAGCGAAGGCCCCGAGCATGAACGCCAGACCCGCGCCCTGATCGACGAGCTCGGCATCGGCGACATCCTCGACGCGCCCGGTTGGGTGGACGACACCGCCGCGCTGCTGCGCTCGGGCAGCATCGGCGTGCAGACGTCCTACCACGAAGGCCTGAGCCTGACGCTGCTCGAGATGATGATGGCGGGCCTGGCCATCGTCGCCACCGACTGCGGCGACACGGTTCAGGCCATCAAGCACGAGCACACCGGCCTGGTCACGCAGCCGGGCGACGAAGACGCCCTCGTCGACGCGCTTCGCCGCGTCATCACCGACCGCGAGCTCTGCCGCCAACTCGCCGACGCCGCCCGCGAAGTCGCGCTCGCCCGCTACAGCGAAACAGCGATGGCGCGGCGCGTGGCGGGGGAGGCGGCGCAGGAATGACCAAGCCGTCAACGACGCCATTGGCCGAGCCACCGCGACCGCATGCGGCTCTCGATATCGAGCCGCTGTGGGCGGAGGCGATCGAGCATTTTGATATCGCGGATGCCGAGTTGATATTTATCAACAAGCTGGATCCGCATCGTCGAGTGTACGCTGACGAGCGCCTTGTCCACAAGGTCCTGCTCAAGCTTGACGATTGTGGCCGTGGCCCCGGCTCGCTCAGGGGCGAGTACGAGATCGTGGAAACATGCTCTGACATACCGGGTGTGGCCGCGGCGATGACTTTCAAGTGCAGCGATGTGGCCGAGTGTGCCAGTTTCGAGCATGTCGTGGGACAGATCCTGCCACACATGGGCGTTTCGTGGGTCCGGCGGGCGTTGATCCTCCTTCGCCTCGTTCCGGTGGTTGCGCGGCTATCATGGCGCGGTGTTAGCCACAACGATCTGCACGCCTCGAACATTATTGTCGGTGCACACGGGCGGCCGTACGTCATTGACTTCGGTGCGGCTGGTCGGGAAAGTGTCGTCCGCGCGTTCCGGCGGAACATGGCGGCGCTCGTCAAGCTGGCGCTTCCCTCGTTCATGTCGGTGGGGTTGCGCCGGCTCATGCGTTTCATCCGCTTCCGCCCCTTGGCCGAGCCGACATCTGAAGTCGACCTGGCAGCGGCGTGGGCGAGGATTCTGCGGCCGACGGACAGCATCGTGTGCGCAAGCACAAAGGGCTCGCCCGCGTGGTTCGATCAGGCGGTCGGATACGCGGCGGCCGGACACCACCACCTGGTGGCGCCGAACCCGACGTCAGACCGTGATGTCGCTGGTTGCCAGGTCACGGCACATGCGGCGCGGCCTTCAAACAGTATCAGCCGGGCCTGGATGCATCGTAAACACAACTCGCCTGCGGCGGGTGCGCGCATGGCACCGGCCCTGCGTCGGCCGCTGGACGATGTGCTCGGTCCTGTTGCCAACGTTCGCCTGCTGATTGTCGATGCAGATGGCGATGAGCTGCGCGTGCTGGCGGGTGCCCGCGCACTGCTTCAACGCGCACGGCCGATGGTCGTCTTGCGCTACTGGCGTCCGCGGGTACAGCGTTTCGGCGGCGACCCGCAGCGGCTGTTCGAGCTGCTGACACGTGAATGTGGGATGCGCCTCGGCACGGTTGCGGCGTGGCTGGCCGGGCGTGAGGCCTTGGACGTGGCGGGGTTTGCCACGCTCTACCGAGACAATCGTGACATGGCGTTGATCGCCTATCCGACTACGGAGAACCCGGCCGCGGACTCTGCCGGAACATGACCTCACACTGAAACCATGCCCCACTTCCGCCTCTACAGCTTCCGCGGCCAACCCGTCCTCGCCGTGCCCCGGCGACCGGCGGCGCTGCGCCGGCAGGCGATCGAACGCTACCCGGTCTTCACCACCAACCGCGCCCGCTGGCGCAAGTGGATGCTCCGCGCCCAGAGCCTCCACCTCACCAGCCTGCTCGGTCGCACGTGCTCGCTCGATCATCTCGACAGCCTCTGGCCCGGCCTCGCGCCCTGCCTCGACGCGATCGAGACGCACCTCAACCTGGGCCGGCTTCAGCCCGTCATCGCTTGGCCCAGCTCGAAAAAGCAACACCGCCTCTACGCGTTCGCCTTCATCGACGGTGGCCCGACCGCGTTCGTCAAGCTCTCGCGCCACGACAAGGACCGCTTCCAGTTCCAGCGCGAACGCGATGCGCTCGAGCGCCTGCGCGGCGGCGAGGGGCTGGGCTTCAAGGCGCCACGCGTGCTCAGCTTCGGGACGTGCGGCGAGGTCTGCTACCTGGCCACCACGATGACGCCCGCGACGCTGCGGCCGGCCGGCGCGAGCTGGGCTGAGCTGCGCCCGCTTCAGCAGCGTTACAGTGGGCCCATCCGCCACGTGCCGGCCCGCGAGCTGGTCACCACCGGCGAGCTTGGCCCCTCGGAGTTCACGCCATCGGGCACCGAGCCCGCCGACGAGCCCTGGCTTCGCCCGCTGCTGGACGAGCCGGACAGGCCCATCGCGGTGTGTGCCGTGCATGGTGACCTCCAGCCCAACAACGTCATGCGCGACGGCGACGATCTCTGGCTGATCGACTGGGAGCGCGCGGCCAAGGCGGCGCCCGTGCTCGTGGATGGGGTGTCGTATTTCAAGTCGCGACATCGGGCCCTGTTCCAAGACCAGCCGGACGAGGGGTACGCTCGACTGTGCCGCTTCTGCCAGGAGCATGAGCCAAAGGCGGATGCGTTGGACATCCATGCGGCCTTTGTCTACCACCGACGTCGGGGGGATGGCACCAGCGTCCTTCATCCCCTGCAGGTATCTCAGGACGCGCTACTGCACCACGCCCTCTCTCCACTTCACTGATCCCCAAGGTTCACGTTCATGACCAACACCCCCCATTCCACTCCTGTCGACACCACCGCCGCTTCGCCCGCGCCTGCCCCGAGCGATCAACCCGCCGAGGCAATGAAAATCATCGGTTCGCGTGGTTCTCACGACGCGATCCGTCGCGTCTTCGCTGGCCTCAAGCCCGGCAAAGTTCTCGACATCCCCGCCGGTGAAGGCATCTTCGCTCAGTTCCTGCTCGATCGCGGCTGGGACGTCCACTGTTCGGACATCGACGCCGGCAACTTCAAGCTGAACCACCCGAACCTCCCGTTCAAAGTTGCCAACCTCAATGAGGCTCTGCCCTACGATGACGAATGCTTTGATGTCGTCGCCTGCGTCAACGGCCTGCACCGACTCTACAACCCGGGCGGCGCCATCCGCGAGTTCCACCGAATCCTTAAGCCCAACGGAACCCTGTACATCAACGTGAATAACTACGCGTCGATCAAGGCACGCCTGCGCTTCCTTGTCTACGGCTCGATCAACAATGCCGTCAACGAAGGCATGATGCAGCAGACGATCGACGACCCCGAGGCCCACGTACGCCACTACCTGATGTTTCCACAGATCGCCAACCAGCTCGGCAACACCGGCTTCCAGGTCATCGACGTCTGGGGCGCGGCGATCCGTGCCAGCCGCTGGCTGAGCCCCGCAGCCTGGATGATCCGACTACTCACTCGCGCCGTACCCGAGGACCGGGCCCGCCGTAACTTCCTGCGGTACACCGCGTCGCGCGCCGTGCTCCAGGACGGCGAGTACATGCTGATCGAGGCGCGCAAGACGCGTCCGTGACGGGAACCTCTCCCTCGAAGGGCCCCGACGGCTTCCCGCACACAGGTCAACCGCCCATGAGCGTTCAACACGCGGCCATGCGCGCCATGCTGGATCAGGCTGTGCCCGGCGGCCTGCTCGTTCAAGAGGTCGACTCCGGGCCCTATCGGCGCGTCTACCGACTGGATGATCGGGTCTGCAAGGTTCAGCTCGCGGACCTGCAGGCCATCGACCGCCACGACACCTTGCCGCTCAAGGGCGAGTATGAGGCCTTGCTGGCTTGCCAGCGCAGCCGAAGAATTCCTCAAGTCCTCGGCTACACGCGAGACGAGAAGGTCGAACGCCTCGATATGGAAGCGATCGACGGCGAAACGCTCGAACGATCGACGGTGTCCCTGCCACGAACCATCCGGATCGCTTGGAGCGTCGGCTGTACCCTTGGTGTGATGTCCATTTACGGCCTCGTGCACAAGGACGTCGTCTCGCGAAACATCCTCCTCGCTCATGACGGCCGCGTGGTGCTGGTCGACTTCGGCCACGCAAGCCGCACGGGCCGCCTCGCCGCGTTCTACCACAACTTTCTTGCCTTGCCTCACACGCGGTCGCCTAGCCAAGGCGGCAACCGCAACTTCCTCCACTTCGTGCAGGACCACCTTCTCAGACGGCTGCCGACGCCGCTCCAACTCGTGTTCAAGCCTCGAACCATTTGCCAGCGGTTGTGGGGCAGACGACGCTTGACGAACCAACGATGAACACCACCGACTGTGACCTGCCCGAGAGCCGTTGGAACGAAGCGCTTGTGAGGCTTGGGGTCGACCCGAACCTTCCGTATCAGGTGAGCCCGTTTAACGCTGGTCGTCGCGTCTATTTTGGGTCCGATGTCATTTACAAGGTCATTGCCCCCGGCGTGCGACGCGGGCGTCAAGACGCTCGCGGCGAGTATGAACTATTGCGGCGATGCGACAACCTCAGCGGCGTGCCGCGCGTCGACGATGTGTGCCAGTTGGACGGCTGGGAGGTCCTGGTCTGTCAGCGTATCCATGGCCGATGCCTCTTCGACACGCCCATTTCATGGTTTCTGTTGTTCCGCGTCGTCTGTGGAGTCGCAATGGTCCTCTTGCGAATGTCACGGCGAGGCGTGTGCCATCACGATCTCACGCTCCGAAACGTGATGGTTGACACCGATGGTCGCGTGTGGATCATCGACTACGATCGGGGAAGCCAAACATCCCGTGGCCGCGCGTTTTGCCTGAATCTTCTAGCTCGCGGCAGCCGCCACCCGGAGGTCCGCCGCGCCTTCCTTGGCTTTGTTCGCGAGGCATATCAGAGCATGCGTGCACGGAACCATCTTTTGGGTCATGTATCTCAGGCCGCCAGCGACGGGCGTGATGTAGGTGAGTGAGCCGTACGTGCGCATCCACGCCCTCATGCTGGTCCGCGACGAGGACGACATCCTCGCCCAATGCCTCGATCATCTGTTGACGTGGTGCGACGCGATTCATGTTCTGGACACCGGCAGTACCGACGCGACGTGGGAGATCGTCCAGGACAAGGCCAGGCACGACGCGCGCGTCAAACCGTTCGAACAGCGCCGGCTCAGGTTTCACCACGGGCTGCGCGGCTGGATGTTTGACCGCATCCGTCACACGCTCGAACCCGGCGACTGGCTGGCGAAGCTTGATGCAGACGAATTCTTCCCCCAAACCCCGCCGGCGTTTCTCCGCGAGCGCGTGCGGCCTTGGGAAGGGCGGGTGGATTACCTGGCCTACTACTTCCGCCTGACCGACCGCGACGTGACCGCCTGGGATGCGGGTGTCGAGTCGCTCGCCGACCGGAGTCGACCTATCCAGGAGCGCCGGCGGTTCTATCAGGTCGCCCGCTATACGGAGCAACGCTTTTTCCGCTATCGACGGACCCTGAAGTGGCCGCCGCACTGCAGCACGCCGATGTATGGCGGGCACGTTGCACGAGCACGCATCCCCATGCTCCACTACCCGCATCGCGACCCCGCCCAGATGATCAAGCGCTTCCGCCTGCGAGCCCGGCAGAGCGCGCATCAGCCGAAGAACGAGTCCTTCCACTGGTCGGTCGAGGATTGGCGCAAGGAGGTTGTGTCGGTGGATCATCCGCTCGTCGACCGCGTCAGCGAGGTGCACGGCCTGGGCGAGCTGCGGCAATGGCGTGACGGCGAGGCGCTGCCTGAGCTGGACCTGACGAACCACCTGGACCCCTGGCCCCGGCGCTGGGCCAAGGCGGCGATGTACGCGACCGCGATGCGTCTGCTGGATGCGCGTGTGCCTGCCTTCCCCGATGACTATGAGCCCGAGCCCGAGCCCGCACCGCCTGCGGCCGCTCCGGACCGCGCTGAACCGAGCATTCCTTGACCACCACGCAGCCAAACATCCACCCGCCCACCGCGTCCCCGGCCCCCGCCAAGCCTGGCGTCAAGGACGTCATGGCCGGACGGTCGCTCAAGCGCCGGGTCTACCACAGCTCGGCGTGGAGCATGGGCGCCTGGGGCATCAACCAGACCCTGCACCTGGCCAGCAACCTGATCCTCACCCGCCTGCTCTTTCCCGAGGCGTTCGGCCTCATGGCGCTGTGCAGCGTCTTCATCAGCATCATCAGCCTCTTTTCCGACTTCGGCCTGCGCACCAACATCATCCAGAGCAAGCGCGGCGACGACCCGCGCTTCCTCAACACCGCGTGGACCATCAAGGTCATCAAGGGCTTCGTCCTCTGGGGCCTCGTCTCCGCGGGCGCCTACCCGTTCGCCCTGGCCTACGGCGAGCCGATGCTCGCGTGGATGCTGCCGGTGATCGGCTTCAACGCGGTCATCGGCGGGTTCGGCTCGACCGCCAAGACAACCATGAGCCGGCACATGGCCCTCGGCCGACTGACCGTCGTCAGCACCATCAGCCTCGGGCTGAAGATCCTCGTGATGGTCGGCGTCGCCCTGGTCTGGCCCAGCGTCTGGGCGCTCGTGATCGGCACGACGTTCTCGGCGTTGTTCGGCCTGGCCGTCAGCCACCTCTACTTCGCACGCATCACGGGCACGCGCAACCGCTTCGAATGGGATCGCCAGGCCTTTCGCGAGATCTACCGCTTTGGCCGATGGGTGCTCGTCACCAAGCTGCTCGGGTTCATGGTTTCGCAGGGCGACAAGCTCATCCTGGGCGCCTTCATGCCCACCGCCGCCTTCGGCGTCTACACCATCGCCTCCATGATGGCCAACAAGCCCATGGCCGGCGCCGGTCAGATCAGCGGCGGCGCGTTCTTCCCCGCGTACTCCAAGCTCCGCCACCTGCCCCCCCACGAGATGCGCAAGCGCCTGGCCAAGTCGCGCCTCGTGCTCATGGCCATCTTCCTGCCGCTGCTCTGGCTGCTCGCCATCACCGGCGAGTCGATCATCAACTTCCTCTATGACGATCGCTATTTCGGCGCCGGCTGGATGACCCAGGTCCTCGTGCTCGGCCACATCGTCCGCCTCTCCACCCACCCCGGCGGCTTCCTCTTCTCACGCGGCAACTCCTTCGCCGTCATGATCCTCACCACCATCCAGGGCGCCATCTTCCTCACCTGCATGGCCGTCGGCGGCTGGTTCTGGGGCACGCCCGGCCTCATCTGGGGCGTCGCCATCACCCACCTCATCTACTACCCCTGCGACATCGTCATGCAACGACGCTACGGCGTCTGGGCCCCCGCCGTCGACATGGCGGGACTGCTCAGCTCCGCCGTCGTCATCATCGCCGGCCTCTACCTCACGGGCGCGCTCTGACCCGCCACATGACTGCCACGCATACAACCACACAAGCGCAACCGCTTGAGCCCCGCCCCGCGGTGTCGGCGGCGACGGTTGGCCAGGCTCTCGCCGACCGCATCGCGCCCGCGTTCGACGCCGGCCCGATCACCCATGTCGAGCCCATCGCGCAGCATGACATCATCGCCGACGCTACCACCAAGGCCGTTGCGTTTGGCAGCAGCGATCGCCCGCTGGCGTTCATCATCTGCTCCGCCCCTGCCTATCCGCGTCTGATCGAGCGCACCGTCGACCGCGCCCGTCAGGCGGCCGACCACCTGCCGCCATCGACGGCCGGCGCCATCCTGCATCCGGCGCTCAGTGGTTCGATGGACGAAGTCAGCTACGCGGTCTACCCGTACCGTCGGCCGCTGGGTGGGAGCCGATTCGCCCGCCGTTTGGACCCGCA
This sequence comes from Phycisphaeraceae bacterium, assembly GCA_040905445.1. Lineage (GTDB taxonomy): Bacteria > Planctomycetota > Phycisphaerae > Phycisphaerales > Phycisphaeraceae > SKPT01. The sequence goes on along the minus strand of JBBDRN010000042.1, from coordinate 17,852 downwards.
CTGGTATCGCCGGCGTGTGCTGCGTTGGCTGCGTAATGTCGCCGGCGCAGCCCGGCCCTGCACCGACGAGCAGGGGGCTGACGCGGCTGCGTCGCTCGCGTTCATCATGCAGTGCGAGCCGATGCCGGACGCCATCCGCCGCGCCGCCGAGCAGGCCCTGCACGAGTGCGACAGCGGCCGCTGGCAGCCGCGCTGCGTCGTCGAGCACAACGATATGTGGACTGGCAACGTCCTTAAGACGACGGCCGCCGACAGGGCCGCCGGCAACGCGTGCGGCCTGTGGATCATCGACTGGGGCAGCGCCAACCCCGCGGGCTACGGCTTCTTCGACCTGCTCCAGGCCCAGGCCCCGTTCCGTGTGGCCCGGTCCCGCCTGCGCCGCGAGCTGCTCGTCCACTGCCGCGCTATGCGGTGCGATCCCGCGGCCGCCGGTCACCAACTGCTCGCCTCGCTCGGCCACCTCGGCCGCCACCGCGAAGAGTTCCCGCTTGACCGGTACGTCGACGTCGCCAGCCTTTGCTGGGCGCGACTTCGTCATGCTTTGCACAAGGCTACACATTGAATAACACACTGAGCACCGTCTCGCCCGCCACCTTTCCCGGCCCCTACCGCTGCCCACGCACCGGGAGCGAGCTGCGTGTCGGTGAAGGCGCCCTGCACAGCGCACGCGAAGGTCATTCATACCCACTCATAGGCACGATCCCGGACTTTCTCGCGTTCGATTCACGGGAAAGCGAGGACGAACGACAGCAGCTCGTCCAGCTCAACGACATCGCTCGGCAGAAGGGATGGCAGGCTGCCGTGGCGGAGCTTCATGGCGAACACTCCTCGATGTACCGGTACGTCACGGACGCGAAGCGTTCCTGCGTGCTCGACATCCTGCCGTTGAAAGCAACGGCATCCATCCTCGAGGTGGGCCCGGGCCTGGGCCAGATGACCGTGCCGCTCGCCCAGCGCGTCAAGTCGGTCCATGTGCTCGAGGTCGTCCCCGGGCAGGCCGAGTTTGTCCAGACGCGGTGCGAGCAGGTCGGTCTCGACAATGTCCATGCCGCGGTCGGCGGCGACGATTGCCGGCTGCCCTACGCAGACGCATCGTTCCAAGGCGTCCTGCTGAATCTCGTCTTCGAGTGGTGCGGCACCCGTTGCATGAGTGAGCCGCACATCGCCAGTCAGCGTCGATTGCTTCAGGAGGCTTCCCGCGTAACCGCGCCGGGTGGGTTTCTGTTCCTCAACACGAAGAATCGTTACGCGATTCACTACTGCATCGGCAAGCCCGACGAACATGTGCACGACATGCGATTCGGCTACGCCCTGCCCCGGCCGATCATGGATATCGCGCTGCGGCTGTCCTCCCGCCCCCGGCCGGCGGGATGCCTTCACTCTTACTTCAAGCTCCGGCGCCTTCTGCGTGGGGCCGGCTTTGGTGACACGAAGTTCTTCTGGGCCGCACCCGAAATGCGATTCCCCGAACGGCTCGTTCCCGCCGATGCCCGTTCAGTTCGAGCAGCGCGACGAAGCGACACCTTCATCCAGGGCGACACCAGAAGCGCCTCAACGCTCATGCCGTGGATCCCGGCGCCACTCGTCAAGCTGTTCACCCGCGGACTGACGGTCCTCGCCACGAAGCCCCGATAACTGCAATCAGCCGCTCGGAACCGATACATGCCCACACCTGCCGACATCCCCGTCTTCGTCCTCTGCGGCGGCCTCGGCACGCGCCTGCGCGAGGAGACCGAGCTCAAGCCCAAGCCCATGGTCCCTATCGGCAACAGGCCCATCCTCTGGCACATCATGCGATCCTACGCCCACTACGGCTTCAGGCGCTTCATCCTCTGCACCGGCTATAAGAGCGAAGTCGTCAAGGACTATTTCCTCAACTACGCCGCGCGCAACAGCGACTTTACCGTCCACCTCAAGACCAACGACGTCGAGGTCCACTCCATCGACCACGAAGACGACTGGCAGGTCACCCTCGCCTACACCGGCGAAAAGACCATGACCGGCGCACGCGTCGCCCGGGCGGCCGCGAAATTTCTCGGCGACGCCGAGCACTTCGCCGTCACCTACGGCGACGGCGTCACCGACGTCGATCTCGCCCGCGAGTTCCAGTTCCACCTCGACAACGACCGCATCGGCACCGTCCTGGGCGTCAACCCGCCCTCGCGCTTCGGCGAAATCAAGCTCAACGGCGACGGCCACGATGTGCTCCAATTTGAGGAGAAGCCCGAATTCGCCGAAAAATGGATTAACGGCGGCTACCTGTTCTTCCGCCGCGCGTTCGTCGACTACCTCGACCAGGACGAGTCGTGCGTCCTCGAGAAGACGCCCCTCGTCCGCCTCGCCGCCGACCACCAGATGAACCTCTACAAGCACCGCGGTTTCTGGGCCTGCATGGACACCCAGCGCGACCGCGACCAGCTCGAAGCCCTCTGGGCCAGCGGCAACGCCCCTTGGGCTGTGTGAAGTGCCGCTTGCGGCTTCGCAAAACCCGACGAGTCACTCAGGAACACAAATATGAAAATCCTCGTCACCGGACACCGCGGCTACATCGGCTCACACCTCGTCGAGCTTCTTAAGACGGCCGGCCATACCGTCACCGGCTGCGACCTCGGCCTGTTCGACGGCTGCGAATGGGAAACCCTCACCCGCGCCGACCACGAGCTCGACGATGACGTTCGCAGCCTCACCGAAACGCAGCTCGCCGGCCACGACGTCGTCTGCCACCTTGCCGCCATCAGCAACGACCCGATGGGCGACCTCGACCCCGAGCTCACCTACAGCGTCAATCGCGACGCCTCCATCGAGCTCGCCCACAAGGCCAAGCGCGCCGGCGTCGGCCGATACCTCTTCTCGGGAAGCTGCTCCATCTACGGCGCGGGCGAGAAGCTCGACCTCGAAGAGACCGATCCGCTCAACCCGCTCACCGCCTACGCCCGCTCCAAGATCGAGACCGAGCAGGCCGTCGCCCCCCTCGCCGACGACAGCTTCACCGTCGCCTTTCTGCGCAACGCCACCGCCTACGGCCACTCGCGCAACCTGCGCATCGACCTCGTCGTCAACAACCTGCTCGCCTCGGCGCTTTCCTACGGCGAAATCCGCATCCACAGCGACGGCTCGCCTTGGCGGCCGCTCATCCACTGCCGCGACATCGCCCGCGCCTTCGTCGCCTTCGCCGAGGCCCCCGCCGACGTCATCCAGGGCCAGGCCGTCAACGTCGGCGGCAACGACGAGAACTACCAGGTCAAGGACGTCGCCGACCGTGTCAAGCAGCTCATCCCCGCGGCCGACGTCACCTTCACCGGCCAGACCGGCGCCGACCCGCGCAACTACCGCGTCCGCTTCGACAAGCTCAACCGACTCCTACCGGACTTCAAGCTCGCCTACACGCTCACCAGCGGCATGGAGGAGCTCCACCGCGCAATGGTCGACCACGGCTTCTCGGCCGCCGACTTCGAAGGCGATCGCTTCGTCCGCCTCAAGACGCTGCAGAAGCGGCTCGACCTGCTCACGCAGATCGCCTGAGCCGCGTACGGCCTCGCAACATCCCTCCACCGTCCCCGCGCATTGCCAGGATCAACCATGAAGTTCCACGAAACACCCCTCTCCGGCGCCTACACCATCGAGCTCGACAAACGCGGCGATGATCGCGGCTTCTTTGCCCGCGCCTTCTGCCGCGAGGAATTCGGCGACCAGAAGCTCGCCACCGACATCATCCAGATCAACGACTCGCTCAGCGCCCAGAAGGGCACGCTGCGCGGCATGCACTATCAACTCGACCCCGCCAGCGAAACGAAGATCGTCCGCTGCATCCGCGGCGCGCTCTGGGATGTCATGCTCGACGTCCGACCCGACTCGCCCACGTTCGGCCAATGGTTCGGCACGGAGCTGACCGCGGAAAACCGGCGCATGATGTACGTCCCGCGCGGCTTCGCCCACGGCTTCATCACCCTCGCCGACGACACCGAGGCCTTCTACATGACCGACGCGCCTTACTCGCCCGACCACGAGCGCGGCGTGCGATGGAATGACCCGAAATTCAGCATCGAATGGCCCGCCACGCCCACCGTGATCTCCGACAAGGACCGCAATCACCCCGACTTCGACCCGGCCCACCACCTCGGCGTCGCCACGATCTGAACCCATGCGAATCCTCCTCACAGGCTCGAGCTCCTTCACCGGCACGTGGTTCGCCACCGAGCTCGCCGCCGCCGGCCATGACGTCACCGCCACGCTCACCGGCTTGCGCAACACCTACGCCGGCCTGCGCCGCACGCGCATCGACCGCGTCGCCGAATCCGCCACCGTCGTCGAATCGACCCGTTTCGGCGACGAACGCTTTATGCGCTTATGTCATGAAGGCCCCTGGGATGTGCTCTGCCATCACGCCGCGGATGTGACCAACTATAAAAACCCTGACTTCGATGTTACCGCCGCGCTCGCCAACAACACGCGCCACATCGACGCCGTGCTCCGCGCCCTGACCACATCCGGCTGCCGCGTCGTCGTCGCCACCGGCTCCGTCTTCGAGCCCGGCGAAGGCGCAGGTTCCGATACCCTCCCCGCCTTCTCGCCCTACGGCCTGTCCAAGGCGCTGACCTGGCAAACCCTCGCCTACTACGCCCATCGCCACGCCATCCCGGCCGCGAAATTCGTCATCCCCAATCCCTTCGGCCCGCTCGAAGAACCACGCTTCACCCACCACCTGCTCAAGACCTGGGCCCGCCACGAGCCCGCGGCCGTCAACACCCCCGCCTACGTGCGCGACAACATCCACGTCACGCTGCTCGCCCGCGCTTACGCCCGTTTTGTCGAGCAGGTCGCCGAGCGCCGCGAGCTGGCCAAGTTCAATCCCAGCGGTTACATTGAAACGCAGGGCGCGTTCGCCGAACGCTTCGCCGCCGAGATGCGCCCGCGCCTCGAGCTGCCCTGCGAGCTCACCCTCGCGCACCAGACCGACTTCTCCGAGCCGCGCATCCGCATCAACACCGACGCCCTCGACCCCGCAAATTACGACTGGGACGAGGACCACGCCTGGACCGCCATCGCCGACGCATCGGGCCCCGTCCTCGATGAGGCCCGGCGATAGCTTCGCCGCACTCGCGCATCCCATGAAAGTCCTCATCGTCATCGTGTGCTACAAGGCCGTCGACCTCACCATCGACTGCTTGCGCTCCCTCGAGCCGGAGATCGCCACCGTTCCAGGCACGAAAGTCGCGGTTTGCGAAAACGGCACCGGTCCGGACGCCGTCGCCCAGATCGAAAAAGCCATCGAAACCAACGGCTGGTCCGACTGGATCGAGCTGACGGCCATCCACCCCAACCGCGGCTTCACCGGCGGCAACAACGCCATCCTCGATCCCGCCGTCGCCAGCGACGACCCACCTGAGTACTTCCTACTGCTCAACGCCGACACCATCGTCCGCCCCGGCGCGCTCAAGCAACTCGTCGACGCCGCCGACGCCGACCCGGCTGTGGGAATCATCGGGCCGCGCCTCGAAGCCGAAGACGGCTCCCCCCAGGTCAGTTGCTTCCGTTTTCACAACCCATTGAGCGAGCTCATCCAGAGCGCGTGCACCGGCCCCGTCACGCGCCTGCTCGAGCAGCGCGACGTCGTCCTCGGCATTCCGGACAGCCCCGTCGATGTTCAATGGCTCAGCTTCGCCTGCGCCCTGGTCCGCCGTGAAGTCCTCCAACAGATCGGCACTTTCGATGAAGGTTACTTCCTCTACTTCGACGACCCTGACCTCTGCCGCCGCGCCCATCGCGCCGGCTGGAGGATGCGATACTGGCCTTATGCCCGTGTCATGCACCTGTGCGGCCAGAGCAACCCGCTCGTCGACCTCGAGAAGCTAAAGAAGCGCCGCCCGTCCTATTACTACGTCTCGCGCACCCGTTACTTCGCCAAGTACTATGGGCGTACGGGCCTGCTTGCCGCCAACGCCTTGTGGAATATCGGCCGACTTGTGTCGCTCACACGCGAAACCCTCGGCCGCAAACGCCCCCACCTCTGCAAACAGGAATGGCGCGATATCTGGACCAACTTCTGGTCCCCGCTGCGCATGCCCGACGCCCAGCAAAAGGCCCAATGGCGATAAGCTCGTGACCAATACCTCGCCTACAACCACGCCCGCTCCGACGAGCGCGCGCGCTGCATCGCGACCCGTCACGCTCGGCGCGGTGGTCATCGGCCGCAACGAAGGCGAACGCCTGCACCGCTGCCTCCAATCCATCCAACGCGCCGGCGACATTCCCCTCGTCTACGTCGACTCCGGATCGACGGATGGCAGCATCGAGCTGGCCCACAGCCTGGGCGTCGACGTCGTCCACCTCGACCTCGCCACACCCTTCACCGCCGCCCGCGCCCGCAACGCCGGCCTCGCCCGCCTTGGCGAAACCCATCCGGACCTCAACTTCGTTCAGTTCGTTGACGGCGACTGCGAGATGCACCCCGACTGGTTCGACAGTGCTGCCCGAACGTTGGCCGCCGACCGAGACCTCGCGATCGTCTGCGGCCGCCTGCGCGAGCGCAACCGTGACGCGACCATCTACAACCGCCTGTGCGATATGGAGTGGGCCGAGCCCGCGGGCGAAGTGCCCTGGTGCGGCGGCATCTTCCTGGCCCGCATTGCGCCGATCGTCGTCGCGGTCGGCTTCCGCGAAGACGTCATTGCCGGCGAAGAGCCCGAGCTTTGCATCCGCCTGCGCCATGCCGGCTGGCGCATCCGTCGCATCGACGCCGAGATGGCCAGCCACGACGCCGACGTGAGCCGCTTCCACCAGTGGTGGCGGCGGAGCGTCCGTGCCGGCTACAGCTACGCCCAAGGCGCCCACATCCACGGCAGCGCGCCGCAGCGTTACTGGGTCCGCGAAACGCGCAGCAACTGGCTTTGGGGCCTGCTCGTCCCGGTGCTCTCCCTCGCCACCGCCTGGCCGAGCATGGGTGCGAGCCTCTTGCTTCTCGCCGCCTACCCGCTGCTCGCCGCCCGTGTCTACCGCCATCAGCGCCGCCGCGGCCACAACGCCCGCGACGCCCGCCTGTACGCCACGTTCTGCGTGCTCGGCAAGGTGCCGGCGGCGCTGGGGCAAGCCCATTTCCTCGCCGACCGACTGCTGCGCCGCCGTGCGCGGATCATCGAGTACAAGAAAGCTGCTCAGCCGGGAAAATTCCCACCCTTGCGACCGACGCGTCGGGAACACCAGATTGCGGACAGGAACGACGATGGTAGAACGCAACACCTTTTCTGACGGAACCCTCTACTGCGGTTGGGCCATCCACGCTCAACGATATGAGTTCGCTGCTCGCTACTGCGTCGACCAGCGAGTGTTCGATGCAGGTTGTGGCATCGGCTACGGGTCACACCTGCTGAGCCGCCACGGCGCAACAGAAGTTTACGGTGTTGACTACTCGGCGGAGGCAATTACGGAGGCGAGGCAGACGTATCCGACCGACAAGCTGCACTTCATCGAAGGAAACCTGGAGGACCTCGATGCGGTAGAAGGTCTCCCCGGGACATTCGACGTGCTCGTCAACATCGAGAACCTCGAGCACCTGTTTCACCCCACGCAGTTTCTCGACGCGGCCGTAGCGCGGCTGCAGTCTTCAGGGCGAGTGCAGGCGATCATTACCACTCCAAACGGCGCGCTCACCGAACGAGACAAGAGCGGCAGAATCCGTAACGAGTTTCACGTGCGGGAATACCGCGAGACCGAGTTTTCGGAGCTTGTCGGTCAGTACTTTGAGAATCATGACCTCTTCGGGCAATGGGACCGGCCCGAATCCTACGCCAGACTAGATCGCGAACGCCGTCTCTTCGAACAACTGTCGGGCTTCTATTACAATCCGCTTTTGCGTCTGGGACGCCTCGTCACGCGCGGTCTCGGCCGAACCCCGCCCCCGCCTCCACGCTTCACGGCGGCAGGCGAGACTTACCCGTGGGAGTACGAAATCCAACCGCTCGCCGACGCGCCGTTCCCCTGGCAGCCAAAATACCTCATCGCGGTCTGCCGAGGCCCGAAGTCGTGACTGCCGGAGGCATCCGACGACTTCTGTTCGCCGATCCCTTGCAGGCGCACGTCCGATGATCATCGGTCCAAAGAAAATGACGATCGCCTCGAGTGACACACTGACCGTCGCACTGGTCAGTCCGGGATGGCCCGCGGAAACATGCGCCAACGGCATCGTCAGCTACACGGGCCAGCTCACCTCCGCCCTCGTGCAACTCGGCCATCACCCCCACGTGCTAACACGCTGGACGCGCGCCGACACGCCGCCCGGCCCCGGGGTGGTCAACCTCCGCAGCTACAGGCAGCCGCAGACGTTGTCCCAACGCCTAATCAACGGCCTGCGCCGACAGTGGAACGACGACACCGAGCGCGACCGCCGATGGACCGAGCGCGTCCTCCGCGCCCTGGACGATCTGCACGACCATCACGGCCTCCAGATCGTCGAAATGGAGGAATCCTTCGGCCGCGCCGCGCGCATCGCCCGTCATGGTTCCGTCCCCGTCGTCGTGCGTCTGCACGGCCCGCACTTCCTCGTCGGAGCCGCCGCCGGCACCGCGGCCTCACACCACGGCCGCGCCCGCATCCGCGCCGAAGGCGCCGCCATCCGCGCCGCCCACGGCATCACCGCACCGAGCCAGTTCGTCCTCGACGCCGTCCGTCGCCACTACCGGCTGCAACTCCCGCACGCTGTCGTCATCCCCACACCCATCGATCCGGCCGGCCCGGGTGCGGCGTGGACTCTCGGCCGCTCGCGGGATGACACGGTCCTCTTCGTCGGCCGTTTCGACCGCGTCAAAGGGGGCGACATCCTCGTCCGCGCCTTCGGCGAGCTCTGGCGGCGAGGCATCCACGCCCGCCTGCTCTTCGCCGGCCATGACTCGGGAATCACCGACGACACCGGCAAGTGCTGGAGCCTCGCCGACTACGTCCGCGACCACGTCCCCGATGCCGGCCAATCGGCCGTCGAAGCGCTCGGGTTTCAGACTCAACAGCAACTCGCCGAGCGCCGGCGAGAGGCGCGCGTCACCGTCATCCCGTCACGCCTCGAAAACTTCGCCACCACGGCACTCGAAGCCATTGCCTTCGGTTGTCCCGTCGTCGCTTCCAACGCCGGCGGTCTCCCCGAGATCATCCAGCACGATCGCAACGGCCTGCTCGCGAGCCCTGAGGATCCCGCCGACCTCGCCGACAAGCTCGCCACGATGCTCCAGCACCCAGAGCACGCCGCCACCTTGGGCGCCCAGGCCGCCGACGACTGTCACGCCCGCTACGACCCGCAGCGCGTCGCCCAACAGACGATTGATTTCTACCGCGACGTCCTCGCGCGCCACGCCGCCGCGCGCCGCGCCTGAACAACATGCAAGCCCTCGCTAACGCCATCCTCCTCGCCTGGATCCCCGTGGTCCTCGGCCTGTTCATGTATCTCACGCCTCTGCGCGCGATGCTCACCGCCGTCATCGGCGGCTGGCTCTTCCTTCCCCTGATCGCCATCAACCTGCCTGCCCTGCCCGCGCTGGACAAAAGCAGCGCCACCATGGGCGGCATCCTGCTCGGCACCGTTCTCTTCCACCCCCAGGTTCTCTCGCACTTCCGCCTGCGCTGGTTCGACATCCCCCTCGGCCTGTGGATCCTCGTGCCCGCCTTCTCGGCGCTGCACTACGACCCCGACCCCTGGGAAGCTCTGTCGGCCGCCTTCTCGCATCTCGTCATGTGGGGCATGCCCTACTTCGTCGGCCGCATCTACCTCACCCACCTCCACGCCCTGCGCGAGACCGCCATCGCCATCGTCATCGGCGCGCTCGTCTACATCCCGTTCTGCATCTGGGAAATGCGGATGTCGCCCCATCTGCACCTGCATGTCTATGGCTTTCGCGCCCCGGCCAACTGGGAAGCCTGGTGGTTCCTGACTCCGCTTCAGTGGAAGCCCACCGTTTTCATGGACACCGCGTTCTCCGTCAGCATGCTCATGGCCGTCGCCGCGCTCATGGCCACCGTCCTCACCAAGTGGGGTATGGCCCGCCGAACCTTCGAGGTGCCCCCTGGCCTGATCGCCGTCGGCCTCGTCAGCATGACTATCCTCTGCAAGGTCACCAGCGGCATCCTCATGATGTTCCTCGGCACCTCCGCCCTGCTCGCCAGCCGCGCTTGGGGCACGCGCCTCGCCCTCCTCGCCGTCCTGCTCCTCCCGCCCACCTACATGCTCAGCCGTGCCACTGGCCTCTGGTCCGGCCAAGCTGCCATCGACGCCGTGCGCATGGTCGACGGCAGCCGTGCCCGCACCCTTTCCGTCCGCATCAGCACCGAGGAGAAGCTCCTCACCCGTGCCCGCGAACGCCCGATCCTCGGCTGGAGCCGCATGGGCCCGTGGCGCGAAGGCGCACGCCTGACCGACGGCTACTGGGCCATCACCATGAGCATGTACGGCGTCGTCGGCCTCACGGTCATGACCGTCACGTTGCTCCTGCCCCTGGCCCTTTTCATCCGGCTCGTTCCCCCGCGATTGTGGTCCGATTCGGGTGCCGGGTTACTCATGGCCTTCGCCCTCGTCCCTGCCCTGCACATGATCGACAACCTCGCCAACGCATTTCCCAACCCGCTCTTCTACCTCATTGCCGGCGGCGTCCTCTCCATCCTCGCCGCCGAGCAGCGCCGCGCCGCCGCGGCCCCCGCCGCCCGTCAGCCAGCCATCGACGCCAACAGCCTCCCCCCCCGCGCCAGGACAACCGCGTCACAGACTCCGCCGCTCCGGGCCGACTCGATCCGGCCATAGCTGACGGCACAAGGACCACTTGCCCCCCTTGAGCAACACCTCCTCCAACATGCGCATCGCCTACCTCATCAACCAGTACCCCCGCGTCAGCCACAGCTTCATCCGACGCGAGATCCAAGCCCTTGAAACGCTCGGCTTCGACGTCCAGCGCTACTCCTTGCGCCCGGCCGACCGCGACGAACTGCCCGATCCCGACGACCAACCGGAGCTCAACAAGACGCGCACCGTCCTTGCGCAGGGGCCCCTGCGGCTGCTCTGGGCCATGCTCCAGGCGCTTGTCGCGCGCCCGCGCCTGTTCGCACTCACCCTCGCGCTCGCGCTGCGCTGCGCCTGGCGCTCGCATCGCGGGCTCATCGCACACCTCGTCTACCTCGCCGAGGCCTGCCTGCTCCACCGCTGGCTTTCCGCCAGCGATGCCGACCACCTCCACGCCCACTTCGGCACTAACTCCGCCACCGTCGCGATGTTGACGAGCGCCCTCGGCGGCCCGCCCTTCAGCGTCACCGTTCACGGCCCGGAGGAGTACGACAAGCCCGAAGCCCTCGCCTTGGGCGAGAAGATCCGCCGCGCCGCCTTCATCGCCGCCATCAGCGACTTCGGCCGCAGCCAGCTCGTCCGCTGGTGCGAGCCCGAGCACTGGTCGAGGGTCCACGTTGTGCGCTGCGCCGTCGACACCGCCTTCCTCGGCCGGGCCACCCCCGTCCCCGACAACGCCAACCTCACCTGCGTCGGCCGCATCGGCTACGAAAAAGGCCAGCTCCTGCTCATCGAAGCCATTGCCCGCCTCGTCGCCGATGACTTCCCCCCGCACCTCACGCTCGTCGGCGACGGCCCGCTCCGACACGTCGTCGAGCGACGCATCGACGAGCTCGCCGTCCGCGATCACGTCACCGTCACGGGCTGGCGGTCCGGCGCCGTCGTCCGCCAGCACATCCTCGACGCCCGCGCCATGGTCCTGCCCAGCTTCGCGGAAGGCCTCCCCGTCGTCATCATGGAAGCCCTCGCCCTGCACCGCCCCGTGCTCAGCACCTACGTCGCCGGCATCCCGGAGCTGATTGAGCCCGGCGTCAACGGCTGGCTCATCCCCGCCGGTTCCGTCGACGCGCTAACCGACGCGCTGCGCACCGTCCTGACGACGCCCGTCGACGAGCTGCGCGCCATGGGTGAAGCCGGCGCCGCCTGCGTCGCGCGCCGCCACCACGCTCCGACCGAAGCCGCGACACTCGCCGCGCTCTTTCGGCGCGGCCGCGCGCCGTCCGCGGACCTGCCGTCCGCCGAACCCGTACCCCGGTCCGCCATACCCGCGCCGCTTGCCTCAAACGCGTCCACCGCCGCAATTTCCCGGCAACACACGCCAGGTCGCGACGATGGTGTCGGCGCATGACACGATATCGCTAAGATCCATGCTTCGCCGCGGCCATCGGAGGGCCGCGCATTTCTGCAGTCGGCCGCAAGGGAGAACGCCGCATGAGTTCCCGCACCCTGACCATCCCCGTCTCCGGGGAATGCTCGAGCCTCGCCCACAACCTCGCCAGTCTCGTCCCCGCGCTTCTGATGCTCGCCATCACGCTGCAAGTCACGGCCCAGCCCATCTACGTCGCCAACCCCGATTCCGGGGGCGGGGGCGATGACGCCAACCCCGGCACACTCGACGCGCCTGTCGCCACCATCGAGCAGGCCTGGGCGCTCAGCCGCACCGACGAGGATCGCGGGACGATCCTGCTGCACGCCGGCGACTCGTGGGACGGCAGTGGCGGGGTGTTCAGCAACCAGCGCCACAACAGTGTCGGATCGTTCACGCTCGCCAGCTACGGCGACCCCGCCCTCGGCCGCCCGTTGATCGGCGGCGGCATCTCGGCGACCCACCTTCAGGACACCACCATTCGCGGCATCCAGTTCGCCGGCGGCGTCAGCCTGGTCCGCAACACCCAGCGCGTCGTCATCGAGGACTCGGCATTCGGCTCGGGCGTCACGTTGGAGAGTGGCGCCAGTTATGACATGCACGACATCACGCTGCGGGGCAACGACATCAGCGGCTTCAGCGTCAACGGCATCTACGCGACGGGGCTAACGGGGCTGACGATCGAGGGCAACACGATCTGGCGCGACGACGAGCCCACCATGTGGGGCCACGGGCTCTACATCCAGGCCAGCGTCGGCGACGTGCGGATCGTCGGCAACCACATCATCCGGCCCAACCACATCGGCATCCGCGCCAACGGCGGGGGACAGATCCACGACAACATCGTCCTCCTCGCGCCCATCGGCATCGAGGTCGGCGTGCCGCGCGGCGTCGAGCCCAGCCTTGAGCCCATCACCGCCGACGTCCGCGGCAACATCGTCATGCACGCCGCCGAGGACACCGGCCGGGGCAGCGGATACACCCTCGGCGACGCCGGCCACATCGTCTTCAGCCACAACTTCGCCGCCTTCCTCGAACGACGCGCCCTCGACATCGAGGACATCGCGTGGGAAAGCCAGCGCATCGACATCCTCGGCCTCAGCATCCACGAGGCTCCCGGACCCTCCGATCTCGCGCTTAACCACCCGGCCGCCCAGTGGCTCGGCCCCGTCGTCAGCGACCACCCCAATCCCCTGACCATCCTCGACTATGACCGCGAGATGGGCGGCGAAGGCACATGGGAGTCCTTCATCCACGCTGTCCGCGCCGGCGCCACCGGCTACGACGCGCCCGCCATCCGCGAGTGGATCGGCGCCCACTACAGCCTCGCCATGCTCCTCGGCGACATGAACGGCGACGGGTTCGCCGACAGCGCGGACATCGCGCCGTTCGTCCTCGCCCTCGTCGACCCCACCCTCTACACGGCCTCCTTCAGCATCGACCCGCAAGGCGTCGGCGACATCAACGCCGACACGAGCTTCGACACCCGCGACGTCTCCGCCCTCGTCGTCCTGCTCGTCGGTGGCGGCAGCGCGCTCCCCGTGCCCGAGCCCGGCAGCTTCACGCTGCTCGGCCTGGCCAGCGCCTGCCTGCTGCGACGCGCGAGCCGCTAGTCGGCGGCGGCGGCGCCGATCTCAACCCACGCCCGGGCGGTGTTCCCGCGAACGCCCGCCCACCTGTCCATCGCGCAAACGCCCCGCCACCACCCCGCCACCACCACAAGGTCTCCACCATGTGCGGCATCGCCGGCGCCATCGGCTACATCGACGACTCCATCACCCGCGGCCTGCGCCTCGCCCACGATGCCATGCGCCACCGCGGTCCCGACGGCGACGGCCACTGGGCCACCGACGCCTCCGACTCGCCGCACGGCGTCCAGTTCGCCCATCGCCGACTCGCCATCATCGACCTCAACCCACGCGCCAACCAGCCCATGGTCGACGCCGACACCGGCTACGCCCTCTGCTACAACGGTGAGATCTACAACTATCGTGCCCTGCGCAACCAGCTCCGACGCGCCGGCTACACCTTCCGCTCCGAGTCCGACACCGAGGTCCTGCTCAAGGCCTACCAGAGCCTCGGCCACACCGTCGTCAGCCGTCTCGCCGGCATGTTCTCCTTCGCCGTCTGGGACCCCCAGAACCAGCGCATGCTTCTCGCCCGCGACCGCCTCGGCATCAAGCCCGTCTACCACACCACCATCCACCACGACGACGGCGAGCAGACCTTCCTCTTCGCCTCCGAGCTTCGCGCCCTGCTCGCCACCAACCTCGTCCCGCGACGCATCGACCCCACCAGCCTCGCCAGTTACGTCTTCAACGGCTACGTCACCGGCCCGCGCACCATCGTGGCCAACATCCATCGCCTGCCCCCCGCTTCCTACCTCCAGGTCGACCTCGCCGGCCGCGCCACCGCCCCGGTCAGCTACTGGACCCCACCGCGTGATGTCCCCGATGCCCTCGACGAGCACGAAGCCGTCGGCAACCTCCGTGACAAGCTCCATGCCGCCGTCCACAAGCGCCTCGTCAGCGACGTCCCGCTGGGCATCTTCCTCTCCGGCGGCATCGACTCCAGCGCCGTCGCCGCCCTCGCCCAGCGCGGCAGCGACACACCCCTGCGCACCTTCAACGTCAGCTTCGACGAAGCCGACTTCGACGAATCCACCTACGCCCGCGCCGTCGCCAGCGCCATCGGCGCCGACCACCACGAGCTGCGCCTGCGCGAAACCGACTTCACCGACCAGCTCGACGACGCCCTCGCCAGCCTCGACCAACCCACCTTCGACGGCATCAACACCTACTTCGTCAGCCGCGCCGTCCGCGACGCCGGCCTCACCGTTGCTCTCGCCGGCACTGGCGGCGATGAGCTTTTCGGCGGCTACCGCAGCTTCCGCGACATCCCCCGTGCCGCAAAGTGGGGCCGACGCCTGCGCCCGTTCCCCACCACGCTCCTCCACGCCACTGCCGGCCTCGCCAGCCGCGTCATCCAGGGACGACCCGGCTCCGTCCCGTCCCAGACCCGGTGGGGGAAGCTCGGCGATGCGCTCTCCGCCCACGGCGACATCCTCGCCGTCTACCAGAGCGCCTACGGCCTCTTCTCCCAGCACTTCCTCAAGCAATGCCTCCAACCCGGCCTCGTCAACGGCGAGCTGACGCACGGCCTCCACACCGACCGCGCCCATGAGCTGGCCGACCGCATCGCCGGCAGCGGTCCGCTCCACGCCGTCTCCCTCCTCGAACTCGCCTCCTTCCTTGGCGAACGCCTCCTGCCTGACACCGACGCCGCTTCCATGGCCTGCTCGCTCGAGGTCCGCGTCCCCCTCATCGACCACGAGTTGATCGAAGCCCTCGCCCTCGTCCCCGAGCAGCGCCGCTTCCACCCGCTCGGCCGCAAGCAACTGCTCCGCGACCTTGCCCTCGACGGCATCGACCCGGGCCTCTTCAACCGCCCCAAGGCCGGCTTCGTCCTGCCCATCGAACGCTGGTGCCGACGCCAGCTCCGTGACCAGATCGCCGACACGCTCGAGGACGCCGAGCTCTGCATCAGCGTCGGGCTGCAGCCCGACGCTGTCGCCAATCTCTGGCACGCGTTTGAAGCCGGCGCACCCGGCATCTACTGGTCCCGCATCTGGGCCCTGTTCGCCCTGCTCCGCTGGTGCCGCGCCCACGACATGAGCCTCCAGCCCACGGAAGCCGTCGATGTCCCCGTCTGACCCCCACCCCGTCACGCCCACCAACAGTGGCCCCTCCGCGCTCCCGCCCTTGAGTGAGGGGTCAGGGGCGGGTGTGCCCGCCCCCGCCACCAGCGCCCTCGCCACCAGCACCACCCCACGCAACGCCGCTCCCTCCAACGGCGGTCCAGCCGACGGTGTTCCCGACCGCACCTACATTCTCATCAGCCCCACGCGCGACGAGGCCGTCTACTGCCGCCGCACCCTCGACAGTGTCATCGCCCAGACCTGCCGGCCCACCCGCTGGATCATCGTCGACGACGGCTCAACCGACGGCACCAGCGAAATCCTCGACGCTTATGCCGCCGATCACGACTGGATCCACGTCGTCCGCCGACCCAACCGCGGCAAGCGCAGCGTCGGCCCCGGCGTCATCGACGCCTTCTACGCCGGCTACGAAACCATCGACCCTGCCGCGTTCACCTACCTCTGCAAGCTCGACCTCGACCTCGACCTGCCCCCGCGCTACTTCGAGACGCTCATCGAACGCATGGAAGCGAGCCCGCGCCTCGGCACATGCTCCGGCAAAGCCTACTACCCCCACCCGCGCACCGACCAACTCGTCAGCGAAAAGCTCGGCGACGAAATGTCCGCTGGCATGACCAAGTTCTACCGCACCCCATGCTTCGAGCAGATCGGCGGCTTCGTCCGACAGGTCATGTGGGACGGCATCGACTGCCACCGCGCCCGCATGCTCGGCTGGCAGGCCGCGAGCTGGGACGACTCCGAGCTGCGCTTCACCCACCTGCGACCCATGGGCTCCAGCGACAAGGGCATCTGGCGCGGCCGAATGCGCCACGGCTTCGGCCAGCACTTCATGGGCACCAGCCTTGCCTACATGACCGCCAGCGCCCTCTACCGCATGACGCGCCCGCCCTACATCCTCGGCGGCCTGGCGATGTGGGTCGGCTACACCCACGCCATAATCACCCGCGAGCCCCGCTACCCCGACCGCGCCTTCCGCCGCTTCCTCCGCCGCTACCAATGGGCCTGCCTCTTCCGCGGCAAGGCTCGCGCCACCGCCGACACCGAATCCCACCAGGCCACCCACTGGCAACCCACCGCCGCCCCGCGCCCCTGACCCCCATTGGCCGACAAACACGGTGCCGACGCCGTCCATGCCCACCCCAACCCCCACCACCACGTCCGCCGCCCCCGTCGCCACCACCGCGCTCCCCACCGTCACCCTCGCCGGCGTCCCGCTCCACGCTGTCACCGAACAGCAGGCGATCGGCCACATCCTCGCCGGCCTCGACGCGGGGACGGGGGGGTGGGTCGTTACGCCCAACCTCGATCACCTTCGCCGTCTGACGCGCGACGCCGAGTTCCGCGAGCTCTGCCTCACCGCCGACCTGCGCGTTGCGGACGGCATGCCGCTGATCTGGGCCGCCCGGTTGCAGCGCACACCGCTGCCCGAGCGCGTCGCCGGCTCGCAGCTCATCTGGTCGCTGACGCGCGCCGCTGGCGACGCCGATCGCTCCGTCTTCCTGCTCGGCGGCGAGCCGGGCACCGCCGACGCCGCCGCTCGCATCCTCCAGCAGCACGCGCCGGGCCTGCGCGTCGTCGGCACGCTCTGCCCCCCGCCGGGATTCGAGGACGACGCCCGGTTCATCCGCGACATGGCCGACACCCTCGTCAGCGCCCGCCCCGACATCGTCTACGTCGCCCTCGGCTCACCGAAGCAGGAACGGCTGATCGCCCGCCTCCGCCCGGCATTGCCCGACGCCTGGTGGCTCGGCGTGGGCATCAGCTTCAGCTTCGTCGCCGGCCACGTCCGCCGCGCGCCGCGCTGGATGCAGCGCCTGGGCCTGGAGTGGGTCCACCGCCTGGCCCAGGAGCCCCGCCGCCTCGCCCGCCGCTACCTCCTGCAGGGCCTCCCGTTCGCCGCACGCCTGCTCGCCACCGCCGCCCTCCCCCGCCCCCGCCACACCCCCCGCCACACTCCC
>JBBDRN010000041.1:19928-89855 GCA_040905445.1 Phycisphaeraceae bacterium | reverse complement strand
CCCGCCGGTGCCACCATCAGGCGCGGGCGCCATGAAGCGCGACTGTAGTACTAAGCATTCACGGAGGCCAGGAGTGCCAGGGCGTCGGCGACGATTTCGTTGCCGGTCTCGAGTCCTGCCCGGACCACCGTGGTTGGGCGGCCGTCGTCCTGCTCGGCGTCGGGTGCATCGCGAGGTGACGGCGCCGGCCCGGCGCCTGTCTCGTAGCCGCCCTGTTCATACCCAAGTGGTGTTCCCGTGTATCCGCGCGGCGCCGCGGAGCCGTTGAAACCCACGACCAGCGTGTGCGGGAACGGGCTTTCGTTGCGAATGCGGTCGATGTACTCGATAAAGACTTCGCCCGGGATCGTGACGATGCCGAGCCCGCCGAAGCTGGCCGCGTTGATCAGATAGCCGCGGGGACGCGATTCGCCCGACCTGCTTTCGGACGTCACGGCGGCCTGATGCAGCCCGGGGGGCCGACTGTAGCGGGCACCCGACATCGTCGCGACCACGGCGTCGGCGAAGCGCTGTCCGAGCAGCCGGCAACTGTCCGTGTACCAGGTCATGCGCGCCTCCAGTCCATCGGCAGGCATCGGATGTACGCCGTGGATGTCCAGATCGCCACCGGTGCTGTTGGCATACGAGACGACGAGGCCGGGAAAGTGATCCCTCAAGGCGTGCTTCACGCCGCCGACCAGCTCGCTGTTGAAGTAGGGAATCGCCGCGAGATGGATGTGCGTGGCATAAGCCGTCAACATGGCGAAGGGGTCGTCTTGGCCGAGCTCGCGGACCGCGAGAAAGTCGATCCGGGTGCTGTCGGGCCCGGCGGTTGGTGCGAACTTCTCCCCCGGCAGGCCGATGGCGCCCGCGCCCCAACGGGGCATGACGCCGCCGTAGCTGAACCGGGCCCGCCGATTCAGGCCGACCGGTTCGTTCAGCGCCGCTGTCCCTGCCGTCATCTCGGCAGGGCGAAGCGCCTCGATCGCCTGTACGCAGGCGGTGGTGACGCCGTCGACGACGCGCTGGGCGT
Organism: Phycisphaeraceae bacterium; assembly: GCA_040905445.1. GTDB lineage: Bacteria > Planctomycetota > Phycisphaerae > Phycisphaerales > Phycisphaeraceae > SKPT01. The sequence goes on along the minus strand of JBBDRN010000041.1, from coordinate 88,843 downwards.
ACGTTTCCACGGCCTCGACGCAAGCGGGATCGTCTTCGTCGCTCGGGTCGGCGCCGCTCGAGTGGTTGTGCCGGGCCCCGGCGAACACGCACATCGGCTCGACGCCGGTCTGGTCGGCGACGGCTTCGCGGATCGACCGTTCGCGCTGCGCCCGGTGACTCATGGCGTCATACGTGGCAAAGACCGCCCGGCGGCCGCCAACCTCCACCGCCACGGCATCGGCCATCAGCTCATGGCCTTCAAGAATGTCCGCGGTCGGCCATGAGTGATTAAGCCCCCTGACCCGCAGCAGTTGGGGGTGGCGCGGGGAGATGTCGACGCTCGACGCTCCGGCCCTGAATTCATCGCTCATCTGCTTGTTCCTTCAGGTTTGTTCCGTCAGGCATGCGCGGCCAGGCACTTCGCCACCTGGAGCCGGACGCGCACATTCGGATCTTCCCGCGCCGTTCGCGCCGCCTCGACGGCCGCATCCGTCCCGAGGCGATCCAGCGCCTCGACGGCACACTGTCGCACGTAGGCTTCGCCCGATCGCAATGCGGCCGCGGCCGGCGACACGTGCTCCGCATCACCGACGACGCCCAGCGAATCCAGCGCTGCCGCCCGATCGAAAGCGCTCTCTGCCTCGTCAACCGCTGATGCGATGGTGCTCACGGCAGCGCGGTCACCCTGTGTCGCCAGCGCGTGGGCGGCCTTGACACGTGCGAACAACGTCTCGTCGTCGCTGGCGATGCGTTCCACGCGCTGCACATCCTCGCGCTGCGATGAAATGACCAGGAGATTTATTGACGCCCGGCCGCGGACGTAGCGGCTTGGGTTGGCGCACAGCTCGACAAGGGCCTGGCGCGCGGACGCCCCACCCAACAGCCCGAGGGCGTCGGTGACATACGCAAGCTGGCCGGGGTCGGACTTGTGCGGCGGTACGAGCGTCTCGGTCGTGATTCGCGCCTTGACGCGAGCGACGGTGGGCGAATCGTCGGGCAGCCGCAGCACCGACGGAGCCAGCCAGGTGAGAAAGGCCCAGTTGTGCAGGTTGCTGCTCTCGTCAAGCAGCATCTCCTCGCCGGAGGTATCGCCGAGCGCGAGCAGGGCCAGCGCGGCGAAGAGCTGCACGGAAGTACGTCCGTACCAGAAATCGTCATCCGGCACGTTCGGTCGCTCGACCAGCGGCCGCAAGTCCGGGCAACAGTCGGCGTCGCCGATGCGGGCCAGGGCGTCGAAGCCCGCGGTCTTGGCATAGTGACGGCTCTCGGTCACGTACCGCACGAGTGGGCCGACCGCGTCGAACGAGCGCAGGTCGCCCAATAGCCGGGCCGCGTCGGCCTGCACGACCGGGTCCTCGGCGTCAAGCGCTTCAAGAAGAGCCTTCGGGGCGGCTGGACGACTTTCGGCACCTGCACGCGGTCCGCCCGATGTCGCGTCCCGCCACGCACACGATGGCATGATGGCCATCCCCGCCACTGCGGCCGCTACGTGCACGAACTGCCGGCGGGTGAACGTCGGAGCCACCGCGCCCGGGTCAGGGCCTTCATGCTTCATTTCGTCCATCCTCTGCAATGTGTACGTTGCCGTCAGCAGCGCCTGAGCCTGCCATCCCGTCGACCATGTCTCCGGCACCGTGTTGATCGCGATCGGGTGCCTGCGACGATATCCTGGCCAGGCAGTCGTCGAGGACATTCACCGCGAAGTCGGCATCGGCGACGGTGACGCACAGGGGCGGGGCGATGCGCAGCACGTTGCCGTACAGCCCGCCCTTGCCCAGGAGCACCCCCCGTTCGCGGGCGGCTTCCATGAGCCACGCCGTTTCCGCGGTGGCCGGCTCCCGGCAGGCACGATCGCGGGCGAGCTCGACGCCGAGCATCAAGCCGGCGCCGCGCACGTCCGCCATGAGCTCGTGCTTCTGCTGAAGTCCGAGCAGACGGGCCTTGAGATGCGCGCCGACGAGCCGGGCATTGTCCTGGAGGTTCTCCTCCTCGATGACCTCGAGCACACCGAGCCCCTGGGCCATGCTGACCGGGTTGCCGCCGAAGGTGTTGAAGTGCAGGCGCTGGGCGAGGACGCTGGCGATGTCCGGCCGGGTGGTGACGGCCGCGAGCGGCGCGCCGTTGCCGATGCCCTTGGCCATGGTGACGATGTCCGGGGTTACGCCGAAGCGCTCGAAGCCCCAGAAGTGCTCGCCCGTGCGGCCAAAGCCGGTCTGCACCTCGTCGGCGATGCAGACCCCGCCGTGGCGGCGCACGATGTCGTAGGCGCCTTGCAGGTACTCGGCGGTGCCGGCGGTGACGCCGCCGACGCCCTGGATGGGCTCGGCGATCAGCCCCGCGACTTTGCCGGTGGTGCCGTAGCGAATCGCGTCTTCCAGGTCGGCGAGCGCCTTGCGGGCGATCTGGGACGGTGAGCCGTCATGCCGCGAGCGACTGGGATCCGGGCAACTGACGTGCACCACGCCCTGATCCTGCGGCAGCGGGTACTTCCACGTGTGGTGGGAGGTCAGGCCGGCCACGCTGGACACCGCGCCGTGATAGCCGTTCTGCAGCGCGATGATCGTGTGGTTGCCGGACCAGAGGCGTGCCATCGTCACCGCGAGATCGTTCGCCTCGCTTCCGCTGTTGACGAAGTAGCTGACGTCGAGCCCGTCGGGCATATGGCTGGCGAGCTTCGCGGCGAGCTGCCCCATCAACGGGTGAAGGTAGATCGTCGTGGTGTGCTGCAGCCGTTGGAGCTGTTCGCGGGCGCGTGCGATCACTTTCGGATGGCAGTGCCCGCACGACACGGTGACGATGCCCCCGAAGAGGTCGAGATACCGTTTGCCTGATTCGTCGAACAGGTACTGCATGTGCCCGTCGACGATCATGACCGGATGTTCGTAATACGCGAACACCGCGGGATTGACGTAGCGCTCTCGGTTCGCCAGCACTTCCTGGCGCGACGGGCCGACGTAGGGCGGCGGACGATAGTCGCACGGCGGCATCGGGGGATGGATCGTCCTCGCCTGCATGAAGCGCCTCTCCTGTGGGCGACACACCCCTTGCCGACTGCGTGTGGAGCGCTCCGACGGCCCGTCCCCGCGCAGCGCCGTCAACACCTCGGTCACTCGTCCGGGGATTCGGGGATGTTGACCCAGACCTCCGCCTCCTTCGCGTCCGCCTTGAGCGAGATGGCGAACCGGCCGGACCGCTGTTGCAGATAGCCGCCGGTGCCGGCGACCGTGTCGCCATGCGTCCAGACGTAGCGGACGACATTTTCAGCCGGGCGGTCCAACACGTCGGCCTCGGTCAGCGGCTTGAGCAGGTGGCCCTGCCTGCCGCGCAACGACAGGTCGTAGCCGGTCTCCAACACCTCGTTGGGCAGGTGCATCGTGAAGACGGATTGCCCGGACGTGTGCTCGGCGTCCACGCGGAACGCGTAGAACTCCGCCAGGTCCTGGCGTGGGACGGACGCGGCCGCGCGCCCCCGCTCGCCGAACCCGAGGCGGTAGATTCGTCCATGCGCGGAATCGACGGAGATCGTCCGCCGACCGTCGCCGTGGTCCTGAACGGAGACTTCGCGGTCCGGCAGGGTCAGCGGGCCATCGAGTTGACCCACGAGTTCCAGCGTCTGCGTTGTATGCAGTGGGTTCTGAATGGCGAGAACGCCGCCGTCCGAACCGCGCAAGCGGTAGATGATCGCCGGGTGATCCACGGCAAGCCCGTCGTGCGTGCCGCTCTCAAAGAACACGAAGCTGTCGGCGGCGCGTGACGCATCGCGCACGGCGTGGACGGAGCGATCAAGCCCCACCGGACGCACGGGCCGGTCCTCGGCGAACTGCCGCGTTTGCTCGAGCGTCGCGACGGGAAGCATGGCGTAGGCGTAGGCTTCGTCCTGCGCGTCCGCACCATGGTCGATCCAGGCCGTGACCACGGCGTGATGTCGGCGCAACGTCACGGTTGTGGGCTCGGCGAACACGCACCCGACGCCGTCGACGTAAAGCCAGCGTACATCCTCGAACGTTTGCTCCGCATCGGCCCCGGCGAATTCGCGGTCGCCGGAGATCGTCACGGGATCGTCGGTCGGCCACTGAAGCGCCGTGGTGCGGATCGGCAGCCCGGCGAAATCGCCGCCCGGCTCGGCGCGGATCCCGCTGCCGAGCGCCCAGAAGCCGGCCGGGAAAAAGTGCACCGACTTGCGCGCCGTGAAGTCGCCCTGCGTCGGCTCGAGGATGAAGCCGGCGACACCGCCCTCACGCCAACCCGCTCCGCCGGCGAACGGTGACGTGCCATGGTTCAGGCTGTGCCCGGTAACGTGGATGGAGTGGTCGGGGTTGGCCGGCTCGGCGCCGATGCGCGCGGTCGTGCCGGGCAGGTGGACCATGTCGATGCCATCGCACAGGTCGACCCGGAAGCGGTGGCGCTCGTCGCGGTCCTCGGCGTCCGGGCAGTACCACTGCTCACCGTCGCGCCCGACGTTGGTGAAGCCGTAGGCGAGATTCCATCCCTCGCCGCCGCGCCCTGTCAGGAGTTCGTAATCCTGCGTGCGCTGCGAGAGTTGCCGCAGCCCGACATGAAAGCCATCGCCCTTGTACGCGCCCATCTCGGCGTTGTACCAGTAGCGGAAGCCGCGGGGCTCCTCGGCGGCTGAAGGGTCGATCCGCGAGGCGATCACGGCCAGGTCGGCCGGGACCGGCAGGCCGCGGTTGATGAGCGACGCCGCGGCCGCCTCAAGTTCGGCGCGGCGGGAGGTGTCCACCTGCGTCATCAGCAGCATCGCGTTCAACATGCGGTTGGCGCTGTGGCGACGCGCGTAGTGGCGTCCGGTGATGTGCATGTCATACACCGCGCCGACGATGAACCAGCGCGCGTGCTCGAGAAGGAAGTTGGCCAGCAGCTCGCGCTGCTCCGGCAATGCCGTCCATCGCGTGCCGTCGAAGAGCTGGAGGAACTCGGCCGTGTTATTCGCGAACCCCATTCCGTAGGTGCCCGCGTAGGGGATGCGCCCGTGGAAAACGTAGCTGTAGTCTTCAAGCAGGCCGGACCGGGTCGTGTAGACCAGCGTCTGGAAGGCGTGGGTCGCCGTCCGCTGAAGGCGGTCCGGGTTCTGCTCCAGCAGCGCGAGGTACAGGTGATTGCGGGCTTCGGCCGCGGCGTTGGCGCCGGTCAGGTGCAGGCCGCCGATCTCCTGCCTGATCGAGCTGAGCATGCGGTCCATCAGGGGCTGCGGGATCTCCTCGCCGATGAGGAGTCCCATCGAGCCCAACTGGCCGGGGATGGTCATGATCCAGGAGTACCAGTTGCCCGGCCTGGGCGTGGTGGGATTGAAATACGCCAGCAGGTCCTCCAGCGATTCGATGACACGCGCGACCACCCGCTCAGATTCGAAGTGCTCGCTGGCCGGGTTCGCATAACCCTCGGCGAGCAGCCGCATCTCGCCGGCCCGCGCGCGGATCCGCCCCGACGGCCGGTCATCCTCCGGATCGTCATTCTGATCCTCCCAGACCAGCGGCTCGAACGGGCTGTCGAGCAGCTCCGCACGCCGGGCGTCATCCCGATCGAGCGCCGCCTGCCACGCGGGCCCGCCCGATTCATCTCCGATGATGGATTCGATGATCCGCTGCCTGACCCGTTGCAGTTCGTCCAGCTCCGAGGCCTGGCCGGCATCGCCCGATTCGGCGCAGAGAGGTTGGGGCATGGCCATCATGCTCGCGATAAGGGTGAGGCACGCCAGCTTCGCGATGAACCTGAGCGGGCGTGGCAGACCGGCGATGCACGTGATGCGGACTGGCGACGCGTTGATGGCGAGCGGGGTCCGGCACGAAGAAAGGCGATTTATTGTCAACGGGCCTCTCCAGTCTTCGGCCTTATCCTCGGGGTGGGATATCCGCCGTTGGACCCGAGGCAGGGGACGTTCTATAGGGCCGCCAGATTCATTGTCGTGAGCGATCGCGTGCCGGTCAAGCCGGCCAACACGGCCGCTCGCCGCGTTGCCACGATCTGCGGCAGGCCGGCGTGGGCGCAGCGCGCGGCCAGCTTCAGGCGGATTATCTGTGCGATGAATCGCCCCAGGCGGCTCAGGCCTCGCCCGGCTGGGCCGTGAAGGCCGCGATCAGCTCGTCGACCCGCAGTCCGCTGGGCGTGATCCGCTGAAGCATCTCCCGGCGGCTGTTGGCGACCTCGACCGGCGTCAGGCCCATCCGCTGGACGCTCACGAGCAGTTGCTCGATGGCCCCAAAGTCGCGGGCGGTCTGCTCGTCCCGGCTGCGCAGGTGGCGGCGGAAGGCGACGGGGTCGTAGTCGCCCGCTTCCTCGATATAAGCCAGGAGTGCGGCCTCGAAGTTGGCGCGAATCTGCTCATAGCGCCCGGTGGCGGGATTCTCCGGGTCCGTCAGGAACACCGCGCGGTAGCGCTGGAGCGCCCGGCGCAGCGCGGTGGCGTCGAGGCGATGGACCGTGACCCGGAACTCGTGCTCGTCGAGCCCGTGCGGCGCGTCGCGGAAGAGCACGGGCGGGCGGCGCACGTCCTCACGCTCGATCTGCCGCGGGACCAGGCCCATCAGCACCAGGATCTCGTTGTCCGTCTCGCTCAGCTCGACGTAGTCCCCTTCGGGGGCCTCGGCCTCATCGGCCTCCTCGCGGTGCGTGTCGAAGATGCTGGCGATCAACTCCCGCAGATCGATCGTCACCGCCCGCGGGAGGCGCAGATCCGTCCCGAGGTCGAACTTCGGCTCGTGGATGACGGGGACGACCTCGATGCGGGCGAGGCTCTGGGCCGCAAGGCCGGGCTTGGGCGCGGCCGTGGGCAGGACGGTCACGTCGGTGGCGTGGATCAACACGCGGCCTTCGATGCTCTGGATGAATGGGGGCTGGGCGGCGTTAACGAGGAAGAGGTGGGGCGTGTCGATGCGCACACCGTTGACCTGGTTGACGGCCACGGCCTGGTGGGTGACGGGGCCGGCGAGCCCGGCGGAGGCGTAGGCCTGGGCGAGGTTGTCCGGACTGCCGCCGAGGGCGGAGATGGTCGCGGTGGTGTTGTCGCCGCTGGTTTCGATGATGGTGACGTTGCCGGAGGCGTTGACGAGGAAACTGCCGTTGGGGACGGTGACGCCGCCGAAGCTGATGTCGCCCTGGTTTGGGCCGGCGTCGGTGGCGGAATCGAACACGAGCGAGCCGGGGGCGTTGTCGCGGAAGCCGACGGTGTCGTTGGGGCTGATGGTGATGTTGCCGCCGCGGCTGAGGAAGACGAGGTCGCCGTCGCCGGTCTTGAAGATGGAGGGGCTGGCCTGGCCGTCGATGACGAGGGTGCCGCCGGCCTCGATGGTGATGTCGCCGCCGCGGCTGTCGAGGACGCTTTCGATGTTGACGGTGCGTCCGATGTAGGTCTGTCCGGCGCCGCCGACGGTGTCGACGTCGCCGATGCGGACGTTGCCGCCGGGGTTGATGATCTGGAAGCCGCCGGCCGCATCGTCCCCGACGCCGACGGGGTGATCGTCGACGGCGACGTTCTGCGCCAGGCGGGCCTGGCCCGGGAGGGCTTCGATGGTGAAGCTGCCTTCGTCGGGCATTTTGATGTCGCCGAGGGTCACGGTGGACCATCCCTGGGCGGCACCGGTCGTGCCGGTGCGGAAGATGACGTTCTGTGCGAACTGCTCGCCCTGGACGATGAGCTGGCCGGCCTCGGGCTGGCCGGAGCCTGGGCGCTGGTTGGCGCCCCAGCCGATGCTGGCCTCGCGGTTGCCGCGGCCATCCTGCTGGGCGCCGCCCGGCCCGGCGAAGTCGCCCCCGCCGCCCGTGCCGGCGCCGAAGCGGACGGTGTGGATGAGGTTCGAGTCGGCGTCGATCTGGAGATCGAAGTTGCGGCCGGCCATGGCGCCGATGTGGGTGGTGTCGACGTTGCTGCCAACGAGCAGCGGCTCAGCCTCGCCGCCGACGAAGATCGGCTCGCCGTCCGGGTCCACGCCGCCGACGGCCTCGCCCACGGCATAGACGCCGACGAGGTCGGTGGCGCTGGACAGCTCGATGTCCCCGCCGGTGCGCACGGCGGCGAGGCGGAGGGCGCCGGGGGCAACGTCGTTGCCTTCGACATCGCCGAGCAAGTCGAGGTTCTGGCCACCGAGCAGCTCGGTATCGGCGGTGATGACGACGACGTCCCCGTCCGCAACCGGACCGAGACCGCCGCGCGGCACGAACTCGACCGTCTCGACGCCGCCCGCCTGGGTGCGGTCGAGCTCTTCGCCGGTCGAGACCAGGTAGCCGGCGTGGACGCGATGGCCTTCGATGACGAGGTCGCCGCCGTTGGTCACGATGGCGTCGGCGCGTTCGGTGACCTCGAGGATGCCGTCGTCGGCCGCGCTGTCGGCGTCGATCTCGCCGACATGCATGGCAAAGTCGCCGCCGCCCTGGTGATCGGCGTCGGCGATGAAGGCGGCGCGTGGCGTGCCGATGAGGTTCAGCTCCTGGTTGTCCATGGGTTCGATGAGGATCGTCTTCTGCGACTGGAGCTCGAAGGCTGCGCCTCGCGCGGCAAGGGCTTCGAGGCCGACCTGGCTGAGCGTGTCGTCATTGCCGCCGGCCGCGATCGTGATGTCGTCCTCCGAACCGAAGACGACCTCCTGCGACGCGGGCGGGACCTCGCCGGCATCGAGCTGCTCGAGGCCGGCAACGAGGCTGGCGAAGTCGCCCGAGGCGAGCGAGACGTGCGGGGTGTCGATCTCACCCTCGGCAAAATCGACGTCGATCAACGTGAGGGTGTTGTCGCTGTCGACGCGTTCGAGGCGTACGTGGACGTGGCCATCGCGCTCGCCGAGCAGGACCTGGTTGGCGGCGACGAGGGCGACGCTGCCGCTGGGCGCGGAGATGACGCCGAGGTGCTCCACGCGGCGGCCGAGGAGGGCGATCAGCGCTTCGGGGTCGGGGTCGGCGACGAGGGTGAGGGTGGCTTCGACGCTGACGGAGACGTCGCCGATGATGTCGGTGAAGCGGTTGACGTGGTTGAGGAAGTCGCTGTTGTCGATGTGGCCGCCGGCGGCATAGAGACCGGCGACATTAACCACCGCGCCGTCGCCGAAGACGATGCCGGCCGGATTGATGAGGTAGAGGATGCCGTTGGCGTCGAGGTTGCCGAAGATCTCGGTGGGGTCACCGTTGGTGATGCGGTTCAGGGCGGCGGCGGTGCTGCTGGGCTGGTCGAACTCGACGGTGTGGCCGGCGGAGATGTTGAAGCTGTCCCAGTTGATGATCGCGCGGTCGGAGGTCTGTTCGATGCGCGTGACGTTGCCGTTGGGCCGGGAGATGCTCGCACCGCCGGCGACGACCTGCTCGCCGGCGGGGCCGGTGGACTGGGCGTGGCATGGGCCGGCGACGCCGTGAGCGAGCGCGACGACAAGCATCGTCGCAAGCCAAAGCGGGCGGCGCCGGCGAACGGGCTCAGGTTGCGATTGGAGGCCCATGGGCATTCTCCGTCAAGAGCAAGGTCCACTCAGTAGAGCACGGTCAGGACAAAGTGCAGGCGGTTGTGGCCGGCGTCGTTGCGGCCGGCGTCGCGCAGGGCGACGCCCCAGTCGCCGCGGAGGCTGAGGTTGTGCTTGAGCAGCAGCTCGAGCCCGACGCCGGTGCCGACGAGCGTTTCGTTGGCTTCGAAGGCGCTTCGGCGGTCGTTGGTCCAGACGCGGCCGACGTCGACGAAGCCGCGCAGCACGAGGTCCCAGTCCGGCCGGCCGTAGACCGCCTCGGGCGCGACGCGGAAGGGGCGGCCGAACACGGGCGTCTCGTCGGGGTCGCGCGGGTGCAGCAGCCGGGGCAGGTGCAGACGGTACTCGGCAGTGGCGAACAGGGCGTGGTCGCCGGCGACGATCGCCTCGTCGTAGCCGCGCACCGTGTAGCGCCCGCCGGCGACCTGCTGGAACTGCGGGACCAGGCGGTGGTCGAACGCCGTCTGCCCGCGCACCTGCACGGCGATCTCGTGGGCGAGCGTCGAGTTGTCCGGCGTCTCCGGGTCGTGCCAGGCTTCGGGGTTGAGCAGCGGCTCGAGGTAGAACGCGTGGCTGGCCTGCCCGGTGAGGAGGGTGAAGCCCTCGTCGCGCTCGCGCGTGTTCGTGCGGCCGAGGGCCGCCATCCCCTCGGCGTCGGTGCCGGCGACGCTGTCCAGGCTGTGGGCCAGCTCCAGCGAGGCAAAGGTGCGGTCGACTTCGCGCTGGCGCTCCAGTTGCACGCCGAGGTAGGGCAGGAGGAAGCCTTCGCGATCGTCGGCGATGAAGCTGTCGACCGCGATGCGGCGGTAGCGCAGGCCGGCGACGAGGTCGACGAAGAGCTCGCGCTGCTGAAAGACGTTGTGGATGACCTCGCCGCCGGCGGTCCACTCGTCGCCGCGGAAGTCTTCACCGGGGAGTCCGACGTCGCTGGCGCGGAACTCGCTGTAGCTGGTGAAGAGGCGGTAGCGCATGCGGTCGACATCGCCAAGCGGGGCCTCGTAGGAAGCGACGGCGGCGTGCATGCGGTCGAAGCCGGCGGTGAGGTAGTCGAGGCTGAGGATGTCGTCGTTGTCGGTGAGCTGGTTGTGGATGAAGCCGAACCGCTGGCGCAGGCGGCACGTGGCGCGGGTGCCGGTGTTGGAGAGCTGGGCGTAGACCAGCCAGGGCTTGCGTTCGGTGACGAGAAAGTCGAGGCCGACGTCGCCGGGCGCCTCGCCGCGGCTGACGGCCACGTCGACGCGCCGGCCCGGGTGACGGTTGAGCTGGAAGAGGTAGTCCTCGAGCTCGTCGCGGCGCACGACGTCGCCCGCGTCCTCGCCGGTCCGGCCGGCCAGCGGCGAGCGATGGACGATCTGCCGGTGGGCGGGGTGGTTTTCGCGCGATTCCGCCTCGGCGAATCGCGGGCCGTGCGCCACGGTGCGGAGCTGGCCGACGGTGGCGGTCATGATGAGCAGTTCGAGTTCGCCTTCGCCGCCGGAGCGCAGGTCGACGAGGCGTTGATCGCGCTGGACGATGTGGGCGGGGGCGGGCACGACGCGCACGCCGAGCAGCCCGCGGTCGGAGAGCCACTGGACGATCGCGGCGGTGATGGTGCGCAGCGCCGAGGCGCGGTAGACCCGGTCCTGCCCGTCGGAGAGTTGGGCGAGGCTGACCTCGACGACCTGCTCGGTATCAGCGCGGCCGGGCTCGACGAACTCGCCGTCGACGACGCCGAGCTTGAAACGGTAATCAAGCAGCGCCGCGAGCGGCGGCTGACGGGGCCGGTCGGGCCGGTAGCTCACGACGAACGCCCGGATGGAAAAGGTGGGCTCGGCGTCAACGGGGGCGCCGCCGTTGGAAGCGGGGGTCGGCTCGGCGGTGGCGGCCAGCGCCGGCACTGTGCACGCGAGGCCGATCACGAGCCAGAGCGCCGCCACGCACGCCGCGCCCCAGGTCGGCGGGCTGTCCTTGCAATTCTGCGTCATGGCGCCCGCCCTGAACTGACCCGCGACCGCGATGGATCGCCCGCGAAGTGAAACGTCCGGACGAAGGTAAGCAGATCGCCCCGCCTCTGTCAAGGATTTTCTCCATCCCGCCGACGGGCTTGCCCCCTTCCAAGGCGGCAGACGGGTTGATCATTGACATGGCGGCAGGTCGGATTATCTTCACCGACCATCGGCGACGCACCGCGGCTTGCACCGCTCATCAAAATGGGGCTCAACATGTGGCACGTCATCGTCCGATCGCTGCTCGCCGCCATGGGCAACACGACCCCCGTCACCGGCCCGGCCGGCGCGACGGCCGCGACGGCGACGGCAGGTGTGCCGGTCGCGCCGCATGGCCGGATCGCCTTCATCGGGCTGATCAACAACCGGCCGCTGACGAGCGTCGGGCAGCAGGAGATCCGCAACGCGTTCGCCAAGATCGGCCTGCGCGAGGCGCATAACAGCCACTTCGTGAGCCGACTGATCGAGCGCGGGCCGGTGTTCGGGATCCGCACGCTCGACGACTTCGCCCGGGCGATCAACAACGGGGCGGCGCGGCCGGGCGGCTCGCCGGGGACAGTCGAGATCGTCGTTGTCAGCGGGCGGGTGGCGGTGGTAATCAACCCGGCAGGCGAACTGGTCACGTTCCTGCCGCTCTGAGCCGAAGCACCGCGATGCCCAGCGGGCCGTCAGCCCACGCCCGGCGCGGCCACGTCGGCCGGCAACGGCGCGGCGGGGGCAAACACCTCCTCGAACTCGTTGAGGCGAAGCCCCTCCGGCGTGACCCGCTGCAGGATCTCGCGGCGGGCGTTGCGGTGCTCGGCGGGGCTCAGCCCGACGCGGTCCAGGTGACGCAGCACGTCACGAATGGCGAGGATCTCGCGGCGGACGTCGTGCGCCTCGTCGTCGAGGTAGTCGTGGAAGCCGGCCGGGTCGTAGTCGCCGACCTGCTCGATGTGCGTGTGCAAGGCGCGGGTGATGGTGTCGCGGATCTCGGAATAGCGCCCCGTGCGCGGGTCATCGGGGTCTTCGAGAAAGGCTTCGCGGTAGCTTCGCAGGACGCGCTGCAGGGCGCGGACGTCCAGCCGGGCGATCGCCACGCGCGCCGGGCCGCCGGCGGACGCTCCCGCGAGGTCGATGTAGCGCCCCGCACCGCGGCTGCGCGCCCGCCGCTCGTCGATCGTCAGCTCGCGCGGCACGATGCCCATCAGCACCAGGATCTCGGCGTCCGCCTCGTCGAGATCGAGCTCGACGTCGCGCGGCGGCTCCTCCTGCTCCGCGTCCCCCAGCGCCGGCGCGGCCGGCGTCGCGGGCGGCAGCTCGACGCCCGTGTTGATGACCACCTGCCCCCGCTCGCTGATGAACAGCGGCGACGCGCCGGCGGGGCTCAGGCTCACCGTCCGGGCGTCGATGCGCACGCCGTCGGCCCGCGAAAAGCTCTGCCCCGTCCAGCTCTGGACCGGCGTGAAGTTGAACGAGCTGCCGCCGGCCGCGCGGATCGTCACGACGCCGCCATCGTCCGGGGCGGCGAGCGTCAGATGGCTGAGCGTGTTGGCGACAAAGCTGCCGTGCGGGACGTTGACGTTGGAGAGGGTGATGCGTCCGGCGCCGGCATCGAGCAGCAGCGAACCGGTGCTGCCGTCCACGAAGCCGAGCGTGTCGCCGCGGTCGATGCGGATGTCGCCGCCGTGGCTGCGGATGAACAGGTCGCCGTCGCCGACGCGGGCGATCGAGGGCGTCATGCCGGGGCTGGGCTGCGCCGTGCGCAGGGTGATGTCCGCGCCGTGCGAGTCGATCACCGTGCGGCCGCCGGCGCCCGGGCGGATGATGATCTGCCCGTCGCCGGCGGTGGCGTGCAGGGAGATGGCGCCGACGGCGAAGATGTCGCGGACGTCGATCTGCCGGGCCCGGGCGATGAACGCGTCGAGCGGCCGATCGATCGAGCCCGCGGAGCCCGACACCGTAAGCTCACCGCTGGCGAGAAGCTGCACGGCCCCGGCGAAGAGGTCGCCGGCGATCGCCAGGTCGCCAGCCACGTCGATCGTCAGGTCGGCGCCGTCCAGCTCGGCGACGTTGAGGTCGCCGCCCGCGTCGAACGCGGTGTTGCCCGCGACGATGTGATCCGTGACCGTGATGTCGTTGGCGGCGTTGACCGTGAGCGTGCCGGCCTGGGTGATGCGCCCGAGGCGCACGCTCCGTCCATCGATGGTCAGCTCGCCCGGCGTGTCGAGCGTGCCGAGGTTGAGGTCGCGCCCCACGAGCGAGACGCCGTCGACGCCCGTGCGGATGCTGGCGGGGCCGGCGGCGATGTCGCCGACGTCGGCGGTGAGGCTCGCGAGCGTGAGCGCGCCGCCGAGCGCCAGGGCGGCGCCGTTGTCGCCCGTGATGGTGAGATGTGCGTGGGACGCGTCGACGGCCCCGGTGATGTCGATGCCGTCGTTGGCGCCGCCGTGGTGGCGCAGCATCAGGTGGTCGGCGTCGATCTGCACGTCGGCGTCGAGGCGGAGCGTGTCAACACCGCCGGTGCCGAGGACGGTGAGGCTTTCCGCGCCGCCGCGCAGCCGCAGCAGGTTGCCGGCGGTGAGCGACAGCGAGCCCTCGCTGGTGACCGCGCCTGCCGCGAGCGTGGTGCCGGCGGCGGCGTCGAGGCTGGCGAGGGGCCGGGCCAGGCTGCCCCCGCTGCCCGCGAGCTCGAGCGAGCCGGTGGCGGTAAGCGTCGTCGCGCCGGCGAAGACGTCGCCGGTAATGGTGAGGTCGCCGTCGGTCGCCGTCGCGTCAAACGCCCCGGCGACGTCCACGCCCGCCAGCGCGACGGACGCGCCGGCCACCTCGGCATGCCCGGCTTCGAGCGGCCCGGCGAGGGTGACGTGTCCGTTGGCGGAGACCGCTTCGAAGCCGGTCGCGACGTTGACCGCGCCGAGCGCGAGGCTGCCGACGACGTGGGCGTCGAACGCGTCGGCGGTAATGCCGCCGGCGGCGAGGCTATGGCCGGTGATGCTCACCTGCTGCTGGACCTGCATGGGGCCGGGCAGCGAGATGGCCTGGCCAGTGATCGCGAGCGAGGCGAGCGACAGGGGCCCCGCCCCAACGATGGTGACGTCCCCCGTGGCGGCGCCGCCCGCGTCGGCGGCGAGCAGCGTCAGCTCCGCGCCGGCGACGTAGGCGGCGTTCGGGATGGTGATGCCGCCCGCATAGGACTGGATGTGGTAGACCGCCGGCGGGGCCGCGCCGCCGAACTGCAACGGGCTGGGCAGATGCTCGGCGGCGATGCCTGCGTTCTGACGCAGCTCCAGGCGGCCGGGGGCATGGCTGCCGTCGGCGCCGGTGAGGCGGATGAACGCCGGGTTGATGAAGCGCAGGCGCGAAACGTTGCCCTGGCCGGTGCCCGCCTCCAGCCGCATGTCGTCGGCGGCGAGCCGCAGCGCTGGCCCGAGCAGCGGCGCGTTGAAGGTGAGCTCGCCCTGCTCGACGGTGCCGGCGAGCAGCGCGAGTTCGCTGGCGGTCAGGCTCGCGTGGACGACCAGGTTGCGTCCGGCGACGACCTCCAGCAGGCCTCCGGCGTCCACGTCGGCGAGGCTGACGTCGCGCCCGGCAAGGTGGGCGCCGCCGCCCAGGACGATCATCGAGGCGAGTGCGTCGAGCGTGCCGCTGGATTCGGCCGCGAGCGAGTCCAACCGCATCATGCCGTCGAACCGGAGCAGGCCGGCCGTCCCGTCGATGCGCACATCGAGGTGGGCGTGCGGCGCGTTGACGGGGCCAAGCAGCCGCAGCGCATCGCCCGCCGACCCGCCCTGGTGGTGGACGGTGAGCGTGTCGCCGTCGACGCGGAGGTCGCCCGCCAGCAGGAGGGTGTCGGCGTTGCCGGTGCCGAGCACGGTGACCGCCTCCGAGCCGCCGCGCAGGCGGAGCAGGCCACCGGCGGTGAGCATCAGCGAGCCCTCGGTGGTGACCGCGCCGGCGATGAGCGGTCCGCCTGCCACGGCGTCGAGGCTGAGCAGCGGTCGAGCCTGGCTGCCCGCATCGCCGTGCAGCGCCAGGGCGCCCGCGGCTTGAAGTGTCGTCTCGCCGGCGAGGAGGTCGCCTCCGACCGTTAGATTCCCGCTGTTCGCGGTCGCGGTGAACGCGGCGTCGACGTCGACGCCGTCCAGCGTCACCGCCGCGCCGTCGACGCTTGCCTCGCTCGCCTGGAGCGGCCCGGCGAACGTCAGGTCGCCAGCGCCGGCAGAGGCGTTGAACGCGCCGACAGTGGTGACGCCGGCGAGGTTGATGCCTTCGCCGGTGAGGGTAGCGGTGTCGGCGGACAGCTCGTCGGCGATCGCGAGCGAGCCGACGGTGTTGGCGATGAAGGTGCCGGCGTCGACGGTCGCGAGCGTGGCCGCGTCGGCATTGACCGTGGCGAGGTCGGCCGCCAAGTGTCCGCCGATGGTGAGCCCGCCGCTCGCCTGCACGTCGAGCTCGCCGACGTCCACCGCGCCGAGGGTGACGTCGGCGGCGGCGAGGTCGGCGAGCTGGGCCGTGAGCGGGCCCG
This sequence comes from Phycisphaeraceae bacterium, assembly GCA_040905445.1. Taxonomy (GTDB): domain Bacteria; phylum Planctomycetota; class Phycisphaerae; order Phycisphaerales; family Phycisphaeraceae; genus SKPT01. Next base: position 72,915 of record JBBDRN010000041.1, on the reverse strand, counting down.
CGAGCGTCACGTCGCCGGCCAGCGCGGTGGCGCTGAAGTCCATGTCCACGGTCACGCCCGCCAGCGCGATCGCATCCGCCTGCAACGTGGCCTGCGTTGCCGAGAGGTCGCCGGCGAGCGTCAGCGTGCCGACCGCCTCGACGCCCAACACGTCGGCGGTCACAGCGCCGGTGGCCACGTCGTGCGCCTGCAGATCGACGGCGTCGGCCTGCATGTCGCCGGTGAGCTGGAAGTGGCCTGCCGTGATATTCGCGCTGACGTTGCCGGCGATCAACGTGCCGCCGGTGAAGCCGTCGTCCGCGTCAATGGTCAACCCGCCGGCGGGGGTGTCGTCGCCAGGGGCCGTAGTGTTGATCGTCCCCGGCCCGTCGATCGTGTCGGCATCGAGCGTCACGTCCCCCGCGTGCGTGCGCAGCGTCGTGTCGGCATCGAAAGCCAGGCTCGCGCTGCCCCCGCCGTCCGGCCGGGCGAGGAGCACCAGGCCGCCGTCGCCGGCAAGCTCCAGCAGGTCGCCATCCATCGCGGCGAAGGTCAGGTCCTGGTTCGTCTCGAGGCGGACGTGGGCGCCGCCGCCGAGCGCTGCGGCGTGCTCGAGCTCGCTCTGAAAGAGCGTCAGCGGCCCGGCCGGATCGTCGTCATGCTCGTAGGTACTCGTCTCATCGCCCGGCGGCGCGCCGCCCTGGACGAGGATGTCGTGGTCCTTCATCGCCAGCGCGTAGAGGTCGCCGGCCGCCAGCGACGTCTGGCGGGCCTCGTTGACGGCCGCGGGCCCCTGCGTGATGGTGCCGTCGCTGACCGCGTCGATGCGGATGAGGATGTGCCCGCCGCGGCGGGTGAAGACGACGTCCTCGCCGGCGGCGATGGCGAGCGTGCCGTTGGGCACGCGGATGGTGCCCATGTTCTCGACCTCGCGTCCGATGAACGCGGCGACGCGATCGGCATCGATGGTGACCGACTCGTCCACGATGCGGATGTCGCCCTCGGGCTGGAACCGGTGGACGTGGTTCTGAAAGTCGTCGTCGCTCATCGCACTCGCCGCGGCGTAGATGCCGCCGACATCGATCGTGGCGTCGCCGGCAAAGGTGATCCCCGCCGGGTTGACGAGATAGACGATGCCGTTGGCCTCGAGGGTGCCGCGGATCATCGTCGGGTCGCCGGAGTCGATGCGGTTGAGCACGCGGCTGAGGGCGCCCGGCTGCTCGAAGCGCACGGTCTGGCCGGCGCCGATGTTGAAGCGCTCGTAGTTGATGATCGACCCGTCGCTCGCCTGGATGGTGATGAGGTTGGCGTTGGGGTCGACGATGACGGCCGCGCCATCAAAGAGCACGTCGCCGACGGGCGGCTGGTCGCTAAGCTCGACGCCCGGCTGGGCGGAGGAGGGGGTCGTCCCGGCCACGACGAGGGCGATCGCCAGCCCGAGCGCGGGCAGGCGCCATCGCGGGGGCCGGGCAATCACCGCCGGGCCGGCCGCGGGCATGGTGTGCGGCAGGCGTTGTGGCATGAAGCGGTCCCTCTCCCTCCGGATAAAGCCCCAGAGTGCCGTGGAGCTTTGTCCCATCCTCTAATATACGACGGTTATGACGAGATGTAAGCGCTCGTCGCCAACATTTGTGCCCCGCGCCTCGCGCAGCGGCACGCCCCAGTCCAGGCGTACGCCCAAGTGGTGCTGGGAGTGGAACTCGAAGCCCACGCCGGCGCCGACCAGCGTGTGCTCGTCCGGGGCGAAGAGGTTTGACTCGTAGCTCCAGACGCGGCCGGCGTCGAGAAAGGCGCGCAGCATCAGATTCCAGTCCGGCCGACCATGCACCGTCTCCGGGGCGTAGCGGAACGGTCGGCCCAGCAGCAGCGTCTCGTCCGGCGGCCGGGGCGGCAGCAGCCGCGGCAAGTGGATGCGGTACTCGACGCTGGCCAGCAGCGTTGAATCACCCGGCAGGATCGCCTCCGGGTAGCCGCGCACCGTGTGCAGCCCGCCGATGGTCTGCTGGAACTGCGGGGCGAGGCGATTTTTGAAGCCATACTGGCCGCGCACGGCCAGAGCGATCTGGTGGGCCAGCGTCGAAGAGGCGGGCGTCTGCGGATCGTTGAACGCCTCGCGGTTCAGCAGCGGCTCGAGGTAGAAGGCGTGCCGCAGCCCCCCTTCCAGGATCATGAAGCGGCGGTCGGCCTCGCGGACGCCCATCCGCCCGAGCTGGCGCATCTCCTCGAGCTCGGTGCCCGCCGCGTTGGCAAGGTTGTAGCTCAGCGACAGCGAGCCGAACGTCTCGGCCGTCTCGCCGCGCCGCTCGAGCTCGAGCCCGACGCGGGGCAGGAGAAAGCCCGTCCGGCCTTCCTGCTGAAAGAGCTGGTTCTCCACCTGGATGCTGCGATACTCCCCGCCGGCGACGAGGTCGACGAAGAGGTCGTCGTGCTGGTGGATGTTCCAGAGCAGGTCGCCGCGGGCGGACCATTGCTGGCCGCTGAAATCCTCGCCGAGCAGGCCCACGTCGCGCGCGGTGAACTCGGCGTAAGCGGCGGCGAGGCGGTAGCGCCACAACTCGGTGTCGGCGACCGGGGCTTCGTAGGAGCCGGTGACGGCGTGGGTGTCGCGGAAGCGGGCGGTGAGGTAGTCGAGGGCGAGGATGTCATCGCGGTGGGTGAACTGGTGGTGGATCACGCCAAAGCGCTGGCGCCACTGGCCGATCGATTCGCTGCCGGTGTTCGAGGTCTGGAAGTAGGCCAGCCAGGGCCGCTGCTCGCTGACGAGATAGTCGAGCGCGACCTCGCCCGGCCGCTGCCCGGGGGCGACGGCCGCCTCGACCCGCCGGCCGGGGTGGCGGTTCAAGCGATGCAGGTAGGCGTCCAGCCGATCGGTGCGCAGGACATCGCCCTGCTCACCGCCGGCCTGGAGCGGCGAGTGGCGCACGATGCGGGCGTGCGTGGGGTGGTTCTCCGCCTCCGTGTCCTCGTCGAGGCGATCACCACGAGCGAGCGTGCGCACCTGGCCGACGGTGGCGGTGTGCACCAGCATGGTCAGGCGGTCCTGCTCGGCGTCGCGCTGGTCGCGGCCGTCGAGCGTGATGTGGGCGGGCGAGGGGAGGGCGACGACGCCCGCGACGCCGCGCTGATTCAGGTGCTGGACGATCGCGGAACTGATGGCCTGGATCGCGGAGGCCCGGTAGCGGCGCGTCGGGCCGGCGGCGAGCTGCGCCAGGGAGACGGGCACGACCTGCGTCTCGGGGCCGGGCGCCTGGTAGGCCCCGTCGGCGAGGCCGAGTTGGAAGACGTGGTTGAGAATGTCCTCGACGGGCGGCAGGTTCGGGTCGTCGACCTGGTAGGCGATGTCGAACCCGCCCACCGGGTAGTGCGGCTGATCCGGCGCGGCGTCGGGCGCCGGTTCGGGCGACGCGGCCGGCGCCTCATCCGGCTCGGGCGCCGGTGGGTCGGGCTCCGCAAGGCTCGGCGGCGGCGGGGGTAGCGGGCGCGTTGGACTCTCCGCTGCGGCCGTCGACACGCCCGCCAGCAACGCGGCCGATAGCCACGCCAGCGCGGCGGCGGGCAACGGGGCGCGGCGGTGCGAGGCTTCCGGGCGTCGTTTCATCACGTGGGGCAATGGCAGGGCAAGATGGGGGAGAATCCTCGGATCGCGCACGGGTCGGCCCCACCATGAAGCGGCGGCGAGTGTAGCACCGCGTGCGAAGCAGCGTCAACGATTGAACTTGTGAACCGTCGTGGCGTGAGTCTGGCCGGCGGGGTCGCTCAAGGCCGCGCTGGAGCGATGCGCGGCGCGTGATTCCGCCCGGTGGTCACCGCCGGCCGGCGCTACCTCCGGGTCCGATCACAGGTTGTGGCGCGGCTCGTCGCGGCGCGGAACGGGCTGGACGAAGATTTTTCCCTTGACGCACACAAGGCGCAGGCTTATGTTTGCGCTAAGTCTGCGTGGGGGATCGTCTGATTTGTGATCCAGAGGTAAACCTGTCTTGGGGCATGCGTAACGCGAGCGTTGCACTGGGGCTTTTCCGGACCGGCTCGATGCGGTGACTGGCGAAGCGACGTCCGGTGTGGTTGAAGTCGACGCCGGCATGAGACAAGAGGAAGCGGAAGGACGACATCGTTGCGGCCGCTGACGCGCGACAGGGCGGTTTCCGGATCCGCATCCTGCACGCCGCGCGGGCGTGGTGGGGCTGGGCGTCCCGCGAGGTTCGCGACACAGGCTGGAGAACGACAAGTCCTTGTTCTGTAGTGGCTTGACGTGGATGCTCCGAACGGAAGAAGTAGCTGATGGCCAGTGATGTTGACGTGTCCGCCCTCGCGTCGCCGGTTTCGGAGGACGTCCCCTGCGGCGAGGACCTCGAGTACGACCCCGCGTTCATGGAGCTCATCCAGGCCGCCGAGGGCAGTGACGAGGTGGCCGTCGGCGACAGCGTGCTCGAAGCGGAGGAGCCCGACTGGCGCGACGTCCGTCAGCGCGCCCAGGGCCTGCTCGAGCGCACGCGCGATCTCCGCGTGGCCATGCACCTGACCATGGCGGAACTCAAGCTCCGCGGGCTGCCCGGCTTCTGCGACGGGCTGACGCTCCTGACCCAGTTCATCGCCCAGCTCTGGGACGGCGTCCACCCCCGGCTCGACCCGGACGACGGCAACGACCCGACCATGCGCCTCAACGCCATCGAAGGGCTGCGCAGCGAAGGCGGCTTCCTGCCCGCGCTCCGCGCCGCCCCGGTCTGCGCGCAGGGGCCTGCCCGGACGTTCACGTTCCGCGAGCTGCTGGCCGTGCGAGGCCTGCTCGAAGGCGTGACGCTCGGCGAAGACCATGACCGCGTCCGCTCGGAGCTGGACCGCGCCTTGGCGGCCGGCGACCTCGCGCCGCTGCAGGCCAGCGTTGACGCGATCGCTCAATCGCTGAACCTCGTGCGCCAGATCGACGGCGAGTTGATGGAGCGCGTCGGCTCGGCGGCGGCGCTGGACTGGTCGCCGCTGAGCAGCCTGCTGGAGTCGATGCAGAAGGCGCTGAACCCGTACATCACGCAGCAGGGCGGCGTGCAGCCCGGTTCGGCCGAGGCTGCGGCCCTGGACGACGAAGCGGACGGCGCGTCGAGCCCGGCGCCGCCGGCGGAGCAGGCGGTCGGCGGCGCCGCGGGGGCGGCGGGGGGGGGGGGGGGCGGGGGGGGCGGGGGGGGTGGGGCAGGGCCTGCCGCGGTCGATCAACTCGCGCGAGGACGTGGTGCGGGCGATGCAGTTGATCTGCGACTACTACGAGCGGCACGAGCCGGCCAGCCCCGTCCCGCTGCTCGTGAGCCGGGCCAAGCGGCTGGCGTCGATGAGCTTCGTGGAGATCGTGCGGGAGATGGCGCCCGAGGGGATGCAGCAGGTGCGGCTGATCGGCGGGATGCGCGACGAGGCGGACGAGGACCACGAAGAGACCTGAACCGCGACCCGGGCCGGGCGGTCGCCGGGGGGAATGACCCGTCGGGCATGGCTTAACTGGAAAGGAACCGTGACATGGCGAAATCGAGCAGTCAGAAATTCATCGCGCGCAACCGCGCGCCGCGTGTGCAGATCGAGTACGACCTCGAAACGTACGGCGCCGAGAAGGCGGTCGAGCTCCCGTTCGTGATGGGGGTGATGGCGGACCTGACGGGCAAGGCCGACGCCCCGGACGATGTACCGGCGGAGCATGCCACGGCGCGCGGGGCGGTGGCGGACCGGAACTTCCTGGAGATCGACGTCGACAACTTCGACGACCGGCTCAAGGCGATGAAGCCGCGCGTGGCGATGCGGGTGCCCAACACGCTCACGGGCGAAGGCGAGATGAACGTGGACATCACGTTCGAGAGCATGGATGACTTTTCGCCGGCGGCGGTGGCGCGGAAGGTCGAGCCGCTGCGCAAGCTGCTGGAGGCGAGGCAGCAGCTCTCGAACCTGCTTTCGTACATGGACGGCAAGGCCGGGGCCGAGGATCTCGTCGCCAAGGCGTTGCAGGATCCGACGCTGCTGCAGGCGCTGGCCTCGGCGCCGAAGGGCGAGGACGCGGGCGACGAAAACGCGAAAGAACAGGAGTAATCGACCATGGCAGAAGCCCAGGACCAGACCGAATCGACCGCCGCCTCGCAATCGATCGAGCCCAGCGACTTCGAGGCGCTGCTGAGCAAGGAGTTCAAGACGAAGACGGCCTCGGCCAAGGAGGCGGTCACGTCGGCGGTGAACATCCTCGCCCAGGAGGCGCTGGCGAACACCGCGCTCGTCTCGGACGACGCGATCAAGACGATCGAGTCGGTCATCGCCGAGATCGACGCGAAGCTGACGAAGCAGGTCAACCAGATCCTGCACCACGCCGACTTCCAGAAGATCGAGGGCAGTTGGCGCGGGTTGCACCATCTCGTGAACAACACGGAAACGGACGAGATGCTCAAGATCCGCGTGCTGAACATCAGCAAGCCGGATCTGCACAAGACGCTCAAGAAGTTCAAGGGCACGGCGTGGGACCAGAGCCCGGTGTTCAAGAAGATCTACACCGAGGAATACAGCCAGATGGGCGGCGAGCCGTACGGCTGCCTCGTGGGCGACTACCCATTCGACCACAGCCCGCAGGACGTCGAGCTGCTTGGGGAGATCGCGCAGATCGCCGCGGCGGCGCATGCCCCGTTCATCGCCGGCGCCGACCCGAACGTGGCGGGCATGGAAAGCTGGCAGGAGCTGATGAACCCGCGCGACCTGACCAAGATCTTCCAGACGCCGGACTACGCGGCGTGGCGTTCGCTGCGTGACTCGGACGACTCGCGTTACATCTCGCTGACCATGCCGCGGTTCCTCGCGCGACTGCCGTACGGCTCGAAGACCGAGCCGGTCGAGGAGTTCGATTTCGAGGAGGAGGCCGAGGGCACGGACCACAGCAAGTACACGTGGTCGAACTCGGCGTACGCGATGGCGGTGAACATCAACCGCGCGTTCAAAATGTACGGCTGGTGCACGCGCATCCGCGGCGTCGAGAGCGGCGGGCTGGTCGAGGGGCTGCCCGTGCACAGCTTCCCGACGGACGATGGCGGCGTGGACATGAAGTGCCCGACGGAGATCGCCATCGACGACCGCCGCGAGGCCGAGCTGAGCAAGAACGGCTTCCTGCCGCTGATCCACCGGAAGAACTCGGACGTGGCGGCGTTCATCGGCGCCCAGACGCTGCACAAGTCGGCGAAGTTCGACGACCCGGACGCGACGGCCAACGCGGAGCTCGGCGCACGCCTGCCCTACCTGTTCGCCACGTGCCGGTTCGCCCACTACCTCAAGTGCATCGTGCGTGACAAGATCGGCTCGTTCAAGGAGCGTGCCGAGGTGCAGCGCTGGCTGACGCAGTGGATCAACAACTACGTCGACGGTGACCCGGCCAACTCCAGCGAGCGGACCAAGGCGGAGAAGCCGCTGGCCGCCGCCGAGGTCGTCGTCGAGGACATCGAGGGCAACCCGGGCTACTACGCGGCGAAGTTCTTCCTCCGGCCGCACTACCAGCTCGAGGGCCTGAGCGTGTCGCTGCGCCTCGTCTCCAAGCTTCCTTCCGCCAAGGGCGGCGGATAACGCCTCGCGTCAAGGATAAGGACAAGGACATGATGCGGCGGGGAACCCCGCGCCGACCCGCGGCCGGACCGTATCGATCATCCATTCACAACCCACACAGGAGCAAGGTTCATGGCTGTTGACATGTACATCGACATGGGCGCCGACATCAAGGGCGAGTCCAAGGACAAGGATCAGAAGGACAACATCGACGTGCTGGCCTGGAGTTGGGGCATGAGCCAGTCAGGCTCGTTCCACGTCGGCGGCGGCGGCGGCGCGGGCCGGGCCAACATCCAGGACTTCTCCTTCACCAAGTACATCGACAAGGCCTCGCCGGCCCTTCAGCAGCACTGCGCCGGCGGCACGCACATCGACACCGTCACCTTCCTCATGCGCAAAGCCGGCAAGACGCCGCAGAAGTACGTGGAGATCACGCTCGACAAGGTCATCGTCACCGCGGTGTCCACGGGCGGCAGCGGCGGCGAGGAGCGGCTGACGGAGAACATCACGCTCAACTTCGCCAAAGTGACCTACGAGTACTTCCTGCAGAAGGACGACGGCACGACCGCGTCGGGCGGCAAGTACACCTACGACATCGAGGCCCACGCCGAAGCGTGAGCCGCGACGAGCAGCGCGAGACAGACAGGCCGGAGGCCGAGCATGCTGGCAGAGCAACACCTGCAGGAAGGCAACCTGACGCAGGCGCTCGCGGCGCTGCAGGGCGCGGTGCGCGATGACCCGTCCAACGCGAAGCTGCGCGTGTTCCTGTTCCAGTTGCTCGCGGTCGCCGGCCAGTGGGACCGGGCGCTGACGCAGTTGAACGTGGTCGGCGATCTCGATGCGTCGGCGATGCCGATGGTCCACGCGTTTCGCTCGACGATCGCGTGCGAGGCGTTCCGCGAGCAGGTGTTCGCCGGGCAGCGCTCGCCGCTGATCTTCGGCGAGCCCGAGTCCTGGATCGCGGCGCTGGTGCAGGCCACCGTCGCGCTGGGCGCGGGGCAGGTGGATCAGGCCCGCGCGATGCGGGACCGCGCCTTTGACGAAGCGCCGGCGATCGCCGGGCGGATCAACGACACGCCCTTCGAGTGGATCGCTGACGCGGACGATCGGCTGGGCCCGGTGCTGGAGGTGAGGCGGATCGAGCTTGGCGCGGTGGCGGCCGCGACGTCGGCGGGCGAAGCGGGCCGGGAGGCGCCGCATGCCTGAGCTGACCCCGACGGATCGGCTCCAGCCGTCGCTGTTGGACCGGCTGACGGACGATCAGCCGGGCCAGCGCCAGGAGTCGCGCGAGCATCGCGTCCTGTCGATGCGCAAGCTTCGGGCCGCGGTGGTGCGCGACCTGTCGTGGCTGCTGAACACGGGGCAGCTCGCCGCGGTGCGCGACCTGGGCCCGTACCCGTTCGTGCAGTCGTCGGTGCTCAACTACGGCTGCCCGGAGTTCTCGGGCGTGACGGGCAGCAGCATCGACGTCAGCCAGTTGGAGCGCGAGATTCGCGAGGCGATCCTCTGGTTCGAGCCGCGGTTGATCCCGTCGACGGTGCGGGTCAACGCGGTGGTGCGCGAGGACGAGCTCAGCCAGCGGCTGCTGACGCTGGACATCGAGGGCTCGCTCTGGGCCCAGCCGGTGCCCGAGCAGTTGCTTCTGCGCACGGAGCTGGACCTGGAAACGGGCGAGGTCAACGTCGAGGAGCAGGGTCATGGCTGACCTTCTCGATTACTACAACCAGGAGCTGCAGCACCTGCGCGAGACCGCGGGGGAGTTCGCCGACGCCTACCCGAAGATCGCCGGCCGGCTGGCGCTGGATCGCTTCGAATGCGCGGACCCGTACGTCGAGCGGCTGCTGGAGGGCTTCGCGTTTCTGGCGGCGCGCGTGCAACTGAAGATCGACGGCGAGTTCCCGCGCTTCACGCAGGCGATCTTCGAGACGCTCTACCCGCACTACCTCGCGCCCACGCCGTCGATGACGGTCGTGCAGATGCACCCTGACGCGACGGAGGGGTCGCTGGCGCAGGGGTTCGAGATTCCGCGCGGCAGTTCGATGCGCGGGCTGCTGGGCAGGGGCGACCAGACGGCGTGCACCTACCGCACCGCGCACGACGTGACGCTCTGGCCGCTGGAGATCGTCGACGCCGGTTACTACAGCCAGGAGATGGCCAGGATCGAGCCGCCGCCGGACATGCCGGCCCGCGCGGCGATCCACCTGCGTCTGCGCACGCTCGCCAATCAGCCCATACGCGACCTGCAGCTCGACGAGCTCGTGCTGCACCTGCGCGGCGGGGGCGGGCAGGCGATGAGCCTCTACGAAAACCTGATGACCCACGTCACCGCGATCGTCGCTCAGCCGGCGGCGCGGCCCGTGCCGTGGCGCGTTCCGGTGGGCCTCCCGAAGCCGGTGGGCTTCAGCGACGACCACGCCCTGCTGCCGTACGAGTCGCGGTCGTTTCACGGCTACCGCCTGCTGCAGGAATACTTCGCCATGCCGCAGCGGTTCATGTTCGTCGCAATCGACGGGCTCGCGGCGGCGGTGAAGCAGTGCGACGGCAACGAGCTGGACCTGATCCTGCTCATGGACCAGGCGCAGCCGGAGCTCGCGCATGGCCTGGATGCATCCAACTTCATGCTCCACTGCACGCCGGCGGTCAACCTGTTCCACAAGCGATGCGACCGCATCCACCTCACCGAGCGCGTGCCGGAGTTTCACGTCGTGTCCGACCGCACGCGTCCGCTGGATTTCGAGATCTACCAGGTGCGCGCGGTGCAGGGCATCGGCGCCCGGTCGGACGCGGAGCGGACGTTTCGGCCGCTTTACGAGGCCAGCGAGTTTCAGCAGTCGGGTTCGGGCGGGGCGTATTACACGGTCGCCCGCCGGCCGCGATTGCTCTCACAGCAGGAGCGGCAAAAGGGCATGCGCTCCAGCCAGTATGCGGGCAGTGAGGTCTACCTCGCGCTCGCCGACGCGGATCACCCGCCGTATGACCCGGCGCTGCGCCAGTTGGCGGTCGAGGCGCTGTGCACCAACCGGGATCTGCCGCTGCAGATGGCCGTCGGCGCCGGGACGACCGACCTGACGCTCGAGTCGGGTGCGCCGGTCAACAGCATCCGGTGCGTCGTCGGGCCCACGGCGCCGCGGGCGTCGATCGCCCAGGGCGACGCGGCCTGGCGGCTGATCAAGCACCTGTCGCTCAACTACCTGTCGCTCGCGGCGGACGACGGCGCCAGCGATGCGGCGGCGGCGCTGCGCGACCTGCTGCGGCTGTACGCCCGTGAAGGCGACGACGGTGCCTCGCGGCAGGTGCGCGGCCTGCGCTCGGTCAGCTCGCGAGCCATCGTCCGCCGCGCCCGGGTGCCCGGCCCGCTCGCGTTCGTCCGCGGCGTCGAGGTCACGCTCGACTTCGACGAGACGGACTTCGAAGGCGTCGGTGTGTTCCTGCTCGGCAGCGTGCTCGAGCGATTCCTCGCCCGGCACGCGTCAGTCAATGCGTTTACGGAGACGGTTCTGCGCACGCAGGACCGCGGAGAGATCATGCGATGGCAGCCGCGGATCGGTCGCCGGCAAAGTCTGTAGTCGACGCGGCGTTGTGTGCCGACCCGACGCGCTTTGATTTCTATCAAGCGGTGCGTCGGCTGGAGTGCGCGCATCGTCAACTGCCGCGCATCGGCACGTCGCGCCGGCCGGGCGACGACCCGGTGCGCTTCGGACAACGGCCAAGCATGGCGTTCGCGCCGGCGATGCTCTCCGGCGCCGAGCCGGGGCCGGACGGTCGGCCACTGCAGCTCGACGTGCAGTTTCTCGGGCTGTTCGGGCCCAACGGCCCGCTGCCGGCGCACATGACGGACTACGCGTTCGGCCGCTGGCAGCACCACCACGACCCGACGCTGCATCGGTTCATCAACGTCTTTCACCACCGCGCCATCAGCCTCTTCTACCGCGCCTGGGCCAGCGCCCGGCCCGAGGTGCACCACGATCGCCCGAACGACGACCGCTTCGCCACGTACGTCGCGAGCCTCGCCGGGCTCGACCAGCCTGAAGCGGGCGCCGCGCCGTCGAGCACCGCGGGGCTTCACTTCGCGGGCCACTTGGCGATGCAGACGCGCCACCCGGACGGGTTGTGCGCGATCCTGCGTTCGCTGCTGAACGTCAATGTCGCGATCCAGGAGTTCGTCGGCCGCTGGCTTCACCTGCCCGACGACTGCCACTGCCGCCTGGGCGAGTCGCCCGCGACGGGTCGGCTGGGCGACGGGGTGGTGCTCGGGCGGCGGGTGTGGGATTGCCAGCACGCATTCCGCCTCGTGCTTGGCCCGATGCGCCTGGCGAGCTATCAGCGGCTGCTCCCCGGCAGCGGCGCGCTCCGCCGCGTCGCCGCCTGGGTCCGCCATTATCTGGGCGACGCGCTGGACTACGACATCCAGTTCATCGTCCGCGGCGACGAGCTGCCGACGGCCCGGCTCGACGGCGGCTCGCAGCTTGGATGGAACACCTGGCTGGGCTCGACCGGCCCGCCGCGCGACCGCGATGACCTGATCCTGCGACCCGACGCCGCTTCGAGAAGGACACAACATGCCTGAGATCAGCCGCCTGTCCATGTTCAGCAAGCTCAACAGCCTCGCCTACAAGGCCGCGGAAGCCGCGACCGTCTTCTGCAAGATGCGCGGCAACGCGTACGTGGAGCTCGTCCACTGGCTGCACCAGGTGATGCAGATGCAGGACTCGGACCTGTCGCGCATCATCACGGCGTTCAAGCTGGACCACGCCCGCCTCGCCGCCGACCTGACGAGCGCGCTGGACCGCCTGCCGCGCGGCGCCACGTCGATCAGCGACTTCTCGCCCCACCTCGAGCACGCGATCAAGGAAGGCTGGCTTTACGGGTCGCTGATGTTCAACAGCCCGGCGGTGCGCACGGGGCACGTCATGGTGGGCCTCCTCAGCGACGGCTCGCTGCGAGGCCAGTTGCTGGCGATCTCGCCGCAGTTCAACAAGATCAAGCGCGACCAGTTGACGGAGGCGTTCGCCGAGGTGACCGCCGGCTCGCCGGAGCAGGACCTGGCGCCGCAGGACGGCTCGTCGGGGGCCGTCGAGCCCGGGCAGGCGAGCGACGCGATGCCGCCCGCGGCGATGGGCAAGGGCGAAGCGCTCAACCGGTTCTCCGTCGACCTGACCGAGCGCGCCAGGCAGGGCGAGATCGACCCGATCGTCGGCCGCGACGACGAGATCCGCCAGATCGTCGACATCCTCATGCGCCGCCGGCAGAACAACCCGATCATCACCGGCGAGGCGGGCGTCGGCAAGACCGCGGTCGTCGAGGGCTTCGCGCTGCGCATCGCCCGCGGCGACGTGCCGCCGAGCATGAAGGACGTGACGCTGCGGGCCCTGGACATCGGCCTGCTCCAAGCGGGGGCGAGCATGAAGGGCGAGTTCGAGCAGCGCCTGCGCCAGGTCATCGACGAGGTGCAGGCTTCGCCCAAACCGATCATCCTCTTCATCGACGAAGCGCATACGCTGATCGGCGCCGGCGGCCAGGCGGGCACGGGCGACGCCGCCAACCTGCTCAAGCCGGCGCTGGCGCGCGGCACGCTGCGGACCATCGCCGCGACAACCTGGGCGGAGTACAAGAAGCACATCGAGAAGGACCCGGCCCTGACGCGCCGCTTCCAGGTGATCCAGGTCGAGGAGCCGAGCGAGGCCAAGGCCGTGCGCATGATGCGCGGCATGGCGTCGACGCTCGAGCAGCACCACCGGGTGCAGGTGCTCGACGAGGCGATGGAGGCGGCGGTGACGCTGTCGCATCGCTACATCCCCGCGCGTCAACTGCCGGACAAGGCGGTGAGCCTGCTCGACACGGCCGCGGCGCGCGTGGCGATCAGCCAGCACGCGGTGCCGGCGGAGGTGGAGGACTGCCGGCGGCGGATCGAGGCCAGCGAGGAGGAGCTGGCGATCATCGAGCGCGAGAGCGCCGTGGGGGTCGACACGCGGCAGCGCGAGGCCGCGGCCCGCGAGCGGCTCGACGCCGACCGCAGCCGACTGGTCGATCTCGACGCGCGGTGGACCGCGGAGAAGCAACTGGTCGATCGCATCCTGGCGCTGCGCAGCGCTATTCGCGGGCAGGCGAGCCCGGTGGACGAGCCCGTGGCGGTGGCGTCGGAGGTTCACGCCGCGCCGGCTGCGGAGCTTTCAGCCTCGGACGAGGCGGATGGGGAAGCGGACCGCGCCGGGCAGCTTGATGAGCTGCGCCAGCTCCAGGACGAATTGGGCGAGCTGCAGGGCGAGCAGCCGCTGATCCTCGCCACCGTCGACGCCCAGGCCGTGGCGTCGGTCGTCGCCGACTGGACCGGCATCCCGGTCGGACGGATGGTCAAGAACGAGATCGACGCGGTGCTGAAGCTGTCGGACACGCTCAACGAGCGGGTGATCGGCCAGCGGCACGCGCTGGAGCAGATCGCCCGCCGCATCCAGACGTCCAAGGCGAGCCTCGACAACCCGGGCAAGCCGATCGGCGTGTTCCTGCTCGCCGGGCCTTCCGGCGTGGGCAAGACGGAAACCGCGCTGGCGCTCGCCGAGTCGCTCTACGGCGGCGAGCAGAACGTCATCACGATCAACATGAGCGAGTTCCAGGAAGCGCACACCGTCTCGACGCTCAAGGGCTCGCCCCCCGGGTACGTCGGCTATGGCGAGGGCGGCATCCTCACCGAAGCGGTCCGGCGAAAGCCCTACAGCGTCGTGCTGCTCGACGAGGTGGAAAAGGCCCACGCCGACGTCCACGAGATCTTCTTCCAGGTCTTCGACAAGGGGCAGATGGAGGACGGCGAAGGACGGCGGATCGACTTCCGGAACACGGTCATCCTGCTGACGAGCAACGTCGGCAGCGACCTGATCATGAACATGTGCAAGGACCCGGAGCTGATGCCGTCGCCCGAGGGCATCGCCAAGGCGCTGCGCGAGCCGCTGCTCAAGGTCTTCCCCGCGGCGCTGCTCGGGCGCGTGGTGACGATCCCCTACTACCCGCTCAGCGACGAGATGATCGGCAACATCGCCCGGCTCCAGCTCGGCCGCATCGAGAAGCGCATCGGCGAGAACCACAAGATCCCGTTCACCTACGACGACGGCGTCGTCGAGCTGATCGCCAGCCGCTGCACGGAGCTCGAGAGCGGCGGGCGGATGATCGACGCGATCCTGACCAACACCGTCCTGCCGCGCATCAGTCGCGAGTTCCTGACGCGGATGAGCGAGGGCAAGCCGGTGGAGCGCGTGCACGTCGCGGTCCAGGGCGGGGAGTTCGGCTACGTATTCGATTGACGGCTGGTGGGTTCCCGCACCACGGGAAACGGCGCCGCGTCACTGCACGCAAGGCACATGATGAACGTCCTGACAGGAGAAGCAAGCGCATGATGACCTTCACCCTCCACTGGCAGCAGCCCAAATTGCAGGCGGTTCCCGACGACCGCACGCTCGCGCAGCAGCGCCAGGGCCTGAGCGGCAACCAGCAGAAGAAGCAGGGCATCCACCCCAGCCAGATCAACTACGCCCAGCAGAACAACCAGAAGCGGCTGGACGGCCAGGTCTACCTGGGCCTGTTCAACGAGACCGAGGTGCGCAATGCGATCCAGCGCGCCCAGGGCAAGTTCCAGGACCCGGGCGTGACGCAACTGCTCCTGGACGCCATCGGCACGGCGCAGCAGATCACCATCGACCAGGGCACCCACCAGGACGAGGACCTGGCGTCCGGCGGCTTCATGCTCCACTTCGATGCCCGCCGACCCGACGGCAAGTGTTTTCACCTGTACGTGGGCCAGAACCCGGACGGGACGCTCAAGATCATCGAAATCTCCTACATGAACGGCCAGACCAAGGTCCAGGACCACCCGAGAGCCTGAGCCCGATCGCACCGCGTCCTGGGAACAGCCGCGGCACGAAGCGGGTCATCCGAAGGGATTCTCATCGCCATGACATCACGCAATCAAGGATGCACCGATGGCGCTTAGCCAGAAGGACCGTGTACTGTCGATCTCCACGCCGCTTGGCCAGGATGCCCTGGTGGTGACATCGATGCAGCTCGAGGAAGCGATCGGCCAACCATTCGAGCTGCGCCTCGAGTTGCTGAGCGCCGACGGCGAGATCCGCTTCGACCAGATTGTCGGGCACAACGTGACGCTGAGCATGCTCGGCGCCGGCGAGACGGTGCGGCACTTCAACGGCTACGTCAGCCACTTCGAACAGGCCGGCGTCGTCAGCGTCAAGCAGGGCACGGGCCAGCGCCACCTGACGCAATATCGCGCCACCGTCGTGCCCTGGCTCTGGTTTCTCACGCGCACCGCCGACTGCCGCGTATTCCAGAGCCTGACCGCGCCGGAGATCGTCAAGGAGGTCTTCCGCGAGCATGGCTTCACCGACTTCGACGACGCGCTCAGCGGCACGTACCGGACGCGAACCTACTGCGTGCAGTACCGCGAGACGGACTTCGCATTCGTCAGCCGCCTGCTCGAGGAGGAAGGCATCTACTACTTCTTCGAGCACAGCGAGGGCAGGCACAATCTCGTGCTGGCCGACGACTACGGCTCGCACGAGGCGATCGCCGGCTATGACGTGGTGCGATACGCGATCAGCGAAGGGTCAGCGACCCGTGAGGACGAGGTGGTGACCGACTGGCACGTCGCGCAGCGGCTTCAGCCCGGCCAGTACATGGTCCAGGACTTCAACTTCCGCAAGCCGCGCCAGGTTTTGCAGTTCAACTCCGCGGCCGGGCAGTCGGCGCCGATGAGCGATCTGGAGATCTACGACTACCCGGCGGCGTTCGTCAACGACGGCGGCGCGGACGACGCGGACAGCGACGAGGCGGACTTCGGCCAGCAGACCAGCCGCGTCCGCCTCGAAGCACTCCAGGCCCAGCACGAGCTGATGACCGGCGCCGGGCGCGTGCGAGGGCTGACGGCGGGGGGGCTCTTCACCCTCGCCGACCACCCCCGGCCGGACCAGAACCGCGAGTACCTCGTCACCTCGACCGCCTACGCCGCGACCAACGACGCGTTCGGCTCCGCCGGCTCCGACGGCCCGCAACTGGACGTCCGCTTCCAGGTGATCGACGCCGCCACGCCCTACCGCCCCGCCGCCCGCACGCCGCGCCCGCGCATCCACGGCCCGCAGACGGCCATCGTCGTCGGGCCGTCGGACGCGGAGATATGGACCGACCAGCATGGCCGCGTCAAGGTCCAGTTCCACTGGGACCGGTACGGCAAGAAGGATGAGAACAGCTCCTGCTGGATCCGCGTCGCCCAGGTCTGGGCCGGCAAGGCCTGGGGCGGCATCAACCTGCCTCGCATCGGCCAGGAGGTGATCGTCGAGTTCCTCGAGGGCGACCCCGACCGCCCGATCATCACCGGCCGCGTTTACAACGGCGAGCACCGCACACCCTATCCCCTGCCCGACGAGCAGACACGCAGCGGGCTGGTCACGCGGTCCACGCTCGAAGGCAACGACCAGAACGCCAACGAGCTGCGCTTCGAGGACAAGAAGGACACCGAGGAAGTCTACTTCCACGCCGAGCGCGACTTCAACCGCGTCGTCGAGAACAACGACACGCTGAAGGTCGGCTTCGAGAAGACGGACAAGGGCGACCAGACGATCGACATCTTCAACAACCAGACGCTGACGGTTGGCGACGATGACGCGGAGGACGGCAGCCAGGCGATCACCGTCAAAAACAACCGCACCCTTACCGTCAAGGAAGGCGACGAGACCGTCACGCTCGACGAGGGCAACCAGACCACGACGCTCGGCGAGGGCGATCAGACCACCACGATCAAGAAAGGCAACCGGGCCACGACGCTCTCGCAAGGCAACGACGAGCTGACCATCTCGCAGGGCAGTCACACGATCACCGTCTCCGCGGGCAAGAGCACCATCGAGGCGGGGCAGGAGATCGAGCTGAAGGTCGGCGGCAGCAAGATCACGGTCTCGCAGAAGGGCATCGAGATCGACGCGCCGCAGATCACGATCACGGGCAAGGGCAAGGTCGACGTCGGCTCGCCGATGACCACCGTCAAGGGCGACGGCATGATGACCGTCAAGGGCGGCATCGTGAAGATCAACTGACACAGGACACGCTCATGGAGGTGCCACCGCTCATCAAGATCGCAGACGCCGGGTCGTCCGGGGCCAGCCCGCAGCAGCAGGTGCAGGCGCTGGTGGACGCGGGCCGCGGCGGTGAGGCGGTGGAGTACCTTGCCCACGGGCTCGGCGCGTCGGACAGCGTCTGGTGGGCGACGCAAAGCGTCGAGATGGTCGCCGACGAGCTGCCGCCCGAGGAGCAGGCCGCGGCCAAGGCGGCGCGGAAGTGCGTCGACGTGCCGGACGAGGCCCGGTCCAATGCGGGTGGGGCGCCGGGCGGTGGCGTCGCGCTGCCGGAGGACCTGCCCGAGCCGCTGGCGCGGGAGATCGAAACGGAGTTGGCGGCCGCGCAGACGGAAGCACCGCCCGCCGCCGAGCCGACGCCCGAGGGGCAGGCGGCGGC
Source organism: Phycisphaeraceae bacterium (assembly GCA_040905445.1). Taxonomy (GTDB): domain Bacteria; phylum Planctomycetota; class Phycisphaerae; order Phycisphaerales; family Phycisphaeraceae; genus SKPT01. The sequence continues at coordinate 54,888 of JBBDRN010000041.1, read as the reverse complement.
GGACGCGGCGGCGGCGAGCGGGATGCAGGGCCCCGGCGCATGGGCGGCGCAGGCCGCCGCGTGGGCATCGACGGGCGATCCCGCGCTGCCGGTCGCCCAGGCGGTGTTTGGCGCGGTCATGCTCGCCGCGAGCGTGAAGGCGGGGCAGGCGTTGCCGCACACCGACCCATCGACGCTCGAGACGGTGGACGATCCACCCGCCGACGCTGCGGCCGCAGACACGGCCCCGCCGCCGCCGGGCGCGATGGAGGCGCTCAAGCCGTTCCTGGCGATCGGCATCGCCATCGCGTCGGGGCAGATGGTTCGATAGACATGCAGCGCGCCAAAAGAACGCCGGCAGGCCAAAGAACATAAGATCAGGTCGCGCCACCACAAGGGAGATTGATCGATGCCGCCAGCCGCACGCGTAACGGACATGCACACCTGCCCGATGCAGACGCCGGCGGTGCCGCCGATTCCGCACGTCGGCGGCCCGATCGTGACGCCCGGCTCGCCGACGGTGTTGATCGGCGGCCTCCCGGCGGCGACGCTGGGGTCGACCTGCATCTGCGTCGGACCGCCCGACGTGATTGTCAAAGGCTCGGCGACCGTCCTGATCGGCGGACGACCCGCGGCACGCATGGGCGACACGACGGCCCACGGCGGCAGCATCGTCGTCGGATGTCCCACCGTGATGATCGGCGGCTGACCGCGGCCGACCAACGCAACGCCCCGCCCTGCACGGAGGTGACAGATCACCAGCGCGGTTACCCAAGCGTGGACATCCTTGCCGGACGCTCCCGGCCTGCACGCCGTGGCGATCGACGGCTCATCGCCCACCGCGCCGCTGCGCCTCTGCGCGCTGCTCGGCGCGGAACCGGGCACCAAGGACCCGCGTCCGCGGCCCGTCCTGCTCCGCTCGCGCAGCGATGCGCAGGTGTATCTCGGCGGCGTGCTCGACGCGACCGACCGCGTCCATCAATGGCTCGAGCTCTGGGTGCAGTGCGTCGACGGGTTGGCCCAGACGCCCGCGGGCGTTGAACAGGGGCTGACCAACCCGCGCATGGACGAGATGTGGGCCGCGCGCGCCCACGCTGCGGCCGAGCAACCGGGCGGCCCGCCGATCACGACCGGCTGGGAGCGGTCGCCCGCCGCGCCGCTGGTGATCGACCTCGTCGCCGGGGAGGCGCTGCGGCCGCAGGATGACGCCGGGCGGCGGTGGATGCTCTGCCGCGACAACGGGCTGCTGGAAGCCCACGGCCTGCCGCCTTACGCCGCAAGCCTGCACCGCTACCTGTTTGCGGCAGGCGATGACGACGCCGCCGCGCGCTTCGTTCCCGCGACGCGCGACGCGCCGCGCAACGAGCACACGATCGAGCCCGCCGACGCGCTGGGCCTTGGCCCGGATCGCATCGCGTTCAACCTCGCGGGCCTGATGCTGGTCAAGCCGCTGGCGTCGCTGAGCTTCGACGCGTGGCTCGACCTGCTCGCCGGCCAGGCGTTGCCCAACCACGCCGACCCGCAGCACGCCGTGGGTGCGTCCGGGGCGCGGGGCGAGGACGGCGACTGGCTGTTCCTCGGCGCGCACGGCCAATGGGGCCGGTGCGTCGAAACGCTGCACCTGAAGCTGCGCGTTCTCGCCGACTGCGTCGCCGCGGTCCAGGCGGTGACGGAGCACGAGCAGCGGCCGCAACTGTGCCTCGACGCCAGCCGCTTTCGCGTCGCGCTCGGGCCGACGGGCACGGGCCTGCCGCGACTGTGGACGGGCCGGGGCGTGTTCGCCGACCCCGCGACCGCGCGCGCGGTGGCGCTGGGCGCGACGTCGGCATCGCTGCACGTGCCCATCGACGCCGCCGCGTCCATCTACGGCCCCGCGGCCGGCGGGGGCGGTGACCGCGGCGCAGCGTCGCTGCGCATCCGGCAGGTCACCGACACGAGCGACGGGGCCGTCGTCACCGGCACGCTGACCACCCACGACCGCCTCACCGCCGACCGCGACGAACTCGTCCACCTGCGCCCGACGCTCGGCCAGCAGGCGGTCGACCTCTACGTCACGGTCGATCGCGACGACACGCTCTCGACGCCGCAGTGGGCGTTTCGCAGCCTGCCGCATCGCTTCGACGACGCGCTACGGGGCGCGGTCGACGAGGCCGTGGGCGTTTCGCTCGACGCGGTCCCGTTCCAGGTGGTGCGCAGCCTCAGTTCGCCTTGCGATCTCTACGCGCTGGCGGTGCTTGCCACGCGTACGCTGCTCGTCGATGGTCAGACCCCCCTGCCCGAGGCGCTCGACGCGCTCGTCAGCCTCGCGCGGGAGGTTAACGAGGGTCAGGGCGGGGCAGGCAACGAGGAGCCGATCGAGGATCGCATCGCCTCGCTGCTTGACGAGCCGCGCTGGGCCGAGGCGCTCGGCCCGCAGCGCGTCGGCGAGCCGGGGTTGAGCGCAGCCGACGCGCTGGCGATCATCCCGCTCGAGCTCTGGTCCCGCGTGCTCGCCGCGCTCGTGCGCATGCTGCCCGGCCAGGGGGTGCACAGCACCTGCCGCGGCTGGGCGGACGCTCCGCCCGGCGCGCTGCACCGCGTGTTCGACCGCGCCCGCGGCGACCTTCAGAACCTCGTCATCCACACACGCAGCCTGATCGTGATCGACTGGCGGCACAACCGCGAGATCCACACGGTCCTGCAACAGGCCATGCACCAGCAGGGAGCAACCGCATGATCGACCGGACGCGGCACGCACGTTGGCTCATCCTCCTCGCCGCCCTCGTGGCCGGCTGCGGCGGCCCGCGGGCCTACGACGTCGAGGTCACGCTCGATGAGTCGCTGGCCTCGACCAGCATTGCCGTCGACATCATCGGCGCCAACGCCAGCCTCGCCGAGACGCTCAGCGAGGTCAGCGTCAATGAGTACTTCTCGCCGGGCAATCGCCTGCGCGCCGGCGTCGACCGCAAGACGCTGCGCTTCGTCGGTGACAGCGAGGAGACGCAGACGCTCGAACGCGATGACCCGATCTGGGACACCTGGATGGACAAGGGCGCGACGCAGTTGATTGTCGTCGCTAACCTGCTGGGCAGCTTCGACGACCGCACCGGCTCGGCCGACGACCGCCGACTCATCCTCCCGCTGGCCAGCGACCGCTGGCGTGGCCGCGAGATCCGCATCACCGTCCGCGAGGGGTTCCTCGATCTCACGTCGCGCATGCGCGAGGGCGACTGACACCCGGGATGACCGTGATGGAGCCTTCGACACAAGCGCGGCCACCTCGCGAGCTGCGGCGCACCGCGCTGACGGTCACGCGCCGATACGACGCCTCCCCTACCCCCGCCACCGCCACCACACCCGCCACACCGAGCCCCGCACCCGCCTGCGTCATCAAGCGCTTCGAGCCGTTCACCGACAGTCACACGCTCGAGCAGCTCGACCGCCAGCGGGCGCTGTTCCGCGAGCTGACCGCGCTGCACCAGCGCCTGCACGAGGCGGGGGCCAGCCACTGGTGCGCCGTTGAGCCGGGACAGGACGATGATGAGCTGCGCATGGCGGCCTACGCGCGCTCGGCGGAGGGGCTGCTCGGGCGCGTGCGCCTCGACGCCCGCGCCCTGCACCACATCCTCGGCTCGGTGATTCGGGGCTTGGCCGAGCTCGAGCAGCACGCGGCCCGGCCGCACGGCAACCTCAAGCCCTCCAACGTCCTGCTGAGCTCCGCGCATAACCTGCACGATGGCGACGTCGTCCTCGTCGACCCGCTGCCCGGGTCACTCGTGGACAAGGGCCGCGATCGTCTCGCCGATCGCCACGCGCTGGGGCAGTTGATCCACAGCCTCGTCACGGGGCGGGAGTACGCCGGCGAGACGCAGTGGCCGGTGGCGGCGGGCCGGGCCTGGTCGCGCGTCGGGCGCACGGGCGAACGATGGCGTGAGCTGGCCAACGAACTGCTCGATCCGAACCTCGAAGCCGAGGCGCTGGAGCTCGACGCGCTGCGAACGCGCGTCGACGCGCTGCGTCCGCCGCCAAAGAAGGCGCTCTCCGCCGGCGCGGTTGCGCTGACGCTCGCCGTGATCGTCGGCGTGGTGGCCAGCGGCTGGTTCGTGACCGACCGGATCATTCTGCGCGAGGTGCCGGCGAGCATCGAGCAACTCGTCGAGCTGCACGAGGAGTATGGCCGCTGGGGCGTCTACCTCCACCAGCAGGTGATCGAGGATGAGGCATTCGCGCGTCGGCTCGCGCGTGAGCCGGGCCTCAACGCGCGCGTGGTCCAGTCTTTTGCCGGTGCGACGCTCAGCGAGTTCGACCCGCTGTCGATCACGGACCTCGGCTCGCGGCTGGACCGGCTGCCGGCGGCGATCGCGCGCGACGAGGAGGAGGCGACGCCGGAGCAGATCGAGCTGATCGAGCAGGCCGAGGCGGCGCTGGGCGATGCCGAGGTCTCGCGGCGCATCCTGCGTGCGCACGGTGCGGTGACCGAAGCACGACAGGCGCTCGATCAGTGGCTGGCGGCTCGCGACGCGCCGTGGCGGCAGGCGTGGCCGGAACGCGGCTGGGACGCGCCCGCCGAGGTGGTCGCCGAGCAGGTGCGGTTGGTGGAGGAATCGCTGGTGGCCGGGGCGGTGCTCGACCACCTTCGGCCGCTGCTGGCGATGCTCGACGCCGCGCGCGGGGCGGAGGCGGCGTGGGGGCGCACCGATGAGCTTGCCGGCAGCATCGCCCGCGCGCCCGGCGCGGCCGACGAGCCGGGGACGGACCCGATCCTCCGTCAACTCAACAACGCCATCGACGCCCGGCTCGGCGCGTCGCTCGCCCGGTTCGATATCCCGGCGGAGGAAGCGGACGATCGCGTCGCCGAGCTCGCGGCGTTTGCCGTGGACCTCGTCGAGCTGCGGCAATCAGTCGAAGCGCTCGAGCAGACCGCGCGCACGACGTGGCGTGACGTGATCGACCGCGCGGTGTTCGTCGATCGCAGTGGGTTGTACGAGGACGAGCCGGCCGCCGAGCTTGCGCTACTCGATCGATGGCGCGAGGCGGTGGAGGATGTCGAGGCGGACTGGCATCCGCCGTCGGCGCCGGACCCGCGCGGCGACTGGCCGGCCCCCGATCTCGTGGCGGCGGTGCACGCGAACATCGCACGGCTCAACGACGGGCTCGACGCGCCGCGCACGGCCGCCCGCCTGCAGACGTACTACGAGGACGGTCCGCTGCCCGCCTACCAGCAGCTCAGCCGCCAGAGCTGGGTCCGCGCGCACCGGGAGGCGATCGAGCGCGGCGTGCCCGCGGTGACGGACGAGCTGCGCGCGTTTGCCGATCGCGTCCAGCAGGCCGTCGCCGATGAAGAGCTCGGCCTCGACGCCGTCGCCGCGGCGCTGCAGCAGGACGCCTCCTTCGCCGCGTCGAGCGCGCTGGCCACGGCATGGTCGAGCGAGGTGCAGTCGCTGGCGCGCGAGACGGACGAGGTCTTTGACCTGCGCCAGCGGGCCGAGGCGTTGCGCTCGCTGCTCGCGGAACTGCAGGAGCGATTCCCGTCGGCACTGGACGATCGGCCGCGGCCTTCGCCCGAGGCGTGGGACGCCGCGGCCGTGCAGGCTGCGCTGGACGCCCACCGCGAGCGCGGACTCGACGAGGCGCTCGTCGGACTGACCTGGCCGGGTGACGACGCGTCGCCGCGGCTGGACGATGACGCGCGGGACGCGGCCGTGGCGGCGTTCACCCGCTGGCGGCAATCGGCGGGCGACCTGCTCGAACGTTACGCCGAAGTCGAAACGCTGCTCGATCAGGCCTACGGCCTTGACGAGCCGACGCCTGACGGTCAGCCGCTGCGCACGCTTATCCCCGACGACGCCGTGCCGGCGGCCGAGGTGGCGCCGGCGTTTGAGCCGCTGCGCCGCCGCATCAATCGCGTGCAGCAGGCCGCGTCGGCGACGCAGGAGGATCTGCTCGAATGGGTGGCCGCTACCGCCCCCGCCGGTGCCACTACGCCGCCCGACTCCGCGCAGGCGACGACGGACCCGGCGCTGGCTTTCGCCGCGTGGCGCGGCCTCGACCGCCACGACTGGCCGCACGATCTCGACCAGTTGCGCCGCGAGATCGCCATCCGCCACCGGCTCCACGGTCTCGTGACCACGGCCGATCTCCCATCGACCCGTCGCGAAGCGCTGCACGGCGAGCTTGACGACACCGCGGCCACCCGCTGGCGCCGCGCGGTCAACCGGTTCGAGGACGAAGCGAGCATCGGCGGCGCGCTGCAGTTGCTGCCGGAGACCTCAATGGTCGCCGATCCCGCGGACGTCGACCCGCTGGACGCCCGCTTCGCGCGGCTACCCGAGCCGTTGACCGACCGCGCCCGCTTCAACCTCATGCTTTACCAGTGGCGCCACCGCGACTGGCTCGGGCTTTCCGACGGCGAGGCGGAGGAGCACGTCGTGGGCATGCTGGCGCAGCTCGATCAACTCGCGAACCTGCCGGCCCCGGCGTTCGTCGACGGCCTCGAGAGGATCATCGACCCGGACGCCGACCGCCTGCCGCCAGAATACGACGACCTCGGCCCCGGCGCGAGCTGGCTGCCGGACGGGCTGCGCTGGGAGCGGGTCTCACCGCCGGACGCGCTCGACCGCGTCACCTACCGCCACCCGGGCACGGATCAGGAGCTGAGCTTCCGACTCGTACAGCCGGACGAAGGCCTGCCGGTCTACATCGCAGAGCACGCCGTGTCGGTCGAGCTGGCGATGATGATCATCGACGGACTGCGTACCCATCGCCCGGCCGACGCCAGCAGCCTGCAGGGGGCGCTCGAAGCAGTCTCGATCAATTCCTACCAGGGCGCCCGGCCGTGGGTGTACGACGGCGCGCGGGTGCGGATCACCAACGACTGGATCGCCAACAACGCGGTGGCCTGGCTTCGCCAGCAGGGGATGGAGACATACGTGCCGGGCGACGGCGACGAGCGGCCGGGGCCGCGCAGCCCCTTGACGTTCGTGCCGCCGCACGTGGCGGCCTACCTCGCGCACGCCGCCGGCTCGCGGCCGCCCACGCCCGCGGAGTGGCGGGCCGCGCGCGAAGCCTTTCCCGAGCAGGACGATGTGAACCTGCGCGACCGGGCGTTCGCCGACCAGCAGGCGTACGTGGCGCAGATCTATGACCGGGCGGCGGAGCAGAACCAGACGATCTATTACCCCTGGCCGGACGAGGGCACGTTCCGGCCTAATGGCGCGGCTGTACCGACGGGCCGCGACGCCACCGCCGACGCCGATCGCGAGGACGACTACCTCTGGTTCGCCCCGGTGGACACGGACCACCACCTGCTGGGCAACGTCGCGGAGTACGCCCTCGCCCCCGCCACTCCCGCCACTCCCGCCACGCCTGCCACGCCTGCCGGCCCGAACCTTGCCAACGCGCCGCCCGTGCCCGATGCGCTCGAGAGCTTCGACGCCGTCGCGCAGCGCGTGCGCGACCGGTGGGCCGGGTCGGGGGTCATCGGCGGCTCGGCACTGGCGGCGCCGGAGCTGCCGACCGATGAGCTGCTGACCAAGACGTGGTTTCTCTGCCGCAACGGCTTCAGCGACGTCGGCTTCCGCCTGGCGTATCCCGCGGGCGAGCCGGGCAGCCGCGTCCGGCTGCACCGGCTGGTGCAGCGGCAGGAATTCCAACCGGCACAAGCACTTGAGTAAACACATGCTCACACGTATATTGGACGCACCTCCGCGCCGCCGCCGCGCGCGTCTCTCTGCCCAGGGGTGAATGATGAGCCCGACCGCCGACTCCAACCGCCCGACGCCCGCCGCCCTGGCAAGCCGACTTCGGCTTCTGCAGGTCGACTTCGCGGACGCCCCGGCCGCGGAGCGGCAGGAGCATCTGGCCGAGGAATTGGACCGGGCCTTGGCCACGCAGTCGCCCGAGCAGCGCAAGGCGACGCTGGGCGAACTGATGACCCACTTTCCCGCCTGGCAGAACGACGACGAGCCCCCCACGCCGGCCGCGGGCGAGAGCGAGGAGCTTTCCGACCCCGCCGTGCTCGTCACGCGCCTGGTCGATCTGGCCGCGGGGCTGGACGACAAGCAGCGGCGGGCGATCGCCCAGCGCCTTGCCGGGGCGGACCTTGTGCCCGAGCAGGAAGGCGCGGGCTGGTCGGCGGAGGCGGCTGCGCAGGCGCGCGAAAAGTTCCAGGTCGCCGCCGACGCCGCGGTGGACGCACGGCGGACGCTGCAGATCGCCGGCGAGCTCGCCGAGTTTGCCATCAACCTCGAGCGCATCGTCCGCAGCACGTGGCGCGAGCTGGCGCCCAAGTCGGACCTGCTCTCGAACCGCCGGCTGCAGGTTCAGCTCTCCGCATTTGTCGCGGGCGACGAGGACGTCTCGCGCACGCAGGTCATCGAGGAGCTCGAGCGCGTCCGGCAGATGGCCGCGGGCATGATCGCCGCCGTCGGGCAGGTCGGCCGGCAGTTCACCGCGCGCTACGCGAGCAAGCTCGCCCCGCTGGAGATCGAGACGCTCGCCCGCCACGACAAGCGATGGCACGAAAGCGCGGACGTCGCGTGCTGGCGCAAGTTTAAGGAGCTCGCCGAAGCCATGGACGAAGCCGCCATGGAGCGCGAGGTCAAGCAGATCATCACGGACTACACGACGTCGCTGGTCAAGGGACTCAACCGCTAACCGCCTGCTGGACGACACCATGGCCGCCGAGGTTCATTGGCACGAAGGGCTGTTCCTGCAGCCGCACCATCTCCAGGCGATGTCGCGCGCCCATGGCGAGGCGATCGCGGGCCTGCGGGCGCAGCTCATGCCCCACCCGTGGGGCGTGGTCGACGCGCGGCTGTCGCGCGACGCGCTGGAGAACATGCTCGTCCGCTTCGACCGCCTGCACGTGATCATGCCCAGCGGCGTGGAGCTGCGCGTCCCAGAGGAAGCCGCGCTGCCCACGCTGGAGATCAAGCGGGCGTTCGAAAGCACCAGCGACCCGATCACCATCAGCCTCGCCGTGCCCTTGTGGGACCCCAACCGGGCCAACACCGTGGAGAACGACGGCACCGAGCCGTGGCGCATCAAGCGCCTCTACCGACTCACGGAGTCGGACCGCCCGGACGAGAACACCGGCGAGAACCCCCACCCCGTCGTCCTGCGCAGCGTCAACGCCCGGCTCGTGCTCGACGGCGAGGACACATCGGACATGGAGGTCCTGCCGCTCTTGCGCATCGTCCACGCCACAGGCGAGGAGACGGGCGCGCCGAAGCAGGACCCGGAGTTCGTCCCGCCCTGCATGACGCTCTCGGGCTCAGTCGTGCTGCGCGACATGGTCCGCGACCTGTCCAACCAGGTCAGCGCCGCCCGGCAGGCGCTGGTGGTGCAGATGACGCGCGGGGGCTTCAGCATCGAGACGATGCGGGGCATGCAGCTCGAGCAGGTGATGCGCCTGCGGACGCTCAACCGCTACGCGGCAGGCCTGGCGACGCTCGCCGAACTGCCATCGATGACGCCGCTGGCGATGTACCTGGCGCTGCGCGAGATGCTCGGCGAGCTGGCGGCGCTGAACCCGGGCAACGACGTGTTCGACGTGCCACGCTACGACCACCACGAGCCGCTCGCCGCCTTCGCCGCAATCAACGAGAAGCTGCGCTCGCTGCTCGGCGGCGCGGTCAGCGAGCCGTGGCTGCGCGTCGGCTTCGAGGCGGACGGCAACGGACTCATCGCCGCCCTGGAAGACCGGCACCTGGCGGACCCGACGCAGTATTTTCTGGCGGTGCAGACGCGGCAGGACCCGCAGGCCGTCGCCGCGCTGGTGGAGGACGCCGACCGCTTCAAGCTGATGCCCGCGGCGCTGGCGGGGCGGGCGATCTATGGCGTGAAGCTGCAGGAGGAGCGGCATCCGCCGCTGGGCCTGCCGTCGCGTGCGGACCTGCACTACTTTCGGCTGCTGCGTGAGGAGTCGGCGCGGATGTGGGAGCGCATCCTCGCGGACAAGGCGGTCGCCGCCGTCTGGCCGGACCAGGAAAACTCGGACTTCCAGCTTTCGCTCTACATGACCCTCGCGCCGGAGAACGCCTAGGCCATGAAGCCCCGCACACTGGCCGAGCCGCTGTTCACCTACGTCTGCCGCGTCAACCGCTCGGCGCGCAAGGGCGCCGAGCCGGAGATGGCGCACGTGCGCGCCGAGCTGACCAGCCACCTGGAGCGGATCCAGCACGAGGCGGAGGCCGACCCGGACCTCAAGCAGCAGTTCGACCCGGAGGGCAAAGGCAGGTTGCTGCTGGTGCTCGCGTTCTTCGTCGACAACTTCGTCTACGAGAGCGCGCTGAGCTACGCCAACCGCTGGCCGGCGCTGGCGCGCGAGCTCTACAACGAGCTGGCGGGCGACGAGCGCTTCTTCGACCTGCTCAACGAGACGCTCGCCGACCCGGGCGAGCCGGCCGCGGACCGGCTGGAGGTCTACTACACCTGCATGGGCCTCGGCTTCGCGGGGCTGTACACCGGCCAGCACGAATACCTGCGCAAGAAAATGCTGGAAATCTCCGCCCGGCTGCGCAAGCGCGGCATGACGGACGACGGCGGTCGACTCTGCCCCGACGCCTACGAGCAGCTCGACACCAGCGACCTCATCGAAACGCCCGGCACATCGCTGATGGGCATCGGCATCGTCTTCGCCGGCCTCGTGGTCGTGCTCTTCGGCGCGAGCGTCTACCTGTACCGCGTCGCCTCGGGCGATCTGGCGCAGGCCCTGTCCATCGTCGCCGGCGGCGGATGACCGCGAACCCCCTGGAGTGACGCATGCATCGGCTGGCCTCAGCATTCAGCGACCTGTCCCCCGCCGCCAAGCTCGGCGCTCTCGGCGTCGCCGGCGTGGGCGTCGTCGCCGTCATCACCGCCATCTACCCCCGCCTCTGGTGGGTCATGCTGCTCGGCGTCCTGCTCATCGCCCTGCTGCTGGTCGTCTACCACGCCGTCCTGCGCTGGCGCGAGAAGCGCAAGGCCGATCCCTTTGAGAAGGAGGTCGTCGCGAGCACCGGGTCGACGCCCAAGGACATCAGCGACGTCAACCAGCGCGCCCGGCTCGACGACCTGCGCCGCGCCTTCGAGCAGGGCGTCGCCACCTTTCGCGCCGCGGGCAAGGACCTCTACAGCCTGCCCTGGTACATGATCGCCGGCGAGCCGGGCTCGGGAAAGACCGAGGTGCTGCGCCGCTCCAACGTCCCGTTCCCGCCGGGGCTGCAGGACACGCTGCAGGGCACGGGCGGCACGATCAACATGAACTGGTGGTTCACCAACCACGCCGTCATCCTCGACACCGCCGGCCGGCTCATGTTCGAGCAGGTCACGCCCGGGACGACCAGCGAGTGGAACGAGTTCCTGCGCCTGCTCAACCGCACGCGCCCCAACTGCCCGGTCAACGGCCTGATGCTCGTCATCCCCGCCGACAGCCTCATCAGCGACTCGAGCGAGGAGATTCAGAAAAAAGCCGGCCAGATCGCCGTCCAGCTCGCCAACATCCAGCGGACGCTCGAAGTGCGCTTCCCCGTTTTCGTCATCGTCACCAAGTGCGACCTGATCGCCGGCTTCCGCGAGTTCTTCGACGGCATCGACGACATCGACCTCCAGCACCAGATGTTCGGCTGGTCCAACCCCGGCGCGCTCGACGACCCCTTCCAGCCCGAGCAGATCGACGAATACCTGCGCACCGTCCGCCAGCGGCTCGAGCAGCGCCGCATGAGCCTGCTGCTCGACCCCGTCAGTGCCGGCGAGGACGCCGAGACGCGCCGCATCGACCAGGTCGACAGCCTCTACGACTTCACCGACAGCTTCCAGCGCCTGGCGCCGCGGCTGCAGCAGTACCTCGGTTCGGTCTTCGTCACCGGTGAATGGTCCGCCAAGCCGCTGTTTCTGCGCGGCATCTACTTCACCTCGTCGCTGCGCGAAGGCAAGGCCCTCGACAGCATGCTCGCGGAAGCCCTCGGAGTGGCGCCGGAAGACCTGCCGGAGGATCGGCCCTGGGAGCGCGACCGGGCGTACTTCCTGCGCGACCTGTTCCTCAACAAGATCTTCAAGGAAAGCCGGCTCGTCACGCGCGCGGGCAACACGCGCCGCCTGCGCCAGCAGCGCCGCGCCGCACTGCTTGGGGCCGGCAGCGTCGCCGTGCTTGCCCTGTGCGTGCTCACGTGGTTCAGCTTCGGCGCGTTCCAGGACCGCGTAGGCGGCCACAGCGAAGCGTGGGACCGGCTGGCCGCCGCGCTGCCCGACCTGCCCCCGCTCGCCGGCGAACGCCGCGCCGGCACGGGCGTTTACGCGTACAACGGCCACGAACACGCCCTGGAGCACGAAGGCGAGGATATCTCCGTCGCCGGCCTGCCCGACCTGTCGCTGCGCCTCGCGAGCGCCGGCATCGAAGTGCCCGCGGTCTTCCGCCTCGTCGCGGGCCTCGACCGCGACCTGCTGCACGACCAGCGCTTCGAAGCCCACGACGCGCTCGTCCGCGAGCTGATGCTCACGCCCGTGGTCGAAGGCGTCGCGGAAAAGCTGCGCGATCTCGACGGGGCGAGCTGGTCGCCCGACGCCACGGCCGCGCTCGCGCAGCTTCTGCGGCTGCACACGTTCAGCCAGGAGCAGGCGCCAGTGGCCGACGCGCCACCGCTCGTGTCGCTATCGCCGCTGCTGCGCGTGCTGCTCGATGAGGCGGAGTACGAGCGCTTCGCCAGCGACGCGGACGCGCGAGGCCTCGAGCAGATCCTCGCCGACACCTACGCCGGTCGCGAGCTCGCGGGCCGGCGGCATCGCACCGCCGCGGCCGTGCTCGCGAGCCTGAACGTCGAGCCGCTGCTGGCGCGCGGCATCACCGCGTTCACCGATTTCCAGTACCAGGCCGGCGCGGACCCGGCGAGCCTGCTCAGTGATCTGGAGGACCTGCGGGCCGCGATGGTGGACTTCGCCGACGCCGAGACCGCGCTGCTCGGCCTTCCCGATCGCTACGGCGACGACCGCGCGCGGCAGGGCACCGAGGCGTGGCACGAGCGGTTTGCCGCGGTTCACGATGCGGGCGTGGCACTGGATGGTGCGGTGGCGTCGCTCAAGGACCAGGGCTTCGAGCCCGACGAGGCGGTCGCCGACCTGCTCGCCGCCGCCGAGCGCGAGCTGCATGATCGCATCGACCGGCAGTTCAGCGCGCTGATCGACCAGTTGCCGCCCGGCGCGGACGTTGACGCCGACGCCGACGACCTGCGCGGCCGACTGCAGGCAAGCCGCGACGCGACCCGCGCGGCAGCGGACGATCGCTTCGCGGGTATCGTGGATGACGTCGAGCGGCTGCACGGCAGCCTGATGACCGCCAACCGCGCGATGCGCCGCGATGAAGCGGGCGTGGCCTACCAGATTCGCCTGGCGATGTACCGTGATGCAGATGACGCGTTCTTCGGCGACGATCCGCCGCAGGTGACGCTGACCAACGTCGCGGATCTGTTGGAGGCGATCGAGTCGACCGCCACCGCGGCCGAGTCTCGCATCACCGACCGCCACGCGCTGGCGGACGATGCGTCGCTGGATGCCGCCGCCGAGACCGCGCGCTGGGGGCTGCGCCTGGCCGGGCGCGCCAACCGCACGCATCTGCTGGAGCGCACACTCGCGCGGCTGCCCGCCGACGCGGACGCGCTGGAGAGCGCGATCGCCGAGGCCGACCTCACCGCCGCGCAAGCAGCGGGCACCTGGACCCCGCCGCGGATCCCGCTGTCACAACGCTTCAGCGGGCAGGCCGCGTTCCCGGCGGGGCTTCACCCGGAGGCGTTCCGCCGCCTTGCGGGCAGTTGGGCGGCGCTGGCGGACCGCGCCGAACCCGGCGCGGACGCGGCGTCGCGCCTGCTCGACGCCGAAACCCTCGACCCGCGCGTGCGCGACGCCGAGCGCCGCGTTGTCCAGCCCTACGTCCAGCGGTACATCGCCTACTGGTCGCAGGGCGTCCTCGAGGACGCAAGCCCGGCCCCGGACGGGGACTGGACGGAGCTTTACGAGAGACTCAGCACGCTGCGCGCCGAGGTCGTTCAGCCCGAGCTCGCGAGTTTGGCGGACCAGGTCGCGCTCGCGCTGCAGCGCGTGCCCGAGCGTTTCCTCACCGGCCCCGAGCGCGACGAACTGATCGCCCACGCCACCGGGCAGCTCACGCACACGCGGCGCGGGTTCGACGAGATCTGCAACGACGTCGTGCGCCACTGGCTCAACCTCACCGCTCGGACGCGCGATGGGGAGCTGGACATCGAAGCCGGCGTCGTCGGGCTCAAGCGGATGACGCCCAGCGACTTCCGCCGCGACCTGCTTGGCGGCATCGTCTACGCCGACGACCCCTCCGAGGCGCCGCTGCGCTACTGGAGCGAGCTGGTCCGCGTGGCGCTGGAAGCCATCGCCGACGAAGGCGCGCACGTGGCGGAAGACGCCAAGGCGCGTCTGCGCGGCGAGCACCGGGGCTTTCCGCTTTACAACCTGCCGGGCTCCGAGCACCTGACGATGGAGCAGATCCGCACTGCCGCCGCCGACGCCGCGCACCTCCAGGCGATGATCGGGCGGCTGGACGACGAGGAGCCCAGCCGCATCGGCGCCGGCGCGCGGACGGGGCTGGACCGCGTCGACCACCAGCTTGGCCGCATCTCCGGCGCGGAGATCATCGTCGAGGACGAGACGCGCTGGCTTCGCAGCATCACGCGCATCGCGCTGGCGCTGACCGATGCCGAACAGCCGCTCGAAGCCGAGCTCTTCCTGCTGCCGGCGAGCGACCAGTTCAACGCGCCGGACTGGCCGGAGGAGGCCGAGGCGGCGATTCGGCCGTTCCGTTACGTCGAGATCGCCGGCGAGCTGCGTACGACGCAGCGGGGCGCGGACGATCCAGAGCGGTCGGCCCGCTTGCACGTGCCCGCGGGCGAGCCGTTCACGCTGCGTTTCTTCCGCTTGGACGACGATGCCGAGCCGGCTGCCGAGGTGAGCTTCGACGCGCCGTTCGGCGTGCTGGCGGCGACGCTGCAGCCGGGCGTGGTCTACGAAGAAAACGAGCAGGACGACGGCCCGCCGCTCTGGAGGCTTCCGCTGCGCGTGGTCCTGCCGGCACCGGACGTTGAAGCCGACGACGCCGACGACGCCGATGACGCGCCCGCGGCCACCGAAGAGCAGGTCTTCTTTTACTGGCTCGGGCTGCGCTTTGATCGGCCGATGCCGTCGCCCGAGGCCTGGCCCCAGCCTTGAGCCCGGTCGGCGCACGCCACTCCGCCGCCGCCGACCGCGACCATGCGCCCGACGCCATCCGCGCGGCGGCAGGCCGACGAGGAAGCACCCCTTTCGCATGTTCAGCGACCAAGGCAACACGAGCGCCGCGCCGGCGGGCGACCTGGCCGTCGTGGCCGCCTTCGGCAAGCACCCGGGGTGGGACGACCACATCGAGGACATCGGCCTCAACACGGCCCTGCTCGTCCAGATCAAACGCGAACTCTACCTCGACGCCATCGCCGGCAACATCAACGGCGGCAGTTGGCAGCACCTGGACGCCCGCGACAAGCTGCCCGGGTTCAACCACCTGTTCCTCATGCGCCGCCAGAGCCACCTGGTCGTCGGGCGGCTCTGGTCCTCCTCGGACGGCGTCGGCCGACGCGCCTACCCGATGGTCGTCTGCGCGCAGTTGCCCGGCTCGGTCCCCCTGACGGTGGCGATCGATCACGCCGGCGCATACCTCGAGCAGCTCAAGGCCGGGTGCGAGGCCGCCGTCCAATCCGACGCGGTGCGTGAGGCGGTCGCCGCCTGCCAGCAGGCCATCGCCCGCGCGCCGGCCGCGACGCTGCCGTCGCCCGAGCCGTCGCTGGTGGACGCGGCCGCGATTGCGCGGACCGCGTGCGATGGCGAGGTGGGCTTCGATCGCGTCATCTATCACCTGACGCGCGAGCGCCAGCGCCTGACGACCGACGCGACGACCGTCAGCTTCCGTCTGCCCGCGGCCGAGGCGCCCGGCTGGCCAGCCCTGCGTCACTGGTGGCCGATCGTCCGTGCCGAACTGGGCAGCGGGCCGCTGACGCTGATCGGCTCGCCCGACCATGCCTGGGTCGACACCGTCGCCGGCCCGCTCAACGCCGACGCCGCGTTCGCCCTGCTCGCCTCGCCGGCCCGCGTCCCGCTCGTCAGCTCGATCCCCTACGATCTCGACGCCGGCTTCATCCAAGGCGTCCACGCCCGCTACAGCGCACCTGTCCCTTCCGCGTCCGCGGCGGCGCGGCCGGCAACCGACCGCCGACCGTCGCCTCTCGCCACGCTCAGCGGCGATCGCGTCATGCTCGCGCTCGTCGCCGCGGCCCTGGCGCTGCTGGTGCTCGTCGTCCTCGTCGTGCTGGTGATCTTCCGGTAGCGGGTCCATGCCTACGTCGGCGGATTGCCGAACGCCCGGACGACCTCGATCAACTGTTCCATCGCCTTGTCCTTGGTCAGATACGTGCGGGCCCCCGCCTCGTGCATCTTCTCGGCCATGTATTCACTGCGGTGCATCGACAGCCCGACGATGTCGCGACAGGTGTGCTCCGCGGTGATCCGCCGCGTCGCCTCGATGCCGTCCATCTCCGGCATCGACACGTCCATGAGCACGATGTCCGGGTGCAGGGCGCGGGTCCGATCCACCGCCTGCCAGCCCGTCTCCGCCTCCCCGACCACTTCGAGATCGGGCAGGCTCTCGAGCAGCGACCTCAGGCCCTGGCGTACGACGGTGTGATCGTCGGCAATGAGTACCCGCACCTTCCGCCGCACCCGACCGTCCTCGTGCTGCGTCGCGGGCTGGGGCGGCGACTCAGACGGCTGAGGCTGATCCCCCGTCGGGGTCTGGTCGGGGACTGATCGTTCATCCGGCGTGTCTGGGCGATGCGCGGCGACGCGTGTGCTCCCGTGGCCCGGGCCGTGGCGGATCCAGGCCCCGCGGTGGCGCGTCCCGGGCGCCGCAAGTCCCGTGCCGGCACATGAGTATTCAGATGAGGCCTCGGCCATGGGCTGCCTGTCTTCGCGTTCGGCGTCCAGGGACTCGGCGTCCCTGGGAGCGGCCAGCCGCCACTCGGGGGAGTTTAGAAGGCCTGACGGCGGCGGACCACGTCCGGTCGACATGATAAGGCCGGTGGCCCGCCGCTTGCTGCGCGGGAGGGTTGGACGGGCCCTTTCAGCGGCCGGCGATCGCCCATTGTCAGGCTGGCGTTCGGAGCCCTCGCCGGCTGCCAAAACGGCGTCCGCGGGCTCGGCAGGTCGTCTATAAGCTACTTCGCACACATTTTTTACAGCTCGACGTGTGTCGATTGGCTGGCACAGTCATTGCATTTTGAAGGGTGCCGTCGGCGGCGGCGACGGCCGGGGAGCCGGCCCCCCGGGTAGAGGCCGGTGGAGTTCAGGCCGTCTTTTTCTCAAAGGAGGTAGGCCATGCTTCCCATGATGACGCGACGCGACAACCCCTTCGAGCTGCTGCAGCGTGAGATGGACCGGGCGTTCGACCGTGCCTGGGGCGGGCGCGAGTTGCAAGCCACCACGGCCGCCTACCCGGTCGACATCAGCGAGGACGACAACAACATCATCGTCGAGGCCGAGCTGCCCGGCTTCAAGAAGGACGAGATCAACGTGACGATGGAGCAGGGCGTGCTTTCGATCGCCGCCCAGCGCGAGGCGGGCAACGGGCAGGACAAGGGCGAGCGCCACCTGACCGAGCGGCAGTTCACCCGCGTGGCCCGCAGCTTCCGCCTGCCCGTGGCGGTCGACGAAGCCAACGTCCAGTGCAAGCTCGACGACGGCGTGCTCACCGTCACTCTGCCCAAGCGCGAGGAGGTCAAGCCCCGCAAGATCGAGGTCAAGTGACCCCGCGTGCCCGGAACCCGGGCCTTTTCCCGCCCCAAGCCCGCGGACTGCCGTCCGTGGGCTTTCGTTTTGCGCCGGCAGCCGCACCGCTTATCCTGTCTCCCATGGCAACACTGGAAGAACGTATCGCGCAGTGGGAGAAGATGGCCCGCGAGGTGCCGGACGACATGGCGTTTTTCAGCCTCGGCAGCGCCTACCGTGAGGCGGAGCGCCTGGACGACGCCGACCGCGCCTTCGCCCGCGCCATCGAGATGAATCCCCAGATGTCGCGGGCGTACCAGCTTCGCGGACAGGTGCTCATCAAGCTCGGCCGCGAGGCGGAGGCCGGCCCCCTGCTGACCGAGGGCTACCATATCGCGGCCCAGCGCGGGGACGTCATGCCCAAGCGCGCCATCGGGTCGCTGCTGGAGAAGCTGGGGCTGGAGGTGCCCGAGGTCGAGGAGCTGGAGGTCGCCGCGGGGGCGGGTGAGGCGGGCGGCGAGAACATGGTTGTCGACCGCCGCACCGGGCAGCCGCAGCAGCGCCTCGACGATCCGCCGATGCGCGGCCCGGTGGGCCGATTCATCTACGACCACTTCGGGCAGCAGACGTGGCGGGCCTGGATCGCGCAGGGCACCAAGGTGATCAACGAGCTGCGCCTCGACTTCTCCAATCCGCAGCACCAGGAGGTGTACGACCAGCACATGCTCGAATGGCTGGGCGTCAGCCAGGAGGAGGTCGACGCATACGCCCGGCAGGTCGAGGGGCGCGAGTGATTGCCGAGTGCTGATCGGGAGGGGACGAACTCACCATTGAACCGCGGAAGAGGCGAAGCAGGCCGACGTGCGCGAAGAAACAGGCGTGACGCAAACCACCATCCCTCCGCGCTCGCCGTGTGCATCGCGCCCCTCGCACCATCACCGCAACGTCGGCCGCCCGCGCGCCTGCCGGGCGTGGTTGACCTGCTCCAGTGCGGCCGGCTCGTCGCGCAGCAGGCCCACGAGTTGCGTCGTCGACACGCCCAGCGCCGTCGCCGCGCGCTTGATGTCCTCACCCGCCGCGACGATCCAGTCGAGCGCCTCAGCGAGCAGGGCGGGGAAGTCGGCGTGGTCGGGGTTGATCGACAGCCGCCCGCCCCGGCAGCGGCTTTGCCACAGCGCGCTCGGCGAGCCGGCCACATCGCACCGCACGTGCAACGCGAGCTTCACGCGCAGGCGGCGCAGCGCCTGACGCCGGTTGTCGGCCTGTGATCGGCGCTCACCGGCCTGGGCGGTGATGCCCGTCGGCTCGTGCGTCAGGCGGATGCCGGTCGCCGTCTTGTTGCGGTGCTGCCCGCCCGGCCCGCCGCCGCGCGTCTGGTCCATGCGGCAGTGCTTGAGCAGGCTCGCGTCGTCGAGCGCGGCGGGGTGCTCGTGCGCTGGCGTCGGGTCGGCCATGGGCGTATCGTAGTCGGCTGCGCGACCCCGCCGGGCGCGGGGCTCAAGTCAGCACGGCGTCGGCCCGACGTCAGGCAGGCCCACTGCCCCGCGACGCCTCGCCGCCACGGAGACGCCCCGCCCTTGACCGGCTCATCGACCGACCGCGAGTCCACCTTCACGCCGGCCACCGGCTTCATGGGCGCCATCGACGCGTGGATGGCGGCCAATCCCTGGCACCCGCGCATCGCGCCGTTCATCGTCTACCTCGCCCTGCTCGCGGGCATCAACCTCACCATCGACGCCTCGCCCTATCTCTACCCCGTGCTCTACGCGATCCAGTTCGCGGTCGTTGCCGCCATGCTCTGGCGCTATCGCCTGCTGCTGCCGGAGCTGACGCTGCGCTTCCACTGGCTCGCGATCCCGACGGGCCTGGGGCTCTGCGCCGCCTGGATCGGGCTCGGGTTCTGGATGATCGCGCTCGCGCCGGCCTGGTTCGCCGCCGACGGCGAGCCGCACTACTTCGAGCGCATGGCCGACACCTCGACAGCGCTCTACGGCATCTCGCTGGGGCTGCGCCTCGCCGGCATGGCGATCCTCGTGCCGCTGTTCGAGGAGCTTTTCATTCGCAGCGCCTGCCTGCGCGGGCTGCATTCGGCGCGAAAGACCGGCCTGGGGCTCGTGCAGCTTGTCGAGGATCTGCCGATCGTCGGCGACTGGGTGCTCCATTCGCGTCTGGGCCAGCGCGTGCGCGGGCTGCCGGGGCAGTTCACGGAGCAGCTTCGCGAATGTCCGGTGGGAATGGTCACGGCGTTCGGGTTTGCCGCGTCGACGTTCGTTTTCATGGTGCACCACGTGCAGCGCGACTGGCCGGGCACGATCGCTTGCGCGGTCGTGTGGTGCTGGCTGCTGTGGTACACCAACCGCGGCGACCGCCGCATGGGGCTGGGGCCGATCGTCTGGTCGCACGGGATCACGAACGCGGCACTGTGGGCCTGGAGCCTGGGGACCGGGGACTGGCAGTTCATGTGATTCGGGTGGGGATCATACGGATTACACATCCATCGCGCGCGGGCGACACTGCGGTCGCGGATCGATGCGACGCCCCGCCACACCACACCACACCCCGCCACGTCCCGGACGCGTGCTCATCGTCGAGCACACGCCGCCGCCCCGGGACCACCGGTCCCGGCTTTATGCATCGCGCCTCAACCCGGCGGTGTTCTCTGCCGATACCGCCCCAGACGGCCGCGGTTTCCGCGGCTGATGCAGGGAAAGGGACTGACGTGCAGCAGCAGCAGGAGCAGGCGGGGCGAGCGGCGGCGGAGGCGACCCGTGCCAAGGTCGCACCCCGGCGACGGGCGCGGGCGGCGTTTCGGGTGCTCGTCGTCGATCCCGACGCCGGCGCGGCCGGGGCGGTGGCGCGAGCATGCACGGGCCTGCCGCTACGCCTCGAACACGTCACCACCGCCGGGCTCGCCGAAGCCAGCGCCATGCAGCGGCCGGTCGACTTGGCGCTCGTGGCGGCGGAACTGCCGGACCGCCGGGGGCTGGCGCTGGCCACCCGCCTGCGCCGCCGCCGGCAGCGTACGCAGGTGATCCTGACGGGCATGGACACGACCGCGGAGGACGCGATCGCCGCGATGCGCGCTGGCGTGCTGGACGTCCTCACCCCACCGCTGGACGGCCCCCGGCTGCGCGGCCACCTCAACGAACTGATGCGCCGCCGCCGGCGCGACCGCACGCAGGCGCGGCGCGTGCGCGATCTTCGCAGCGTCTGCCGCAAGCTTGACGACGCCCGTCGGCAGGTCAGCGCGCAGGTCGACACCCTGGCCAACGACCTGGTCGACGCCTACGAGCAGCTCGCCGGCGAGCTCGAGCAGGCGGTGCATGTCGGGCAGTACCAGGCGCTGGTGCGCCAGGAGCTGGACCTCGCGCCGCTGCTGCGCAAGACGCTCGAGTACCTGCTGGATCACGTCGGCCCGTGCAACGCGGCCGTGTTCCTGCCCGCCTCGGGCGAGGAGTACGCCGTCGGGGCGTACGTCAACTACGACTGTGCCGGCGACGCGGTGGAGATGCTGCTCGAGCACCTGGCGGACACGGCCGTGCCCGCGATCGCCGAGCATGACCAGGCCGTGCATGTCAGCGACGAGGCGACGATGCGGGCGATGGTGGGCGAGCCGGGGGGGTTCCTGCTCAACTGCGAGATGCTGGCCTTCGCCTGCACGCACGAGGACGAGACGCTGGCGGTGCTGACGCTCTTCCGCGACCGCGCCGAGCCGTTCGACGCGGCCGCGCTGCCGACGTGCGACGCCGTCGCTCAGCACCTGCCGCAATCGCTCGGCCGCCTGATCCGCGTCCATCACCGCACCGGCATGTGGGACGAGGAGTAGGCGCGAGTCCCATCCCCTCCCCTGTGGGCGGGGTCAGGGGAGGCGTGCTCCGGCCGGCGCCATCGTCGGCACCATCAAAGCCGACTACCGTCCCGGCGTCAGCTCCAGCAGCCGAACGCTGTGCGCTGGCATGGCCAACTCCATCCGGATGCGGCCGTCCTCGACAGCCACCTCGACATCGCTTCGCGTTCGCGGCAGCTCCGCCAACTCCTGGTAGCGCTCGATGTTCGCCTGAAACAGCGCGGTCGCCTCGTCGCCATACAGCCGCCGCGGGCTCGCTTCATGGTTGCCCGCGTTCTCCAGGCGCTCGAGACCCGCGGCCTCGGCATCCGCGCTGAACGCGTGTACCCACACCGTCCGCTCGGCATCCACGGTCCACTCCGACAGCCGCCAGCTTCCGCCGTCCGCCATGTCCGGGTGCGCGATCTCCAGGTCGATCGTCTCGACGCCGCCCGCGTGACGCTGCGGCCGGTGATGGTAGATCAGCACGAACAGCCGCCCATCCTTCTCCGCCGCGATCGCCCCGGCGTCGGCGGGCGAGTCGGCGTCAAGGGCGACCGCCAGCCGCTCCCCTTCGACCATGCGCTCGAGCATGGCCATGACCTGCCCGCGGGGGTGCAGCACGCCGAACGTCGCATGGTCCCATTCAAAGATCACGCGCACGTCGTGGTCATAGGCGCGGCGGGCGATCGAGGCGTAGAAGCTCGCCGACCACTCGCTCGCGTCGCCGGCATAGAGCCGGCGACCGCGCTCGTCGCTGAGGACGCTGAACTCGCGGATGTCGATCGGCGTGCCTTCGAGCGCCGGGTAGCGGTCCAACCGGGCGCGCATCGTCTCGACCGCGCGATCGAACGCGTCGTTGTCCATGCCCACGCGGATGTACCACGACGCCGAGAAGAAGTCGACGCGCGTGCCCGTCTCGCCCGTCACCGCGTTTGTGCCGGTCGCCGCGTGGTCGATGATGTCCAGGCCCCACTGGTCGCGCGAGCGCACGTGGTCAGCGACGGCGTCCGTGCCCCATGTGTCGCGATACGCGTGGGCGAACGCCGGGTTCAGGATGTTGCCCGGCGAGACCTCCGCCTCCGGAAGCACGCGCGTCACCGCGTCGAGGGTGTAGTCGAGGTGATGGAGAAACTGCTCTCGTGTGCCCGCCCAGTGCGACGGATGCAGGTCCGGCTCGGTGGCGACCATGAAGCGCCACCCGGCGACGGTCTCGCGGCCGAACTCGTCGACCAGCGCCGCCACGGCCGCCTGCACATAACGGTGCCAGAGCTCGAAGTCGGCCGGCGGCGCCGTGTTGCCGTACGCCCGCCACTCGGGCGGGTCGCTCATCGCCGGCGGCACCTTCTCGAGCATGATCCACGGCGTCAGGCCCGCGTCCACGACCCCGCGCACGCGCGTGAGCATGGTCGTGAAGTCGGTGAGCGCCTCGCCCTCGTCGTCGACGCCAAGGTACATCTCCCCGCCGTCGCGGAACCGCCCGCCGAGCGTAAAGTCGACGATCACCTCGCGGGTGAACGGCGCCCGGCCCATGAGGATCGCGTGGGCGTCCGGCTGCGTGAACGTGTAGCCATCCCACAGCGCGAAGTTGGCGACGTGCCAGAAGCTGTGCAGGCGATCGCCACGCTGCGAGGCGTCGACGCGGATCGTCCGCCGAGCCGGCGCGAGCTCGGCCGGCAGCGTCACGACGGTCGACAGCGCGACGTGATGCACGATCGCTGCACCACCCCCGCCACCCGCACCCTCGCCACCCACACCCTCGCCCACCACGGCCGTGGCGGGCCACGCGTCGATGACGTCGCCCGGCTCGAGCGCGACCAGCTCGCCATCAACCATCAGCCAGGCGAGCAGCGTGTCGCCGTCGGCCTGCCAGGCGAAGCGCACCTCGCGGCGGTCGCCCGGATCCCAGTTGCGGGCGCGGTAGGTAAGGTTGGCCGCCCTGCCGCGGCCGGCGTCGTAGCGGGCGTGCAGCCGGCCGCGCGCGGCCGTCAGGCTGACCGGCGCGCCCTCGGCGTCACCCAGATGCACGAGTGTCTGCTCCGTCTCGTCGCCCCACGCCTCGTCCGCTGCGAGCGTCAGGTTGATGGTGCCCGCGGCGGCGGTGAGGCGGCCGGCGGTCGGGATGGTGCGGGGGCCCTCGACCAGGACCGGCGCATCATCGGGGCCGGCGCCGCGCGCAGCCGCGACGGCGCCACCCGGCAGGTCGTCGGGCCCCGTCGCGTCCAGTTCCGAGACGTCCGATGATGTGGTGCAGCCGCCGACGATCATGGCGAGCGTCAACCACAGCCGGGCGACGCGGCCGGTCGTCACGCTGCGCAGGCGCGAAGTCGCGTTCATAGGATGCTGCCTTTCGTTGCAGTGACGTGGGCGCAACAATCTTAACCGCGGCGATCACGATGGGGAAGGCCACGTCGAACACGCACATCCACACCGTTCCCACTCGAAATCAAACCACCGCGAAGCAGCGAAGAGCGAGGCGAGCGCGAAGGGATTGCGGTTTGCGTAACTTCTGTTTCTTCACGTACTTCGCTTGCTTCGCCGCTTCGCGGTTCAATGATGAGTTCATCGGGTTCCAAGGTTATTCAGAGATCCCCGTTGTGAATTGTGCATTGATCACTCCCCCCACCCCGCCTCCCCCACCAGCGGCACAAACCGACAGCCCGTATCCCGCGTCTGCACGAACTGCCCCTCGCGCCGCTGGATCACCGTCAGGTACTGTTGCTCACGATCGCCGAGGGGGATGACGATCAACCCCGGGTCGGCAAGCTGCTCGCGGTATGCCTCCGGCACGCTCGGCGCCGCCGCCGTCACCATGATCCGGTCATACGGCGCCCCCTCGGGCCAACCCAGCGTCCCATCCCCGACCACCACCCGTACCGCGGCATCCCCATCCTCGACCGCCTCGATCTCCCCAAGCACGTCCGCCAGCACCTGCCGCGCCCGCTCCGCCAGCGCGGGCGAGCGCTCCACGCTCACCACCCGCGCCCCGAGCGTCGCCAGCACCGCCGCCTGGTACCCGCTGCCGGTGCCGATCTCCAGCACCCGCACGCCCGGGTCCACGTGCAGCAGCTCCGTCATCCGCGCCACAATGTACGGCTGGCTGATCGTCTGCCCCTCCGCCGTCGGCAGCGCGCGGTCGGCATACGCCCGCTCCACCGGCATGCCCGGCACGAACCGGTGACGCGGCACGCGCCGCATCGCCTCCAGCACGCGAGGATCGCGCACGCCCCGTCGGCGAAGATCGTGCTCGACCATGTTCGCAGCGGCACGGGCTGCGTCGCCGTCGTCGGCAGGGCGTGGGTCGTCGCGGCGGAAACGCCACATGGGCAGATCGTAGGGCCCCGAAGCGCGATTCGGCGGGTTCGTCGCCGTCGGGCCGGCGTCACGCCACTGCTATACTCCCCCTGATGCCCGCTGCCGGCTCCCTCCACCCTCAGCGCCTGCTGGTCGTCATGCCCACCTGGCTGGGCGATTGCGTGATGGCGACACCCACCCTCGCCGCCCTGCGTGGCCTCTACCCCCAGGCGCGCATCACCGCCTTGCTGCGCGACAGCATCGCCCCGGTCCTGGCCGGGCTGCCCAGCGTCGACGCCACCATCGGCATGAACCCCGGCCCGCGCACCGGCCGGCGGGGCGACGGCGACGGCGGCGGCCGGCTGCTGCCCCTGGCGCGCCGCCTGCGCCGCGAGCGCTTCGATCTCGCGGTGCTGCTGCCCAACAGCTTCCGCACGGGGTTGATGGTGCGCCTGGCGGGCATTCCGCGCCGCGTCGGCTACGGGCGCGACGGCCGATCCCTGCTGCTGACCGACGCGCTCATCCCTCGCCACGAGGGCAGCTACATCCCCGTGCCGACGCGCGAGTACTACCTCGGCCTGGTGCGCTACCTCGGCGCCCGCGAGGTCGATCCGACGATGCACCTGGTCGTGCGCGAGGCCGACGACCGTGCCGCGACGGGTCTGCTCGCCGACGCCGGGCTCGACCCGGGCGACGGTCGGCCGCTGGTGCTGCTGAACCCCGGGGCGGCGTTCGGCGCGGCGAAGATGTGGCCGCCCGCCCGGTTCGCCGCCGTCGCGGATCGATGTGCCGGCGAACTGGGCGCGGTGGTGGCGCTGATCGGCGCGCCGTCCGAGAGGCCGGTGCTCGCCGCGGTCAAGGCGGCGGCACGGACGCCGCTGCTGGACCTGCCGGCCTACGGGCTGGACCTGGCAACGCTCAAGGCGGTCATCGCCCGCGCCCGCGTGCTCGTGACCAACGACACGGGTCCGCGCCACGTCGCCGCGGCGCTCGACACGCCGGTGGTGACGATCTTCGGCCCGACGGACCCGGCGTGGACGGAGATCGGCTACGCCCGTGAGCGCATCGTGCGCGTCGACGTGCCCTGCGGGCCGTGCCAGCTCAAGGTCTGCCCGCTCGATCACCGCTGCATGACGCGCGTGCATCCCGGCCGCGTCGTCGCCAACGTGGCGGAGCTGATGTCCCTGCCGGTGCGGGCGTCGGCGTGAGGGGCGGAAGTCAGGGGCGTCGGGCAATGAGTGTGGAATCGCGATTAAGAATCAGGATCAGGCTCTGTCCGAAAACATCGTACGGCGGGTGCCACTGGCGGCTTGGCCGACAGTGTGCGCGACGGAGCCGGGGCACTGGTGGGCGAGCCACCCGTGGCACACCGTTTCGGACGGAGCCTGGGAGTAGGATCGCGCACGCATCCCGCCGCCGCCTCCCTCGACTCCCTTGACTCCCTTGACTTCTTCATGCCAAACCCGCTGCGCATCGCGATTGTCACCGAGCAGTTCATCCCCGAGGCGGGCGGTGCGGAGCGGTCGGCGGCGCAGATCGTCGAGCTGCTCGTCGCCCGGGGCCACGCCATCACCATCCTCGCCGGGCGCTACCCGCGCGACTTCCGCTGGCCGGGCGTCACGCCGCTGCGCGCGCCGCTCGGGCGCCCGCGCGGCATCGTGCCGCTCGCCGGCTTCGCCATGTGGGCACGGCGGCGACTGGACCACGGCTTCGATGCGAGCCTGTCGATCACCACCGCGGTGCCGGCGGCGGTGCTCGAGCCGCGCGCGGGCCTCGTCGTTCAGAGCCAGGACCGGGCCGCCGCCCGCCGCCGGACGCAGGCGGGTCGGCTGCTGCGCGCGTTGGGCACGCGCCTCGACCCACGTCAGCAGCTCCTGCGGCAGCTCGAGCGGCGAACGCTGCGCGACCCGCGCGTCCGCCGCATCGTCGCCATCAGCCGCTACGTCGCCGGCGACCTCAAGCGCTACTACGAGATCCCCGACGAACGCATCGAGCTGATCCCCAACGCGGCGGAGATGCCCGCCGTCGACCCCGCGCAGAGGGCGGACTGGCGTCGGCAGGTGCGGGCCGGCTTCAACATCGCCGCCGACGAGCCGGTCGCCCTCTTTCCCGCGATCGACCCGTGGCGCAAGGGCATCGAGCCGCTGATGCACGCGGTCAAGCGGTTCGTCGACGCCGACCGTCCGCTGACGGTGCTCGTCGCCGGCACGCTGGACTACGGCGCGCAGTGCCTTGTCGCCCGTCTGGGCGTGCGCGACCGCGTCCGCTTCGTCGGGCCGACGCAGCACATGCCGGCGCTTTACGTCGCCGCCGACGTGACGGTGCTGCCGACGTTTCACGACGCGGCGAGCAAGGTCGTGCTCGAGTCGCTCATGCTGGCGACGCCGGCGATCAGCACGCGGTACAACGGCTCGAGCGACTTCATCGCGCCGCCCGGCGGGCCGGAGCGCGGACGCGTGCTCGACGATCCGGCCGACGTCGATGCCCTGGTCGGCGCGATCACCGACCTGCTCGACCCGCAGGAGCGCGCCCGGTGCGCCGCGGCGACGGCAGGGCTGGCGGCGGAGCTGACGATGACGCGACACGTCGATCGCCTCGAGCAGGTGCTGCGCGACGTCGCAGGCGAGCGGCGGGCGGCTGCGCCGGCGGCGCGTTGAGGACGCACGTTCCTTGAAACCTGCGGGTTGCAATCCGCGGGCGTCAGGGGCCTATCATCAAGTGCACCGGGGACGCGAAAGGAGCCCTACCATGACGCGGACCGACGACATGACCCAGGCCCACCAGGCGGGGGCGGACACGCACGAATCCGCCGGCCACGGTCAGCGGATGCCGTTTCTCACCGAGTTGGCCGAACGTCTCGAGAAGGGCGCCCGCGCCGCGGCAATCTTTGGCGAGCCGGTCGAGCGCGAAGGCGTGACCGTCGTGCCCGTGGCCCGTGCCCGCTGGGGCCTCGGCGGCGGCGCCTCGCACGAGCACGAGGAGGACGAGCAGGAAGGCAGCAGCGGCGGCGGAGGCGGCGTCAACATCGCCCCTGTCGGGTACATCGAGATGCGCGGCGGCGAGACGCGCTTCCGCTGGATCGCCACGCCGGGCTCAATCGTCACCGCCGTCATCGGCGGCCTCGTCGCACTGCTGCTGCTCAAGCGCATCCTGCGCTGAGAGGCGCACGTGGGCCTGCATCAGTCGCCGCAGCACGTGCATCGTCGGCATCGTGTGCAGTTGTGGGTGGCAATGAAGCTGGTGATCTACCACCATTGGCTCGCCGCCCGCGACCACGCCGCGTAGCCGACGTGCATAATCTTGACTGGTCCCGGCTTTATGCCGTTCACAACAGCGTCATCGGGTCGACATCGATCGCCGTGTGCATGTCCGACGTCAGCGCCCGGGTGTTGCGCAGGGCGGTCAGTAGGCGCTGGAGGCTCGAGGCGTCGGGGGCGATGAGCTCGATCTGCTGGCGGTGGTGGTCGGCGATGCGGGCGATCGGGCAGGGCATGGGGCCGCGGAGGCGCACGTTGGTGTTGAGCTCCGCGTCATGACGGGCGAGGTCGTCGGCGATGGCGCGGGCGCGCTCGGTGCAGGCGACGGGGTCGACGTCGCGGATGACGATGCGGGCCATGCGCGTGATCGGCGGCAGGCCGACCTGCTGGCGGAAGTTGAGCTCGCGGTCGGCGAAGGTGTCGTAGTCGAGCTGCGCGGCGAGCTGGATGGTCGGGTCGTCCGGGTTGAGCGTCTGGATGAGCACGCGTGCGGGCTTGTCGCTGCGGCCGGCGCGGCCGGCGACCTGGGCGATGAGCTGAAAGGTGCGCTCGGCGGCGCGGAAGTCGGGCAGGTGCAGAGCCGTGTCGCCGCTGATGACGCCCACGAGGCCGACGTCGGGGAAGTCCAGCCCCTTGGCGATCATTTGTGTGCCGAGCAGGATGTCGAGCTCGCGGTTACGAAAGCTGTCGAGGACGTGCTGATAGTCGCTGCCGGTGCGCATGGCGTCGGAGTCGAGGCGTGCGGTGCGGGCGGCGGGGAATTTGCTGGCGAGCTCTTCTTCGACGCGCTGCGTGCCGAGGCCGAAGACGGTGACCTTCTTGGCGCAGGTGGGGCAGGTTTCGGGCAGGAGCTGCTCGGCTTCGCAGTGGTGGCAGCGCAGGTGGCCGCCGCTGGGGATGCGCTTGTCACGGTGGTAGACCATGGTGGTGTCACAGTGGTGGCAGCGCATGACCCAGCCGCAGCGCTGGTCGGGGCAGGCGATGTAGTTGGCGTAGCCGCGGCGGTTGAGCAGGAGCATGGCCTGGCTTTTTGATTCGAGCGTCTGGCGGAGGGCGAGCTCGAGGCTGAGGCTGACGAGGTGGACGCCCGCCTTGCCGGTGTTCTGGTAGCGCTTGCGGCGCTCGTCGGTCATGTCGACGATCTCGACGCGTGGCTGGGTCATGCCGGGGACGCGGCTGGGCATGGTGATGAGGCGATAGCGCGGCGAGGTGCGGGCGCGGTGCAGTGATTCGAGCGAAGGCGTGGCGCTGCCGAGGACGATGGGGATGTTGTGCTGCTGGGCGCGGCGGATGGCAACGTCGCGGGCGTGATAGCGCGGGGCCTGGTCCTGCTTGTAGCTCGACTCGTGCTCCTCGTCGACGATGATGAGGCGGGGATTGACGAGCGGGGCGAACACGGCCGAGCGCGCGCCGACGACGATGCTGGCGTCGCCGGCGCGGATGCGCCGCCACTGGGCGTGGCGCTGGCTGGCGGTCAGGCCGGAGTGGAGCACGGCGACGGTGTCGAAGCGGGCGACGAAGCGGGCGACGGTCTGGGGGGTGAGGGCGATTTCGGGGACGAGGATGATGACGCCCACCGGTTGCTGATTTCTGATTTCTGATTTCTGATTTGCGAGCAGGTGTTCGATGAGGCGGAGGTAGACCTCGGTTTTGCCGGAGCCGGTGACGCCGTGAAGGAGGTGGACGCTGAAGGCGTCCGCGGCGTGGGCGGTGAGATGGTCGAGGGCCTTGGTCTGGTCGGGGCTGAGCGTGGTGGGGATGGGGGCGGGCTGCTGGTGGGCCTTGAGGTCCAGCGTGTCGCCGACGGTCTGCTGATGACGGGCGATGAGCAGCCCCTTGTCGAGCAGTTGCTTGACCGGTGAAACGGTGCGTGCGCCGGCGAGGTCGGCGAGCTCCTTGATGGGCGTGAAGGGATAGCCGTCGGCGGCGCGCTGGCGGGCGGTGTCGAGGATTTTGCGCTGCAAGGCGGTGGGCGGACGAAATTTCGGATTTCGGATTTCGGATGTCGAGGGCACGGCGCCGGTGTCGGGCACTAGGCCGACGAGGGTTTGGGTGGTGGTGCCGGTGCCGTGCTTGACGGCGGCGGGGATCATGCTGGCGAGTACGAGGCCCAGCGGACAGCAGTAGTAGGAGGCGATCCAGCGGGCGAGGTCGATGAGGTCGGCGGGCAGGGACAGCGCGCGAGCGTCACGTTCGAGGATGGGCTTGACCTTGGCGGGGTCGTAGGCGGTGTGGTCGAGGCGTTCGATGACGTAGCCGGCGACGGGCTTGTTGCCCCGGCCGAGCGGGACGCGGACGCGCTGGCCGATGGCGAGGTCGGCGAGGTTGGCGGGCACGGCGTAGGTCAGGCCCGCAGGGGCAAGGTCGATGTTCTGCTCCAGCGCGATGTGGGCGTAGCCGGCCGGGGGCGCGGGCGTGGGTTTGGCGGGGGCGGGGCCGGTGTCGAAGAGCTGGGCCATGGGGGGATTTTAGGCCCTGTCCGAAAAACGTCGTGCAGCGGGTGCCACTGGCGGCTTGTCCGCCAGTGTGCGCGGCGGCGGCAACGGCACTGGTGGGCAAGCCACCAGTGGCACCCCTTTTCGGGGGGGGGCTGGTCGGGTTCGGGGATCCGGATCCGCGAACCCCGCACCCGGCATCGGTTACATTGTCCCCATGGCATCGGAGCCTCGTCACACGCCCGCGATGCGGCAGTACCACCGCTTCAAGGAGCAGCACCCGGGGTGCGTGCTGTTCTTTCGCATGGGCGACTTCTACGAGATGTTCCACGACGATGCGCAGCTCGCGCACAAGGTGCTGGGTGTGGCGCTGACGCAGCGCACCGAGGGCGTGCCGATGGCGGGCGTGCCGTATCACGCCGTGGAGAACTACCTGCGGCGGATGATCGAGGCGGGGCATCGCGTGGCGGTGTGCGACCAGGTCGAGGACGCGGCGCAGGCCAAGGGCGTCGTGGAGCGCGACGTGACGCGCGTCGTCACGCCCGGCACGCTGACGGACGAGGCGCTGCTGGACGAGGGCCGCGAAAACCCGCTGGCGGCGATCGCGTTTCTCGGTGAGCAGGAGGTGGCGCTGGCATGGGCGGAGCTGAGCACGGGGGACTTTCAGCTCGCCCGGCTCGACGCGGACGCGGCGCGCGATGAGCTGGCGCGCCTGGGCGCGACGGAGCTGCTCTACTGTGAGACGGCCACCGGCGACGTGCCGCCACGTGTCGCGGCGCTGGCGGCGGCGACGGGGTGCGCGATGACGGCGCGGCCGGCGTGGCAGATGCGCGCCGACGAGGCGGCGGAGGTGCTGCGGCGGCAGTTCGGGGTGGCGCACCTCGCGGGCTTCGGCTTCGATGATGACGACCCGGCGCTGGCGCCCGCCGGAGCGATCGTGCATTACCTCCTGGAGACGCAAGCGACACGGCGTGCCTTCGACAACCCGGACGCCCCCGCCACCGCGGATCCGAAATCCGAAATCCGAAATCCGAAATCGCTGCCCCACCTCCGCCCCCCGCGCCGCTTCACCCGCAGCGCCCACCTCGTGATCGACCAGACGTCGCTGCGCAGCCTGGAGGTCGAGCGCACCCTGCGCTCCGGCAACATCGAAGGCTCGCTGCTCGGGGTGTTTCGCGGGTGCATGACGGCGATGGGCAAGCGGCGCCTGCGGCAGTGGCTGTGCTATCCGCTCAGCGAGCGCGAGGCGATCGAGCGGCGGCAGCGCGTCGTCGAGGCGCTCGTCGGCGACAGCCGGTTCCTGGATGAGCTGCGAGCGGCGCTCGATGGCGTGCAGGATGTGCAGCGGATTGCGGGGCGACTGGCGGTGCGGCGGGCGCTGCCGCGCGATCTCGTGGCGCTGGGCCGCAGCGCCGGGCAGGTGGGTGCGGTGGAGCATCTGCTCGCCGAGCGGCCGAGCGTGGTGGGGTATCACGAGCGCGCGGCGAAGCTCGTCGAAGCACTCGACAAGCTCGCCGGCCGCATCGGCGAAGCATGCGTCGACGACCCCCCTGCTCACCTGCGCGACGGTGGGCTCATCCGCGATGGGTATGACGCGGAGCTGGATGAGAGCCGGGGGCTGCAGCAGGATAGTCACGCGTGGCTGGCGCGGTATCAGAAGCAGCTCGCCGAGGCGACGGGCATCAGCCCCTTGAAGGTGGGCTACAACAGGGTGTTCGGGTACTACATCGAGCTCACGGCGACGAACCGGGCGAAAGCGCCGGCGGACTGGACGCGCAAGCAGACGCTCAAGAACGCCGAGCGGTACATCACGGCCGAGCTCAAGGATTACGAGCAGAAAGTGCTCAGCGCCGAGACGCGCGGCGTCGCGCGCGAGCAGGCGCTCTTTGCCGGGCTGTGCGAGCTGGCGCGGCAGCAGAGCGAAGCGCTGCACGCGTTCGGCGAGCTGGTGGCGGAGCTGGACGTGCTGGCGTGCTTTGCCCGGCGGGCGGTGCGCGGACGGTACGTCAAGCCGGCCGTGGTCGATGAGCCGGTGCTGGACGTGCGCGGCGGGCGGCATCCGGTGCTCGATGAGATGCTCGGGGATCGGTTTGTGCCCAATGACGTGGCGCTGGGGACGGAAGCGGCCGAGGGCACAGGCGGCGCGTCGCTGGCGCTCATCACGGGCCCCAACATGGCGGGCAAGAGCACGTACATCCGGCAGGCGGCGCTGATCACGCTGCTGGCCCACACCGGCAGCTTCGTCCCCGCCGATGCGGCGACGGTCGGCCTGTGTGACCGCATCTTCACCCGCATCGGCGCGGCCGACGAGCTGCACACCGGCCAATCCACCTTCATGGTCGAGATGACCGAGACCGCCAACATCTGCCATCACGCGACGGAGCGTTCGCTGGTGATCCTCGACGAGATCGGCCGCGGCACGAGCACGCTCGACGGGCTCGCGCTGGCGTGGGCGCTGGCGGAGCAGCTGGCGGCGCAGCGGCCGCGTTGTCTTTTTGCGACGCACTACCACGAGCTGACGGCCCTGGCGGAGCGATTGCCGGGCATCGTGAACCTGAACGTGACGGTGCGCGAGTGGCAGGATCAGATCGTGTTTCTGCACCGGATCGTGCCCGGGGCGGCTGACCGGAGCTACGGGATCCACGTGGCGAAGCTCGCCGGCTTGCCGGCGTCGGTCGTGGCGCGGGCGGACGAGCTGCTTTCGCAGCTTGCCGTCAGCCACGAGCAGGCCCCACCCCCGCCGTCCCCGCCGACAGTGGCCGGCGAAGCGGACAACGGCGAGGCGCACAAACAGCGCCAGCGCGAGCAGATGTCGCTGTTCACGGAATACGTGCCGCACCCGGTCGTCGAGGAGCTGCGCGGGATCGACATCAACTCGCTGACGCCGTTGCAGGCGTTCGACGCGCTGCGCCGCCTGCGCGAACGCGTGGAGGGGATGGGAAAAGTGGCGGGGAAAGTGGCGGGGGAGGCGGTGTAGGGTCCGCTGTGCGGACCTTCCATCGCTGGACGGCGGTGGGAAAGGTCCGCCCAGCGGACCCTACGCGTGGCGGGGCGCGGGGGCCGGGCGCAGCGGGTCGAGCGATTCACCCAGCAGGTGGAGGCGGAGCATCTGCAGGGCTGTCTTGGCGGTCCGATCGCGGATGGTCTGCCGGTTGCCCGTGAGGCGCAGGGGCAGCGTCTCGGCCTGGTCCGCCGCGTCGGCGCTGGCGAGCGCCACGTAGACGGTGCCGACAGGCTTGTCGTGCGTGCCGCCGCCGGGGCCCGCGATGCCGGTGACAGCGAGGGCGACGCTCGCGCCCGGGCAGCGGGCCAGCGCACCACGGGCGAGCTGCTCGGCCACGGGCTGGCTGACCGCGCCCTCGGCAGCGAGGAGACCGGCGTCAACGCCGAGCATGGCCTGCTTGGCGGCGTTGGCGTAGCAGACGTACCCGCCGGCGAAGACCTCGGACGAGCCGGGCACATCCGTGACGAGCTTGGCGACGAGCCCGCCCGTGCAGCTCTCGGCCGTGGTGAGCGCCAGGCCCTGCGCGCGCAGCAGCGCGACGACAGCCTCTTCGAGCGTGCGGTCGTCGCGGCCGAACGCGAACGGGGCGAGGCGGCGCTCGACCTCGTGCAGCGTCTCGTCGAGCGCCTGCCGGGCGGCGTCATGCTCCGCTGCTTCGCTGCGGATGCGCACGGTAATGAGGCCGTCGGTGACGGTGGTGCCGACCTTCGGGTTGCGGTCGCGGTCCATCAGCTCGGCAAGGAGCTGGGCGACGTCCGACTCGCCGCGGCCGAACGTGTTGACCGTGGCGGTGAGGATGACGCCACGCTGCCCGGCGGCGGGGTCGAGCTCCGGCGCGACGGCGTCCTTGAACATCGCGCGCATTTCGCTGGGAACGCCCGGCATGACGAAGAGGGTGGCGCGTCGCAGCCGGGCGCGGATGCCCGGCGCGGTGCCGTTGGGGTTGGGGATGACGCGCGTCGTAGCCGGGTGCATCGCCTGCACGCGGTTGCGCTGGGCCATCGGTCGGCCGCGGCGGGCGAACATGGCCTCGATGCGCGCGAGGCTGGGCTCATCGAGGATCAGCGGCTTGCCCAAGGCGTCGGCCAGCGCGTCGCGGGTCAGGTCGTCCTCCGTCGGGCCAAGGCCCCCCGTGATCAGCACGAGCGGCGCGTCGTCGGCGGCGCGGGTGATGGCCTCGGTCACGGCAGCGCGATCGTCGGCGAGGGTCTGGTGGTAGCGGCAGCCGATGCCGTGCTCGGCGAGTCGTGCGGCGAGCCAGGCGCTGTTCGTGTCGAGGGTCTGGCCGAGCGCGAGCTCGTCGCCGATGGAGAGGATCACGGCGTGCATGAGGGGATTGTAGGGAAAAGGGGGCAGACGGCAGTCGGCAGTCGGCAGGGGGCAGTGGGGAGGGGGA
>JBBDRN010000041.1:0-19918 GCA_040905445.1 Phycisphaeraceae bacterium | reverse complement strand
CCTTGGGCGACCGCTAACGCGGCGACGGCACTCGTGATTCCGCACCGCCCCCTGCAGTCTGCCCCCTGCCGACTATCCCCTGCCCCCTTTCCCTTATAATCCCGCCCATGACCACCGCCACCCTGATCGACGGCAAAGCCGTGGCCATGCAGCTCCGCGAGCACACGGCCGAGCGGGTCGCCCGCATCAAGCAGCAGACCGGCGTCACGCCGGGGCTCGCCACCGTGCTCGTGGGCGCGGATCCCGCCAGCGCGAAGTATGTCGAGAGCAAGGGCAAGCTCTGCGAGAAGCTCGGCATGCGGTCCGTCCGCGTGGGCATGCCGGAGCGCACCACGACCGAGCAGCTCATCAGCAAGATCCGCGACCTGCGCGATGACCGCCAGATCCACGGCATCCTGCTGCAGCACCCCGTGCCGCGCCAGGTCGACGAGCGCGCCGCGTTCGAGGCCATCGGCCCGGAGAAGGACGTCGACGGCGTCACCTTCCACAGCTTCGGGACGATGTTCTACGGCCTGCCGGGGTGGGCGTCGTGCACGCCGGGCGGGATCATTCGCCTGCTCGACGCGTACGACGTCGACATCGCCGGCAAGCACGCGGTCGTCATCGGCCGCAGCGCGATCCTCGGCAAGCCGATGGCGGGGCTGCTGCTGAACCGCGACGCGACGGTGACGATCTGCCACTCCAAGACGCGCGACCTGCCGGCGGTCGTCCGGCAGGCGGATATCGTCGTCGCTGCGGTCGGCAAGCCGGCGTTCGTCGAGGGCGACTGGATCAAAGACGGCGCGGTGGTGATCGACGCGGGCTTCAACCCGGGGCCCAGGGGCAACGTCGGGGACGTGGACTTCGACAGCGCCAGCGAGCGGGCGGGGCTGATCACGCCGGTACCCGGCGGCGTGGGCCCGATGACGCTGGCGGTGCTGATGGAGCAGACGTCGATCGCCGCGGCGAAGCAGGAGGGCGTGGCGGGGGATTAGCCACGGATGAACACGGATGGACACAGACGGGAAGCAGCGCGTCGCCACGATTCGTCTGTGGCGAATTTCCTGCCGCGCACGGAGGCTTTATGAGTCAGTTCAATGCTTCGGGCTACGAGGTGCCGCGGACGAGCGGGCAGTGCGCCGCCACGGGCAGGCCGCTCGAGCCGGGCGAGGCGTATTACGCGACGCTGGTCGACGTCGAGCCTGGCGCGGATGACGCGGACGCCACCACCGCCAGCGCCCTGGGCATGGCGCGCGTCGACGTGTCGCTCGCGGCGTGGGAGCAGGGGTATCGGCCGCCGCGGCTGTTCAGCTACTGGAAGACGACGGTCCCGCAGCCGAACGAGAAGAAGAAGCTGTTCGTCGATGACGCGGTGCTGCTGAACCTGCTGCATCGCCTGGCCGACGCCGAGGAGCCGGACCGCCTCGCGTTTCGCTACGTGCTGGCGCTGATCCTGATGCGCAAGCGGCTGCTGCGCTTCGACCGCGCCGAGCGGCGCGACGCGGAGGTCGACGGCCAGAAGGCCGAGCAGGAGTGGTGGCTGCTGACGCCCAAGAAGGACCCGAGCAAGGGGCCGCTGGGCAAATGGGACGACGCGCAACATCTCGAGCTGCTCGACCCGCGCCTCGACGAGGAGCGCATCGAGCAGGTGACGCGGCAGCTCGGCGAGATCCTGGAGGCGGAGCTGTGATCTGGTTTACCGCAAAGGGGCGAAGGGGGAGGTGGAACCACCGATGCATGATGATGCACATCGATGGCGGAAGAAAATAAGGAAGGCAGGAAGGTAGGAAGGCAGGACGGAGAGGAAAGAAGCGTCGGCGCTCGCGTCGACTCCGTGTGTTGTTTCTCTCTTCCTTAACTTCCTTCCTTTTTTCCTGCTTTCCTTATCCTGTCGTGCCTCTGTGTCTCTGTGCCTCGGTGGTTATCTCTCGCGTTTGACTGAAAGGCGTGCCATGGGCGGTTTCAAGAGGGTGCTCGTCGCGGCCCTGCTCGTGGCGGTGGCCTCCGCCGCGGGGTGTCGATCGCCGGAGCGATTCCGCGATCATCTGACGCCGGCGCCGATCGACGCGCCCGCGGCCGTGCCCGCGTACGACGCGCTCATCACCCGCTACAACGCCAACGTCACCGAACTCGACCAGGTCTGGTCCACCGCGATCGTGCAGGCGCGGTGGGTCGACGAACGAGGCCGACGGCAGTTCGAGCAGGGTTCGGGCAACTTCATCTACCGTCGGCCGCACGACGTGGCGCTCACTGTCGGACAGCTCGGACAAACCGCCCTGTGGGCCGGCTCCAACGCCGATCGCTACTGGCTCTTCGACCTGCGCAGCGACGGCGAGGCGACGTTCGGGCGGCATGCGAACGTCGGCCAGCCATGTTCCGAGTCGCTGGAACTGCCGGTCAACCCGCGCATGGTGCCGCACCTGATGGGCCTGCTGCCGCTCATGGCCGCCCCGCCAGGCGAAGAGCCGCGCGTCGCGGTGGTCAACGGCTATTTCGTGATCGATCCGCCGGGCTCGGGGCTGCGACTGTGGCTCGACTCGCGCAGCGCCCGGCCGGCACGCATCGACATGCTCGACGCCGCGGGCGAGCCCGCGCTCGTCGCCATGCTCTACAGCCACGAGCCCGTGGCGATGGATCGGCTGGAGGGCGCCGACCGGCCGCGCATCGCCACGCACACCAACTTCTACGTCATGCACGACGAGCTCGACCCCGCCAACCCGGACCTGATCGTCGAGCTGGACGTGGTCAACGATGGCCGGCGACGCGACCAGGTGCGCGACGCGACGTTCGATCTGGACCGCCTCCTCCGGGCGCATCGGCCGGCGACGGTGCGCGATCTGGATGCGGCGTGTGATTGAGGCGCGAAGGTAGCGCGGGCAAGCGCCGATGCAGATTGGGCAGCGTTCAAGAGCCTGCCAGGACGCGGAGGCTGACGGGGAGGTTGAAGTGCACGTCCTCGTCGAGGGTGGTGCTCTCTTCGAGGTGGCCGCCATGCGTGTCGACGAGTTCGCGCACGATCTCCTGGACGAGGTGCTCCGGCGCCGACGCCCCGGCGGTGACGAGCACGGCCTCGACGCCGTCGAACCACGTGTGCCGCATCTCGGTCTTGTCGTCGACGAGGTAGGCCCGCGTGCCGGACGTCTCGCTGATCTCGGTGAGGCGCACCGAGTTGGAGCTGTTCTTGGAGCCGACGACAAGCACGAGGTCGACCTCGCCGGCAATGGCGCGGACGGCGTGCTGGCGGTTGGTGGTCGCGTAGCAAATGTCGTCGCTGGGTGGGGCCTTGACGTGCGGAAAGCGATCGCGGATCGCGCTGATGATCCGGTTGGCGTCGTCCATCGAGAGCGTCGTCTGTGTGAGGTAGACGAGCTTCGTATCCCCGGGAAAGCTCAGGTTGTGGACGTCCTCGGGCGACTCGACGATGTGGATGGCGTCCGGCGCCTCGCCCACAGTGCCCACGACCTCGTCGTGCCCGGCGTGGCCGACGAGCAGGATGCGATAGCCCTGCCTCGCGTAGCGGACGGCCTCCATGTGGACCTTGGTCACGAGCGGGCAGGTCGCGTCGATCATCGTGCAGCCGCGCTGCCGGGCCCGCTGGCGCACCGCCGGGCTGACGCCGTGGGCGCTGAAGATGACGGTCGCACCCTCGGGCACCTCGTCGACGGTGTCGACGAAGATGACGCCCTGGCCGACGAAGGTATCGACGACATGGCGGTTGTGGACGATCTCGTGGTAGACG
Source organism: Phycisphaeraceae bacterium (assembly GCA_040905445.1). GTDB lineage: Bacteria > Planctomycetota > Phycisphaerae > Phycisphaerales > Phycisphaeraceae > SKPT01. Next base: position 16,200 of record JBBDRN010000041.1, on the reverse strand, counting down.
TAGAGCGGGCTGCCGACGATCTTCAGGGCCTCCTCGACGGTCTGGATGGCCATGTTGACGCCGGCGCAGAAGCCGCGCGGGTTGGCGAGGACGATGCGCATGGCCCCGCATGGTAGCGGGGGCGGGGGCGGGGGAAAAGGGGGCAGAGGGCAGACTGCAGGGGGCAGTGGGGGACGGACGAGCGGCAGCGCCCACAGATACTGGCGTCGACCCCCGGCCGTCTCCCCGCTGCCGTCTGCCCCCTGCCCCCTGCCCCCTGCCGACTTTCCTAAATCGAGTAGCCCCAGCCTTCGGTTTCGTCCTCGTCGCCGAGTTCCTGGTTGAGGTCGATCGACGAGCCGACGAGTTCGCGGGCGCGGTGCAGGGCGCGTTTCGCGGAGGTGAACACGCCGAAGCTTGCCGGGAAAACGTTGTCGCGTCCGACACGGTCGACGAGGCCGAAGCGCTCGAGCTGGTCCATGAGCTGCGGGCGCAGGCCGCACAGCAGCACGTGGCCGTCCTTGGCGTGCATCTGGTCAACGAATCGCTCGAGGACACTGAGCACGGTGGTGTCGGCCGAGTGGGTGCGCTTCAGGCGCAGGATGACGACCTTGGTCGAGCCCCGCGCCAGGCTCGCGAGTTGCTGCTCGAGCTCGTCGGCCACACCGAAGAACAGGTCGCCCTCGATCTGCAGGAACATGACGGTGCGCTGCCCGGCGCGGTTGCGGATCGGGCGCTCGATGAACGGGCCCTCGGGCGAGCGCACCATCTCGTTCATGTGCAGGTGGCTGGCGCGGCGCAGGTAGAGGGCGATGTTCAGGAAGATGCCCACGAACACCGCGTACGCCAACGGCACCGTCAGCGTGGCGGCGAGCGTGCCGAAGCAGACGATCGTGTCGGCCAGGCTCGAGCGGATCAGTCGCCGAAAGTAGCGGAAGTCGATGAGCTGCCAGGCGATCACGAAGAGGATCGCGGCGATGACCGTCAGCGGCACGTACCGCGCAGCGGGCCCGAGCAGCAGGAAGATCACGAGGACGTACCCGCCGGTGAAGAAGTCGGCAAACGCGGTGCGGGCGCCGGCGTAGCGGCTCAGACGCGAGCGCGAGAAGCTCGCCGAGCCGGGCATGCACGCCAGGAAGCTGACGAGCACGTGCGTGACCCCCTGGGCAATCAGGTCCTGGTTGGGGTCGACGCGTCCGCCGTGCTCCGCGACGACGTTGCGGCTGACGGCGTGACTCTCGATGAGCCCGAGCATCGCCAGCGCCAGCGCCCCGGCCAGCAGCGGCTCGAGGAAGCCGATCGAGAACCCGGGCAGCGCCGGCGTGGGCAGGGCCTGCGGCAGCGAACCGATCAGCGGCAGGTCGGCGGTCGTGTAGCCGGCCAAATAGACGATCGCCCCCGCCACGACGATGGCGATGAGCGGCCCGGGCACGAGCATCGAGATGCGCCGCGCGCCGAGCATGATCGCCAGCGACAGCAGCCCGAGGGCGACCGCCACCGGCTGGATGTGATGAATCTGCCCCGCCATCGCCTGGATCGTGCCGGGCAGCCCCGGCAACGTCGCGGCAGCACGGTCGAGGTGAAACCCGAGAAAGCCGGGTAGCTGGCTGGCGGCGATCAGCACGCCCGCGCCCGCGGTAAAGCCGACGATCACGCTCTGGCTGACGTACTGGACCAGCCGGCCGAGCTGGGCCAGGCCCATCACGAGCTGGATCACCCCCTTGAGCAACGTCAGCGCCACGACGAGCCCCAGGTACGTCGTCGCGTCGCCCGGGTCGACGAGGCGCACGACGATCGACGCCACGAGCAGGCTCTGCGTGTTGATCGGCCCCAGCGCCAGGCCCGGCTGCGACATCAGCAGCGAGCCGACGAGCGCCAGGAAGATAAGCGTGTACAGCCCGTAGACCGGGTCGACGCCGGCGACAATCGCGTAGGCCATCGACTGAGGCACGGCGATGACCGCCACCGTCGCCCCCGCCACCAGGTCGCCCCGCGCCTTGGCCAGGCTGTAACCGCCGACGGTGCGGCCCATCTGGCGCAGCGGGGCCGCGAAGGGTTCGACAAGACTCTGGGACAGGGGCGGCATGGTGACGCGTCAGCGTAGCGAATTCGTCTGCATCGGGGCAGCGTCGGCGGCCCATCATCGCGCCGCGTCGGGGCCCCGGACGCAGCCACCCCGCCTTAAGCGGCCGCGCGATCCAGCCGAAAATGGATACTGCCGCCGGCCGGCCTTACAGGGCCCTGGGCGGAGGGGTCTGTGCATCCAGGGCGAAAGCGAGATGATGGCCAAAGGCAATGTCAAAAGCGACCTGGAGCTCTACATGCACCAGATCGACCGCTCGCCTCTGCTCACCGCGGAGGAGGAGCGCGAGCTGGCGCGTCGCATCATCAACGACAACTGCCCCGAGGCCCGCGAGCACATGGTCCGCTCCAACCTCCGGCTGGTCGTCAGCGTCGCCAAGCGCTACACCAACCGCGGCCTGCCCCTGCAAGACCTCATCGAGGAGGGCAACCTCGGCCTGCTCAAGGCGGTCGAAGGCTTCGACCCCGACCAGGGCGCCCGCTTCTCGACCTACGCCTGCTGGTGGATCAAGCAGGCGATCAAGCGGGCGCTGATCAACGCCGTCCAGCCGATCCACATCCCCGCCTACATGGTCGAGCTCATCGCCCGCTGGAAGAAAGCCGCCCGCGAGCTCGAGGAGGAGCTCGGCCGCCAGCCCAGCGTCCAGGAGCTCGCCATCGCAATGGACCTGCCCATCAAGAAGGTGCGCATCATCCGCAAGGCGGTCCGCGCGTACCAGCGGCCGGCGCAGAGCGGCTACAGCCGCGCCGGCGGCAGCGACGACGACGGAATGATGCTCGAAGAGATGCTCGCCGACCCGAGAACCGTTCCCCCCGACGAGCAGGTGCTCCACAGCGACGAACTGCACACCATCAGCCTCCTGCTCGAAGCCATCGACGACCGCGAGGCCACCATCCTCCGCCTCCGCTACGGCCTGGATGGCACCGAGCCGCTCACGCTCAAGCAGATCGGCGAAGTGGTCGGCCTGACCCGCGAACGCGTCCGCCAGATCGAGCAGGCCGCCATCGGCAAGCTCAACCAGCGCATCAACAGCCGACGCCCGCTCTGGGCCCTGCGCGGCGACAACGCCGTGGTGTGAGATCCGCAACGCGGCAGCAATCAGCCCCTATTCAATCCGCTCGAGCACCTCGCGCTCCTCGCTGGCGAACAATCCCAGCGTGCGCGTGCGCCGCGTGGTGCTCAGCCGCACCGGCCCCAGGCCGCGGGCGTAGATCGCGTCCACCCGCACGTCGACGCGCGCCAGGCTCAGCCGCAGATCGTGATGCTCCCGGATGCGGTAGCCCTCCACCTGGCCCATCGGCGTGTCAAACAGGCCCACCTCCACCAGCTCCAGCTCGATCGTGCCCCCGCCGGATGCCTGCCGCGACCCGTCCGCCAGCCGGTACACGCGCATCTCGATCTCCATACGCATCACCTGCCCGACGCGCAGCGCGTCCGGCAGCATCACTGCCGCCGGCTCATACACCACCCGCACCTGCTCGCGCCGGTCGATGACCTCCGCAACGTGGATCGACCCGTCGCCCGTGCGCACCAGGCGGCTGCGCCGCAGCCCCTCGATCTCGAACACGCCGTCGGCGTCGAGGCTCGCGGGGGTGATGCGCAGGGGGAATTCCTCGCCTTGCGCGTCGCCCGCCACGGCGCGGTACGTGCCGGTCGTCGCGCGCTCGGGCAGCGCGTCGGCGAGGTCCACCGGCCCACGGGACGCGTCGCGGGACTCGCGCGACGGCCTGTCGTCACTCGCGGCACAACCGGCCAGCAGCACGGCGAGCAGCGCCAGGCCGAGGACGCGCGGCGTGGCGCCGGTCGGCGCGACGGATGCCCGCCGGCGGCCCGGGCATGGTGCGTGACGCATCAGAAAACCTCGCTCGCCCTTGCCGTCGCGACGGCAGGTCACCGATAAGAAAAGACATACACTAGCGGCGCCCCCGCGCGGTCCCGCCTGCCGCAACATGCCCGCGGGCAGGCGATTGTAGCGCCGCGCCGCGGTGAAACCAGCCCCTGGAACCGGCTATGGATTGGCACGCCTGGATCACCCTCGGCACCATCGCGCTGATCGTCGCGGCCCTCGTCCGCCGCGTCGCCGGGCCCGATCTCATCCTCCTCGGCGGCCTGGCGGGGCTGACCACGCTCGGCGTCGTCAGCCCCGCCGACGCCGTCGCCGGCTTCGGCAACGAGGGCCTCGTCACCGTCGCCGCGCTCTTCGTCGTCGTCGCCGGCCTGACCCAGACCGGCGCCATGACGATGCTCGTCCAGCCCGCGCTCGGAAGGTCGCGGTCCGTCGCTTCGGCGCAGGCGCGGCTGATGCTCCCCGCCGCAGGCCTCAGCGCCTTTCTCAACAACACGCCCATCGTCGCCATGCTCATGCCCGTCGTCAGCGACTGGTGCAAGAAGACCGGCATCAACCCCTCCAAGCTCTTCATTCCCCTCAGCTACGCCGCTATCCTCGGCGGCACGTGCACGCTCATCGGCACCAGCACCAACCTCGTCGTCAACGGCCTGCTGCTCGCCCAGCCCGGGCAACGCGGCATCACCATGTTCGAGATCGCCTGGGTCGGCCTGCCGCTGACGCTCCTGGGCCTCGTCTACATGCTGCTCGTCGGCCGTCGCCTGCTGCCCGACCGCGCCGGGGCGTTCGGCGTCAACGCCGACCCGCGCCAGTACACCGTCGAGATGATCGTCCCGCCGGCGAGCCTGCTCGCCGGCCAGTCGATCGAGCAAGCCGGCCTGCGCCACCTGCCGGGCCTCTACCTTGTCGAGATCGACCGCGCCGGTGAAGTCCTCCCCGCCGTCGCCCCGGAGGCGCGGCTGCATGAGGGCGACCGCCTCGTCTTCGCCGGCATCGTCGAGTCGGTCGTCGACCTGCGCAAGATGCGCGGCCTGGAGCCGGCCACCGACCAGCTCTTCAAGCTCAGCGCCCCGGCAAATCAGCGCTGCCTCATCGAGGCCGTCGTGTCCCCCTCCTGCCCCATCGTGGGCAAGACGATCCGCGAAGGGCGGTTCCGTTCCAACTACAACGCCGCCGTCATCGCCGTCGCCCGCCACGGCGAGCGGCTGAAGCAGAAGATCGGCGACATCGCGCTGCAGCCGGGCGACACGCTGCTGCTCGAGACCTCGCCCAGCTTCGCCGACCAGCAGCGCAACAGCCGCGACTTCTACCTCGTTTCGCGCGTCGAGAACTCGACGCCGCCACGCTTTGAGCGGGCATGGGTCGCGCTGGTGATTCTGGCGGCCATGGTGACGGTCGTGACGGCGGGTCTGCTGACGATGCTGCAGGCGGCGCTCGCGGCCGCGGTGCTGATGATCCTGACGCGATGCTGCACCGGCGCCGAGGCCCGCCGCGCGATCGACTGGCCGGTGCTGCTGGTGATCGGCGCGGCGTTCGGCATCGCCGAGGCGATGCACGCCAGCGGCGCCGCGCACGCCACGGCGTCGACGGTGATCGGCCTCGTCGGCGACAACCCGCTGCTCGTGCTCATCGCCGTCTACATCATGACCTCGATCTTTACCGAGATGATCACCAACAACGCCGCGGCCGTGCTGATCTTCCCCATCGCCTACGCCGCCGCCGGCGCGGTCGGCGCACCGTTCATGCCCTTTGCGATCGCCATCATGATCGCCGCGTCCGCGGCATTCGCCACGCCGATCGGGTACCAGACGAACCTCATGGTCTACGGCCCGGGCGGGTATCGCTACACCGACTACCTGCGCGTGGGCCTGCCGCTGAACGTCGCGGGCCTGCTGGTGACGGTGCTCGTGGCGCCCCGGGTGTGGGGGCTCTAACGCCAAGGCACCAATCGCGCGACGGTTGCCCGCCGTAGGGTCCGCTGTGCGGACCTTTCCGCGATGCGTGCATGTGACCGGGCTCGCAGCGGCAGCGTGCATGCGGACGCACCCTCCCCCAGCCCCTCCCGCAGGGAGGGGAGCGGAATGGTCCGCACAGCGGACCCTACGCAACCGGTTCCGTGGCCGGATGGGGCGCGATATGATGAGGCGGCTGCCGCGCACGGAGGCCAGGCTGTGGACCAGATCTCGCTCTTCACCCTCGCCCCCGCCGTCGCCACCACCTCCGCCACGCCCGCCCCCGCCCCGACGCAGGCCCCGCCAGCACGCAATCAGCCATCAGAAATCATAAATCACCCATCCGCCCCGCCCACGCTCCGCGTCTGCGTCCTCGGCTCCGGCTCCGGCGGCAACAGCACCGTCGCCCATCTCCCCGCCACCGCCGGCCTCACAACCCCCCGCCGGTCCATCCTCCTCGACGCCGGGTTCGGTCCGCGCACCACGGCTCGGCGCCTCGCACAGGCCCGGGTCAGCCTCGACGACATCCACGCCATCTGCCTGACCCACCTGGACCGCGACCACTTTCGGCCGAGCTGGATCCCGGTGCTGCTGCGCGATCGCATCGACCTGCACCTGCACCGCTGGCACCTGCCGGAACTGGCGTGCCTGCCTGCAGCAGACCGGCTGCTCGACGCCGGGCTGGTGCATACGTTCGACGAGGGACCGTTCCACCCCCTGCCGCACGTCGTGGCCCACCCGTTCCGCTGCCAGCACGACCGGCAGGGGACGATCGCGTATCGGCTGGAGGTGGGGCGCGACGCCAAGGCCCCGCCCTTCCAGGTGGGGCTACAGGATCGGGACGGCACCCCGCCCGGACGGACGCTGGCGCTGGGGTACGCGACGGATCTGGGGCACGTCCCGCCGGGGCTGGTGCGCCACCTCGCGGGGGTCGACGTGCTGGCGATCGAGGCAAACTACGACCACTGGATGACGGTCACAAGCTCGCGGCCGACGTTCGTCAACCGGCGCAACCTGTCCGACTCGGGGCACCTGTCCAACGAGCAGGCCCTCGCCGCGGTGCGGGCGATCGACGCCCTCTCGCCGCACGCCAACCCGCGGCACGTGCTGCTGATGCACCGCAGCAGCCAGTGCAACCATCCGACGAAGCTCCGGCGGGTGTTCGACGCCGAGCCGACGCTGGCGAGGCGGGTGCGGCTGACAGAGCAGCGTCGGCGCACGGGGTGGGTGACGGTGCGGCCCCTGCCCGCGATGCGCGGGCGCCAAATGACCCTCGCCGCACCGCCCCGTTAGCGGCCGCCCTCTGGGGGGCGCGGGGGTGCCGGGGCGGGGGTGCGCGTTCAATTCAATCGTAGCGGGTGCCACGGACAAGGCCGTCCTCGGCCTTGTCCGTGTTGGCGGCAATTCGCACTGACAAGCTCCGCGGACTCCGCTTGTCAGTGGCACCCACCCGCTACGAATGGATTGAAGGCGCTCTAACGGTGGTGCGACGGGGGTGGACGCTCCACATGGTGTGGCGGACTCGCTACAATCCCCGCTCTATGCCGTACGACCTCACACCCCTCGACGTCGACATGGAGACCACGCCCTACCTGCGCCCCGAGGAGCAGCGCGGCGACCGGTGGACGCTCAACTTCGGGCCCCAGCACCCCTCGACCCACACCACGCTGCGCCTGGTCATGGAGCTTGACGGCGAGCGCGTCGCCCGCGTCGTGCCGCACATCGGGTACCTGCACTCGGGCTTCGAGAAGCTCGCCGAGCACCACGACTACAACCAGTACGTCTCGACCGTCAGCCGGATGGACTACATCTCGCCGATCGCCAACGACATCGCCTGGCACACGGCCGTCGAAAAGCTCTTCGGCATCGACCTGACGCCCCGCTGCAAGGTGCTCCGCACGATTCTCGCGGAGCTGGGGCGCATCCAGAACCACCTCTTCAACATCGGCACCGCCGCGCTCGACCTCGGCGCGTTCACCAGCTTCCTGTACGGCTTCAACCCGCGCGAGAAGATCTACGACATCATGGACTACATCTCCGGGCAGCGCTTCCACCCGGACTGGACGCGCGTCGGCGGAGCCATGCAGGACATCCCGGACGACGAGGTCTTCAAGCGGATGGTCAAGCGGTTTCTCAACGAGCAGCTTCGCCCGGAGCTCGCCGACATCGAGACGCTGCTGACGAAGAACCGGATCTTCCGCGATCGTACGGAGGGCGTCGGCATCATCTCGCGCGAGGACGCGATCGCCTGGTCGCTGTCGGGCCCCATGGCGCGGGCGTCGGGCGTGAAGCGCGACGTGCGCAAGGATGAGCCCTACCTCTGCTACGCCGACAACTGGGACGGCCAGGGTGCGAAGCCGGTGACGTTCAAGGTGCCGGTCGCGACGACCGGCGACGTGTACGCGCGGTACCTCGTGCGCCTCGAGGAGACGAAGCAGGCGGCGCAGATCATCGAGCAGCTCATCGACGACATCCCCGGCGGGCCGATCAACGCGGACGTGGATGGCAAGATCGTCAAGCCCGACAAGCCGCAGGTGTACGGCTCGATCGAGGGGTTGATCCAGCACTTCGAGCTGATCATGACCAACCGCGGCTGGCAGGCGCCCGTCGCCGAGGTCTACGCGGCGCAGGAGTCCGCCAACGGGGAGCTGGGCTATTACATCGTCAGCGACGGCGGGCCGCGGGCGTGGCGGGCGAAGACGCGCCCGCCGAGCTTCATCAACTATCAGTCGTTCGCCTCGATGATGGAAGGCCACCTGCTGGCGGACGTGGTGGCGATCCTGGGCAGCCTGAACATCATCGCCGCGGAGCTGGATCGGTAAGAGAAATGCACAATGCACAAGTGACAATGCACAAAGGCTGAGTGGCCCCCCGTTTGTGCATGGTGCATTGGCCATTGTGAATTGAGACCCCCCATGGCTTGGATTACGAAGAACAGCGCTGGTACGCAGATCGACCGCCGCGACGCGCCCTACCTGGACGAGACGCTGCGCAAGCATCTCGAAACAGAGGTGCTACCCCGCTTTCCCGAGCGCCGCGCCGCGTCGCTGCCGACGCTGCATGCCCTCCAGGACAAGCATGGCTACCTGCCTTACCAGGCGATCGAGGAGGCGGCGGAGTTCCTCGGCATTCCCGCGGCGGACCTGATGGACACCGTCACGTTCTACGAGGAATACTGGCTGCGGCCGCACGGCAAGTACGTGATCTGGGTCTGCCAGTCACTGGCGTGCGAGCTGATGGGCCAGCGGCCGCTGCTCGAGCGGCTGAAGGACAAGCTGGGCATCGCCGTGGGCGAGACGACGGACGACGGCCGCTTCACGCTCATGCACGTCGAGTGCCTGGGCTCGTGCGGGACGGCGCCGGTGGCGCTGGTCAACGAGAAGCTGCACGAGAACATCACCGCGGAGAACTTCGAGCGCGTGCTGGACTCGCTGGCGTAGGGCCGGCAGCGCCGCTTGGGCGCCGCAGCAAAACGTGACGCTGGATGGAAACACACCTTGTCCTTCTTCACCCGCCTGTGTCGCCATGCCGGCCTGACGATCCACCACATCGTCAAGCCTGTGCGCGACGAGCCGCAGCGGCACGAGGTGCGCCGCAAGGTCGAAGAGTCGCACCCGAGCCCGGACGTGACGCTGCGGCGGACGACGATCGAGGAGATTGAGGTGCGGCGGGACAAGGTCAGCGAGCCGTGATGCGGCCGCGCCATCCGAGCAAGGAGATTGAAGGAGCGTTGAAGGATGCCGAGCAGCATGGCTGGCGGATCGAGAAGTCCCCGCGCGGACACTGCTGGGGTATCATCAAGTGCCCCAACGGCCCGGGCGGCTGCCTGTATTCGGTGTTGTCCACACCGAGAAACCCGCTTGGTCACGCCCGGCAACTGAGGCGATGGGTTGAAAGATGCCCCCACCAGTGACAGACAATCCGTACGCCGACCGGCTGACCCTTGTGATCCGCCGCGTGCCGGACCTGACGGCCGAACTGGCCGGCGCGGTCTATGAGGCCGCGGGGGGGGAGTGCGAGGTTGGCATGCAGGACTGGCTGCTCTATATCGAGGTGCCGACGGATGCCGCCCGCGGTTGGGCCCGCACGCCGGAACTGCTGGCGGCGGTGCGCCGGTTGGTACCGGACGCTGAGCTGGTGCGGGTGGAGGCTGCGGACATCGTAACCGCCGCGGAGCGTTCGCGCGGACCGCTGCGGTCGTCGGCCTGACCCACCCGCCAAGGGATCGCATTATGTTGGATCTGAATTTGGCGGCGCTTGCCCAAGGATTGCCCGGCAGCAGCGTGCTCCCGCCCTGGGGCACGACCGTCATCCTGGCAGCCTTGGTGGCCTGGGGTCTCTGGTGGGTCATCGGCCGCCGCGCCAAGGACGAACTTGTATACTGGATTCTCACCCGGCAGAAGCGAAGACGTAAACGCGACCGGCCATCCCCGCCATCATCCCACCGCTGATCAGCCAGTCCGAACCCATGACCAAGCTCAAAGAACCCGTTCTGTGCAAACGTATCCCCACCCCGCCGTGGGGCGACCCGGCTGACCGCAAGCTCGTGACCTATGACGAGTATGTGCGCACCGGCGGCTACCAGGCCCTCGAGAAGGCCGCCGCGATGGCGCCCAAGGAGGTCATCGACATCGTCAAGGCCGCCGAGCTGCGCGGGCGCGGCGGCGCGGGCTTCCCCGCCGGCATGAAGTGGAGCTTTCTGCCGCCCGAGGACGGCGAGCCACGCTATCTCGCCATCAACGCCGACGAGTCGGAGCCCGGCACCTTCAAGGACCGTCTGCTGGTCGACTTCGACCCCCACATGACCATCGAAGGCATCGCGATCACCATGCACGCGTGCCAGCTCGACACGGCCTACTTCTACATCCGCGGCGAATACCACCACCAGCGCGACGTCTTCGAGAACGCCATCAAGGAGGCCTACGCCAACAAGGTGTTCGGCCCCGGCTCGCGCATGGGCAAGGTCAACGGACGCGATCCCAACCTCTACCTGCACCGCGGCGCGGGGGCGTACATCTGTGGCGAGGAGACGGGACTGCTCGAGTCGCTCGAGGGCAAGCGCGGCTGGCCTCGCATCAAGCCCCCCTTCCCGGCCGTGGCGGGCGCATTCAACCGGCCGACGGTGATCAACAACGTCGAGACGCTCGCGTGCGTCGTGCCGATCATCGAGAACGGGCCGGAGTGGTTCCAGTCGATGGGTGTGCAGCGGCCGGAGGGCGCGCCGCCGCAGGTGCCCGCCAGCTTCGGGCCCAAGCTCTTCGGCATCTCGGGGCACGTCAACCGCCCGGGCGTCTACGAGGACGAGCTGGGCGTCAAGCTCTCGACGCTGATCGAGGACCACTGCCAGGGGATGCGCGGCGGCAAGAAGTTCAAGGCCGCGATCCCCGGCGGCATCTCGATGGGCATCCTCTCGGCGGACGAGTACGACGCCGAGCTCGACTTCGACATCGGCAAGAAATACAACTGTCTTGGCCTCGGCACCGCGGGCGTGATCGTCATGGACGAGGACACGGACATCGTGGCGGTGGCGCGCAACTGTGCGCGGTTCTTCGCGCTCGAGTCGTGCGGCCAGTGCACGCCCTGCCGCGAGGGCACCGGCTGGATGCACCAGGTGCTGGAGCGGATCGAGGCGGACGACGGGACGACGAAGGACCTGGACCTGCTGCTGGAACTCTCCGGCTCGATGGGCGCGATGCCGGGCACGACGATCTGCGGCCTCGCGGACGGCGCCAACTGGGCGGTGCGCACGATCATCAACAAGTTCTGGGACGAGTTCGAGGCGCGCGTGAGCAGGGAGCGCTACGTGAGCCTGGCGGTGCTGGGCTGAGGCGCTGACCGGGGCGGGCCTGTGCCGCGCGGCGGCGTTGCTTGACCCTGGCTGGCGTGGAGGTGGAATACGTCGTTGAGGTGATGGCAATGATCGAGAAAATCGTCCGCAAGTTCGAGCTCGGCGATCGGACGCCGGAGCGCGAAGATCGTGAGTACTGGCTCAGCCGGCCACCCGAGGAGCGCGCGGCGGCGGTTGACGCATTGCGCAGGCAGTTTTATGGACGTCTTTCCCGAATTCCAAGAACTGTTCAGAAACTTGAACCGTCATGGCGTTGAGTATGTCATTGTCGCGCCTACGCCTTGGCCCATCATGGGGTGCCGCGCGCGACTGGCGACATCGACATTCTATTGCACGCCAGCCCCGGGCACGCGCCGCGCGTGATCGCGGCCTTGAAGGACTTCGGCTTCGGCCATGTCGGACTCACGGAGGACGACTTCCAGCAGCCTCGGTTTTTCTTTCGGCTCGGGCGTCCGCCGGTGCAGGTGGACCTGCTAACATCGATTCCAGGCGCAATGTGGGACGGAGTCTGGATGAATCGGTCACCTGGCCAGTACGGCGACGTTCCCGTGGCTTACATCGGCCGCGATGAGTTCATCCGCAGCAAGCGCGCAGGCGGACGGTTGCGGGACCTCGCCGACGTCGACAGGCTTGAAGCTGACACCGATTAGGGAAGAGGCTGCCATGCTACGCCATTGCGACAAGCTCGCCCTCCTGCTCGCCTGCCTGCTGCTTGTCGCCATCGCCCTGCCCGCCTGCCGCAGCGCCGAGGAGCGCGAGCGTGACCGGTGGGCGGAGATGGAGCGCGGCGCGTTCCGCGAGCGCAGCGAGGTGCTCAGCAGCGCGTTCGACGACATCCTCGACGACTACCTCGCCCGGCAGAATCACGCCGACGCCGCCGACCGCGAGCAGGTGCGCACGGCCATGCTCGACGCCGTGCCCGGCCTGCTGCTGACGACTGAGGCCATCGAGGAGGCGTTCGCCGACGGCGAGTTCCCCAACGCCGCGAATCAGCGCCGCGTCGACCGCACGCTCAATCAGATGCGCATCCTCGACGCCCGTCTGCCCGGCTTCACGCAGATGCTGGTCGATCGCCACCACCGCGGCGAGCTGCGCGACGCGGAACTCGAGATCCTGCGCCGGCTGCTCGAACATCACATGGACGGCATCGGCGATCGGCTCTGGCCGTCGTAAGCGCCTTCAACCCATTCGTCGCGGGTGGGGTGGCGGGGGGTGCCACTGACCAAGTGGAGTCCGCGGAGCTTGTCAGTGCGACTTGCAGCCAGCCAACACTGACGAGGCCGAAGACGGCCTTGTCAGTGGCACCCGCTACGGTTGGATTGAACGCGCTCTAACGCGGGGCTTGCACGGCGCGTGCGTAGCTGCTATTCCTATCCGCCCGCCATCACGCCCCATCGGAGCATTGACGTGACACTGAACATCGCCGTCATCGCTGGCGACGGCATCGGCCCGGAAGTGGTCGGCGAGGCGCTGCGCGTCCTCGACGCCGCCGCCCGCCTCGACAAGCTCGACTACGCCACCCAGCCGTTCGACTACGGCGGCTCGCGCTACTTGAAGGCCGGCAAAGTCATCGACGACGCCGAGATCGACGAGCTGCGCACGTTTGACGCCATTCTTCTCGGCGCCGTGGGACACCCGGACGTCAAGCCCGGCGTCCTCGAACAGGGCCTGCTGCTCAAGCTCCGCTTCGCGCTGGATCAATACATCAACCTCCGGCCCGTGCGGCTGTACGAAGGCGTCACCACGCCCCTGCGCGACAAGACGCCCGCCGACATCGACTTCGACGTCGTCCGCGAGAACACGGAAGACCTCTACTGCGGCCACGGCGGCATCATGCGCAAGGGCACCGCCCACGAGATCGCCAGCCAGGAGATGATCGCCACGCGCTTCGGCGTCGAGCGCTGCCTGCGCTACGCCTTCGAGCTCGCCCGGCGAAAGAAGCAGGCGGGCGACGGCGACGGCAAGCTCACGCTCGTGCACAAGACCAACGTGCTGACGTATGCCGGCGACACCTGGATGCGGGCGTTCACCGAGATCGGCGACGCCGACTACCAAGATGTCACCCGCGAGTACCACCACGTCGACGCCTGCTGCATGTACATGGCCACCAGCCCCGAGCGCTACGAGACGATCGTCGTGCCAAACATGTTCGGCGACATCATCACCGACCTCGGTGCCGCCATCGCGGGAGGCATGGGCGTCGCCGCGTCGGGCAACCTCAACCCGGACGGCACCGCCCCGGGCATGTTCGAGCCCGTGCACGGCTCGGCGCCGGACATCGCGGGGCAGAACAAGGCCAACCCGCTGGCGACGATCCTGTCGGTGGCGATGATGCTCGAGGAGACCGGTCGCATCGCCGGCGAGGATGCGGCAGTAAGCACCGGACGGCGGATCGAGCAGGCCGCCCGCGCCGTCTGCCCCCGCTTCAAGGGCCAGTCGCTGGATCGGCCGAAGTCGTCGACGCGCGAGATCACCGACATGGTCCTCGATGCGATCAAGGCCTGAGCCCGCGCCGCACGAATCGCCGTAGGGTCCGCTGTGCGGACCTTTCCCCTCCCACCCCGCGACCAAGGCAGGTCCGCACAGCGGACCCTACGTCAGTGGCACCCCCTCTATGCCCTTGGCGCCTTGGCGTTAAATCCAACCGCCGTAACAGGCCCGCCTGCGCCGGTCGCACGGTCTGCGCCGCCGGTGCCGCCTGCGCCGCGCGGGCGAGGCGGCGAGGTTGGCGATTCTGGGCCAGACGCTGGCCCGGCCTCGCGACGAATCGTACGTTTGGCCCGTCAGGTCAGCGTCGGCAGTCTGATCTGGCGTGCTTGCCGGCATATGTCGGGCGGCACCGCTCCCTGCCGGAGAGGAAACGTGCCATGAAGATCAACCGACTTGCAGCCACCGCCGCCGCGATCGTCACCGCGGGCGCGGGCATGGCCGCCCATGCCCAATCCCTCGCGCCGGGCTCGGCGATGTACGGCATCAACCGCGACAGTGGTCAGCTCGCGCGCTATCGCTTCGACGACGGCGAGCTCGACAACGTCCACACTGTCCGGCTCACGGGGGGCCAAGTGCTCACCGGCATCGATGCGTCGACGTACATCCCCGGCTTCCAGAACCTCGTCGCTTTCTGGACCAACCCGGAGAACCACCGCGTCAACCTCGTCTACATCAACATCCAGCAGGTCACCGACGCCGGCCTGCCCACCGCCACCATCCGCAACGACAACGTCGAGGGCGGACGCATCACCGGCGCCGCGCACGTCCCAAACGGGGCCGGCGGCTACGACGTGTTCGTCGTCCAGGACAGCCAGGTCCGGCCGTTCGACGTCGAGGGCGTGATAAACATTAACCCCAACAACAGCCCCGACATGCGCTTCGAGATGGACATCCTCCACCCCAACGGCACGATCGAGCAGATCGACCGCGGCGATCTGCACACCTGGGCCCAGCACAACACCGGCGAGATGTACGGCAACGTCCAGGTCCTGCGCATCCGCGTCCGCCCCAAGGGCGGCGGCAGCCAGAACACCCTCACCGCCGACGGCGAGGAATGGGCGATCCAGAACAACAACACCTACGAATTCCACGCCGATCCTGCCAACCCCATCCACGTCGACAGCCTGTGGAACGCCCACGACGGCGGCGGCACGGCCATGGGCCATTGGTGGATCCGCTTCGAAGGCCAGAGCTCGATCAACGGCAGCATGGCCATGGCCACGCCCAAGCGCCTGGCCCGTGTCGATCACCGTGACGGCACGCTGACCGAGCTCGCCAAGCTTCAGCGCCGCTACGACAGCGTCGCCACGCTCGACGGCGAGACTTTCTACGCCACCCGTGGCCAGGAGTTCTGGTCCATCACGCTCGACGGCAGCGAGTTTGCCGACGAGGACTACCTCGGCGAGATGCACCCCCGCGAGGTGCTCGGCATGGACTTCGCCAGCGCTGATCGCCTGCTCGGCTTCACCGTGATCACCAACCGCCTCTACTCCTTCGACCCGGGCGACCCGACCGTGAGCCCCCACGGCCACGCCTCGGACCTCGGCGGGGCGACCAACCTCGGCACCATCACCTTCGTGCCCCACGAAAGTGACCGCGGCCAGTTCCAGGCCCGTTCCTACGACTGACCCGGATCGACAACCCATACGGCCCCATCCCGCGGCCGGCGGCACAACTGCCGTCGGTCGTGGTTTTTTTATGGTTCATCCGAATTTTCGGGGACGACAAACACAGTCGCGCCGGAACCTGGTTGCAGCCCCCGTAGGGGGTGACCAGCTTGTAGCCACGGGTGAAGCGGCTGGCCGGTCACGGCAAGCCGCGCAACCCGTGGGGGACGTGGACGTTCGTCCCGCCCCGGCAGGGGCGGCGGCAACGCCCGCTGCCCCAGCCGGGGCAGGAGGATTCTCCGCCGCGTTCCACGGGTTCCGCTGCGCTCCACCCGTGGCTACAACCCGCAGCCCCTGCGGGGCTGGAATCTGGGGTCTGCGATTGCGATGCGGCG
>JBBDRN010000040.1:0-21210 GCA_040905445.1 Phycisphaeraceae bacterium | reverse complement strand
CCCCTGCGGGGCTGAGTTATGGTGCCGGCGACTGCGATGTGGCGCGGGGTCGGCACCCGACCCCGAAAATCCCGGTGAACCAAAAAAACAGGGCGCCGCACGATGCGGCGCCCTGGGGTTGCTTCAGATGGTCGGCAGCGATCAGTCGACCGGCTTCGCGCCACCTTCGCCGAAGGTGATCTTGTCGGTGCCGAGCGCCCCGGCATCGTCGCCGAGGCCGCCGAGCCCGCCCCCGCCTGTGGCCGGGCCGGTCTTGCGCTCGCTGCGGTCGGCCGCCGCGTCCTGGTCGGCGGTCCACTGCGCCCGCTTGAGCGACAGCCCGATCTTCCGCTCGTCGATGTCGACGCGCAGGATCTTGACTTCCAGCTCATCGCCGACCTTCACCACGTCCTGCGGGTTTTCGACCTTGTGGTCGGCCAGCTCGCTGATGTGCAAGAGGCCCTCGAGATCGTCCTCGAGCTCGACGAACACGCCGAAGTTGGTGATCTTGGTCACCTTGCCCTGCACGATCATGCCCGGCTGGTAGTGCGTCGGGATCGCCTCGTGCCACGGGTCCTCGGACATCTGCTTCAGGCCCAGCGCGATGCGCTGCTTCTCGCGGTCGACCTCGAGCACGACGCAGCGGACCACGTCGCTCTTTTTCAGCAGCTCGTTGGGGTGCGTCAGCTTCTTGGTCCACGACAGGTCGGAGACGTGCAGGAGGCCGTCGATGCCCGGCTCGATCTCGACGAACGCGCCGTAGCTGGCGAGGTTGCGCACCTTGCCCTCGACGACGGTTCCGGGCGGGTACTTCTCGGCCACCAGCTCCCAGGGGTTGACCTCGGTCTGCTTGATGCCGAGGCTGATTTCCTGCTTGTCCTTGTTGATGTCCAGCACGACGACTTCGACTTCTTCGCCGACGCTGACCATTTCGGACGGGTGGTTGATCCGCTTGGTCCAGGACATCTCGGAGATGTGGACCAGGCCTTCCACGCCCTCTTCGAGCTTGACGAAGGCGCCGTAGGACATGATGTTCGTGACCACGCCCTTGACCCGCGTGTTGGCGGGGTATTTCTTCTCGATGTCTTCCCAGGGCGAAGCTTCCTTCTGCTTCAGGCCCAGGGCGATCTTTTCCTTGTCGTAGTCGATGTTGAGGATCTTGACCTCGATCTTCTGGTCGATCTTCACGACGTCGGAGGGATGGCCCACCCGGCCCCAGCTCATGTCGGTGATGTGCAGCAGGCCGTCGATGCCGCCGAGGTCGACGAACGCGCCGAAGTCGGCGATGTTCTTGACCACGCCGGTGACCAGGTCGCCCTCCTTGATGTTCGTGAGCAGGTGCTTGCGCTTCTCGGCCCGCTCCTCCTCGATGAGCTTGCGGCGGCTGATAACGATGTTGCGCCGCTCGGTGTCGATCTTCAGGATCTGGGCCTGGATCGTCTGCCCGATGTAGATGCCGATGTCGCTCGGACGGCGGATGTCGACCTGGCTGGCGGGCAGGAACACCGGCACGCCGATGTCGACGAGCAGCCCGCCCTTGATCTTGCGCATCACGCGGCCTTCGACGGGGTCGCCTTCGTCCTTGCTGTTGATGATGTTTTCCCAACCGCGGATGCGGTCGGCTTTGCGCTTGGAGACCTGCACCGTGCCGGAGGTGCCCTCGACGGCTTCGAGCAGCACCTCGACGGTGTCGCCGATCTCCACCGAGTCGGCATCGTCGAACTCGTTCTTGTCGAGGATGCCCTCGCTCTTGAGCCCGACCTCGACGAGGTAGTCATCGCCGGCCCGGCCGACGATCTTGCCCTGAAGAATGGTGCCCGGCTTGAAGTCGGCGATCTGCCCTTCGAGGAGCTGGTCCAGGTCGCCCTGCGCGACCTCCCCGCCAAACGCGTCGGCGAGCATCTGCTCCGCTTCCTGCTCCTCGGTTTCGAGACTTGCGATCAGGTTCTGGTCGACCATGTAGAAAAAGGTTCCTGCTAAAGCTCATACCCGGCCCGGCTCGCACCGGGCACCGCGGGTCGCGGCCGAATGCCGCCTGGTTGGTCGGGAAGCCTCGCCACCCCGCGCAGGGTGGGCACGAGGCCCCGGCAAGAGGGCGATTGTATCACAGCCGCCCGGGCCCGGGAACCGCCCGGTTGCTGATTTTCTCCCCCCGCGCCACCCCCACCGGCCCCCGCCGTCACCCCCGCCCGTCCCGGCGCCCGGCTTTTTCCCCTGCCCCATTTACACCCGGCCTCCGAGCCGCGATACTTCCCGACCATGAGGATCATCGTCGCCACGAGCAACCTGCACAAGCTCCAGGAGATCCGCGAGATCTTCGAGGCCTGTGCCGCGGAGGATGGACTGCCGGCCCCCGACCTGGCGACGCTGGATATGGCCGGCGTCCGCGGCCCCGAGCCCACCGAGGATGCCGACACCTTCGAGGGAAACGCCGCCTTGAAGGCCCGCCACTACGCGAGCACCGGTCACGTCGCCTGCCTCGCCGACGACTCCGGCTTGGAGGTCGACGCCCTCGGCGGCCAGCCGGGCGTGCTCTCGGCCCGCTACAGCGGGGAGACCGGCCCGCGCCGCGAGGTCGACCTCGCCAACAACGCCACGCTGATGCATCGGCTCGGCGACATCCCCGCCGAGCAGCGCACCGCCCGGTTCGTCTGCGTCATGGCGCTCGCGATGCCCGACGAGCCGGCCCTCGTCGAGGCGGGGCCGGCCGGCGACGCCGAGCCCGGGCCCCGCATCGTCGCGAGCGTGCGCGGGACCGTCGAGGGCCGGATCATCACCGCCGCCGAGGCCGACGATCCCGCCCAGCTGGAGCGCGGCCGCGGCGATCAGGGTTTCGGCTACGACCCGCTCTTTTTCGTGCCCGAGCTCGGCAAGACGACGGCCGAGATTTCGCCGGAAGCGAAGAACCGGATCAGCCACCGCGGCCACGCCGCCCGCGCCATGTTCCGCGACCTGCGCCGGCTATGGACCGCGCCAAGCGCGGAGTAGCCGCCCCGACGCCCACGGATTGCAATCCGTGGGCGTCCGCGACACGACTCGACGCATGCCATGCGAGGCCCCGGCCCGTCACGCCGAGTGCTCGGCCTCGAGCTCGCGCAGGGCGCGCTTGTTGGCCATGCGGTCCACCGGCGTCATGCGGTCGATGATCAACACGCCTTCGAGATGGTCGTATTCGTGCTGCAGCGCCCGGGCCAGCAGGCCCTCGGCCTGCTCGTCGATCGGTTCGCCCTCCAGCCCGCGCGCCACGATGCGGATCGCGGCCGGTCGTGTCACTTCGGCGGTGATACCCGGAATGGACAGGCAGCCCTCGTCGCGCGGCTCGGTCTGGCGGGCCGGGTTGTGCAGGGCGGGGTTGATGTAGACGCGGTCGTCGGCGGGTTCGCCCGTGGCGTTGACCACGAACAGCCGCCAGGGCAGCCCCACCTGCGGCGCGGCGAGCCCCACGCCGTGGACGTCGTGCATCAGCTCGAGCATCCGCCGGGCCACCGCCCGGACCTCGTCGTCGACGCGTTCGACAGGGTCGGCCCGGCGGCGCAGGACCGGGTCTGGGTAGGTCCGGATGCACAGTTCCTGGAGGTTGACAGCCATCGAATGGAATCGTAGACGCTGCGGGCGGCGCTCACAAGACGGAGGGTAATTTCAACCGGGTGCGGGATTTGAAGGTTGACCCGGCAGGCTCGGCTTGGCATACTGCAAGCTGGAGCGACGCCGGGCAGGGGTCCGGAATCACCTGTCATCGCCTCCGTTCGGGAGGGAGGCTCGGCGTCCCAGGCAACCGGCCTGTTCCGGCACTCTCAGAGGGGCTTGCCGCATGGCGACCATCACGAAGAAAGAGCTGATCGATCACATCGCCGACGCCACGGGTGAGAAACGCGTCGTCGTCAAGCGGGTCGTCCAGAGCTTCCTCGACAGCATCATCGTCGAGTTGGGCAAGGGCAACCGGCTCGAATTCCGCGATTTCGGCGTCTTCGAGGTCAAGCAGCGCCGCTCGCGCATGGCTCAGAACCCCAAGACCCTCGAACCCGTCGAGGTCCCGCCCAAGCGCACTGTCAAGTTCAAGGTCGGCCGCCTCATGAAAGAGACCCTGACCCAGGTCGACGTCGGCTCTGCGGAGCTCTCCGCCACGCTCGACAAGCAGGAGGCGTAGGACCCGGGGGGCGGCCGGGGCTGTTGGGGGCGCATCGCACAACGCACCTTGCACCGCAGGCCGCGCCCGCCGCGTGCTCGGGATCCGCTGCGCCGCGGCTCGGGGTCACGTCGCAGCCCGCCAACCGCCGATCACCCCACCATGGACCTGCACCTGCCCGCGTCGTTGATGCAGCGCGTCCATGACCATGGGGCCGCCGCCTACCCGGGCGAGTGCTGCGGGTTCCTGCTCGGCGTGCGGGAGGCCGATGCGTGGCGCGTCCAGGCGGTCGAGTCGGCGGAGAACGCGGTCGGCGAGGCCGGGGCGCGGCAGCGCTACGAGATCGCGCCGCGGACCTACCTGCAGGTCGACCGGGCGGCGCGGGCGCGTGGGTGGGACATCGTCGGCATCTACCACACGCATCCGGACGCACCGCCCCGGCCGTCGAAGACGGACCTCGCCGAGGCGTGGCCGGCGTACGTCTACCTGATCGTGACGATCGAGGTCGGCCAACCGACGGCCGCCGCGGCCTGGACGCTCGGGCCGACCCGCTTCGAGCCCGTCGCGCTCCATTGCCGTTAGCCGCCCGAGGTGCGGGCCCGACACCAATCGATGCCCCCGCTCACCCCCGTCGGAGCTGTTCCAGCACATCGTGGCACATCGGCAGATAGGACCGGCCAAACCGGTGCACGTGCAGCAGCAGCGTGTGCGCCCAGTAAATGCGGCAGCGATGATCGAAGCCGGGACGCAGCGGCCGCCGACGCGTGTAGGCGTCGAAGAAGTCGCCGTCCGCGGTATGGAACAGCCGCAGGTACGCCAACTCGTACTCGACGTCTGCGAACGCCGGCTGCGGGTCGATGAATGCGCGGATCTCCGGCCGGTTCGGCAGCGTGTCGTCCACCAGCACGTTCGTCGCCCACAGGTCGCCGTGGATCAGCGCCGGTCGCTCGCCCGGCGGCAGATGCGCGGGCAGGTCGCGGATCAGCGCCTCGACGGTCGCCCGGTGGCGCGAGTTGAGCTGGTCGCGCGCCGCGAGGAACTGCTGCTCCAGCCGCGGGCCGAACACATCGAGCCAGTGCGGGTGGCGCGCCGCGGCGTCCAGCGGCGAGCCGAACGCGTCGGCGGTGATCTCGTGCAGGCGGGCCAGGTGATACGCGAGCTGCTGCTGGAGCTGGCGCTGGCCGGTCCCTGTGAGGCGGGCCTGGCTGAGGTTCGGCGCCGCGATGTGCTCCATCATGAGCCCCGCCACGCCGAGTTCCGGGTCGGCGAACGAGGTGTATGGGGCGGGCACGGGCAGGCGCGTGTGCTGCCGGTACCACGCCAGCCCCGCGTGCTCGCGCTCGAACATCTCGACCACCTCGGCCGCGTCGGTCTTGACCACGAGCGTCGCCGGCTCGCCGTCCGTCTGCCATAGCGCGACGGCATTGACCATGCCGCCCTCGAGCGGCCGCACATCCGTGACCGTCAGGTCAGTCCGGTGCCAGCGATGCAGGATCGCGGTCGCGCTGGCGGCGGTGATGGGCGTCGTGGTGGCGGGTGGCATGATCGGGCTGACGTGATGGTAGCCGTCAGACTGGGCCGACGCGGCGCGGCAGGGGGATCCCGGAACGGCGCGGTGCGGCCGAGCGTCTACAATCCGGCCCCGAGATCCGGATCATGGAATCCCACCGATGCGCATCGTCTTCCTCGGCTCCGGCGACTTCGGCTTGCCGACGCTCGAACGCCTCGTCCAGAGGCACGACGTCGTCGCCGTCGTCTCGCAGCCTGACCGCTCCGCCGGCCGCCGACGTCAGCTCACGCCCACGCCCGTCGCCGCGTGGGCCCAGCGGCAGGGCCTCGACGTCCGCAAGAGCGAGAACGTCAACGACGCCGGCTTCATCGAGCGTGTGCGGGCATACCGGCCGGACGTCGGCGTCGTCATCGCCTTCGGGCAGAAGCTCAGCCCCGAGCTGATCGACGCCTTCGGCCGCCTGGCGATCAACGTGCATGGCTCGCTGCTGCCGCGCTATCGCGGCGCCGCCCCCGTCAACTGGGCCGTCATCCAAGGCGAGAAGGTCACCGGCATCACGGTGATCGGTCTGGCGCAGAGGATGGACGCCGGGGCGATGTACGGCCAGGCGCGGATCGACATCGACCCCGGCGAGACGGCGGGCGAGGTGCATGATCGCCTCGCATCGCTGGGGCCCGAGCTCGTGACGGACGTGCTGACGCGCCTGGAGCGCGGGACGCTTGAGGCCCAGCCGCAGGATGACGCCGAGGCGACGCGGGCGCCGAAGTTGAGCAAGGCCGACGGGACGGTGGACTTCGCCCAGCCCGCCGAGCGCGTGCGGGCGCGGGTGCATGGGCTGACGCCCTGGCCGGGCTGCCGCGTGGCGTGGCACCGTGCGGGGGCCGCGGGGGGCGCATCGCCGGCCGTGCTGACACTGCGGCGCGTGGAGGTGATGGCGGAGGTGCCGGCCGTGATCGCCGAGCGCTGGCCCGACGCGGAGCCCGGCCGGGTGCTGGATCGCGAGCTGGTCATGACCGGGCAGGGCCTGGTCCGGCTCATCGAGGTCCAGGCCGCCGGTACGCGGGTGATGTCGGCCGACGCCTTCGCCCGCGGGCACGGGCTGGCGCCGGGCGATCTGCTGACGGCGATGGACGACCCCGCGAAATGAGACTACGGGCGGCTTCGGCGCTGCCGGCGAAATTCCGGATGAGCCAGAATCGTATTGACACCCGGTCCCCGGGGTGGATACTGGAAGCAGCGAGCGGGTCCGTTGCGGTCCGCCGCCGGGGGTCAGGAGGGATTCCTTGATGACGCGATACGTGATCGGTGCGCTGCTGGCGTTGGCCTTGGCGTTCGGCGGTGAGGCGGCGCAGGCGCAGGCGCCCGACCCGCTGCCGACGATCGAGACGGTGCAGATCGGCGCCAACGGCGAGTTCATCGTCAACGGCGAGCCGTTCCTCCCGATCATGTCGTGGCTCCAGCATCCGAGCAACACCTGGAACAGCTTCGCCAACCTGCGCTCGCTCGGGTTCAACGCGTTCATGGGCAACCAGAGCGGCGTCACGCCCCTGATGCAGGCGAACGCCGCAGCCGCGGTCGGCGGTTACGCCATCGCCCGCCTCGGCGCGGCCGGCGACGTGAATGCGGCGCGCGGCCACAGCCACCTGCTCGCCTGGCACCACAGCGACGAGCCCGACCTGCCCCGCGCCGCGGCCGGCGGCGGCTACGAGCCCCGCACCTCGCCCGCCAACGTCGCGTCCGTGTATCAGCAGTGGCAGAACGCCGGTATCGAGCGCCCGGTCTTCGTCACCTTCACCTCCCACTTCATGACCGAGTTCCGCAACCGCTACGACGCCCAGCAGCAGGCGGCCTACTACCCCGCCTACGTCCAGGCCGCCGACGTCGTTGGCTACGACCACTATCCGATCTTCGGCTGGGGTCGGCCCAACTGGATCAATCGCGTGGCGTCCGGCGTCGAGCAGCTCGTCGAGCTGGCGGACGGCCGACCGGTGTATGCGTGGATCGAGACGGGTGTGGGCAGCCGGGCGATCAGCGAAGACCGGCAGATCCCCGTGCTGCCCGAGCATACGCGGTACGAAGTCTGGGGCTCGCTCATTCGCGGCGCGACCGGCATCGGCTACTTCACCCACCGATTCAACAACCCCAGCTTCCATGAGTTCGGCCCCACGCCGGCAATGCAGGCCGAGCTGCTCCGCCTCAACACGCAGATCACGGAGCTCGCGCCGGCCATCCTCGCCGCGCCGACCGACCGGCAGATCACCCTCGACCTGACCACCACCAACGGCAGCACTCCCCTCGAGGGCCACTTCAAGGCCACGGAGTACGAGGGCGAGCTCTACATCTTCGCGCAGAACATGGACATCGGCCCCGGCGCCGCGACCGCCCGCCAGTTCGACCCGATCTTCCCGCGCCAGGCGCTGGCGACGATCCACGTCGAGGGCCTCGAGCCGGGGACCATGATCGAGGTCGTCGGCACGTCGCGGACGCTCACGGCCGAGGACGGCTACTTTCTCGACGCCTTCGCGCCGCTGGGGGAGAACATCTACCGGATCGTGCCGGAGCCGACCACGGCCGTACTGCTCGCCGCCGGTGGGCTGCTGTTCCTACGCCGGCGACGGGCATGATCTACCCCGCGCCGCGCGTCGCGTCCGCGGCCGACTCGCCCGGCCACGCCAGCGAACCGGCGGCGAGGTTGACGAGCAGCCCGGCCGTGAGCTTGGCGCGCTCCGGCAGGGAGTCGAGCAGCACGAACTCGCGATCGCTGTGCAGCTCCCCGCCGCGCGGCCCCATGGTGTCCAGGTTCGCCAGCCCCGCGGCGGCCAGCCGATTGCCGTCGCTGACGCCGCCGGTGCTGCGCCAGGTGATGGGCACGTCCAGCTCGCGGCCGACCGCGGCGACATGGTCCATCAGCAGCGCGGTCGGGCCGTCCAGCAGCTTGGGCGGCGCGGCGAACTCGCCGTGCAGCTCGACCTCCACGCCGTCGCGCTGCTCCACCTGCTGGACGATCTCCGCCAGCCGCTGGCGCAGCCGCCGCTCGTGGGCCGGGTCTGCGTAGCGCACGTTGAAGCGGCACAGTGCCAGCCCGGGCACCATGTTGACCGCGCTGCCGCCCACCACGCGCCCCACGTTGACCGTCAGCCCCGGCAGCTCGCCGTTGAGTGCGTCGAGCGCCGCGATCGCCCGCGCCAGCG
Source organism: Phycisphaeraceae bacterium (assembly GCA_040905445.1). Taxonomy (GTDB): domain Bacteria; phylum Planctomycetota; class Phycisphaerae; order Phycisphaerales; family Phycisphaeraceae; genus SKPT01. The sequence goes on along the minus strand of JBBDRN010000040.1, from coordinate 12,404 downwards.
CCGTCACGGCATTGCGCCCGTCGTCCGGGTTGCGCCCCGCGTGGGCCGATCGGCCGCGCACGACGAGCACGAACCCGCCCGAACCCTTGCGCTGCGACACCATCGCACCGTCCTCGAGGGCCGGCTCGAATACGAGCCCCAGGTCGCACCGCCGCGCGCAATCCGCCAGCAGCGGCAGCGACCCGGGCGAGCCCAGCTCCTCGTCGGGGTTGATCAGCACCTCGTAGCCCAGGTGATGTGCGACCTCTGATTGCTCGAGCGCCTGCAGCGCGGTCAGCATTACGACGAGTCCACCCTTGCCGTCTGCCGCGCCCGGCCCGAGCATCCGGTCCGGCGCCGGCCGCTGCGCGCTGTTGAAGGGATCGTCCGGCCCGAAGACCGTGTCCATGTGAATGTTCAGCAGCACGCGATGGGCCGCCTCCGCCCGGCGCCGCAGCCACAGCGCCTTGCCCAGTGGCTGATGCACGACGCGCCCCGCGTCATCCACCACCGGCCGCGGCGGCAGCTCGAGGTGGCGCAGCTCGTCCGCCAGCGGGTCGAAATGGTCGGTCAACGTCTCGAGCATGCGCTCCAGGCCCGGCAGATGCTCGGTGCCGGAGCTGATCCCCACCCACTCGGCCAGCAGGTCCGCCATCGCGTCCGCCTGCCCGTCGATCCAGTCAAGATGATCGCGCACCAACGCCATGCCGTGACAGTAGCGCCGATGCCACGGCAGGTTCAGGATCATCAAGGGACGGGGGATGGGGATTCGCGGTTGGGGAGTTGGGGGGAAGGGACGTCGAGGGTTCGGTGGGGGACGCCCGCATGGGCGCGGCGGCTAAACGTTAATGCTCGGGTCACCGTGGCTTCCCGTACCCGATCCCGTGATCCCCATCCCGCACCCTGAACCCGAAACCCCAAACCCGCATCTTCACCCCCAACCCTCAATCCCGAATCCCCAACCCTCAAGTCCCCAACCTACCCCCACCCTGCGATCAGTTCAGCCAGCAGTCCCGCTCCGTACCCGGTCGGCCCCACCGCGAATGGCGGCCGCTCCGCGGTCACGTGCACCGGCCCCGCGATGTCCAGGTGCGCCCACGCCACGCCCGGCGTCACGAATCGCTCTAGGAACGCCGCGCACTGCCCGGGCTTGCCCGGCTCGTCCAGGGCCAGGTTCACCACGTCCGCGTGCGGTGACACGATCGCCTCGCGATGCTCACGCGTTAGCGGCATGGGCCAGACCGGCTCACCCGCGCGCTCGCCCGCGGTCAGCAGCCGCTCGCGCAGCGGTGCGTCGTCGCACCAGAGCCCTGCCGTGCGCCCGGCGAGGCCCTGGATGATCTCGCCCGTCAGCGTGCCGAGGTCGATCAGCGCGTCCGGCTTGTACTGCTTGCACGCGTGGATGAGGCCGTCCGCCAGCACCAGCCGCCCTTCATAGTCGGTGTTGGTGACCTCGACGCTGACGCCGTTGGGAAAGCGGAGGATGTCGTCGACGCGGTAGGCCTGGTCGGAGACGGCGTTCTCCGCCGCCGGCAGCAGCCCCACGACGCGCACGTTCGGCTTCAGCCGCGCCACCGCGTGCATCGCCCCGAGCACCGCGCAGCCGGCCGCCTTGTCGTACTTCATGTGCCGCATCGTGTCGTTGATCTTCAGCGACAATCCGCCGGCGTCGAAGGTGATCGCCTTGCCCACGAGCACGACCGTCGCCCGCGGCCGCGCCGGCTGGTGCACCAGCTCGATGAGGCAGGGCTTGTGCTCCGACGCCCGCCCGACCGTCTCCAGCCCGACGAGGCGGCGCTTGCGCAACTGCTCGCCCCGGTAGACGGTGCAGCGCAGCTCGTGCTTGCGCGCCAGCGCCCGGGCGTGGGCGGCGAGATAGTCGGGCGTCGCGACATTGGGCGGCTGCGCGGCAAGCTCGCGGGCGTGATTGATCGACGCGGCGAGCGCCAGGCCCGCCTGGAGCTGCCGGCGCGTGGGCGCGTCGTCCGTGCTCAGCGTCAGCTTGCCGCGCGGGCCCGCGGTGGCCGGGGGCTGCTTGTAGGTGTCGAAGCGGAAGCGCGACAGCTCCAGTCCCTGGGCGAGCACGCGCGCCAACTCGCCGGCGTCACCGAGCGTGGGGGTGGCGGCAGGGGAGTGCCAGTGTGCGCGGCGGGCGCCTATCGCGTGCAGCGCACGCAGCAGGTGCCACGCGGCCACGCGCACCGCGTCAGCGTCGAGTGGCGCCGGCTCACCGAGCCCAAGCAGGACCAGTCGCCCGCCGTCGACGTCCGCCATCACCACCTGTCCGACGTCGCCGCCCGCCTCCGGCCGGCGCAGCGCCGCGTGCGCGGCGCGGCTGAGCTCGGCATCATCGAGCTCGAGCTTGCCGCCGGACACGATCGGCACGATGTGAACGTCAGGCCGGGCGGGGGTGGCGGGGTTGGCGGGGTTGGCGGGGGCACGCTGCGGGCAGAGGATGTGCGAGTACATGGTCGCATGATAAAGGCCGGAAGCTCATGGATTGCGATCCACGGGCTTCGCGCACCGCGACGGGGGACCGCTCCTCGCGAGCGCCGAGCGTTTGCCCGGGGTTCGCCCCCTGTCTAGAATCGGCCCAACGGCCTACGCGGCGGATCGGACGGCCCGACCCGGCGTGGTTGGGGGCCTGTCGGCAAGGGGGACGTACTCTGCTTGACGGTCGTCTCGTCCCATGCGAACGAGGCGGTCCCCGCGCCCGCCACTCTCGCCCCCGCCACCCCGCCACCCCGCCACACTCCCCGGATGGGGCATCCTCCTCCCCACCAGAAAGGCAACCACCCCCCGTGTGCGGAATCTGTGGCGAGCTTATCAACACCAACGGCGACGCCGCCTCACTCGCGGCCGTCGGCGCCATGTCCGACCGCATGCGCTCGCGCGGCCCGGACTCCAACGGCGTCTACCTCCACGGCGGCACCGCCTTCGGCCACTGCCGACTCAAGATCATCGATCTCTCCGAAGCCTCTCACCAGCCCATGCTTGACAGCGACCTCGGGCTGGCGCTCGTCTTCAACGGCTGCATCTACAACTTCCGCGAGCTGCGCAAGGAACTCGAGCAAAAGGGCTACACCTTCTTCTCACGCGGCGACACCGAGGTCATCTTGAAGGCCTACCACGCCTGGGGCGAACGCTGCGTCGAACGGTTCAACGGCATGTTCGCCTTCGTCATCTGGGAGCGCGACACCGACCGCGTCTTCATGGCCCGCGACCGCCTCGGCATCAAGCCCCTCTACTATGCCCGCAACGGCCGCTTCCTGCGCTTCGCCTCGTCGCTGCCCGCCCTGCTCGCCGCCGGCGAGGTCGACACCGCCATCGACCCGGTCGGCCTGCACCACTACATGACCTTCCACTCGGTCGTGCCCGCGCCGTACACCATCCTCCGCGGGGTGCGCAAGCTCGCCCCCGCGACGACGCTCACGATCGAGCCCGACGGCAGCCGCACCCCGCGCACCTACTGGCAGCCGGGCTTCGAGCCCGACGCGGAGATGAAGAAGTACTCGACCGAGGACTGGAAGCGCCGCCTGCTGCACGAGCTGGGCCAGGCCATCGACCGCCGCATGATCGCCGACGTGCCCGTGGGCGTGCTGCTCTCGGGCGGGCTCGACAGCTCGCTGGTCGTCGGCCTGCTCGCCCAGCAGGGCCAGAAGCGCATCGAGACGTTCTCCATCGGTTTCGAGAGCGTCGGCGGCGAGGAGGGCGACGAGTTCAAGTACTCCGACCTCATCGCCAGGCACTTCGGCACCAAGCATCACAAGATCCAGGTCGACGCCGACGGCACGCTCGACAACCTGGAGGCCTGCGTGCTCGCCATGAGCGAGCCGATGGTCAGCCACGACAACATCGGCTTCTACCTGCTCAGCCGCGAGGTCTCCAAGCACGTCAAGGTGGTCCAGAGCGGGCAGGGCGCCGACGAGATCTTCGCCGGCTACCACTGGTACCCGCCTATGATGGAGGGCAGCGACCCGGTCGATGATTACGTCAACGCCGTGTTCGACCGGGACCACGAGGAGTTCGCCGAGGCCGTGGACCCCCACATGGTTGGCGAGGACTACAGCCGGGCGTTCGTCGAGCGCCACTTCGCCCGCGAGGGCGCCAGCCGTGGCATCGACAAGGCCCTGCGGCTCGACACGACCGTCATGCTGGTCGACGACCCGGTCAAGCGCGTGGACAACATGACCATGGCCTGGGGCCTCGAGGCCCGCGTGCCCTTCCTCGACCACGAGCTCGTCGAGTTCGCCGGCAAGATCCCCGCCGAGCTGAAGGTCAAGGACGGCGGCAAGCACATCCTCAAGGAGGCCGCCCGCGACGTCATCCCCTGGGAAGTCATCGACCGGCCCAAGGGGTACTTCCCCGTGCCCGCGCTCAAGTACCTGCGCGGGCCCTACCTCGAACGCGTCAAGTCCATCCTCAACCAGCCCGTGGCCCGCGAGCGGCGGCTGTTCGACTCCGACTATATCGAGCCCATGCTCGACGAGCCCGAGCGCCACATCACCCGCCTGCGCGGCTCCAAGCTCTGGCAGATCACGCTGCTCGAATATTGGCTCCAGCTCAACGGGATATGATGCCCTCGACACGCCGGCGAGGCCGGCCCATGACGCAAGGCGCCGCGCGATGGCACAGCGATACGACAGCGCCAATCCGCTCGACCGCACCAGCGGCCCGTCGCTTCAGAACTGGCAGAAGCCGCGGGGCCCGGCCGCGAAGCAGATGCGCGACAACGCGTCCATCGACATGGGCTGGGGTCGCCTGCTCTTCGCCCACACCTTCCAGTCCAACGACGAACTCGTCGCCACGCTGCTGGACGAGCGCCAGGGCCATCGCGACATCGCCTTCTATCTGCGCGACCCGCACGTCGTGCTCTCGATGGCGCCCGACCGGCTGTTTCTCGACCCGTCGCACACCTTTCGCATGTGGGTGCACCAGTACCGCTTCAGCGATCGCCTGCCGCAGGGCTTCGTGATCCGGCGCATCCGCACGCGCGGCGACGCCGAGGCGGTCAACCGCATCTACGCCACCTGGCAGATGGTCACCTGCGACCCCGACTTCATGCTGGACAAGAACGCCCAGCGGCTGCGCACCTACCTCGTGGCCGAGTCGACGCACGACGGGCGCATCATCGGCACGGTCACGGGCGTCGACCATGTCGAGGCGTTCAACGACCCGGAGCGCGGGGCGAGCCTCTGGTGCCTGGCGGTCGACATGCAGGCGGACGTGCCCGGCATTGGCGAGGCGCTCGTCCGCCAGCTCATCGAGCACTACTTCACTCGCGGCCGATCCTACGTCGACCTGTCGGTCATGCACGACAACGAGCAGGCGATCAAGCTCTACGAGAAGCTGGGCTTCGAGCGCGTGCCGGTGTTCTGCATCAAGACGAAGAACCCGATCAACGAGCCGCTGTTCACCGCCCCGCAGCCCGAGGCGAGGCTGAACCCCTACGCCCAGATCATCATCAACGAGGCCCGCCGCCGGGGCATCAGCGTGCGCGTCATCGACGTCGAGGCGGCCTACTTCAGCCTCAGCTACGGCGGTCGGGCGATCGTCTGCCGCGAGTCGCTGACCGAGTTGACGACCGCCGTCGCCATGAGCCGATGCGACGACAAGCAGGTCACCCGCCGCGCGCTTCAGGCCGCGGGCCTGGCGGTGCCCGCCCAGCGCCGGGCGGGCAGCGACGAGGAGAACGCCGCGTTCCTCGCCGAGCACGGCCGGCTGGTCGTCAAGCCCGCGCGAGGCGAGCAGGGGGTGGGCATCAGCGTCGACGTGCGCGACGCCGACCACCTGCATGACGCCGTGCAGTTTGCCCACCGCTACGCCCGGGACGTGCTGCTCGAGCAGTTCGTCGAGGGCGAGGACCTGCGCGTGATCGTGATCAATTTCGAGGTCGTCGCCGCCGCCGTCCGCCGCCCGCCGCTGATCACCGGAACGAGTCAGCACACGGTCAAGCAGCTCATCGACAAGTACAACCGCCGCCGCGCCGCGGCCACCGGGGGCGAGAGCCGCGTGCCGATCGACGACGAGACGCTGCGCTGTATCCGTGAGGCGGGCGCCGACCTCGACGCCGTACTCGACGCCGGGCGGTCGATCTCCGTGCGCAAGACGGCCAACGTGCACACGGGCGGGACAATCCACGACGTGACCGACCGGTTGCACCCGTCGCTGGCCGAGGCCTCCGTCGAGGCGGCGCAGGCGCTCGACATCCCGGTCGTCGGGCTGGACCTGATCGTCCCGGACGTGGAAGATGGCGCGTACAACTTCATCGAGGCGAACGAGCGACCGGGCCTGGCCAACCACGAGCCCCAGCCCACCGCCGAGCGATTCATCGACTTTCTCTTTCCTCAAAGCGTGGGAACCCGATCGTGAGCACGCAGGGCAAGCCCTCCGCCACTGAAAACGACAACGCCCCCGCCACCCCCGCCACACCGGGCGCGGCGCGCGGCCACGACGAGGCCGGCATGCCCATGAAGCGGATGCCCACCGACCGTGCTTACCTGCTCAGCACACTCCTCAAGCTCCTGGCCATCCCCAGCCCCTCGGGCTACACGGACAGCATCGTCCACTTCGTCGGCGAGGAGTTGCAGCGCCTCGGCATCGAGTTCGAGCTCACCCGCCGCGGCGCCATCCGCGCCACGCTCCCCGGCCGACGCGCCCGCCCCAACCGCTCCGTCGTCGCCCACCTCGACACGCTCGGCGCCATGGTCCGCGAGCTCAAGCCCAACGGTCGACTCAAGATCGTGCCGATCGGCACCTGGTCCAGCCGCTTCGCCGAGGGCGCGCGCGTCACCGTCTTTACCGACGACGAATCCCACCGCGGCACGATCCTCCCGCTCAAGGCCTCCGGCCACGTCTACGACCGCGAGATCGACGAGCAGCCCATTTCCTGGGATCACATCGAGGTCCGCGTCGACGACCGCGCCGCCACCGCCGACGACCTCTTCGAGCTTGGCATCCGCGTCGGCGACTTCCTCGCCGTCGACCCGCAGCCGGAGGTCACCGACAACGGCTTCATCGTCTCGCGCCACCTGGACAACAAGGCCGGCGTCGCCTGCCTGCTCACCGCCGCCCGCGCCGTCGTCCGCGGCGAGATCGAGCTGCCGCTCGACTGCCACCTGCTGTTCACCATCTTCGAGGAGGTCGGCTCCGGCGCGTCCGCCGTGCTGCACAAGGACGTCGCCGAGATGGTCAGCATCGACAACGCCACGCCCGCGCCGGGGCAGAACTCCACCGAGTACGACGTCACCTTCGCCATGAAGGACTCGTCCGGCCCATTCGACTACCACCTGACCCACAAGCTGCTGGCGCTCGCTCGCGATCATGAGATTCGCCACGTGCGCGACGTGTTTCACCACTACCGCTGCGACGCCGCGAGCGCCGTCGAAGCCGGCAACGACATCCGTACGGCGCTGATCTGCTTCGGCGTCGACGCGTCGCACGGCTACGAGCGTACGCACCTCGACTCGCTCGCCGGGCTCACGGAACTCATCGGCCTGTACATGCAAAGCGCCCCGGCCGTCGAACGCGACCGCATGGTCCTCGGCCCGCTCAAGGGCTTCCCCGATCAACCCACCGAGGCCCCGCCCGTGCCGGAGAAGCGTACGCCGTGAGAACGGCAGTTGGCAACTTCTGCTTTCCGTCTCTGCCGACTGCCCCTGCCCCCTCGCCTTGTCCGACCCTTGATCCACCATGCCAATCCGCCCCACCCTCATCCTCGCCGCCTCTCTCCTCCTGCTTGCCGGCACCTTCGCCGCGCTGCCCGGCTGCCCCAGCGGCGGCGGGGCGACCTCCCGCGGGCCCGCCAACGAGCTGACCATCGCCATCCAGGCCGACGGCTCCACCCTCGACCCCCACCGCGCCACCGACGCCGGCTCGATGCGCCTCATCGAAAACCTCTACTCCACCCTCATGCGCTACGCCAGCGACTTTGGCGAGATCGAGCCCGACCTGCTCGTCGACCACGACGTCAACGACGACCACACGCGCTTCACGCTGACCATCCGCGACGACGCCTACTTCGGCCAGACCGGCCGCAACGTCACCGCCGACGACGTCGCCTACTCGCTTGAGCGCATCCGCGAGTCCGGCCTGCGCGCCGAGCCGCTCGCCGATCTCGAATCGATCGACGTCACCGGCGGGCACACCCTCGAGCTGCACTTCGCCGAGCCCATCACCCCGCTGCTCAATTACCTCGCCCACCCGATGTACGCCATCGTCGACCGCGAAGTGGTCGAAGCCAACGACGGTGAGCTCTCCCGCGCCGACGCCGGGTCCGGCCCGTTCCGCCTTGTCGAGTGGCGCCGCGATCAGGAGGCCATCCTCGAGCGCGACGAGCGCTACTACGTCGATGACCGCCCGCGCCTCGAGCGCGTCATTTATCGCCCCATCCCCGAGGAGACCAGCCGCGTCACCGCCCTGGTCAACGGCGAGGTCGACATCATCCTCGACGTGCCCGCGCAGCAGATCGGTATGATCGAAGGCAGCGACCACATCATCATCGAAACGACGCCCGGCACGTTCTGGGAATACGTCGGCCTGAACACCGAGGTCGAGCCGTTCAACGACCCGCGCGTCCGGCGGGCCATCGCCTGGGCGCTCGATCGCGACGCGATCAACCAGGCCGCCCGCTTCGGCTACGCCCATCCGCTGACCGGCGGCAACCTCCCGCCCGGCCACTGGGCCCACCTTGACGAAGCGATCTACCCGCAGCCCGACCTCGACCGCGCCCGCTCGCTGCTCGCCGACGCCGGCTACGAGAACGGCTTCAGCGCCCAGGTCATCGTCAACACCGAAAGCGCGCGGCAGGTGGCCGCGGCCGGGCTCATCGCCCAGATGCTGCGCCCGCTCGATCTCGACATCGAGGTGCGCGGCATCGAACGCGCCACCTTCTTCTCTCGCTTGAACGACCGCGACTTCGAGATGACCGTCGTCGGCTGGGTGGGCCTGTTCGACCCCGACGAGTGGCTCTACCCGATCTTTCACTCGGCGGGGGCGTACAACCAGCAGAGCTACGCCAACCCCGAACTCGACGCGCTGCTCGAGCAGGGCCGGCGCTACGAGGACCGCGACCAGCGCGCCGAGGTCTACCGCCGCGTCCAGCGCATCGTCGCCGAGGACGCCCCGGTCGTCTTCCTCTACCTCAACGACCAGATCACCGGCATGCTCGACGACGTCCGCGACTTCGACGTCCACGCCACCGCGACGACCACCTCCCTGCGCGATGCCTGGCTCGATCGAGGAGCGGAATAGCCACGGATGCACACGGATGCACACAGATAAGTGGGCACGTCTTCTGTTATGCGACGCTTACGAATTATGCTGATGATTGCAGTACCCCTGACGCTGATCGTCTCGCTGACGGCCGGTGTTTTTATAGTGCGCTCGATAACGGGTGCGATGTTTCCTTCGGAGGTAACGGACGTCGGGCAATACGACGAGATTCTCAGTGATTGGCGACCTACGGGCCAGGTCGATCACTTTCCGATTGCGATCCCGGCGCAGGCGAATAACGTCCGGCTTTCCTCCTTCCCCGGATTCTTGCAAGGTGGAGCCCATTTCCAGGTCCGGATGGAGTTGCCCCGTGACGAGGTGCAAGCTCTGGCATTGCAGATAGGGCACCATGCCATCCATCGGTACACAGGCGGTGGAATGTTCGACCACTACAACGATGATCAACAGGGCAACGTTCCAACAACATGGTTTCACACATCCGCTGTGTCGACACAGCCCGCGCCATTTCCCGATCACTACACGCTCTTCGTTTTGGATGCCCGCGACCACGCCTCCGGCGCTTGGAATCACGGAAGGACCAGTGGTATCGCGATCTCCACCGCGAACAGCGAGGTGATCTACTGGGCCGAGTCGTGGTGAGCGCTCCCCATCCGTGTTAATCTGTGTTCATCTGCGGCTGATCTTTCCTGCCCATGCTCGCCTTCGTCCTGAAAAAGCTCGCCCTCGCTCTCCTGACCCTGCTTGGCGTCTCGATCATCCTCTTCGTCCTCGTGCGCATCGTCCCGGGCGACCCCGCCGACGCCATCCTCGGCCAGTTTGCCACCGACGCCCAGCGCGAGCGCATCAACGAGCGCTACGGCCTCGACCAGCCCATCGCGCGACAATACATCGTCTGGTTCGCCGGCCTCTTCCGCGGCGACCTCGGCTACTCCAGCTACGCCCAGCAGCCCGTCACCGCCACGCTCGCCGACGCCTGGCCCGTCACCCTGCAACTCGCCGCCATGTCCCTCGGCTTCGCGCTCGTTGTCGGCGTGCCGCTCGGCGTCGTCGCCGCCATCCGCCAGGGACGCGTTCTCGACCACCTCTGCTCGGGCTTCGGCGTGCTCGGCGTCTCGATCCCCAACTTCTGGCTCGGCACCATGCTCATCCTCGTCTTCGCCTACTTCCTCGGCTGGCTGCCGTCGGCGCGCGCGCCGGCGCTGTGGGAAGACCCGCTCGGCAACCTGCGCGCGATGATCCTGCCCACCCTCGCGCTGGGCATGGCCGTCGCCGCCGTCGTCATGCGCATGACGCGATCGTCCATGCTCGAAGTGCTCGGCCAGGACTACGTCCGCACCGCCAGAGCCAAGGGCCTCGCCCCGCGCATCGTCATCGTCCGACACGCCCTGCGCAACGCCCTCATCCCCGTGCTCACCGTTACCGGCATCCAGGCGGGCTACCTGCTCGGCGGCTCGGTCGTCATCGAGCGCGTCTTTAATCTCCGCGGCATTGGCTGGCTCGTCTTCCAGAGCGCGACGTCGCGCGACTTTCTATTGCTCCAGGCCGTCGTCCTGCTCATCGCCGCGGGCTTTATCGCGCTGAACCTCCTCGTCGACATCATCTACGGCGTGGTCGACCCGCGCATGCGAACGGGGTAGGGGAGATGGCCACAGACTTACCATCCGTGTCCATCCGTGCGCATCTGCGGCCATAGAAGGATTGCACCGTGCCCAGCCTCTGGCGACGACTGCTGAGCAACAAAGCGGCTGTGCTGGCGCTGGCGATCGTGCTGGTCATCGTCGTCACCGCCGCCGCCGCGCCGTGGCTCGCCCCTTATGACCCACAGACGCCGCACTACGGCGACGCCCTCCGCGCCGCGCCCAGCGTCGACCATTGGCTTGGCACCGACGGCCTCGGACGCGACATCCTCTCGCGCCTCATCCACGGCGCCCGCATCTCGCTGACCGTCGCCGGCTTCTCCGTCGTCATCGCGCTCGCCGCCGGCACGCTTCTCGGTATGCTCGCCGGCTACTTCGGCGGCTGGCTCGACGAAGTCATCTCGCGCATCACCGACATGATGTTCGCCTTCCCCGACATCGTCCTCGCGCTGGTCATCATGGCGGTGCTCGGAGGTGGGAGCCAGACCAACCTCATCATCGCCATCGCCATCGTCTACACGCCCATCTTCACCCGCATCGCCCGCGGCGCGGTCCTGGCCATCAAGGGCCAGCCCTTCATCGAGGCCGCCCACGCCCTGGGCCTCGGCCACCGCCGCATCATCCTGCGCCACGTCACGCCCAACATCCTCGCCCCGCTGACCGTGCAGGTCACGCTCTCGCTCGCCTTCGCCATCCTCGCCGAAGCCGCGCTCAGCTTCCTCGGCCTCGGCGTCGAGCCCCACGCCCCGTCCTGGGGCAATATGCTGCTCGACGGCTGGTCGCTCATGCCCGGCGTCTGGTGGGTCGCCGTCTTCCCCGGGGCCGCCATCACCCTCGCCGTGTTCAGCTTCAACATCCTCGGCGACGGCCTGCGCGACGCCCTCGACCCGCGACAAGTCAGATGAGGAGAAACCACAGAGGCGCGGAGGCAATAGCCACAGATGCACACGGATAGGGGAAGGGGGAGGAAGTCGAGGGAGTCAGGGAAGTCGGGGAAGTCAGGAGTCCGGAATCGGGCATCGCCATCGCGCTTGCCTTGATCCGTGTCCATCGGTGTTCATCTGTGGCTACTCCCCTCCCCCTCCCCCTTCCTCGACTTCCCTGACTCCCTCGACTTCCTCCCCCTTCACACCCGCCCCGGCAGCTCCTTGTCCACCTGCGGGAAGTACCGCCGGATCAGCGAGCAGTCGAAGCGGGGCAGGATCTCCGACGCCGACTCGCGCTCCAGCAGAAACTCGAACGCCGCCTGCACCACCTTCGACGGCGCGACCCGCCCCCGCGACCACAGGTCATAGTCCGACCAGCTCAGCGTCACCGCGTACTGGTGCGTCCGCCCGGCGTCGAACACGCGCACCTCGTACGACCACTGCCGCTCCCCCTCCGTCTCGGGCCCGATCTCAACTTCCGCCATCACACATCTTCCTGATCCGGGGGCACGAACGACAAACCATGCCGAAGACACAGCCACGAATGAACACAAATGAACACGAGTAAGGCGGGTTAGAAAGTGTGTGAGAAGCGAGGTGTAAGCCGATGAAGTGGACATGGCACGGA
>JBBDRN010000039.1:0-91358 GCA_040905445.1 Phycisphaeraceae bacterium | reverse complement strand
CACTGCGTCGGCGCGCCCAAGCTACTGAACGCCAAGGCCATCCTCGATGAGCTCGATACGCTGGCGCGGTCGCGGATGTTCCTGCTGGGGTATTACAGTCTGATGCCGGCACTGGAGCCGAGCCTGCCGGAGGTGTTTGCGCGCATTCGCGAGACCGGGTGCAAGACGGCGCTCGATGCCGCGGGCAGCGGCGGGGCGATGCAGCCGTTGGACCGCATCCTGCCGCACCTGGACGTTTACGTGCCCTCGCTGGCCGAGGCGAAGCATCAGACCGGGCTGGACGATCCCTGCCAGATCATCGACGTGTACCGCAACTGCGGCGCGCCGGGGTTGCTGGGGGTGAAGCTCGGCTCGCGCGGCGTGATGCTCAGCCCGAAGGCGGGTGAGTATGTGCAGACGCCCATCGTCCCGCCGCCCGGCGAGGTGATCGACACCACCGGCGCGGGCGACAGTTTTTACGCGGGCCTGCTCACGGGGTTGATCAAGGGGCTGAGTATTGAGGACGCGGCGAAGCTGGGCGTCGCGGCGGGGGCGTGTTGCGTGACGGCGGTGGGCGGCTGGGCCGGGTCGTGGGCGTAACGGGCCGCGCCGCGGGGGGAAGGAGGGTGGCCGGGCGTGGAGCGGGCGGCGCGCCCGCCCCCGGCGGGCGCGCGGGGTTGGTCCGGCGGCGAGGGCTGCATCGGGCGACATGATACGGGCGAGCGAGGCCACGCGGTGGAGTCAGCACCCGCCCGGCGCTAGACTTGCGTGGCGGGTGGACACCCGCTCGCCACCACGAAAGGAAGGTGAAAGATGGTTGGGCGAAACATCTGGCGGCTGCGACGTGGACACCGGCGAGACGTGCGATCCGACGTCGACCAGTTGCGGCGCGACCTGACCCGCGTCCGCGACGACGTCGGCGAGCTGGTCGGCGCCCTCGTCCAGGCTGGACGCCAGACGTCGGACCAGACGACGCAGCGGGTGCGGCAGCAGGTCCACGAGCGGCTGGATCGGATCGGGGCCGGCTACCAGTCGGCGCGCGATACCGGTGATCGGGCCATGAACACCGCCCGCGAACACCCGCTGGTGAGTGCCATCGCCGCCGTGGCGGTCGGGTTGATCGTCGCGGGGCTGGCGGCGATGTTGATGCGGCGGTAGGGGGGGCCGCGGGCGCGCGGTGGGCAGCGGGAGGGGTGCGCCGATAGCATTCGAGCATGCACGTCGCGTTGTTGGCCAATACCGCCTGGCTGGATGAGGAGTTGTCGAGCTTTCGGCACCTCGTGGTGGGGTTGCTGGGCGAGCAGGTGCGCGTGGCGCAGGTCGTGCCGCAGTTTCTGCCCCTTGACGAGCCAAGCGTCTTCGGCGAGCGCATCCACTGGCACGAGTCGCGGTGGGGGGCGATCAATCGCGTGCGCCTGATGCAGTTGGCCCGGCCGCTGCGCGAGTTGCAGGTCGAGCTGGTCCACGTGCTTGACGGCCGCCTCTGGCCGGGCGCGGCGACGCTGGCGCGGCGCCTCGAGCGCCCGGCGGTCTTCAACGCCAACTCCCACCTGGACATCCGCCTTGTCGAGGCCGTGACGCGTCGGCTCGGCCCGCAGCTCGCCGCGATCACCGCGACCACCGAGCCCATCGCCCGCGCCCTGCGCGAGCGCCTCGGCGACGAGTACACGCTCGAGACCATCCAGCCCGGGGCGCACCCGGGCGAGCCCGTGCGCCGGCGCAAGCCCGACGACCCGCTGTGCGTGATCGTCTCGGGCAACGGGCGCCTCGACGCGCGCTACGCCTCGCTGCTCGAAGGCTTGCGGCGGGTTACGCAGCGCTCGCCGGGCTCGCAGTTTTTCTTTGATGGCCAGGGCTCGGACCAGCACGAGATCTGGCAGGCCGCCAGCCGACTCGGGCTGTTGAGCAACCTGTCGATGATTCCGCGGCGGCTGGGGCACCGCGAGTTGTTGGTGCGCGCGGACGTGCTGATCCACCCGCAGCCGCTGGGCCGGTCGCGCACGCTGACGATCCAGGCGATGGCGCACGCCCTGCCGGTGGTCGCGCAGGACGATCCGTGGCTGGACTACCTGCACGACGAGGAGACGGCGCGGGTCGTGCATGACCCGGACCCGTCGGGATGGGCGCAGGTGCTGCTGGAGATGATCGCGGACCCGGACCGGGGCCACGCCCTTGGCGCGTCGGCGCAGGGATGGATCCGGGCGAACCGTCTGGCGTCGCGGCAGCTCGAGCGGGTGCTGGCGCTGTACTACCGGTTGCTGGGGCACACGATCCCGTTTCCGGGCTAGTCTGTCCGAAAGCGTCGTACCGGGGTGTTCGTGGCGGGTTCCGCTTCGTTGCACCCACGCGACATGCTCAAGGGGCCTCTTGTTCCGCGAAGGGCCCCCGCCACCCCGCCACCGCGCCTCGTCGCCCTTCCCCCGCCACATGGGTCGTCCCTCGGCGGCGGTCTGCGTAAGCCGGGATTTATTCGCGTGTTACACGCGAGCGTCCGTGGCGTTATAGTATCGGCCTGATGCCTGGGGGCCCCACGACCTGATCGGGAGCTTGGACGGTTGCGACGCAGTCGAAAACCCATCGTGATTGCATCCCGCCGCAGCCGCCTGGCGCGCGTGCAGGCGGAAATGGTTGGCCAGGCGCTGGCGAAGCTGCACCCGCGGATCGAGGTCCGGTACCACTGGATCGTCACCGAGGGCGATCAGCGGGCCGGCTCGCTGGCGGAGGCGGGCGGTAAGGGTCTGTTCACGCGGGCGTTGGAGCAGGCGCTGCTTGCCGGCGAGGCCGACGTGGCCGTCCACAGCCTCAAGGACCTGCCCGCCCGCATGACGCCGGGGCTGCAGATCGCGGCGGTGCCCGCCCGGGCCGACGTCCGCGACTGCCTCGTCTCCGCCGACGCCTACGGCAGCATCGATGCCCTGCCCAGTGGAGCCGTGGTCGGCACGTCGAGCCCCCGGCGGGCGGCGCAGCTCCTGCGCGCCCGGGCGGATGTCGAAGTCGCGCCCCTGCGCGGCAATGTCGACACCCGCCTGCGCAAGCTCGGCCTCGCCGTCCCTACCCCCGCTACTTCCGCCGCGCCCGCGGACTTGGTCGATGCCGCCGAGGATGCCGGGCCGGAGATGCTTTCGGCGACGATTCTCGCCGTCGCGGGGCTGACGCGCCTGGGGCTGGCGGCGCATGCCGGGCAGGTGCTGGACCTGTCGGTGATGCTGCCGGCGGCGTGCCAGGGGGCGCTGGGCATCCAGTGCCGGGCGGACGATCACGTGACGCTGACGCGCTCCCTGCCGCTGAACGACCCGACGGCGTCAACGCTGGTGCATGCCGAGCGCGAGGTGGTCGCGGCCCTCGAGGCCGACTGCTACGCGCCACTGGCGGTCCTGTGCGAGGCGGTCGCCCCGTCGGCGCGGCGCAAGCGGCGGACGGACAGCCACTGGTACCGGCTGCGGGCTCGCGCCCTGTCGCGCGACGGCCAGCACTGTCTCGAGTTCGAGGAGTCGGCGGCGCCGTCGGAGCTGCGGCGCGTCGTAAAGCGGTGCGCCGCCGAGCTGCTCGAGCGCGGCGCGAGGCAGATCATGGCCCAGGGCACACCCACGCGACCGCCCGTCCAGCCGGCGTGAAGCCGCATCAAGGGAGTTCGATCTTGGCACAGCGCAAGCCCATCGTCGGCGGCAACTGGAAGATGAACCTGCACCGCCAGGACGCCGTCGCCCTCGCCGACGCCGTTGCCGAACGCTTCGCCGCCGGTGAGCAGGTGGACCTGTTCATCTGCCCGGCGTTTCCGTACCTCGCCCACGTCGTCGAGGCGGTCGAGCGAAGGAAGAACGTCCACGTACAGGTCGGCGCGCAGGACGCCTACGACCAGCCGGAGGGCGCGTACACCGGCGAGGTGAGCCTGGCGATGCTCAAGGATGTCGGCGCCACTGTTCTGCTCGTGGGCCACTCGGAGCGCCGGCACGTGATCGGCGAGAACGACCTGCTGATCAACCGCAAGCTGCGCGCGGGGCTGGAGGCGGGGCTGCAGGTGGTGCTGTGCGTCGGCGAGACGCTCGAGCAGCGCGAGGCGCGTCAGACCGATGCGATCAACGCCGGGCAGCTTGCCTACGGGCTGGCGGGCGTGGCGGCGGAGCAGATGGCGGACGTCGTGATCGCCTACGAGCCGGTCTGGGCGATCGGAACGGGCAAGACGGCGACGCCCGAGGACGCCCAGTCCGCCCACGCGGCGATCCGCCGGCAACTCGCGCACCTCTTCGGCGACCAGGTCGCCGGGCAGGTGCGCATCCAGTACGGGGGGTCGGTCAAGCCGGACAACGCGGCCGTGCTGTTTGGCCAGGCGGACATCGACGGCGGGCTGATCGGGGGGGCCTCGCTCAAGGTGGACGACTTTCTGGCGATCATCGACGCGGCGAAGTAGAATGACCGATTCGCGGGAGCGGGCGGGCCCCCGGCCGATGTGGCCGACGATTCGCCCCGCCGCGCCCACCGCGCCCGCCGCCCTGGCGACCAACCAAGGAAGACCGACTCATGTTGACGTTGAGCAACACCCCAGGCTGGCTCGTGCCGGCGCTGATCACCGCTTTTGTCACCGTCTGCATCGTGATGATGCTGGTGATCCTGATCCAGAAGCCCAAGGGCGGGGGCCTGAGCGGCGCGTTCGGCGGGGCCGGCGGTGGCGGATCGGAAATGGCCGCCTTCGGTGCCAAGACCGGCGACGTGCTGACCTGGTTCACCGTCATCCTCTTCGTCTGCTTCCTGCTGCTGGCGATGGGTCTGACCTGGACCATCCGCGCCGACGTCGCCGACTCGCCGACCCCGGCGCAGCAGCCGGCGGGCGCGTCCCCGGCCCCGGAGGTGGATCCGGAGGCCGTGCGCGAGATGCTCGGCGGCCGCGAGGACGAGGGGGTCGAGACGGACACCGACGTGCCGGAGCCGGCGGGCGACCCGTCGCCTGCCGACGAGCCCGCGAACGGGCCGGCGCCCCAGCAGACCCCTTAACCCGAAGCCCAGGGCCGGTGACCGCACCGCCCGGCCGTTGTCGAACACGCTGCATGATCCGATCCATGACCGGCTTTGGCGAGGCGTCGACCCAGGTGGATGGGGTGCATCTGCAGGTCGAGCTGCGCAGTCTGAACAACAAGTACTTCAAGGCGGCGATGCGCCTGCCCGAGGTGATCCAAGGCCTCGAGGCGGAGCTTGAAGCCCGCTTGCGCCATCGTGTGACGCGGGGGTCGCTGACGGTGACGGTGAAGCTGCGCATCAGCGACGCCCACGCCGCGTCGCGCATCAACGACGCGGCCGTGCTCGCCTACCTCGACCACCTCGAATCGCTGCGCGGGAAGATCCACGACCAGGCGGTGCACATCGACCTGACGCAGCTTCTCGCGCTGCCGGGCGTGCTGCAGCCGAGCGAGGACGAGCAGTCGCTGACGGCGCGGACGCGGCCGGCGATCTTCAAGCTGCTGGACGAGGCGTGCGGGCGGCTGGACGAGATGCGCTGCCAGGAGGGGGCGGCCCTGGCGGAGGAGCTGCTGTCGCATTGCGGGGTGATCGAGGATCGGCTGAAGATCATCCGCGAGCGGGCGCCGCAGGTGATCCACGAGTATCACCAGCGGCTGCGCGGGCGGATCGACGAGTTGATGGCGCAGGCGAAGCTGACCGTCGCGGAGCCAGACCTGATCCGGGAGGTGGCGATCTTCGCCGACCGGGCCGACATCTGTGAGGAGCTGATGCGCATGGGCGGGCACCTCGAGCAGTTCGAGCAGGTGATGGAGGCCCGGCGGGACGCGCCGGTGGGGCGGACGCTGGACTTCCTGGCCCAGGAGTTGCTTCGCGAGGCGAACACGATCGCCTCCAAGAGCAACGACGCGGTGATTTCCCGCGCGATCGTCGAAGTGAAAAGCGCCATTGATCGGATCAAGGAGCAGGCCCAGAATGTGGAGTGAGTGCGGCGGCTGGGCGGTCTGCTTGCTGACGAGGTGACATGAGCCGGGACGCATCCAGCGGTGTGACGGGACGCGGCGCGCTGCCGTCGCCGGGCGAGCTCGACGGGGCCGACGCCCCGCCGACCGCCCCGGACACGATCTCGTCGCTGGCGAGCGCGACGCTCGCCGCCGGGGCGGCGTCGGATTCCGCCGCCGGGTCGGTCGCCGACTCCGTGGCGGGGCAGCGGGCGACGTTTGAGGCCTTCGAGCTGGCCATCGTCCTGTCGCACTACGACCTCGGGGCGATCTACGGCATCAAGGCCTACCCGCGCGGCTCGCGCCGGGCACCGAAGCTGCTGCTCAAGGCCGAGACGGGCCGATTCCTGTTCAAGCGCCGCAGCCTTGGCCGCGCCGGCTCCGACCGGGTGGCGTTCAGCCACGAACTGCAACTTTACCTGGCGCGCGAGGGCTTCTGCCTGCCGGCGCTGATCGGCACGCGGCGCGGCAACAACTCGATGCTGCAGTACGAGGGGAACATCTACGAGATGTTCCGCTACGTGCAGGGGACCGGGTATGACGGCTCGCTGCCGGCGACGTTCGAGGCGGGGCGGACGCTGGCGCGGTTCCACGAGCTGACGCGCGGCTTCACGGCCCGCTACGAACCGCCGCGCGGTTCGTACCACCGGGCGCGCGCGGTGGCCAAGGCGTTCGAGCGCCTGCCGAGCCGGCTGCAGGCCGGCGATGCCGAGCAGGTCGAGGTGCTGCGGCAGGTCTACGAGCACGCGGCCGGTCAGGTTGACGACCAGGGCCTCGGGCAGTGGCCGCGCCAGGCGGTGCACTGCGACTGGCACCCGGGCAACACGATCTTCCGCGCCCAGACGCTTGTGGGGGTGGTCGACTTCGACGCGGCGCGGATCGATCACCGCATGATCGACATCGCCAACGCGGCGCTGCAGTTCTCAATCGTCGGCGGGGGCGAGGACCCGACGCAGTGGCCCCGCGAGATCGACACGCGCCGCTTCGAGCAGTTCATCACCGGCTACGGGCAACTCACCGCCCAGCCGCTGAGCCGCGCCGAGTTGGCGACGGCGCCGTGGCTGATGATCGAGGCGCTGATCGCCGAGAGCGTCATTCCCGTGGCGGCGACGGGCTCGTTCGCCCGCTACGAGGCGGGCCCCTTCCTTGCGATGGTGCAGGCCAAGGCGCACTGGCTCGAGCAGCACGGCGCTGAGCTGGTCGCCGCCGTCGCCTGATCCGACAAGGCCGGGACCATCGGTCCCGGCTTTATGCCGGGGGTGGGCGCTGGCTTATATAGTGTTGGTGGATGTACTGCGACCTGCACATGCACTCGACCGCGTCGGACGGCACGGACCCACCCGGGGAGCTGCCCCGGCTGGCGCGGCAGGCGGGCATGGACGCGATTGCCCTGACCGACCACGACACCACGGCCGGCGTCGAAGCCTGTGCCGCCGCGGCCGCGGCGCTCGATCTCGCGTTCGTGCCCGGCATCGAGTTGTCAGCCCGGCTGCACGAGGTCAGCCCTGCCGTCGGCGCGGCGGGGCCGCTCATCCAGGGCGTCGAGATGCACCTGCTGGGCTACTTCATCGACCCCGACGACGCCGACCTCGCTGCCGCGCAGCGCTGGCTCGTCGAGGCCCGGGCGCAGCGCAACCCGCGCCTGGTCGAGCGGCTGAATGACCTCGGCGTCCGCATCGGCTACGAGGAGGTGCTCGCGCGCGCGGGCGACGGCGTCGTCGGCCGGCCGCACATCGCCCAGCTCATGGTGCAGAAGGGATACGTCCGCTCGCTGCACGAGGCGTTCATCCGCTACATCGGCGAGGGCGGCGCCGCCTATCAGCCCAAGGCGCGCCTCACCGCCGCCCGCGCGATCGCCGTCATTCACGACGCGGGCGGCCTGGCCTGCCTGGCGCACCCGGTGCAGCTCAACGTCCCGGACCCGGACGCCGTGGAACTGCTCGTGCGGGCGCTCAAGGAGCTGGGCCTCGACGCGATCGAAACACACCACAGCGACCACCGGCAGCAGCACGTGGAGCATTACCAAACGCTGGCCAAGCGGTTCGACCTGCTCGTGACCGGGGGCAGCGACTACCACGGCTCGCACAAGGCCTGCCGCATCGGGCAGCCAAGCCTGCCGATGAGCGTCTACCACCGACTGGCGGAGGCGGCGGGGAGGTGAATCAGAATGGGGATCTCGGAAACACCCTGGAATCCGACGAGTCTTATCATTGAACCGTGAAAAGGCGAAGCAAGCGAAGTGCGCGAAGAAACAGAAGTTATGCACACCACAATCCCTTCGCGCCCCCGCCCCCCGCGCCCTCCCGCTGCTTCGCGGTTATTCAGAATTCAGAAGGGGAGATCGAGTGAAGGGCGTGCTTGACGGGTTTGTGTTTTTGAGTCCTGATTTCCGCTTCAAGCTATACTGAGCCCAGGCCAGGCGTTTGGCGCCTGCACACCGAGCCACGTAGAGACAGTGAGGGAACATGGACCCGAGGTTCCAAGCGATTGTGTCGACGATCACCGCGGAGACGTATCACAAGCGCCGGCCGGGCCGCGTGAAGCCGCAGCCGTTCGTGACGATCAGCCGCGAGGCCGGCGCCGGCGGCCACTCGATCGAGGATCGGCTGGTCGCGCGGCTGCGGGAGATTGACCAGCACGACCCGCCGTGGACCGGCTTCGACAAGGAGCTGGGCGAGATGCTTGCCGGCGAGAGCGAGCTCTACCGCACGCTGGTGGACACGCTGGGCGAGGACACGCGCTCCTGGTTCCGTGAGGTCTTCGCCAACCTGACCTCGTCGAGCGCGACGGACAGCGAGTTCGCCATCTACCGGAAGGTGGCCGAGGCGATGCGGGCGCTGGCGGAGCATGGGCGGGTCGTGCTGATCGGCCGCGGCGGGGTGTTCATCACGCGCTCCATGCCGGGCGGCGTGCATGTCTTGCTCGTCGCGCCGGAAGAGGACCGGATCGAGCACTTGGCGCGGAGGCGGGGCATCAGCGAGGCGGCGGCGGCGGAGGAGGTGCGGCGGGTCGATGCGAGTCGTGCCGCGTTTTACAAGAAGTACTGGTGGGACCGCCCGGTGGGCCCGGCGAGCTTCACGGTGACGTTCAACACGGCGGTGAGCACGGATCAGCAGATCGTCGACGCGATTCTGCCGCTGATTCCCGGGATCGAGGGGCGGCCGATCCCCGAGAAGCCGGTCGGCGTGGGGCGGTAGACCCACCCGCGGCGAATGTGTGCGGACGGGCGCGGCTTGGCGCGTCGGTGTCCTCCGTGGCGTGCACGCGCACGAAAAAGCCCATCACGACGGCCGCTCGGGAAGGGTGGTTCGAGCGCCGGCCGCGACGGGCCTTTCTCCGCATCTGCCCCGAGGTCGCCGGGCGGCGTTCACGTGGCGCGCCGGCGTCGGCCGGTCAGCATGACGCCAACGCCGATCGCGACGAGTCCGAGGGATGTGGGCTCGGGCACGGGGATGAGCTGCCCGCGGATCTCGCCCGGCGGGTAGGCGCTGGTGTGCACGTTGAGGTACGTGTCGCCGGCGAGCAGGTCGTCCCAGTAGGTGTCGATAAAGGCCTGGTCGAACTGGGCGTCGACGATCTCGCGCACCAGCAGCGAGCCGTTGGTGGTCCAGTCGTTGTCCACGCCGAGGAAGCCAAAGATGATCCCGCCCGAAACCTCCGGGCCGCCGATGTGGATGTGGAAGGGGTTGGCGGTGAGGTCGGCCTGGTCGATGCCGGTGACCCAGAGCGTCAAGTCGAAGAGCCCGGTGTCCGTGTCGACCGACATGATGGCCACGCCCGCGGCGTTGCTCTGCACGTCCGTGTGCAGTTCGTTCTCGGGCAGCAGCGTGCTGGTGAACAGCAGCAGGTCGGCCTGAGCGGGCTGGGCGACCGCGAAACCGAGCGCAAGGGCAACGGCGGCAATGGTGCTGACACAACGCGTCATGACAAACCCTCCGTAAGCAGATGATGAGCCGAGAGGAGCCCGGGCGGCCGATCGCGCCGGGACCGGTACAGACGTCTTCTACTATACCATAAATGTTGCGACGAGGCCCGGCGATTGCATATCCTCGTCGGGGGCCACAGATAAATTGGGGCGCCCGGTCAGGGTGGGTGGAGCGACCGTGGCTACCTGGAGGGCGTTCAACCCACCCCGCTACGGTTGGATTGAACGCGATCTAATTAGATGATCGCGTCGCGGAAGGCATACCAGGTGGCGACGAGGAGTCCGCCGCCGAAGGCGACCGTTCCCAGCCATATCCCTAAGTATATGAATTTCCAGTAATTATGGGCGGCGGGACGCCAGACGCGGTGCAGGTGGAGTGCCAGCGCCGCCCCCAGGGCCGCGACGCCGAGGGCGATGGCGCCGGTGCCGTCGAGCGACGTGCCGCCGAAACGGCCGGGGATCCAGGCGCGGCCGGTCGAGATGCAGGCGACGCCGACGACGATGAGGATGAGCGGGCCGACGAGGCCGCCGAAGAGGCGTGCCCAGAAGGCGTGGATCGGGTGGCCGTAAAGTTCGCGGGACATGGGTGCCTCCTGGCGTCGCCGCGTGAGTGCGGTGGCTGACTAAGCGTCGCCGCGGCGGCTGGCGTGGGTCAAGGCGTCGGCGAGGGCCTGCTCGAGCCGGGGCACGATGGCGTCGGGCGGCCCGGTGACGCGGGCGCCGGCGGCCCGGGCGTGGCCCCCGCCGCCGAAGCGGCCTGCCAGCTCGGCGACATTGACGGGCCCGACGCCGCCGGCCGCCGCCGTCGCCGCGCCGGGTTTGCTGCGGAAGCTCATGCGGGTGACGACCTTGCCGTCGGGCTGGCGATGCTCGCTGAGCAGGGCGATCACGCGGATGGTGCCGACCTGCTGGGGCACGTCGATCAGGCGCTCCGTCTCCTCCATCAGCGCGCCGGTCTCGGTGAAGTCGTCGGCGCGGAGGGTCATGATCGCCGCGCGTCCATCGGCGACGAGCTTGAGGCTGTCGAGCGCGCGCGTCAGCAGGGCCAGCTTCTGCGGGCGCTCGGTCTGCTCGAGCACCTCGTACAGGGCCGCCTGGTCGACGCCCTCGCGCAGCAGGCGGGCGGCCAGCGTGTGCGTGCGCGGGCTGGTGTTGGAAAAGCGGAACCAGCCGGTGTCGGAGGCGATGCCGACGAACAGGGCCTCGCGGATGACGCGCGTCAGGTGCCCAGGCGTGCGGTCGTCGAGCAGGAGCTCGAGCAGGTCGGCGACGATCTCGCAGGTCGCGGCGGCGCCGCCGTCGATGTAGCGGTGGCGGGCGGGGATGTCGCCCGAGAGGTGGTGGTCGAGGATGAGCGTGCGGTCGACGTGGGGCTCGATGGCGTCGCGCAGGGGCCCGAGCTGCGCGTAGGCGCCGGTGTCCAGGACGATGCGCAGCACCGGCTCGCCGAGGTCGATGGCGGGCTCGTAAATGCGGGCGAGATCGCTGCCCGCCAGGTCCAGCAGGCTCGCGGGCACGGGCGGGGCGAAGCAAGCGGTGACGTCGCGCCCGAGCGTGCGCAGGGCGGCGGTCAGGGCGATGACCGAGCCGAACGCGTCGCCGTCGGGCTTGGCGTGGGTCACGACGAGGATGGGCCCGTCGCAGTCGGCGATCAGCGCGGCTGCGGCGGCGAGGTCGAGCGTGGCGTCGTAGACAGGCATGCGCGTTTCGGTAGGCAAGCGATCGACTCCCGGGCGTGGCAGACAGCCACAGGTGAACACAGATGCTCGCCGATGGCAAGGCCACAAGTCACCCGGGGGCCGGGCCGGCGTTCGATCGGGGCCACCGGTCCCGGCCTTGTATCAGCCGGCGTGGGCGACGGGCCGGGGGGTGTCGAGCAGGCCGAGCGTTGCCCCGCGGCGGGTCTGGGCGATGTCCTGGTCGAGCTGCCGCTTGAGGCTGGCGAGGTCGGGGAAGGCGTGCTGGTCGCGGATCCAGCGGGCGAAACGGATGGCGATCGATTGGCCGTAGAGGTCGCCGGCAAAGTCGAGCAGGTGGGCCTCGATGGTCAGGCGGTGCTCGCCGAAGGTGGGCTTGACGCCGACGCTGAGGGCGGCGGGTCGGACGGCGGCGTCGGGGAGGACGACCGCGCCGGCATAGACGCCGTCGGCGGGCAGGACGTGACCGGCGTAGTCGGCGGGGTCGAGGTTGGCGGTCGGCACGCCGAGCGTGCGCCCGCGCTGCTCGCCGGCGGCGACGCGGCCGCGCAGCTCGAAGCCGGCGTTGAGCGCGAGCGCCGCGTCCATGACGCGGCCATGCTCGACGAGCCAGCGCACGAGCGAGCTGCTGACCGGGGCGAGCTGGCGGTCGGCCAGGGCGACGTCGACGCGATCGACGACCTGGACCTCGAAGCCATGCTCGCCGCCCATGGCCGCCAGCCGCTCGACGTTGCCGGCCCGGCCCTTGCCGAAGCGGAAGTCGGCGCCCTCGACGAACGCGACGGGGCGGTAGGTGGCGACGAGGTTGGCGACGAACTGTTCGGCCGTCTGCCCGAGCAGCTCGGGCGTGGGCTCGAGGATGACGACGTCGTCCGCGCCGGTGGCGCGGAGGCGCTCGGCCTTGTGCTCGCGCGTGCTGAGGCGGGCAGGCTCCGAGCCGGGGCGCAGCACCGCCGCCGGGTGAGGGTCGAAGGTCAGGGCGATCACGCGGGCGTGCGCGGGCCCGGCGATGGCGCGGGCGCGGGCGAGGATCGCCTGGTGGCCGAGGTGCACGCCGTCGAAGTTGCCGATGGTCAGGACGGTGGGGCCGGGCATGGGGGCATGGTATTCAATTCAGAATTCAAAATTCAGAATTCAGAATTGGGATCTCGGAGCGAAGAGGCGACGCCAGCGAGTCAGAATTCAGACTGGGGAGGGGCGTGCTGGGCGTGATTGTCGGGGGAGGTGGGGGCGGGTAATCTGCTCGCGAGCGGCGGGTGGCCTGGTGGCCCGCCTTCTTTACAGGAGCACGATGAGGGACGACGCATTACAGCCCGCCCCCGCTGCGCGGAGCGCTTGGCGCGTGGGCGGGTGGTTCCTGCTATTGGCGGGCAGTACGTACGCGGCGTTTCTGCTCTGGCGGCGCGATCCGCAGGTGCTCGAGGAGCATCAGCTCGTCGAGTCGACGCAGACGGCGGTGCTGCTGACGGCGTGCGCGGTGCATGGCGTGCGGGGCTGGCGCGCGGCGGGGAGCGTGGAGACGGTGGCGCGGCTGGGGCTGGCGATGATCTGCCTGTCGTTTGCCGTGCGCGAGACGGACATCGACCGGCTGAGCGAGTCGCCGGTCTGGCCGGTGACGGAACTGGTGGCGCGCGGGATCGTCGTCGTGATCTGGATCGCCCTGGGGGTTTGGGCGCTGAGGCGGGCGGGGGAGCTGCTTGCGGGCTGGCGAACGGCGCTGGGGCCGGCGGCGTGGTGTGCCGCGGCGGGCGGGGCGTTGTACGTCGCGTCGTTTGCGCTGGACAAGCGGATGCTGCCGCTGACGGCGGAGACGAGCCTGTTCGTGGAGGAGGCGGTGCAGCTCAATGCCTGCCTGCTGCTGCTCGCGGCGGGGACGGTGCCGATGCTCAGGCGAGCGGCGCGGGCGAGGTTGGGTTGAGCCGTCACGGCTTTCGAGGGCGAGGGGCGGGTCAGTCGGCGGGCACGGCCGGGCTGCCGGTGGCGCGGATGGCGCGGTAGAGGGTGCGAAAGCCGACCTCCGACATCGCGGCCATGAGGGTGGTGACGAGGAAGACCCAGTAGCCGACGCCGGCGAACGCGGGCAGGAGGACGATGGGCGTGCCGGGAATGCTCAGCTCGCGCCACCCGGCGTAGAGGGCCATGCCGAGGAAGGGGGCGACGGCGCCGCGGATGCCGGTGAGCGTGACGTGGATGCCCATGTAGGTGGCGACCATGCGTCGGTCGGCGAAGTCGTTGTGCCCGAGGTTCCAGGCCAGCATGCCCGCCCCGCGGACGACGCCCTGGATCAGCCGGGCGCCGAAGAGAATCAGCAGGGGCACCCAGATGCTGCCGGTGAGCGTGGCGACGAGCATCGCGCCGATGAAGTTGCCCGCCTGGTTGGCGATCCAGAAGCGGCCCTGGCGGGCGCGGAAGGCGGCGACGTGCATCGTGTCGAGCTGGCGCGCCCAGTAGGGTAGGGCGATGGTGGCGATGGCCATAGGCATCGCCATGGCGAGCAGGATGGAGAGCATGTACTCGAGCGGCAGGCCGTCGGTCGCGTCGGCGATGACGTAGATGATGACGACCTCGCCACACATGTTGGCGGAGCCGGCGAAGAACTGCCAGAACATGTAGGCGCGGAAGAAGTGGTCCTGCTTGAGGACCTGCCAGAAGTTGGGGCGGGTGGGCTGGGCGTTGGGGGTTGGGGATTGGGGGTTGGGGGCGTGGTGGGTGGCGGGGGTGGATTTTGGGTCGTATTCATAGATGGGAGCGGGGATGCCGTGGGGCTGGGGGCGGGCGCCGAGGGAGCGTTCGTAGCGGAGCAGGTCGCGTTCGCCGCGGAGTCGGACCTTGCTGAAGGCGACGACGCCGATGAGGCCGACGAGGAGGCTGGCAGGGTAGATGAAGCGGAATGCTTCGGGCCGGTAGTCGACCAGCGCGTACCCGAGCAGGGGGGCGATGGCGAGGATGATGGTGTTGATGAGCACGAGTCGGCCGGTGACCTGGGCGCGGATGTGCCGGGGATAGTTCATGCGCCAGACGGTGCTGCGCAGTGTGACGACGCCGACGAGGATGCACCGGGCGAGGACGACGAGCCCGGTGAGCATGTACGCCCCCGCCATGGTGGTGGGCAGGGCGGCGATCGAGGCGACGCAGACGAGCACGGCCACCTGGAGGACGTTGATGACGCGGACTTTGGACCTGCCGCGGGCGACGTAGGCCCAGACGAAGCTGGTCAGGTTGGCGAACATTGGCGCCGCCATGATCATGGCGAACAGCAGGGGCGGGACGTCGAAGGCTTTTTTCGCCAGCACGCCGACGACGCCGCCCTCGACCATGGCGATGGCGGTGGGATAGGTCAGGGCGTTGACGAGTTCGTGGGCGTAGCTCTGCCGCGTGATCCACGGCTGGGAGCGGGGCAGGAGCGGGCTGATGAGGCGCTGATAGAGCATGGGACGGGGCAAAAGGCTCTATCATGGCGATCCGGCGGGTGATGTCGAATGATGGTCGGCGGGGCGGTGCCGCCCGAGGGGTTGGCGGGAGAGCGCCGCGTGGGGGCGGCGGCCAGAGCGCATGCCACAAATCAACAAGAGGCGCTTTAAACGCGGAGGTTTACACACTGTGCGGCATGGTCGAGCCCCCGGCACAACCTCGCTCCCCGGTTCGTCCCAGGAGCTCTCGTGCAGGAAGCTCGGCGGGGCGTCCGCCCAGCGGGCCCTACGGGTCGTGGTGCGTCACTGGTCGGCGCGGACGTGGACGCGGGGGTCGTGGCCGGCGATGCGGCGGCCGGTCAGACCGGTGGCCCCGCCGAAGAGGACGCTACGGCCTTCGAGGGTGCAGTAGTGCAAGCGGTGGCGGCCGGGGGCGAGGGCGGCGGTGAGGACCCAGCGGCCGTGGACGTCGCGGCGCATCTCCTTCCACACGCTGAGGATGCCGTCGACGTCGTGCACGAGATAGACGCGCTCGGCGGCGGTGTGCGCGAGCTCGAAGCGCCAGGTTTCGCCGACTGCCTGCATGGATCGACCCCTCTCTGGGCGACGTGATGAGCCGCGCGACCGGCGCGGTTGCCTGTTGATCGGCGTCCGGGCCGTGAAGCTTGAGCGACAGGGCTCGCCAAGTGGTGTTATCGGCGTGATCTACGGGAAACTGCCAATCCCCCGCCGCCACCCCCGCCACCCCCGCCGCCACCCCTCGCCCGGCCACTTCCGCCCCGCAACAGGCCGTGTCGGCCGGCGTGGCGTCGGGTGCGGTTCCTTTCCAGCGCTGGATGCACTACCATCGGCCGGAACGGGTGAGGCGTCGGCCCGGCCCTCGGCGCCATGCAGGAGAAGCCTTTATGTCCACCGACACGTCGGCGACGCCGACGCCCGTCCTCGAAGGCGACGACCGCGAGGCGGTCGAGCGCCTCGGCCAGGCCTACGCCCGCGTCATGGGGCAGATCAACCAGGTGATCGTCGGCCAGGCGGAGGTCATCGACCAGATGATGATCGCCATCTTCGCCCGGGGCCACTGCCTGCTGGTGGGTGTGCCGGGGCTGGCCAAGACGCTGTTGGTCAGCTCGCTGGCGGAATCGCTGTCGCTGGACTTCAAGCGGATCCAGTTCACGCCGGACCTGATGCCGTCGGACATCACGGGCACGGAGATTCTCCAGGACGACCCGGAGACGGGTCGACGGGCGTTCAAGTTCATCAAGGGGCCGATCTTCACCAACGTGCTGCTCGCCGACGAGATCAACCGCACGCCGCCCAAGACGCAGGCGGCGCTGCTGGAGGCGATGCAGGAGAAGCGCGTCTCGGCGGGGCGGGAGGACTATCGGCTCGACGAGCCGTTCTTCGTGCTCGCGACGCAGAACCCGATCGAGCAGGAGGGGACGTACCCGCTGCCCGAGGCGCAGCTCGATCGCTTCCTGTTCAACATCTTCGTCGACTACCCGGACCGGGCCGAGGAGATCGAGATCATGCGCCGCGTGACGGGGGCGGCGCAGGTCGAGCTCAAGGAGGTGCTTGACGGCGAGGAGATCATCGCGCTGCAGAACGTCGTGCGGCGCGTGCCGGTGGCGGACCACATCTTCGAGTACGCGGCGACGCTGGTGCGGGCGACGCGGCCGAACGAGAGCGACGCGCCGCCGTTCATCCGCGACTGGCTGGCGTACGGCGCCGGGCCGCGGGCGAGCCTGAATCTGATCCTGGCGGGCAAGGCACGGGCGGTGCTGCGCGGGCGTTACCACGTGGCGATCGAGGACATCCAGGCGGTGGCGCACCCGATCCTGCGTCACCGGATCGTCGCGAACTTCGCCGCCCAGAGCGAGGGGCTGGATTCGGACCGGATCATCGACAAGCTGGTGGAAACGATCCCCGCGGACGAACGGCTATACGGCCATGGCCAGGCGTAACCCCGGCTCGCCCAACGCGAATCAGCCGCGCTATCTCGATCCGGCGGTGCTGCAGAAGATCCAGCCGCTGTCGCTGGCGGCGCGCGAGGTGGTCGAGGGTGTGCGCGTGGGCATGCACAAGAGCCCGCTGCGCGGCTTCAGCACCGAGTTCGCCCAGCACCGGCAGTACGTCCCCGGCGACGAGCTGCGCCACGTCGACTGGCGCGTCTACGCCCGCTCGGGGCGGTACTACGTCAAGCTCTTCGAGGCGGAGACGAACTTCAACGCCAACATGCTGCTCGACGCCAGCAGCTCGATGCACTTCGGCGGGCCGCGGGCGGAGGGCGGGGGGAGCATGACGAAGCTGGAGTACGCCAAGTACCTGGCGGCGAGCCTGGCGCACCTGATCGTCGAGCAGCGCGACTCGGTGGGGCTGGGTGTTTTTGACAGCGAGCTGCGGCAATACATCGAGCCCAAGAGCACGATGTCGGTGATCCAGCACATCGCCGAGCAGCTCGAGGTGGTGGACGCGCAGCCGCGCACGGACGTGGCGGCGGTGCTGCATGACTTTGCCCGGCGGATGCCGCGGCGCGGCTTCGTTGTGCTCTTCTCCGATCTGCTGGACAACGTGGACGCATTTTTGCAGGGCATCAACCACCTGCGCTACCGCGGGCACAACGTGATCGTGTTTCACGTGCTCGACCCGCACGAGTTGACGTTTCCGTACACGGGCACCTGCCGGTTCGAGGGGCTGGAGCTGGACGGGAGCATGGTCACGCAGCCGCAGCGGATCCGTGCGGCGTACATGCAGGAGCTCGAGGCGTTTCTGACGCGCGTGCGCCTGGCCTGCGAGCGCAGCCGGGTGGATTACGTGCTCGCGGACACGTCGCGGCCGATCGAGGCGACGCTGACGGGTTACCTGATTGCGAGGCAGCGCACGGTATCGTGATGTCTACACGTTCCACAATGCGGCGGGCGTCGGGTCCCCCTCCCTTCGGGACGGGCCACGCCTCCGGCCCCCGGTGGGGTGGCGGTGTCGGGGCGCTTGCCGTGGTGGTCGTGCTTGCATGGGCTGCTGCGGCCACCGCGGCCGATCGCGTCGATCATGTCGCCGGCTCAACACGGGGGGCCGTCCGCTTCAGCGAGGATCACGTCGACGTCGGCGACCGCTCGATCGCCTGGGGCGAGGTCGTCACCCTCTGGCTCGATCGTCCGCACCGCATCGTGCGCGTCGGGGAGGGTGTCGAGCTGACCCACGGCGAGTGGTGGCGCGGTCGGGTCACGGACGTCTCGGGCAGCCGGGTCACGTTCGAGCATCCGCTGCTGGGCACGCATGAGATCGATCGCGGGGCGGTTGCCGCGATCGCCTTCGACGGTGTGACGCGGCCGGGCGCGGCCGGGCGCCTGAATCGCATCGGTGGCGACGCGGTGCCGGGCGAGCTGATGTGGGCCGACGGCGAGGCCGTGACGCTCGACAGTCCGCTGGGGGTGGTGGACGTGCCGCGCGACGTGGCGCGGGGTTACCGGCTGCGCGACGCGCAGTTGCCGGCGCGCGGCGCCAGCTACGACGAGCTCATTTTGGTCGACGGGTCGCGGCTGCACGGCCGGGTGACGCCGATGGCAGAGGGGCTGCGGGTCGAGCACGCGCAGCTTGGCGAGGTGGAATTGCCCGGCGCGGCGGTGCGCGGCGTGGTGCGGCGGGACGCGGCGCGGGTGGCGCACCTGGCGGACCTTGAGCCGGCGGCGTATGAGGCCGAGCCGTTGATCAGCCGACGTCCGGAGCTGGAGCGCGTCGCGCTGACGGATGGCGAGCCCGGACCGGGCATCTACGTCGTGCGCATCCGTCCCACGACGCGCGTGCGATATGAACTGCCCGCGGCGCATGCGTTCGACCGGCTGCGCGGCCGCATCGCGCCGGTCGCCGGGGCGCGCGGCAGTGTCCGCGTCACGCTCAGCGACGATGCCGGGCAGACGATCGAGACGTGGACGATCGAGCCGGGCGACGAGGCGGGCGGGGTTGACGTGCGACACGACAACTTGGCGACGCTCAACATCACGGTCGAGTTTGCCGGCGAGGTGCGGTTGCCGGCCGGTGTCGAGCTGGGTGACTGGCACTTGGTGCGTTCGCCGACCGGGGAGGGGGAGTAGATTGATGATCGAGCGATGCCCCATGGCCGGCATGACGGGTGGCTGGTCCACCGGTGTCCCCTCGTCTGCGTCGCGCACTGGTGGACAAGCCACCCATGGCGCCCGTTCGAGTCCCCTGGAGTAACCCGGACCCGATGGCGTTTCTCAATCCATGGATGCTGCTGGGGCTGGGGGCGATCGGGGTGCCGATCGCCATCCACCTGCTGAATCGCTTTCGCCCGCGGCGCGTGCCGTGGGCGGCGATGGAGCTGCTGCGCCGCGCGGCGATGGTGCGGCAGCGTCGCGTCAAGATCGAGGACCTGATCCTGCTGGCGCTGCGCTGCCTGGCGATCGCGCTGTTCGCGCTGGCGCTGGCGCGGCCGACGCTGACGAGCTCGGCGACGCGGTTGCTGGGCGGCACGCCCGACGCGGGGGTCGTGATCGCGCTGGACGTGTCCTACTCGATGGGCCACCGCTCGACGACGGCGGCGGTGCACACGCGTTTTGACCGGGCGGTCGAGCGGACGCGGCAGATCCTCGGCACGCTCGAGCCGGGCAGCCCGGTGACGCTCGTGACGTTGGGCGACCGGCCGCGGGTGCTCTATCGCAACAGCGGGTATCGGGAGGATCGGCTTGACGAAATCCTGCGCGAGCTCGAGCCGCGGCCGGAGACGCTGAACCTCGACGCGGGCCTGGCGCTGATCGAGGAGCTTGCCGGCGAGATCGACGCCGCGGCGGTGGAGGCGTACCTCGTCAGCGACGCGCAGGCGCGGCAGTGGGAGCGGGCGGGCGACGCGGCGCGGGCGGCGCTGGGGCGGCTGGCGACGCAGCGCCGACTGTTCATCGTGCCCACGACGGAGGCGGGCTTCGAGAACCTGGCGCTGACGCGCTTCGAGCTGGCCGGCGGGCTGCTGCGGCGCGGCGCGGGCGCGCGATACGTCGCGGAGGTCGCCAACTTCGGCGTTTCGCCGCAGCACAACGTGGCGGTGCGGCTGCTCGGCGAGGGCGGCATCCCGGGCGATCAGCAGCGCATCGGGGAGCTGGCGCCCGGCGAGCGCGCGACAGTCTCGCTGGCGACGCGCTTCGACCGTGCCGGGGTGCATCGCCTGCGGGCCGAGATCGACGTCGACGCGCTGGAGGTCGATAACCGCCGCTACGCGGTCGCGGCGGTGCGCGAGTCGGTTCGGGTGCTGCTGGTGGATGGCGAACCGGCCGACGCGCAGTTTGACCGGGCGACGGGGTACATCGAGGCGGCGCTGGCGCCCGCATCGCGTCGCGGCACGGCCGGGCGGGGCGTGGACGTGGAGCGGCTGAGCTGGCTCGACCTGACGGGGCATGACCTGTCGCGGTACGACCTGGTCGTGCTCGCCAACATCGCGGACGTGCGCGAGAGCCAGGTCGAGGCGCTGCGGACGTTCGCGAGCCGCGGCGGCGGGGTGGTCGTCATGCTCGGCGACCGCATCGAGCCGTCGCTGTACAACGCCCGGCTCGCGGGCGACGCATCACCGCTGCTGCCGGCGCGGATCGGTGCGGTCGGGGGTGATGCGGAAGACGACCGGGGCGAGCGTCTGGCCATCGCCAGCGCGGGGCACCCGATCACGCGGGTGCTCGATCCGCTGCCCGGCGCGTTGTGGGACGAGGTGCGCATCTGGCGCTGGTTCGAACTCGAGCCGGTGGAAGGAGCGCGGGTGCTATTGACGCGCGGCGGCGAGGGCGCGCCGGTGCTGGTGGAGCATGCGGTGGGGCGCGGCCGGGTGCTGCTGTTTGCGGGCACGGCGAACGTGGCGTGGACGAACCTCATGTTGAGCCCGGTGGGGCCGGTGCTGCTGCACCAGGCGGTGACGCACCTGACGCGGCGGCCGTTCGAGGGCGCGTTCCGCGTGGGCCGGGCGGCGCTGCTGCCGATCGACGGCGAGGCGGACCAGGTCACGGTGACGGACCCGCGCGGTGAGGCGTCGCGTCTGCAGGTGGCCGAGGTGGAGGGGCAGCGCATTGTTAACGTCGCGCCGGAGTGGCCGGGGTTTTACGAGATCGCGGCCGCGGGTGGGATCGGCGAGGCGGTGCTGGCGGTGAACGTGGATGCGGAGGAGGGCGACGCGGCGAGCGTGGCGGAGGCGGCGCTGCGGCTGGCGATGGACGAGCTGCCGGGCGTCGCGCCGGGGCAGGCGCGGGTGATCAGCGACGAGGTGGGGCTGGTGCAGGCGATCCGCGAGAGCCGCGTCGGGCGGGAGCTGTGGCGCGGGCTGGTGATCGCGGCGCTGGCGGTGCTGGTGATCGAGGCGCTGCTGGCCCGCTGGTTCACGCAGCGCAGCCGGGCGGGGCGCGTCGAGGCGCCTGCGGCCGGGGGCCGGGGGGTTGACCTGGGGACGGCCGCGCCGCGCGCGGCGTGAGGTGGGAACACGGATGAACACAGATAAAGACAGGAGAGGCGGAGCCACGAATGAACGCGAATGAGCACGAATGAAAAGCGGGGCGAGGCGGATCCCATCTCCTCGTCCTTATCCGTGTTCATCTGTGGCTACTTCCTCCGCATGAGGCCTCATGATTAACTGGCTCTTTGGCATCGACGCTCAGATCACCGCATGGGAGTGGGCCTTGCGCCGCGGGTGGCCCGGCTGGGTCATGCTGCTGCTCGTGGTGGCGGCGATCGCCTACGCCGTGTGGCTCTATCGCTCACCGGCGACGCTCGCGCCGCCGCGGCGGGTGGTGCTCGCGTCGCTGCGCGGCGGGGCGCTGGTGCTGCTGCTGTTCGTCCTCTTCGAGCCGGTGCTGCGCGTGGAATACGCCGAGACGATTCGGCCCAACGTGCCGGTGCTCATCGACGTCTCCGAGTCGATGTCGGTGCGGGACATGGAGAGCGAGGCGGCGCGCGGGGGCGGGGCGGTGCGCGACTGGGCGCTGGCGCGGGGCCTGGCGAGCTTTGATGACAGTGACACGGTGCCTGTGGGCGCTGCGCAGCAGGTGGCGGGGCTGTCGCGTCTGGACCTGGCGCGCGGCCTTCTCGCGCACGATGAGCTGGAATTGCTGGCGCGTCTGCGCGCGCAGGATCAGCGTGCGTATCCGTTTCACGTGGGCGCATCGCTCGAGTCGCTGCCGACGGAGGCGGGGGAGCTGGCCGACGCACTGGCGGGGCTGGAGGCCGACGCGCCGGTCACGCGGCTGGGCAGTTTGCTGGCAGAGGCGGCCGACCGGTTTTCGGGGCAGCTTGTGGGCGGGATCGTGCTGCTGACGGACGGCGGCTCAAACGACGGGCTCGATCCGCTGGAGGCGGCGGAGCGGCTGGGCGAGCAGGGGATTCCGATTTACGCGGTGGGGCTGGGGCTGCCCGATCCGCCGGACGTCGCGGTCCGCAGCCTGGCCGTGCAGGAGACGGTGTTCGTCGGCGACCGGGTGCCGGTGCGGTTTCAACTCGACTCGACGGGCTATGCGGGGCAGACGGCGGCGGTGCGGCTGGAGCTTGACGGGCGGGTGGTCGACGAGGCGCGCGTGACGCTGACGGGCGAGGCGCAGGTTGCGGAGCTGGCGTTCGAGCCGGAGCGACCGGCCGAGGCGGCGGACCTCGCCGTCACGATCGCCGCGATGGGGGGCGAGTCGAACGAGGCGAACAACCGTGTCGTCGAGACGCTGCGCATCATCGACGAGCAGATCCGGGTGCTCTACATCGAGGGCCAGCCGCGCTGGGAGTTTCGCTACCTTTCGGCGGTGCTGCAGCGCGACCATCGCCTGGACGTGCGGTTTCTGATGACGCAGGGCGATCGCGAGCTGGCGGCCGCGTCGGATCGCTACCTCGACAGCTACCCGGAGCAGGCGGGCGAGGCGTTCGCCTACGACCTGGTCATCCTCGGCGACGTGCCCGCCTCGTTCTTCTCGACGCGACAGCTCGAGCGGATGGTCGAGCTGGTGCGCGAGCGAGGCGGGGCGCTGCTGATGCTTGCCGGGCGCGATCATGCGCCGGCCACGTACCTCAATACGCCGATCGCGTCGGTCCTGCCGGTCCACATCGGCGACACGGGCTTTGAGCGCGTCGGGCAGTACGTGCATCCGGTGGTCACGGCGGCCGGGCGTCGCAGCGAGATGGTCATGCTCGAGCGCCCGGACGATCGCAGCGACGAGCTTTGGGAGCTCGTGCAGCCGCTGCCGGGCGTCCCGGGCGTGGCGGGCGCCAAGCCCGGCGCGAGCGTGCTGCTGGAGCTGTCGGACACGCGCCAGCGCCGGGAGGCGTACCCGCTGCTCGCGTGGCACCGCTACGGCAGCGGGCGGGCGATGTACATCGGAACGGATCAACTCTGGCGGCTGCGCTTCATGCGCGGGGACCGCTACCACGCGCGCTTCTGGGGCCAGGCGATCCAGTTCCTGACGCTCTCGCGGCTGCTGGGCGAGGCGGAACGGGTGCAGATCGAAACGCCGCGGTCGAGCTATCGCACGGGCGAGCAGGTGGAGGTGTTCGCGAACGTGATGGACGAGTCGTTCGAGCCGGTGCGGGCCGGGCATTACGCGGTGACGGTCGAGTCGGTGGCGGACGGCGCGGTGCTGCGGACGCTGGAGCTGGCGGGGCAGGACGAGACGCCGGGCGTCTATCGCGGCAGCTTCCGCATCGAGCAGGCGGGGCGGTTCGCGGTGCGTGCGGAGCGCGGCGACCGCGACGCGGCGAGCGAGCCGGTGTTTGACGTCGAGGCGGTGTCGCTGGAGTGGGTGGATACGGCGCTGAAGCGCGACATACTCGAGCAGATGGCCGAGCGCTCCGGGGGGCGCTACTTCGAGATGGCGGAGCTGCCGGAGCTGGTGGCGACGATCGTGGGCGAGCGGCGCGAGCGGACGATCGTGCGGCGCGAGCAGGAGCTGTTCGACCTGCCGTGGATGCTGCTGCTGCTGGTGGGGATGGTCGGGACGGAGTGGTACCTGCGACGACGGTTCAACCTGACATGACGACGATGAGCCCGCCACAACCTCCGCCCACCGGCGCCCCACCACGTTCCACAGCGGCACGTGACGGAAAGCCGATCCGGCGCAAGCTGCGCCAGGCGTGGCGCAAGGACCGGCGGTACACGCACCTGCGCGGGTTGTGCCTGCTGCTGATGTGGACGGCGGCGCTCGTGCTGCTGACGCTGCTCGTCGACTGGCTGCTGCTGCTGCCCGGCTGGGCGCGGTTGGCGCTGCTTGCGGTGCACGTCGCGACGCTGGGGTATGTCGCATATCGCAAGTGGTGGCGCGAGCTCGAGCGGTTCGACGTGGTGCGCATGGCGCTGCGCGTCGAGCGCCAGCACCCGGAGCTGGCGAGTTTGCTCGTTTCGTACGTGCAGTTCGAGGGCTCGCCGGGGCGGGTCGAGCAGTCCATGCCGCTGGTCGAGGCGATGTGCGAGCAGGCGATCGAGCGCACGCGGGGGATCGACTTTCGCCAGATCGTCGACGCGACGGAGCTGCGCCGGCTCGGCCTCTACTGCGCGGGGGTGCTCGTCGTCTTCGCCGTCGTCAGCGCGGGCTGGCCGGATGCGATGCGCGTGTTTGGCCAGCGCATGCTCAACCCGCGCGCTGCGGTGACCTACCCGACGCGTACGCAGATCGCGCACGTCACGGGCGATATCGTCGTGCGGCAGGGGGACCCGGTGCGGCTTGAAGCGATCGCCGCCGGCGTCATTCCCGTGCAGGGGACGCTGCTGGTGCGCACGGGCGAGGCCCGGGTGGAGCGCATGGCGCTGGAGGCCGATGCGCAGAGCGCGGTGCGTTTCACGCACGAGCTGGCGCAGGTCCACGACGGGTTCGACTACGCGTTCGAGCTCGGCGACGCCCGCAGCGCGTGGCACAGCGTGCGGGTCAGCGCGCCGCCGCGCGTCGTGGCGACGCGTGTCGAGCTCGACTACCCGGACTACACGCTGATGGAGGATGAGACGGTCGACGCGCTGCACCTGGAGGTGCCCGCGGGGACGCGCATCACGTGGCAGTTCGAGCTCGACCGCAGCGCGGGCGACGCGGGGCTGCTGATCGACGAAGCGGGCGGTGAGGCGGAGCGCGAGGCGATGGAGTTGGAGGACGGAGGGCGGACGCTGCGGCTGGAGCGCCGGGCGGATGCGTCGTTCGGCTATCGCCTGTGGCAGCGGTGGCGCGACGGCGAGCAGGCGTACGAGCGTGAGGAGCCGGTGCGCTATTTCGTGTACGCGGTGGCCGACAACCCGCCGGTCGTCGACCTCGTCGAGCCGCGGCGCGACGTGCCGGGCACGCTCCGTCGTCGGCTGGACCTGGCGTTCGAGGCGCGCGACGCGTACGGTCTGAGCGAAGGGTGGATCGTCTACCGGCGCAACGGCGGCGAGGAGCAGCGACACGAGCTGGGCGCGTACGACGGCCAAGCGATCGAGGAGACGGTGGCGTGGCGCCCGGGCGACGTGGTGGAGGGATTGAGCGAGGGCGACATCCTGGAGTTTGCCGTGGAGTTCGCGGACACGCATGACGGCGAGGATGGGCCCAACCGCGGGCGATCGTCGACGCGGCGGCTGATCGTCATGGGCGAGGCGGAGTATCTGCGGTACATCGCCCAGGAGCGTCGTCGGCTGATGCGCGACGTCGAGGCGGTGCGCGACGAGGAAGCCGAGGCGCTCGACGAGATCGGGACGATGCGCCGGCAGACGGAGGACAGGCCATGATGATGCGCGCTGGGTTGTTGGTATCGTCGATGCTGCTCGCCGCGCTACCGTCGGTCGCCGCCGCGGCCGATGAGGACGCGCTGCTGGACGTGGCGACGCAGCTCATGATCGAGGCGGAGCGGCAGCATCGCGTCGAGCGGCAAATGGGCGACGCGGTCGAGCAATTCCGCTCGCTGGTGCGCGACCTGGAGGCGAACGACCTGGTCCGCCGCGGGCAGGGCGAGCAGCTCAACGAGGTGGCGGACGTGCTGGGCACGCTGAGCCTGGAGAATGTGCCGGCCGCGGCGGGTCACCTGGAGCAGGCGCGGCAGAGCATCGCGGCGTTGAGCCCGGGCCTGGGTGGTGCGGACGAGCAGGTGACGCTCATCCTCGATCGGCTCGACGACCTGGTCGGCCGCGCGGCCGCCAACGCGCACAGCCGCGACCTGCTCGCGGAGGTGCAGGTGCTCGTCGAGCAGGAGCGCGACGTGCATGAGCAGACGCGCGAATGGGGCCGGGAGCACCTGACCGACCCGGAGGCGGCGGCGGCGCGTCGCCCGGAGATCGCGCGGCGGCAGCAGCGGCTCGCGGAGCAGGCGCGGCAGGTGCGCGAGCAGATCGACCAGGCGCGGCGCGAGGCCGAGAGCCCGCGCGAGCAGCTGCGCATCCGCCAGGCGCAGCGCGTGATGGACCAGCGCCAGCCCGAGCGGCTGCTGGACGACGCGGCCGAGGCGATCGACAGCGACCGGCCGATCCCGGCGGCGGAGGCGCAGACCGAGGCGATCGCCGCCCTGGAGGCTGTCGCCGACGCGCTGCGGCCGGACGAGCGTGACAGCCGATACGAGCAACTGCAGGAGACGCGTCAGCAGCTCGAGCAGACGCTTGAGCAGCAGCGCGAGCTGCGTCGCGAGACGGAGACGACACCGCCGGACGCGTTCGAGCCGCAGCGCCGCGAGCTGGCGATGGAGCAGCGCGAGATCGAGGATCAGCTTGATGAGCTGGCGACGGAGCCGGAGGCGGTGTCGGACGCGCGGGCGTCGATGACGGAGGCGCGCGAGCAGCTCGACCGCGGCGAGCGCGATGATGCGACGCAGGCGCAGCGCGAGGCCGAGGCGTCGCTGGAGCAGGCGATCGCCGAGCTTGACGAGCAGCTTGCGCAGGCCCAGTACCAGCAGCACCCGGACGACGCGGCGCTGGCGCAGGTTCAGCAGATCCAGCAGGAGCAGGCGCGCCTCGAGCAGGAGACGGCGGCGCGGCAGCAGATGGACGAATCGGTCGACGACCTGGCGCCGCCGCAGCAGGAACTCGGCGAGCAGGTCGAGCAGGCGGCGGCGTTGGCGAGCAACCCGCAGGTCGACGCGTCGCTCAGCGAAGCGCAGCAGGCGATGGAGCGGGCGGCAAGCGCCTTGGCGAGCGACCGGGCGGAGGACGCCAGGCAGATGCAGGCCCAGGCGCGTGAGGCGCTGGCCGACGCGCAGCAGCAGCTCGAGGCGGACATCGCCGAGCGCCAGCAGTGGCGTGAGCAGATCGCGCAGCTTGTCCAGGGGCTTGATGAGATCGACGAGCTGACTGAGCGTCAGCGCGAGCTGCGGGAGCAGACTGCCGTGAGCGATGAGCAGTCGCTGCCGCGGCTGGAGCGTCGGCAGGAGGACCTGGGCTACGACACGGCCGACCTCGCCGAGCGATTTGCGCAGGCGGCCGAGCCGCTGGCTCGCGCGCGTCAGGCGATGGACGAGGCGCGTGAAGCGCTGGCGGAAGAGGACGCCGAGGCCGCCCAGCCGCGGCAGCAGCAGGCCGAGCGCGAGCTGGAGCAGGCGGCGCAGGCGCTGGAGCAGAGCCTGATGGAGCTGATGCAGCCGTTCGATGGCCCGCCGATGGAGGCGCTTGCCCAGGGCGAGGACGCGCCGCCGCAACCCAACCCGGACCCACAGGGCGAGCAGGCGAACGAGGGCCCGCCGCCGCCCGACATAGGCAGCGCGGCGGGTGGGCGCTTCGACCCGGAGGTGGACGGTGGGTGGTCCACGCTGCCCGACCGCGAGCGCGAGGCGATCGATCAATACTTCGCCCGCGAGCTGCCGGCCGAGTATCGCGAGCTCCTGGAGGATTACTATGAAACGCTGGCGGAATAGGCGCACCCTGCGCGATCGGGCGATTGCGGTTGTGGTGGCGGGCACGCTGCTGTGGGCGCCGGCGCTGCCGCTGGGGGCGCAGCCGGGCGGCGACGTGGGCGAGATCCACCTCTCGCCGCGCACCGAGCGGGCGATCGACGAGGCGCTCGAGTACCTCGCCGACACGCAGAACAGCGACGGAAGCTGGGGCTCGGGCAACCATGCCGCGACGACGGCGATGGCGCTGATGGCGTTCATGCTCAAGGGCCACTTCCCCGAGCAGGGGCGCTACGCGAGCGAGCTCGACGCGGCGGTTGATTTCATGATCCGCCGGGCGCGCGACAACGGCGGGTACTTCGGCGACCGGATGTATGGGCACGGGTTCGCGACGCTCGCGCTCTCCGAGGTGTGGGGCATGAGCCGGCGCGAGGAGATCCGCGACACGCTCAAGCAGGCGGTGGAAGTGATCCTGCGCGCCCAGCACTCCACCGGAGGGTGGCGCTATGAGCCCCGGCCTTACTCGCATGACGTGTCGGTGACCGCGTCGCAGCTCACGGCGCTGGCGTCGGCGCAGGAGGCGGGCATCTACATCCCGCGGCGGGCGATGCAGGACGCGATCAACTACGTGCAGAGCTGCCAGCACGGCGAGGGCGGCTTCAACTACCAGCCCAACCAGAGCGGCCCGGCGTTTGCGCGCTCGGCGGCGTCGATGATGTCGATGATGCTCGCCGGGGAGCGCGACGGCGAGGTGATCGACCGGGGTCTGGCGTACCTGACGGGCCTCGATGCCGACGAGGTGCTCGACAGCCGGCACTACTATTACGGCCACTACTACGCGGTGCAGGCGATGTACCAGGCGGGCGACCCGCACTTCAGCCGCTGGTATGCGATGATCGAGGAGGACCTGCTCGCCCGCCAGCGCGACAACGGGTCGTTCCCCGGCGTGTCGGGCTACAACGACCAGCTCGCGACGGCCATGTCGGTGCTCATCCTCGGCGTGCCGTACCGGTTCCTGCCGATCTACCAGCGATAGACGTGGTCAATGCACAAGTGACAACGCACAATGCACAACGTGGCGGACAAACAGGCGCAGCGACAGAGACGCGGAGGCAGCGTGGGCGTGGCGCTGTGGGTCGGTGGCTTGCTGTTTTTAGGCCCCGCCACGCTCGCCGACGCGCCGGACGTGATCGCGGTGGAGCGCATGCTCGACCGTCTCGACAGCGCCGCGGAGGTTGACTGGATCCTGCAGGCCGAGGCGATGGTCCAGCTCGCCGACTGGGGCGTCGCCGACGCGGCGCGGCCGCTCGCGGCGATGGCGCAGGACGGTGACGCCGACGCATGGCTGCGTGGGCAGGCGTTGATCGCGCTGGTCCGGCTCGAAGGCGCGTCGCGGCTGGAGCTCGCCGCGGAGCTTGCGGGCGCGCCGTCGGCGACGCTGCGCACCGCCGCGGTCCGCGCGCTGGGGCTGATCGGTGCGGAGGCGGGGCTGGCGATCATCGAACGCGCGCTGGATGACGACGAGGCCGCGGTGCGCCACGAGGCGTTCGAGGCGTATGCCCGGCTGCGGGGCGTCGCGGCGCTGGACGCGGTGGCGCCGTGGCTGGAGCGCGAGGAGCCGGAGGCCGTCGCCGCGGCGGTTCGGGCGCTGGCGCACATCGACGCGCGCGAGGCGCGCGACCACCTGCTCGCGGCGCTGACGCATGAGCAGGCGGCCGTGCGCGCCGAGACGGCCGGGGCGCTGGCGCGGCTCGCGCGGCATGACGCGGTCGTGCCGCTGATCGAGCGCATGCTGGGCGACGACGCGGAGGCGGTGCAGGCCGCGGCGCGGCAGGCGCTGCTGCGATTCGACGCGCCCGGGCTGGAGGCGGCGCTCGACGAGCGCATCGGCGAGCTTGGGCCGGCGCAGCGTGTCGCGGCGGTCGAACTGCTCGCCGAGCGCGCCGAGCCGCGCACGGCGGCGCTCGTCGCCGGCTGGATCGGGCCATACCTGCGCGATGACGCGGCGGCGATGACGGCGGCGATCGGGCTGCTCGCGCGCGTCGACGCGGCGGGGCATCAGCAGGTGCTCATCGACGCGCTCGAGCACGAGGACGCCGACGTCCGGCGCATGGCGGTGCAGGGGCTGGCGGCGCTGCGTGAGCTGGACCTGTTCACCGTGTTGCGCGGGCGGCTGCTCGACGAGGCGGGCGGCGTGCGAGCCGCGGCGTTCACCGCGCTGCGCCAGGGCCACCAGGCGACGCCGGAGCGCGGGATCCTGCGTTACCTCGAGCCGGTGCTCGAAGGTGAGGACCGCGACACGCTGGAACGGGCGCTGTCGCTGCTTGCCCAGCGGCTGGAGGCGGGGGACGTGGGGCAGGCGATCGACCGGGTCGAGCGGCTGCTGACGGGCGAGGACGAGCGGCTGCGCCGCGCGGCGGCGGACGCGCTGGCGGGTGTGGCCGACGAGCCCGGCCGCGAGCGGATCGCCGCGATGCAGGGGTACCTGACGCGTTGGCAGATTGTCGGGCCGTTTCCGAGCGACGAAGAGCAGGACGGCTTCGACCGGGCGTACCCGCCGGAGCGCGGGCTCGACTTCGCCGCGCGGTACGAGTTGGGCGCGGAGGGCGCGGGTGAGGCGGGTGAGGCGGGTGAGGAGGATGCCGACGCCGAGCCCCAGATGCTGGGCTGGCGGGGGTGGACGGTGCAGCAGGTGGACGGCCGCGTGCCGCTCAACGAGATCATGAACACGCGCGACGCCGGGGTGGCGTACGGCGTGACCGACATCCGCGCGCGTGTGCCGGTCGAGGCCGAGCTGCAGATCCACTTCGACGACTCGGTGATGGTGTGGCTCAACGAGCAGCGCATCGCGCGCGTCGAGGGCCCGGGCGAGGAGCAGATCACCATCGACCTGCGGCGCGGCGTCAACCGGCTCGTCGTCAAGTGCGTCAACCGTCACTCGACGTGGTCCTGGCGCGTGCGCGTGATGGCCGACGACGGCCGGCGCATTGAGCACGTCACCAGCGCAGACCCGGCGGGCGAGTAGCGCAGGGGGTGTCGATCCCGAGACGGCCACGGGCTGGCGATGCGGTCAGCGCTTGCGTCCGTTGGCCGGCTTGCCGTGATTGATCGCCGCCTGCGCGGCCGCGAGCCGGGCGATCGGCACGCGGAAGGGGGAGCAGGAGACGTAGTCAAGGCCGGCCTGCTGGCAGAAGGCGATCGACGCGGGGTCGCCGCCATGCTCGCCGCAGATGCCGAGCTTGAGCTTCGGGTCGGTCATGCGGCCGCGCTCCACGCCCAGCTTCACGAGCTGCCCGACGCCGTCGACGTCGAGCGACTGGAACGGATCCTTGGGCAGCAGCTCCTTGGCGAGGTATTCGGGCAGGAACGAGTTGGCGTCGTCGCGCGAGTAGCCGAAGGTCATCTGCGTCAGGTCGTTGGTGCCGAAGCTGAAGAAGTCGGCGTGGCGCGCGACCTCGTCGGCGGTCAGCGCGGCGCGCGGCACCTCGATCATCGTGCCGATGGAAAGGTCGAGCGGTTGGCGGTACTTCTGCTCGCTGCGGACCTCGTCGATGACGGCCTGGGCGGCGTTGCGCAGCAGTTCCAGCTCCGGCGCGGTGCCCACGAGCGGGATCATGATCTCCGGCTCGACCTTCACGCGGTTTTTGCGGCACTCGATCGCCGCCTCGACGATCGCCCGCACCTGCATCTCGAGGATCTCGGGGTAGGTGACCGCCAGCCGGCAGCCGCGGTGACCGAGCATGGGGTTCATTTCATGCAACTCG
This sequence comes from Phycisphaeraceae bacterium, assembly GCA_040905445.1. Classification (GTDB taxonomy): domain Bacteria; phylum Planctomycetota; class Phycisphaerae; order Phycisphaerales; family Phycisphaeraceae; genus SKPT01. The sequence continues at coordinate 59,846 of JBBDRN010000039.1, read as the reverse complement.
GCGACGCGCTGACGCAGCCGCGCCGGGGACAGCCCCAGCCGACTGGCGAGGTCCTTCTGCGCGTCGGCGTCGTGGGGCAGGAACTCGTGCAGCGGCGGGTCGAGCAGCCGCACCGTCACCGGCAGGCCCTTCATGGCCGTGAAGATGCCGATGAAGTCCTCGCGCTGGTAGGGCAGCAGCTTCGCGAGCGCCTTGCGGCGGTCGGTCTCAGTGTCGGCAAGGATCATCTCGCGCATCGCCTTGATGCGGTCGCCCTCGAAGAACATGTGCTCGGTGCGGCAGAGGCCGATGCCTTCGGCGCCGAACTTCCGGGCCCGCGTCGAGTCCTCGGGCGTGTCGGCGTTGGTCCGCACGTTGAGGGTTCGGTGCTTGTCGGCCCACTTCATGAGCTTCGCGAAGTCACCCGAGAGGCTCGGCTCCTGCGTGGGCACCTCGCCGGCGATCACCTCGCCCGTCGAGCCGTCGAGGCTGAGCGTGTCCTTGACGCCGAAGGACCGCCCGCCGACGGTGATGCGCTTCTTCTTTTCGTCGATGTGGATGGCGCCGGCGCCGGCGACGCAGGGCTTGCCCCAGCCGCGGGCGACGACGGCGGCGTGGCTTGTCATGCCGCCGGTGCTGGTGAGGATGCCCTGGGCGGCATGCATGCCGTCGATGTCCTCGGGGCTGGTCTCCTTGCGGACGAGCAGGACCTGCTCGCCGCTGTGGACGCGGTCGGCGGCCTCCTCGGCGCTGAAGGCGAGCTTGCCCACCGCCGCGCCGGGCGACGCGGGCAGGCCCGAAGCCAGCACGTCGCGCCTGGCCTTGGGGTCGAAGGAGGGCAGCAGGAGCTGGTTGAGGTCGTTGGGCGGCACGCGCAGGATGGCGGTCTTCTCGTCGATGAGCTTCTCGCGCACCATATCGCAGGCGATCTTGACGGCGGCGTGGCCGGTGCGTTTGCCGGCGCGCGTCTGAAGCATGTAGAGCGTGCCGCGTTCGATGGTGAACTCGAAGTCCTGGACGTCTTTGTAGTGCTTTTCGAGCTGGTTCTTGATGCGGATGAGCTGGTCGTAGACCCGGCGCCAGACCTGGCGCATCTCCTTGACGGGGCGTGGCGTGCGGATGCCGGCGACGACGTCCTCGCCCTGGGCGTTGACGAGGAACTCGCCGTAGAACTCGTTCTTGCCCGTCGAGGGATCGCGCGTGAAGGCGACGCCGGTGCCGGAGTCGTCGCCCATGTTGCCGAAGACCATGGCCTGGACGTTGACGCCGGTGCCCAGCAGGCCGGTGATCTCGTTGATCTGGCGGTAGCGGATGGCGCGGGGGGTGTTCCAGCTTTTGAAGACGGCTTCGAGAGCTTTTTCAAGCTGGACGTAGGGGTCTTGCGGGAACTGTTCGCCGGTGTGTTTTTTGTAGACGGCCTTGTAGGCGGCGACGAGCTCTTCCATGCCTTCGACGCCGAGGTCGTTGTCGGTCTTGGCGTTGTGCTTTTTCTTGATGCGGTCGAATTCGTCTTCGAAGGCGTGGTGGTCGACGCCCATGACGACGTCACCGAACATGTTGAGCAGCCGGCGGTAGGCGTCGAGTGCGAAGCGTGTGTTGCCGGTGGCGGTCTGGAGGCCGTCGAGGCTCTTGTCGGTGAGTCCGAGGTTGAGGACGGTGTCCATCATGCCGGGCATGGAGGCGGCGGCGCCGGAGCGGACGGAGACGAGCAGGGGGTTGGCGTGGTCGCCGAACTTCTTGCCCGAGTCGCGTTCCATGCGGCGCATGTTCTGGCGGACCTCGTCCATGAGCGCGGCGGGCAGCTTGCCGCCGACCTTGTAGTAGGCGTCGCAGGTTTCGGTGGTGATGGTGAAGCCGGGAGGGACGGGGAGCTTGATGGCGGTCATCTCGGCGAGGTTGGCGCCCTTGCCGCCGAGCAGTTGCTTCATCGACCCGTCGCCGTCGGTTCCGCTGGGGCCGAAGTAGTAGGCCATCTTGCCGGGCGTGAGCCTGCGTGAGCGGCCGCCCTTGCGCGACGACTTGCCCTGCTTCTTCTGCGTCTTCTTTTTGGTGGTCGTAACCATGAATGGGTCTCTTTCGCTGCCTGGGAACACCGGCCCTGTTCGGGTCGATGCCCGTCGCCTCGGGAATGGGAAAAGCCTCGCCCCGGCCACTGCGCCCCACACGCGCCCCGCGCCGCCGCCGGCCGCATGCGCCTCGCCCACACCGGGGCGAATGAAACCGCGATTCTAGTGCCTCGCGAACCGCCGTCAAAACCGCCGCGCGCCGCCCCGCACGTTTACCCGCCGCGCCACACACCACCTTGACGATCCTCACCCCCTGCGTCACACTGCCCGCCGCGTCACATCCACCGCCTCGGAGCCGCATCATGGCCAAGCAGAACGACCTGACCCCAACCCCCGTCGACCGCTTCACGTTCGGACTGTGGACGGTCGGCAACCCTGGGCGCGACCCGTTCGGCGGGCCGACGCGCACGCCGCTCAGCCCGGCGGAGATCGTCGAGCTGCTCGGCGACGTGCCGGGCGTGCACGGGGTGAACTTCCACGACAACGACCTGGTCCCGATCGACGCCACCGACGCCGAGGCTGCCCGGATCAAGAAGGAGTTCAAGGCGGCGCTGAAGCGCACCGGGCTGAAGGTGCCGATGGCGACGACGAACCTGTTCGCCGACCCGGTGTTCAAGGATGGCGCATTCACGAGCAACGACGCCGAGGTCCGCGCCTACGCGATTCAAAAGGCCATCCGCGGCATGGAGCTGGGGCGGGAGTTCGGCGCGAAGACGTACGTCTTCTGGGGCGGCCGCGAAGGCACGGAGTGCGACGCGACCAAGGACCCGGTGCTCGCGATCCAGCGCTTCCGCGAGGCGCTGAACTTCCTGTGCCGCTACAGCATCGAGAACAAGCTCGGCTACCGGTTCGCCCTGGAGGCCAAGCCCAACGAGCCGCGCGGGCACATGTACTTTTCCGTGACGGGTTCCTACCTCGGGTTCATCCACAGCCTGGATCATCCGGACATGGTCGGGCTCAACCCGGAGTTCGCCCACGAGCAGATGGCGGGGCTGAACTTCCACCACCACGTGGCGCAGGCGCTCGAGGCGGGGAAGCTGTTTCACATCGATCTGAACGACCAGGAGTTCGGGCGCTACGACCAGGACTTCCGCTTCGGGTCGACGAGCATCAAGCAGGCGTTTTTCCTCGTCAAGCTGCTGATCGACCACCGGTACAAGGGGCCCAAGCATTTTGACGCCCACGCCTACCGCACGTCCGACTACGACGACGTCAAGGCGTTCGCCGCGGGGTGCATGCGGTCGTACAAGGTCATGGAGCACAAGGCCCGGCAGTTCAACGCCGACGAGGAGGCGAAGCAGATCATCCGGCAGATCAACCGGTCGAAGCGCGACGTCGAGAGCCTCACGCGGTCCTGGTCCAACGCCAATGCGAGCAAGTTGCTGGCGATGCGGTTCGATCGTGAGCGGATCGCCGCGCGGCCGCTGCCCTATGAGCGGCTCGACCAGATCGTGTTCGACGTGTTGACCGGGGTGCGGTAGAGGGGGCGAGGCTATTCAGTCTGGTGGGTGTTGGAGGGTTCGGCCTCGGTTTTGCCGTCGCCGGCCAGGGCGTTGCGGACCTCCTCGATGAGCTGGTCGACCTTGAAGGGCTTGAAGAGCACGGCGGGGTGGCCCTCCTGGCTGGCGCGGACGATCGAGTGGTGCGGGTCGTACCCGAACCCGGTCATCAGCACGATGCCCGGCCGATTGGCCTGGCGCTGGGCGACGGCGAAGATCTCGTAGCCGTTGCGATACGGCATCTTGATGTCGGAGATGACCAGGTCGAACGCCTCCTGCTCGAGGTAGGTGACGGCCTCGTAGCCGTCCTTGACGAGCTGGACCTGGCAGCCGTGCTTGCGCAGCACGTCGCCGATCGTCTGGCGGATGTTGGGCTCGTCGTCGGCGATGAGCACACGCTTGGCGTCGAGCTCAGGGTCGTGCTCGTCGGTGTTGGCGTTGTCCTTGCCAAGGATCGTCCGGGGCCCGGCGGCGACGTCGCGGATGGCGTGGCGCACGGCGTCGACGCCGTCGACGATGCGGTTGAGGCGGCTGCGCATCGCGTCGTCGCCGATGTACTGCTCCATGAGCGTCTCGGCGTCGGTGACGATGTCGTTGAGCGGCTGGGCCATCTCCTGAACGACGGAGTTGGTGATCTGGCCCGACGTCGTGTAGCGCTCGACGACGAGCAGGTCGAGGATGTTGAGCGCGAGCGCGACGTAGCGGCCGAAGATCTCGGCGAACTGGCGGTCGTCCTCGTTGAACGCGCCGATCTGCTCCGACTCGATGTTGTAGACGCCGACGACCTCGTCGAAGAGCATGAGCGGGACGGTCAGCGAGCTTTTGGAGTGCTGGAGGCCCAGGACGTAGCGGGGGTCTTTTTCGGTGTCGTGGCAGATGTAGGAGCGGCCGGTGGCGGCGACGTAGCCGCTGATGCCGTTGCCCTCGGGCTGGGCGTAGAGGTCGATCTCCAGGGCCTCGGGCGGCAGCCCCTCGGCGATGACGACTTCGAGCCGGTTCGTCCGCTTGTCAAAGAGGCGGATGGCGAAGTGGTCGAAGTGCATGAGGTCTTTGGAGTAGCGAATGATCTTGTCCTGGAGCAGCTTGAGGCGCTCCGAAGGGGCGAGCTTGGCGACGGCGTCACCCTCGATGCGGGCGAGCTCGCGGCCGGCGGCGTCGATGGCGTCGATCTTGGTCTGGAGGCGCTTGCCGCTCGTCGCGTCCCAGACGACGCCGACGACCTGCTGGATCTGGTGGTCGTCATCGACGACGGGCGAGCAGATGAGCTCGAAGTAGTGGTCGTCGACCTGGAAGGTGAATTTCTTGGAGCGGGGCCGCGACGTCTCGTGCATCGGACTGGTCTGGGCGGTGAAGATGGACTGGGCCTGGACGCAGATGCGGCGGACGTGTTCCATGACCTCGGGCTTGAAGGAGCGCATGCGCTGGTTGGACCATGAGCATCGCCCGTCGGCGTCAACGATGCAGACGCCTTCGCCGATGGTGTTGAGGATGAGGCTGGACTTGCCTCCGACGAGCGCTCGCTCGAGGGGGAGGAAGTCGCCGACGTCGGCGAAGACGGCGTGGTACTGCTCGGTGCGGAGCGCCGCGAGCGCTTCCTCGTGGGTGTCGAAGCGATCGACGCGGAAGCACTGGGCAAGCAGGTCGGCCACGTCATTCTGCCGGGCCATGTTGCCGGCAAAGACAAGGACGCGGGGCTTGGAGTCGGCCATGGTTCCTCGTCGGCGTTGGGCGAGCGGGCGCTGCATCGGCGGGCAGCCACCGACCGCCGATGTACCTGTTTCATCGGCGAAGGCAGGTGCCCGCATGATTCTACGTCAAGCCGACCGGGGCGTTCATAATCGGGCCGTCAAGCGGGGCAGGCGGTGGGGGGGGGAGGGGTAGCGGGGCCGTCGTTTCAGAATCGCCGCGTCAAGACGGCATCGGCCATTTCCAGCATCAGGCTGCGGGCCGGGCTGTCGGGCAGGTGGGTGAGCAGGCCGGCCTTGGCCTCGTCGATCAGTTCGCCGGCCCGGCGACGGGCGGTCTCGACGGCGTCGGTGGCCAGCAGGCGGTCCCGGATCAACCCCCCGCCGGCGGTCGGTGCGGCGCCTTCCTCCTCACCCCGGTCCGCGAGCAGCGCCAGGGCCTCGCGGCGGGCCGCCGGCTCCGCCTCGGTCAGGAAGCGGATCAGCGGCAGCGTCAGCTTCCCCTTTTCGAGGTCCCGGCCCAGGGTCTTGCCCACGGCCTGCTCGTCGCCGGTCAGGTCCAGCAGGTCGTCGACGATCTGGAATGCGATGCCCAGCTTCTCGCCGTAGTCGTGCAAGGCGCGCTCGGCGTCGGGGGAGGCCTCGTGGAGGGCGGCCGCGACGCGGCAGCAGGTGCCGCACAGGCTCGCCGTCTTCCGCCGGATGATCTCGAAGTAGGTCGCCTCGTCCAGGGCCCAGTTGTTGCGGTTGGCGAGCTGGAGCAGTTCGCCCTCGCAGACCGTGTTGGTCGCGTCGGCGATCGCCGTCGACACCGTCGGCCGAGCGAGGCCCGAGCAGAGGTGGTAGGCGTGGGAGATGAGGTAGTCGCCGAGCATGACGGCGGCCTCGTTGCCCGCGAGGTGGTTGATCGTCGCGCCGCGGCGGCGCATCTCGGCTTCGTCGAGAATGTCGTCGTGCACCAGCGTGGCCATGTGGACCATCTCGAAGACGGTGGCGACGACGCGATGCGGGTCGGTGACCGACAGCCGCCCCGCCGGGTCGGTCGCCATGGCGGTGAGGAGCACGAGCGTGGGGCGGAGCATTTTGCCCCGGTAGCGCTCGACGTGGGTGACGAGCTCATTGACGCACGACAGGTCCGAGGCCAACTCGCCGGCAAAGCGGGCCTCGACCTCGGCGAGTTCGCCGGTGAGCCGTTCCTGGATGACGCCTTGGCTCTTGGCCAGCACGAGCATAGAGGGAGACCTTGCCCAGAGGGTTGCGAAGCCGGGATTGTATCGACCTGCGCCGCGGCGTGTCAGGATCGCGGCGGGCGTGTCGGCGGGGATGGCGGGGGTCATGGCGGTGGCGGGCAAGCCCGCGGATTGCATCCGTGGGTGTCGGGGCGATCCGCAGACGGGGCACGGGCGTAGCAATGGCAGGTGCGAAGACTTGCCGCAGCGCGGCAGGCAGAGAACAATACCGGTTGACAGCCCGGGGAAGGGGGTCTACCGTCCCCGGCTCGGGCCGGCGACGGGTGCGAGCGGACCGCCGCCGTGCGGCCGCTGGCTTGAAAGCCCACGGATGAGGATCCGTGGGCTTCGCTATGCGGGTTCCTGATGGCAGAAACGATCCAATCCAGCCTGGACTCGGCCCTGGGCCGTCTTGTCGTGGACAAGGGCCTGGCGACGTCGGAGGACGTCCAGCGCTGCCTGGCGCTGCGGCGGCGGCAGAGCGGCGAGTCGGACCCGAACCAGCAGAGCCTCGCCGAGCTGCTCATCGCCGAGGGCATCGTCACGCGCAAGCAGGTTCAGCGCCTGCGCCCGGAGATGGACAGCCAGCGCGCCGAGCAGCAGATCCCCGGCTACGCGATCGTCCAGAAGCTCGGCAGCGGCGCGATGGCGACGGTCTACAAGGCCAAGCAACTGAGCCTCGACCGGTGGGTGGCGATCAAGATCCTGCCGCGCAAGCACACGAACAACCCGCAGTTCGTCGACCGCTTTTACGCCGAGGGCAAGGCGGCCGCCAAGCTCAACCACCCGCACATCGTCCAGGCGATCGACGTGGGCAAGGCGGGGGAGTTCCACTACTTCGTCATGGAGTATGTGGAGGGGCGGACGGCCTTCGACGACATCACGGAGAACGGGCCCTACCCGGAGAAGGAGGCGCTGCGGCTGATCATCCAGATCACCGGCGCGCTGGCGCACGCCCACGAGGCGGGGTTCATCCACCGTGACGTCAAGCCCAAGAACATCATGATGACGAGGGAGGGGCAGGCGAAGCTGGCGGACATGGGCCTGGCGCGGGCGGTGTCGGACCGCGAGGCCGCCGAGGCCGAGCAGGGCAAGGCGTTCGGCACGCCCTACTACATCTCGCCGGAGCAGATCCGCGGTGAGGTGCACGTCGACGCCCGGGCGGACATCTACAGCCTCGGCGCGACGCTGTATCACATGATCACCGGGCAGGTGCCCTTCGAGGGGGCCAACCCGTCGGCGGTCATGCACAAGCACCTGCGGGCGGAGCTTGTCCCGCCGGACCACATCAACCCGGCGCTGTCGACGGGCATCTCGGAGATCGTCGAGGTGTGCATGGCCAAGGACCCGGACCAGCGGTACGCCACCGCCAACGACCTGCTGGACGACCTCCAGGCCGTCTGGAAGGGGGAGTCGCCGATGCAGGCCCGGAAGATGTTCGACCTCTCGTCGCTGGCGGCGCTGGAGCAGACGGGCAACCCGAGCGGCGAGACGCAGCTCGTGCGGGTCAGCGGCGAGTCGCTGACGGCCCAGCCGCTGTTCTGGTTGGCGGTGGTCGGCTGGGGTGTCAGTGCGGGGCTGCTGCTGGCGCTGCTGGCCACGAGCGGCTGAGCGCCGGGCGGGGTGTGACCGATATCAACGCCGGCTCCCCCGCGGGGTCCGTGGCGATCGCGGCCGGGAGAACGGCGAACCGCCGGCCCGGCACCAGCGTCTACATGATCAGTGGCGGCGTGGCGGCGTGGCGGGGGGGGGTTATGGAGTGATGTAGATGAGCGATGGAAAAGCCGAGCAGCCGCGGGACTCGATCTGGAGCCGGTTCGGTGCCGGCACGCTGCTGATCGCGGCAACGCTGGCGGTGATCTGGGCGGTCTCGGCCGCCCGCGGGGGGCAGGACCTGATCGGGTGGAGCTACGACTTCGAGCGTGCCCAGGCCGAGGCGAGGGAGACGGGCAAGCCGCTGCTCGTGAACTTCACCGCCGAATGGTGCGCGCCGTGTCAGCAGATGAACCGCCACGTCTACTCGCGGTCGGACGTGGCGGACGCGATCGCGGCCGGGTTCGTGGCGGTCAAGATCGACATGACGCAGCCGGGGCGGGAGGAGGCGCTGCTGAACCAGCGGTTCCAGGTGATGGCGATGCCGACGCGGCTGATCGTGACGCCCGCCGGCGAGCCGATCGCCCGGTCAATCGGGTACGTCAGCGACCACGACCTGTTGGCCTGGCTCGATCGCGGCCGCCCTTGAAGCCGGCTCTGCCGGGGTCGGACGTAGGGTCCGCTGTGCGGACCTTTCCCCCGTCACCCTGAGCACCGGCACTCATCATTGAACCGCGAAGAAGCGAAGCAGGCGAAGCGCGCGAAAGAAACAGAAATTGCGCAAATCACATCCCTTCGCGCCCTCCACGTTCTTCGCTGCTTCGCGGTTATTCAAAGATCGTACGTGACCTTGACCACGGCATCTCTTCAGCCCCGCAGGGGCTGCGGGATGTAGCCACGGGTGCAGCGCAGCGAAACCCGTGGAACGCGGCGACGGAGAATCCGCCTGCCCCGGCAGGGGCAGCGGGAGTTGCCTCCGCCCCCGGCCGGGGCGGGACGAATGCTGACGTTCTCCACGGGTTGCGCGGCTTGCCGCGGCCGGCCAGCCGCTTCACCCGTGGCTACATGCCCATCGCCCCCTGCGGGGGCTGCAACCAAGGCTCGGCGCGACTGATACGCAGCGCAGAAAAAACGCAGGCGGAGGGTAAGCGTTCAAGGGATACGTTCTCACCGCGAAGGCGCGAAGGCTGCGAAGTTGCGAAGGTCAAACAAGCTTGGAGAAAGGGTTGCGATGCCGACTCCGTTCGCTGTTTCTTCGTTTCGCGCCCTTCGCCTGCTTCGCCCCTTCGCGGTAAATCAGAGCGCATACCCATCAGGGCCAGCCGAAGGCCTCGCTCAAGCCATCCGCCTGCGGATTTTTCGCCATGCGTATGACTTTGTGTTTCCGGAAATCGCGGATAAACAAAAAAAGCAGCCCCCGCCGTGGCCGGCGGAGGCTGCTTTGTCTGGTGCTGGGGCGGTCGGGGTCAGAACTGGAGGCCGAACCCACCGGTCAGTGCGTGGGTGGTTTCGTCGGAGCTGAACCGGCCGTCGTACTGGATGAAGCCGGTCATGGTGTCGGAGATGACCACGTTGAGTCCGCCGCCGGCGCGGATGGCGTTGCGGTTGGGGCTGGGCCCGGCGATGGTGAACGAGTCGGGCGTGCCGACGAACTGGAAGGTTACGTCGTTGTCGTCGGCCATGAACTCGTGCGACCAGCCGAGAAAGGCGTTGGGGACGAACCGAGGCCCGTCGGTGATGACGTGGTGCTCGATCCGCAGGCCGAGGGTGGTCTCCAGGGAGTCGACATCTTGCTCGTCGAAGCGCTTGGCGGCCAGGCCGCCATCCTCCTCGAAGCCGTCGCGCATGTAGTGCGTGTAGGTGACGGCGGCGGTGGGGATGAGCATGGTCTGGCCGTTGTCCATGCGGTGGCGGTAGCCGCCGCTGACATGCGCGGTCACGTCGTCGGCGGTGAAGTCGGCGGTCGACTCCAGGCCGCTGATCCCGATGAGGGTGTAGTCGTTCTCGTGGCGGCCCCAGGTGGCGGAGGCGTCGAGGAAGAAGTTGCCGTGCGCCAGGCCGATGTAGGGCCCGACGCGGAAGGTGTCGACGTCGCCGTCGCCGCGGCCTTCGTTGAAGTCGACGCTGGTGGTCGAGTAGCCGGCGGTGACGCCGATGAACACCTGCGGCGAGAGGCTGTAGTCCATGCCGACCATGAACCCGGCCGTGTCGGCGTCGGTGCCGATGCGGTCGCTGGTCGAGTCGACACGGTCCATCTGGCCGAAGCCGGCCACCCAGACGTTGAACGGGTTGTCGATCTCGTTGAAGTCGCGCGTGCCGGCGTAGTCGGCGCCGTAGTCGCCGTACTCATAGCGCGAGGTGCGGCCGCCCCAGTCGTTGCCCCAGCCGTCGCCCTGGGCGAACTGCGGCATGCTGCTGGAAGACCGGGCATAGAGCGGGGTGTTGTCGTTGCCGACGACGGGCCCGAACTGGTCATGGTTGGCGAACTGCCGCCCGAGGCGGCCGGTGTGCGCCTGCGTGTGCATCTCGCTGTGAAACCCGCGGGTCATCTGGAGCGTCGAGTCGACCGCGCCGGTGTAGACGACCGGGTTCTCGCGGCGAAGGGCGCGGTTGTAGCTGGGGATGTCGGTGGCGGCCGCGTCGATCGCCGCGACCAGCGGGCCGACGTTGCCGGTCTCGACGAGGCGGTCGAGCGCCCGGGCGAAATCCAGGTCCGTGCCCCGTTGGACGCGCCCGCTGCTGGCGAACGGACGACGCGTGGCACGGACGATGTACTCGTCGGCTTCAAACGCGCCCTCGAACCGCAGCAGCAGCCGCCCCGTCGCGAGCCCGACATCGTCGGGGTCGAATCCGCCGCCGTCAACCAGGGTGCCCGCGCTGAGCAGGGTGTACTCGGCGCCGTCGGGGATGAAGCTGGTGCCGACCGGCACGAGGCGGAACTGGGCGCCTTCGTCGAGGGTGGCGGTGCCGCCCACGACGATCTGATCGCTGTCGGTGCTGCCGGCGACGCGCAGGAACGTGCGGCTGTTCCATTCGAAGTCGGCGTCGTTGTCGACCATCAGGCTGACGAACTCGTCGTCGCGGCTGAGCGTGCCGGGGCGGACTTCGCCGCGGTCCTGGACGACGAGACTGTCGACCGTGCCGGCACCGATGAGCCGGCCTTCGCGTTCGAGGGTGACCTCGCCGCCGATCATCGCGCCGGCGGGAAACTGGACCCATGCGCCGCGGACCCGCAGGTCGCCGGCAAGCGACGCGCCGCTGTCGCCATCGAGCGCGAGTCGGCCGTCGAGCACCTCGGTGAGGCCGGTATGCGTGTTGGTGCCGTAGAGCCAGAGGGTGTTGGGGTCGCGTTTGATGAGGCCACCCGTGCCGCTGATGTCGCTGCGGATGCGGACGTCGGTCGTGCCGCGGACGGTGAGGTCGTCGTCGAGGGTGACATCGGCACCGGCGGCGATGACGGTCGGGGCGTTGGAGTGGACGCGCAGCTCGGAGGGGATGTGGACGGTGATCGGGCCGGTGAAGGTGAGCGGGTGGCGGTTGCCGACGATGAGGGTGCCGGCGAAGTCGACCTCCTGGTCGATTTCGAAGGGCATGCCGGCGCGGATCATGGCCTCGTCCTCGAAGATGACGCGTTCGGCGTTGCCGAAGGCCTGAGCGTGTTCGAGGTCGAGCACGCCGTCGCGGAGCAGGAAGTCGCCGAAGAAGATGTTGGCGCTGTCGAGGATGGTGCGTCCGCCGCCGTCGGCGACGACACTGACGCCGGTCCAGTCGGGCATGCCGCCGTCGACGGCTTCGACGGTGCCGCCGGTGCCTTCGATGGTGCCGGTGACGGTGAGCGCCGAGCCGGGCATGCTGCGCAGGAGGAAGGCGTGGACGTCGGCGTCGACGCGGCCGGCGATTTCGGCGGTGGCGCCGGCCTCGGTGACGATGCCCCAGTTGTCGTCGAGCACGTCGATGTCGCCGTTGAGGACGATGTGGCCGCCGAGGGCGGCTTCGGGTATTTCGGGGGTGATCTCGGCCAATACGGCGGGCGAGAGGAGGTCGAGGCTGAAATCCTCCGGGCGGAAGCCGGTGCCGATGTGCAGGTGGGCTTCGAGGTCCCAGTTGTAATCGAGCACGAGCTCCTCGCCGTAGATGCCGAAGATGCGGTTGATGACGGCCTCGCCGCCGGCGACCCAGACGGTGTCGTGCTGGCCGAGCGATCGTTCGTGGCCGAGGGCGGCGCGGCCGTTGAAGAGCACGGTCTGGCCGGTGTGCAGTTGCTCGTTGTGGAAGTAAGCGTTGCCGAAGATCGGGTCGCCCATGCCGATGATCACGTCGCCGTCGCCGACGATCTGGTGGCCGACGAGGTGGACCCAGCCGGCCAGCCAGAGGTCCTTGGTGTCCTCGAAGGACGTGTCGATGCGGCCGCCCATGGTCGGAAACATCAGCCCGCCGCCGCCATTGATAACGATGTCGTCGTGGAGCCAGATGTCGTTGCGGATGGTCTGCTCCGCGCCGCCGACGTTCTGGATGCCTTCGACGCCGATGAACAGGGCGTTGCCTCGCAGGTCGTAGGATTCGCCGGAGCCGTCGGGAACGGGGATGTCGACTTCGAGGACGCCGTCGGGCGGGTCGTCGGGATCCGGGATCTCGATGGTCTCCTCGGTGTACGCGGGGACGAACCACAGGCCGTAAAGCGCCCAGTGGCCCTGACCGGGCGAGGCGGCGTCGACGCGGGAGGCGGGGCTGCCGCGGTCACCAAAGATGGCGCGGCCGCCGATGGGGAAGGGATCGGCCGCATGGTCCTCCGGCGGAGGGCCGGGGGGGAACATGAACATGCCGGCGGGGTCCCATGCCCCCCAACTGCCGGGCGAGAACCAAGGCGCGTTGTCGCCGCCGGTCCACTCACTACCCTGCAGCCGCCAGTCCGGCAGACCCGGAAAGAATGGAACCAACGGGTTGAACGGGCCGTCCGCCGGGTTAAGCGAGCCCGGCGGCACCGGCGGCGGCGCGGGCTGGGCGTGGAGCGGTTGAACGGTGAGGATCGCGAGGCTCGCCATCACCACGCCCGCCAGCCACACACGCCATGCACAAGGATCGCCCGCCTCGGTCTTCCAATCGGTCATTACCGGCTCCTTCACAAAAAGGCACCCCCCTGCGGAGGATGCGCGGTGCTCGGCCCCTTCTGGGACCCCGCTCACCCGAATGCCCCGGATTACAATCGAAGCGTGGATTACAATCGAAGCGTCTGGCCCCGTCAAGCCGATGACTCCCTTCAGCCTGTCTGGCGCGGCTGTGACGCCGTTGTCGCCGCGGCAACGGCCTGCGGCGCACAGCGCAACCGCCGCCTCCACCTCCGCCCCCGCGGCCGCGCTTCGGGTGCGCCCGGCGCGTTGCAAAAAAATTAATCACGAGCCCCTTTCGGTATTGTCACCAGCCCCCGCTGTGAGGTATGCTGAACGGTGATCCAGGAGGGCGAGTCCCGGCTTGGGGCTGCGGTAGGACGGTTTCGCGCATGCGAGCCGCCTGCCGACGCATCCGCCGCTTTCCGCAGGTTACAGAGGGAGAAGGAAAATCATGCATCGTCTCACCGACTTGTCGGCGAAGGTTGTCGCGGCGCTGGGTGTCTGCGTTCTCGTGGGTGCTCTTGGGACCGGGCAGGCCCACGCGGACAGCGTCAGTTGGGGCTTCGAGCAGCTCGAGCCCACCCCGCCGGACTTCTCCGCCAACTTCGCCATGACCGCCACGTACGACCCCGGCACGTATGGCGCGGATTGGGTGCACTTCCTCATCGAGCACACCGGCGATTTCAGCTCGGATGGGCGAATCGTCGGCGTCTACTTCGATGACGAGGCGCTCGGGCTGTTCGATTTCGGCACGACGCCGGGGCTGAGTGGCACGGGCAGCGTCGCGTTCCAGGGCAGCAGCTCGCCGCCTCTGCCGGAGGATTTGCCGGGCCAGGAGGACTTCACGCCGCCGTTCACCACGACGTTCGGCTTCACCGCGACGAGCCCCAACAACGGGATCACGGTGAATAACTCGCTGGCGATCCTGCTCAAGCTGACCGCTGGCCAGGACTGGGACGATGTGAAGAACGCGCTGCCGATCGCGCTGCGGGTGGGGCTGTTTGTCCAGGACGCGGACGGCAACGACAGCTTCAAGTACGCGACGACCGAGAACCCGCCCGACTCGAGCGAGGTCATCCCGCTGCCTGCCGCCGCCTGGTCGGGCCTGGCGATGCTGGGCACGCTCGGCGTGGTCGCGGCGTACCGGCGTCGCCAGCGCCTCGCGGGCGTTTGACGCGGCCGCAACGCTCCCGCCCGCCGCCGCGCTCCGCGCGGCGGCGTGGCACATGAGCCTTGGCCGACATGACCGGATTGGGGAGACTGCCGTACCGCCCGCGCCGCTCCTGGCGTGGGCTGGAGGCGTCGCTCCATGCTCGTCCGATCCACCGCCCTCAGCCTGTTGATGCCGTTCGTTGCAGCGGCCGCCCACGGCGCCTACATCAGCGAGGTGTTCGTGGCCGGCCCGGTGGCGGACGCGGTGGAGATCACGACGATCGACGGCCCGGCGCGCAGCTTGGACCTGGCGGTCGTGGACGCCACGCCGGGCCGGGCGGGCGATGTGCTCGCGGTGTTGACGCTCGACCTGACGGTCCCGGTGACGCTGTTCACCGCCGAGCCTTGGCCGGGGCAGGCGTGGTCGTATGCGGCAGCGCAGCCGCCCGAGCGGGTCAGCCTCGACGCCCTCGGCATGGCGGCGGCGCTCGATCTGGCGGGGCCGCGCACGCTGATGCTGCTCGAAGCCGGCTCCATGCTCAGCGGCAATCGCGCCAATCTCTTCAACAACCCCACGCAGCGCAGCCGCCTCGCCGCGGCGACGCTGCTCGACGTCGTCACCCTCGCGCCGGGCGGCGCGCTGGTCGGCTATGACGATGAGCTGACCGCGGACCCGGCGGCCGGCTGGGCGATCTCCCGCCCGCGCGGGCCCCATGGCCAGCCCCACCCGGAGCTGCTCGTCGGCGCTGCCGACGACGCGGGCTGGCTCGTCGGCCACGAGCCGTCCTATCGCATCACGCCCGGTTGGGTGAATCACGTGCACATGCCTGAGCCGGCCGCGGGGTCGCTGCTTGCGCTCGGCGCGGCGGCGGCGATGCTCGGCCGGCGCCGCGGCTGTGCGGAGCGAGTCACGTCTGGCGGTCGATGACGATCGGGAAGTAGTCGCCGGTGATGATCTCGCCCGGCGGGACGGGCTCGGCGCCGCCCATGATGGGGCGGTCGGTGGCGGAGCGGGTGTCGGGCTTCATGTAGTTGAGCACCACGCCGCGGCGGGGGCGGTCGGAGCGGTTGGGGTAGGAGCCGTGGACGGTCATGCAGTCGTGGAAGGAGCACTGGCCGGCCTTGAGCTCGATGGGCGCGGGCTCAAAGGCGGCGAGCTGGTCCGGGGTGAGTTGGGCCTTGATGGCGTCCATGTCGGACTCGTCGCCGATGAGCGTGGCCTGCTCGAGCAGAGGCCAGCGGTGTGAGCCGGGGATGGTCTGCATGCAGCCGTTGTCGAGCGTGGTGTCGTCGAGGGCGATGTAGCAGGTGAGGTGACCGGGTGGCGTGGTGCGCTTCCAGTAGGAGTAGTCCTGGTGCCAGGCGACGACGCCGCCGTGGCGCGGGGGCTTGTAGAAGAGCTGGTCGTGGAGGAAGCGGACCTGGTTGGTGCCCAGGAGCTGGGCGCAGGCGGTGGTGACGCGGGGGTTGAAGACGAGGTCGTGGTAGGCCGGCTCGACGAGCCAGGCGCCGAGGAAGTGGACGACCGGCGTGTCGCCGCCGCGCGGGCCGGCGAGGTGCTCGGCGTGGGGGTAGGCGGGGTCAGTCATGCGGTCGAGCGCGTCGCGCAGGGCCTGGATCTGGTCGGGCGTGAGCAGGTCGACGGGGTGGAGGAAGCCGCGCTCGCGGTAGGTGGTGACCTGCTCGGCAGGGAGGTCGGGGGCGTGGCGGGTGTCGGCCGCGGCGGTGAAGAGGTCGGTGATGGGGGCGTGGGTGGTGCAGAGGGGGATGGACTGGGTATCGGTGGTCATCGTGGGTGTCCAGTGGTGGGGGGGGCGTGTGGTGGTGGCGTGGCGTGTGGTTGTGGCGGGACCGGGACCACCGGTCCCGGCTTTATGGGCTGAGGTCCGGGCCGACGATGGCATAGCGTATCGCGGGATAGAACGAGTTGGCCAGGGCGTGGTCGCCGGTGTCTTTGATGCGCTGCCAGATGAGGCGCATCATGCGCTCGTGCTGGGCGCGGTGGGCGGGGTGGTTGGCGTGGCGGGGTTGGCGGGGGTGGGCGAGGTTGTGCATTTCGCCGGGGTCGTCGTCGAGGTTGTAGAGCTCGTCTTCGTCGAAGCCGTTGAAGACGAGCTTCCACGGGCCGTCCCAGAGGATGCGCTGGGTGAAGTAGTAGCGTGTGCCGTAGAACTCGGCGTAGCCGGTTTGCCAGTGGGGGGCTTCGGTGGCGGGGTCGCGCAGCAGGCTGGCGAAGGAGCGTGACTCGTTGCTGGTCATGGGCTGGGCGCCGGCGAGCTCGCAGAGGGTGGGGGCGAGGTCGTGCAGGCCCACGCGTGCGTCGGCGGCTTGGCCGCGGGTGACGGTGGGGCCGGCGACGACCATGGGGATGTGGTAGGCCTCCTCGAAGGCGCCCGTGTTCTTGCAATAGAGCTGATGCGCGCCGAGCAGCTCGCCGTGGTCGCTGGTGAGGACGACGAGGGTGTTGTCGAGCTCGCTGCGCTCTTCGAGCAGGTCGAGCAGGCGGCCGAACTGCTCGTCGAGATCGGTGATGGAGGCCCAGTAGCAGGCGATGGCCTGGCGTTTTTCGTGATCGGTGAGGTCGTGCCAGGCGCGGGCGGCTTTGCGGTAGAGGCCAGGCTTGTCGGCGAGTGTGTCGGCGAAGTTGGCGGGCAGGTCGATGGCGTCGACGTCGTACTTGTCGTAGGACGTGTGGCTGGCGACGAAGGGGTCGTGGGGCTCGATGACGCTGACGCAGCAGCACCAAGGGGCGTCGCCGGCGAGGTGCTCGGTGAGGAAGTGGTGGGCGAGCTCGACGTTGACGCCGGCGGGGCGCGCGAAGGCGGGGCGGTTGGTGACGGCGTAGAGCAGCGAGCGCTTGTAGCCAGCCGGCTGCTCGACGTGGCGCTGGGGGAGGGAGGGGGAACCGGGACCACCGGTCCCGGCTTTGTGGGCGAGCTCGTCGGCGACGGCGTTGTAGCGGGGCGAGCGCTCGAGGGCGTGGTCCTGCCAGCCGAAGTTGTCCAGGGCGTCGGTGCGTTCGACGTGCCACTTGCCGAAGTAGCCGGTGCGGTAGCCGGCGGCCTGGAGGTGCTGGGCGAAGTGGGGGAGGCTGGTGCGCAGGACGTGCTGGTCGTCGTCTGCGCCGTGGGTGATGTCGAGGACGTTGTGGCTGTGCGGCAGGCGGCCGGTCATCAGCGACGCGCGCGCCGGCGAGCAGACGGCGTTGGGTGTGTAGGCGCGGGTGATGCGCACGCCGCGGCCGACGAGGCGGTCGAGGTTGGGCGTGAGGCAGGGGTGGCCTGGCTCGAGGACGCGGCCCTGCATCTGGTCGGTGAGAAGGAAGAGGATGTTGGGGTGGGTGGGCATAAAGCAGGGGGCAGGGGGCAGACTGCAGGGGGCAGTTCAGGCAGCTCCGCTTCCACGTTATCAGTGTGCATCTTCATGCATCGGTGGTTCCGACCGTCTCTTCTCTTCTCCGTGTCTCTGTGCCTCGGTGGTTTTCTTCGCTCGGCTGCATGTACTTGATGCGCGTGGGGCCGCGGAGGCCGAAGTGGGTGCTGAAGTAGTCGTTGGTCCAGCCGGAGCTTTCTTCGGGGTGTTCCCGGAGCTTGGGGTCGCCGCCGGGGAGGAAGGCCGTGTGCCAGGTGTTGTCGGGTTCGCCGGCCGCGCGGTGGTGCGGGCCGAGCAGGTTGCGCAGGGTGGAGACGAGCTCCAGTTCGATGGTGTTGTCGCCCTCGCGGACGAGGCGGGTGATGTCGAGCTCGTAGGGGGGCCAGCAGATGGCGCCGGCGGGCGTGCCGTTGACGCGGACCTTGACGAGGGCGGCATTGAGTGACGCGAGCTCGAGGACGACGCGCTCGCCGTCGTCGGAGGCGGTGAGGTTGATGGTGCGCGTGAAGCGGATGCGGCCGGCGTAGAAGGGGTAGCCGGCGCTGGTGAAGTCGCCGTCGCCGACGCCGCGCGGTTTATCGAGGACGAAGTCGGGGCGATGGCGGACGCAGCCGCGGCGGGGCTCGGCGCTGGAGATGGCGGCGCGGACGGCGAACGAGCCGATGACGTAGATGGACTCGAGCTCCGTGCCCTGCTGGTTTTCGAAGAGCTTGGCCAGCGCGAAGCGGGCCTCGGGCAGGGGGGTGAAGTCGCGCGTGAGCTCAATGATGTTTTCGCCGACGCGGGCGGCGGCAGCGATGGGGACGGGGTGGAAGCTGTGGTCGATGTAGTCGGGTGGCGCTGCGGCGGTGGGCGTGGGAGGCGCGGTGATCGTCTGGCCGTTGACGCGGATGGCGAACTCGGCGGCGTCCTCAATGACGACGCGAAGATCGTCCGGGACGTGGTCGGCGGTGAAGCGGTACTCGAGCGTGACGGGGCCGGTGTAGCGATCGCGCTGCAGGTCGTCCTGCACCTGCATCATGGGTACCGGCTCGCTCCAGTCGGCGCCCCCCTTGCGGTAGCGGGCGAAGTCGAGCGTCAGCGCGTTGGGCGCGTTGGGCTCGATGCGGCCGGCGGCGGGGAGGGTGACGGCGCGGGTCTCGCGCCAGGTGGTGGGGGCGATGTCGAGCGGGGCGTCGTTTTCGTGCAGAACGATGAGGCGCGAGTCGAGCGGGGCGAGGTCGAGGCGCGTGGTGACGCCGGCGGTGGAGCCTGGGGTTTGAGGCGCGTCGGTGATGTTGGCCGTGGCGAGATCCCAGGCTTCGAGGCGGCCGGCGCGGGCGAAGCCGATGTCGACCGTGACGGCGTCGTCGCGGCTGGTGTTGGTGATGAAGTAGATGCGCTGGTCGTCGACGGCCCGGCCATGGACCCAGACGTGGGCCGCGTCTTGCGCGCTGCCCCCGCTGCGCACGGTGACGTCGGCGGGGACGCGCTCGTCGAGGGCGGCGCGCAGGGCGGCGGGGTCATTGTGCACGCGCTGGGCGAGGCTGGCGAGTGCTTGCGCGTCGTCGCTGGCCTCGCCGTCGATGCGCTCGGGCAGCGCGCCCGCGGCGAGGACGGTGCCGCCGACCTCGACGAAGCGCTCGAGCAGGTCGAGCGTGGAGCGGCGGATGGTGAGCATGTCGGGGAGGATGACGACGCGGTAAGCGGCGCGGCCGACGTCCAGCGTGCCCCTTTCGACGCGGCCGTGCTTGCCGATGAGCGTCTCGTCGCCGAACTCGAAGTCGCGCTGGATCGACAGCAGGTTGTCGCAGAGCTGGACGAGGCGGTCGTCCATGTCGCGGACGTCGCTGCGCTCGGTGGAGCGGTCGTGTGGGCGGTGCATGGACGTCGGATCGTAGAGGCAGTAGGCGGACTCGATCGGGTGCAGGACGAGCACGTCGGCGATGGTTTGGCCGCGGCGCAGGGCGTAGGAGACGCGGGCGAAGTAGTCGGCCTCCAAGTGGTTGTCGTCCCACCATGGCTGCTGATGGGAGAGGTGGGGAACGTAGATGCGCTTGCGCCGGCCGCGGAGGGAGTAGAACGAGCCGTGGTAGCAGCGGTAGTTGATGCCGAGCGCGGCCATCCAGTTGGCGATCTCTTTGCGGTTTTCGAAGGTGATTCCCTGCGAGCTGACGCCGAACATCTCCGCGAGGATTTCTTCGGTGCCGAGCTGATTGGCGACGGAGGCACACTGCTTGGGCGTGAGGATGAACTTTTTGCGCGCCGGCCAGTAGAGGCTCATGGTCAGGTGGTCGATGCCGGGCAGTTGCATCGGTTCGTAGCAGGGCATGGTGGCGCCGGTCCAGGCGACCTGGTTGTTGAGCGTGTCTTCGCCCATGAGGTGGCCAGCGAACTTGACGTTGTTCTCGCGTGACCACTGGCCGACGGGCTCGAAGTAGCCTTCGACGAACAGGCCGAGGACGGTGCGCCAGAAGTGGTGGCGGATTTTGTGGTGGTCGCCGACGGGCAGCAGCAGCGACGTGACGTGGTCGGCGATGTCGTAGCCCCACTGCTCGCGGAACGCGTCGGGCAACCGGTCGGACCAGGGCACGAGTGGGGGGCGGAAGTGGGGCTCGTCGACCCAGACGGCCTCGACCGTCTTGCCGAACTCGTGGCCGAAGCGCGGCTGCCAGGTTTCGATGTAGGCCTTGTCGAGGTAGCGCTTGACGGCGTCCTTGTTGAGCAGGTCGAGGACGCTGGTCATTTTGCGGAGGGTGATGAGGTTGCCGTCGTGCTCGGCGAGGACGCGCAGCTCGGCGTCGTGGGGCGGGTCCGATGCGCTGCGCAGGGCGAGGCCCTGGTGGGCGACGGCGGGGTCAAGGTCGGGCACGGCGCTGGGCATGTACCCCGCCTGGAGCCAGACCTTCATATCGTGCTTCGACGCGCCCTGGATGATGGTGTCGATGATGCGCATCCAGTCCTCGCTGAGGTACTCGGTGCGCAGGCCGTTGAACGTGCGTCCGATCATCGCGCCGAAGCCGGCGGCGTGCAGGCCGTCGAGCTGGCGGGCGATTTCGTGGACGTCGAGGGCGTCGTTGAGCATCCAGAGGGTGACGCCGCGGTAGGCCTTGGCGGGGTCACGAAACGCGTGGCGGTCCATGTGGAGCCCTTTCATCGGTGAATGGGGCGATTGTACCGGCGGCAGGCGGGGCGGGGGCCGGGGAGGTGGGCGGCCGATCCACTACACTGCTGGGATGCACCTTTTCCCCTCCATTGACCTGCGCGACGGCCGGGTCGTCCGCCTGCGTCAGGGCGACTACGCCCAGCAGACGACGTACGCCGCCGACCCGCTTGACCAGGCCCGCCGCTTTGAGCAGGCGGGCGCGACCTGGCTGCACCTGGTCGATCTCGACGGGGCGCGGTCGGGCCAAGTTGAGCACCTGCCGGTCATCGAGCGCATCTGCCGCGACACCGGGCTCCGTGTGGAGGTGGGCGGCGGCGTGCGCGACGAGGCGGCGGTCGATCAGCTCCTGGCCGCGGGCGTCGAGCGCGTGATCCTCGGCACGGCCGCGCTGCGGAACTGGGGCTGGTTCCGCGAGCTGGCGCACAAGTCCGGCTACCGGGACCGGCTGGTGCTCGGGCTCGACGCGCGTCAGGGCATGCTCGCCGTCGCCGGGTGGGAGCAGACGACTGAAATGAGCGCGGTCGCGGTGGCGGAGCGCGTCACCGATTGGCCGCTGGCGGCGATCGTGTACACCGACATCGCGACCGACGGCACGCTCGCCGGGCCCAACGTCGACGCGACCCGGCAGGTGGCCGAGGCGACGCGCGTCGGCGTGGTGTCCTCCGGCGGCGTCGGGCGCGTCGAGCACCTGCAGGCGCTGCGGGAGCTTCCGCTGCAGGGCGTCATCGTGGGCCGGGCGCTCTACGAGGACGCCTTCACGATCGAGCAGGCGATCGCCGCGGTGCAGGGGTGACGCTGCGGGCGTGTTGCCGGGGACCGACATGTTTTCAACGCGGCCGGGTGATGTGCCGATAAGCCAGTGGAGGCGTTGCCGGGGGGCAACACGCGCGCGGCGGGCGCCGTGGTGGATGGAGAAGGCTTATCGGACATGGTTGAGCAGGCACGCATCCTGATCGTGGACGACGACCCGATCGTGGCGGAGAGCCTCGCGGACTTCCTCGCCGAGGCGGGGTATGCGACGGCGACGGCTCATGACGCCGCCGAGGCTCTGGCCGCGCTCGAAGGCGGCGGCAACAGCAGCGGGGGCGGGTTCGGCATCGTCGTGCTCGATCTCAACATGCCGCGCAGCGACGGCATGGAGACGCTGCGCACGCTGCGCAAGCGCCACCCGTCGCTCGTGCCGATCGCGATCACCGACTTCGGGAAGATCGAGTCGGCGGTGGAGGCGATTCGTCTCGGCGCGGCCGACTACCTGACCAAGCCGATCGTGCATGACGAGCTGCGCCTGGCGGTCGGGCGGGCGCTCAACCAGCACGTCCTCGTGGCGGAGAACCAGACGCTGCGCAGCCAGCTCTCGGAACGCTTCGGGCTCGCGAACCTCGTCGGCGCGGACCACCGGATGCAGCGCGTCTACGACCTGGTCGAGGCGGTCGCGCCGACGAAGACGACGGTGCTGATCACCGGGGACTCGGGGACAGGCAAGACGATGGTCGCGCGGGCGGTGCATACGCTGAGCCCACGGGGCACGGGGCGGCTGGCGGGCCCCGGCAGCGATGCGCCGCCGGCGCGGGAGCGGGGGCACGGGGGGCGCGGCAGTGCAACGGACGGCGAAACGGGCGGCGGGACAAGTGGCGGTGGCGGTGGGGCGAGTGGCGGGGCGAGTGGCGGGGCGAGTGGTGGGGGGGGGCCGTTCGTGACGTTCTCGTGCGGGTCGATTCCGGAGACGCTGCTCGAGAGCGAGTTGTTCGGCCACGTGCGCGGCGCGTTCACCGGCGCGGACTACGACAAGCCGGGCAAGATCGTCGCCGCGGACGGCGGGACGCTCTTCATCGACGAGATCAACTCCGCGACGCCGGCGCTGCAGCTCAAGCTGCTGCGTGTGCTGCAGGAGCGGGCGTTCGAGCCGGTCGGGTCGGCGCAGACGGTGCACGTGGATGTGCGTTTCGTGCTCGCGGCCAACTGCGACCTGCACGAGCTCGTCGAGCGCGGCGTCTTCCGGGAGGACCTGTACTACCGGATCAACGTGGTGAACATCCACATGCCGCCGCTGCGGCAGCGCCAGGGTGACATCGCCCTGCTGGCCGAGCACTTCCTGGAGCGGTACTGCAAGGAGATGAACCGGCAGCGGCAGCTCGACAACGATGCGCTGGCGGCGCTGCGGGCGTATGGTTGGCCGGGCAACGTGCGCGAGCTCGAGAACGTCGTGGAGCGGGCGGTGGTGCTGAGCAAGGGGCCGGTGATCCGCGTCGAGGACCTGCCCGAGGCGGTGCGCACCGGCGAGGTGGGCACGACGGCGCGGGCCGGTGA
This sequence comes from Phycisphaeraceae bacterium, assembly GCA_040905445.1. GTDB lineage: Bacteria > Planctomycetota > Phycisphaerae > Phycisphaerales > Phycisphaeraceae > SKPT01. Next base: position 36,711 of record JBBDRN010000039.1, on the reverse strand, counting down.
GCCCGCGGCCCAGACCGGCAACAAGCGCGGGGGGAGCATCAGCGTGCCGGCGCTGGTGGACGGGTGGACGGCGACGCCGCTGGACGAGGCGCTGCGCGAGCCGGAGCGGCAGATCATTCTCGCGGCGCTCAACGCCAACGAGTGGAACCGGCAGGAGACGGCCCGGCAGCTCAACATCAACCGCACGACGCTGTACAAGAAGATCAAGCAGTACCGCCTGGACGAGCCGGGGTGACGGAGGCTGCTCGCAGGGTCCGCTGTGCGGAGCTTCGCACGGCAGCGAGCGCGCAAGTCCACACAGCGGACCCTAGAGGCCTTCAACTCATTCGTCGCGGGTGGGGTGCCAGTGACAAGCGGAGTCCGCGGAGCTTGTCAGTGCGAATTGCAGCCAACACTGACAAGGCCGAAGACGCCCTTGTCAGTGGCACCCGTTTCGGATCCGTCAGACGGAGTCTATGCAAAGGCGGACTACCGCGGCGGCGGTGTCGATCCGCCGGTGCCCGCGGTCACGGCGAACGGCCGGCGTCGTCCGCCCAGCCGCCATATGCCGACCGCGCAGAGCAGCGCGCCGAGGACGAGGGCGACCATTCCGCCGAGCCAGTAGAGGACGACCCACCAGGGGGTTTCGAAGACGACGAGGTCGTCGCGGTAGGGGCGGTCGATGGAGAACTGGATCGGTCGGAGGATGATCCCGGCGCCCCGGCCGTCGATGCCGAGGCGGTGCGCGAGCTCGGGCAGGTCGACGTCGGCGTCAGCCGCGTCGGCGTCGGCGTCATCGCCAGCCGGCTGGGCTTCGACCACGGTCTGCGAATCTCCGCCACCGCCACCGTCACCGCCCTCGCCGCCGTCGACGTTTGCGGCCATCGCGATCACGAGCGCGAACGCGACGAGGGTGTGCATCGCCGTCAGCAATAGGCCGAGGAGCACGATGCCGAGCAGGGTGAGCAGTCGCATGGGTTGCTTCCTTTATCTCAAGCCCGGTGTGGCGGGGCCGGTGTGGCGGGGGCGATGGGTCAGGCGCTGGCGAACTGGGCGTACGGCCGAACCACGTCGTGCAGGACGGCGAGCCCGGCCCACTCGTCGCTCGTGTCGGCGTAGATGAGCGACACCGGACCATCAAAGCGCGCCTCACGGGCCATGTCCATGCACCGGGCGAGGTCGGTGCCGTCGATGCGGCCGGCGTCGTCGTAGCGGGCCTTGGCGTGGATCGACGTGGCCCGCGGCAGCAGCTTGCCAAGCAGCGCGTACTTGTTTTCGCCCTCGGCGTTGCCGAAATCCGCGCACAGCCCGACGGGCTCGTCGCAGCGGTCGAGCACGGCGAGCAGGGCGTCGGCCTCGCGGTTGAACGCGTGCCAGTTCTCGGTGATCACCTGCACGCCGTGGGCCTGCCCGACGCGCGACAGCGCGGCAAGCTCACCGGCGACGCGCTCGATCACCGTCTCGTCGGGCGCCGTATGCCCCGGCGCGACGCGGGCGTGGCTGGCCCCGAGTCGGCCGGCGATTTGCAGCCAGCTCGCGATCCACGCCGCGTCCGCCTGCCGCTGGGCATCGTCCGCGTGGCCGATGTCACCGGCGTCGATGAGGAGGCTGAACAGCTCGACGCTCGCCTCGTCAAGCGCGGTGCGCAGGCGGCCGAGGTAGTCGGCGTCCACGGCAGGCAGGTGGAAGTGGCACAGCTCCAGCGTGGCGATGCCGTGGGCCGCGAGCCGCCCGGGCAGGGCGAGCAGGTCGAGCCCGTCGCGCGCGGCTTGGGTGTTGACGAGCTGACCCAGCCGCGGGTCGCCCTGGTACATCGGGGTGCCGAGCGTGCCGTGCAGAGAATAGGAGGAGGTGGAGATTCGCATGGGTCAATTATCAATGCACAATGCACAATGCACAATGCACAATGCACAAACAGAAACCGGCCGCCCCGTCGTTGTTCATTATGCATTGTCCATCGTTCATTTCCTCGTCGACTTCAGCCACTTGGTCAGCGCGGCCTTGTTGAAGGTGTTGACGACGTCCTGCCGCGTGGCGCCGGCCCGGCGGGCGGTGAGCACGCCGTAAACGAGCTGGTCGAGGTCGGCGTGCCCGTGGGCGTCGGTGTTGATGGCGAGCTTGCAGCCGGCCTCGAGCGCGACGCGCGCGTGCACGTCGCGCAGGTCCAGGCGGTGATGGTTGGCGTTGACCTCGACGGCGATGCCGCGCTGGGCCGCCGCCGCGGCGACCTGCTTGATGTCCGGGTGCAGCCCCTCGCGGCGGTTGACGAGTCGTCCCGTCGGGTGGCCGAGGATGGTGACGTAACGGTTCTCGATCGCCTTGAGCAGCCGGCGGGTTGCCTTGGCGGGCTCCTGCGACAGCGCGGCATGGGGCGAGGCGACGACGACATCGAGCGTCGCCAGCACGCTGTCAGGGTAGTCGAGCTTGCCGTCGCTGAGGATGTCGACCTCGGCACCGGCGAGCAGGCGGATCCTGCCGTCGAGCTCCGCGGCCGCCTCGCGCACCGCGGCGACGTGCTCCTCCAGGCGACTGGCGGTCAGCCCGTTGGCCTGCACCTGCGACCGCGAGTGGTCGGTGACGGCCAGCGTGTGGAAACCGCGGTCCGCGACGGCAAGCGCGAGCTCGCGGATCGACCAGTGACCGTCGCTGGCGGTGGTGTGGGTGTGCAGCTCGGACTGGATGTGCTTGAGCTCGACGAGCGCGGGCAGTGTGCCCTTGGCCGCCAGAGCGATCTCCCCATGGTCCTCGCGCAGCTCCGGCTCGATCCACGCCAGGCCCAGCTTGTCATACACCTCGCGCTCGGTCTCGCCCGCGACGCGCTTGGCGCCGTCGGCCTCGCCGTTGAACAGCCCATACTCGCTGAGCTTGTAACCCTGCGCGATGGCACGCTCGCGCAGGCGGATGTTGTGGGCCTTGGAGCCGGTGAAGTAGATGAGGGCCGCGCCGTACGCTGCCGGCTCGATGATGCGCAGGTCGACCTGCAGGCCCGGCTCGGTGCGCACGCTGGTCTTCGTCTGCCCCTTGAGCAGCACGTCGGTTACGCCGTCGAACGCGACGAACAGGTCGCTGATATTCCTGGCGTCGCCGGCATCGGCGCAGACGATCAGGTCGATGTCGCCGATTGTTTCGCAGCCTCGGCGCAGCGACCCGGCGTAGGCGGCGTCGTTGACCTGCTTGAGACCGCGCAGCTTGTCGACGAACCAGCGCGCCAGGGGCAGGGCCTCGCCGATGCGGCGCCTGGCGCCGGCGGCCTGGGCGAAGGCGAGACTGGCGTTGATGTTGTCGAGCGTCTTCTTGCCCATGCGGGGCAGGTCCTCGAGCTCGCCGGTCTCCAGCTTCTGCTTGAGCGACGCGAGGTCGGTCACGCCGCCCTGGCGCCAGAGCGTGGCGACGCTCTTGGGCCCGACGCCGGGGATGGCGAGGACGTCGAGCAGCCCGGCGGGCACGTCGGCGAGGAGCTTCTGGTGCTCGTCGATCTGGCCGGTGTCGAGGAACTCGACGATGCGGTCGGCGGTGCCCTGGCCGATGCCGTCGATGTCGGTCAGCCGCGTGCGGTCGTATTGGCTGATGTCGTTGGGCAGTTCGCCGAGGACGCGCGACGCCTTCTCGAAGGCGCCGACGCGGAAGCGGTTGCCGCCGAGGACTTCGACGAGCTGGGCCATCTGGTCGAAGATACGGGCCAGTTGCCGGTTGTGCTCGGCCATGGCAGCAGCTTACCCGCGCGGAAGAAGGTCCGCACAGCGGCCCCTACCGCACCGCGAACCCTGCCGCACAGCCGCTCGCGGCTTCGCGGGTGCCCGCCGTTTTGTCGCCGCCCATCCCATCCTCTAAACTCCCACTTTTCCAGCAACGACCCCACACCCGCGAGATCGAAACGATGAGCGAAGCGAGCAACGTCCTGCGCGGCAATGCCGTGATCGGGCAGTCCGGCGGGCCTACGGCCGTCATCAACCAGTCCCTCGTGGGCGTCGTCGAGGGGCTGCGCGGACACGAGGCGGTCGAGCGCATTCTCGGCGCGCACCACGCCGTCAGCGGCATCGTCGACAACGCGTTCATCGAGCTGCAGGACATCCCGCAGGATCGCCTGGAACGGCTGGCGCAGACGCCGTCGGCGGCGCTGGGCTCGTCGCGCGACAAGCCCGACGAGGACTACTGCAAGAAGATCTTCAAGGTCTTCGAGCAGAACAACGTGCGCTACTTCTTCTACATCGGCGGCAACGACAGCTCGGACACCTGCCGCATCGTTCAGGAGCAGGCCAAGCGGGCCGGCTACGAGCTGCGCGCGTTCCACGTGCCCAAGACGATCGACAACGACCTGGTGCACAACGACCACACGCCCGGCTTCCCCTCGGCCGCACGCTTCGTGACGCAGGCGTTCATGGGCGACAACCTGGACAACAAGGCGCTGCCGGGCATCAAGATCAACGTCGTCATGGGTCGCCACGCCGGGTTCCTGACGGCGGCGGCGGCGCTGGCGCGCCAGCATGAGGGCGACGGGCCGCACCTCGTCTACGTGCCGGAGGTGGCGTTCGACATGGACAAGTTCAAGGCCGCGGTGGAGCGCACGGTCGCGAGGCACGGGCGCTGCCTGATCGCCATCTCGGAGGGGATTCACGACGCCGACGGCACGCCGATGGCGGTCAAGCTGGCCGAGGAGTCGGGGCAGGTCGAGCGCGACGCGCATGGGAACGTGCAGCTCTCCGGCAGCGGGGCGCTGGGCGACCACCTGGCCGAGGCGCTGCGGCTGTACTTCGCGGGCAAGGGGGAGAAGGCCCGCGTGCGGGCCGACACGTTCGGGTACCTGCAGCGGAGCTTCGCGGGGCTTTATTCCCACGCCGACGCCGAGGAGGCCCGCGCGGTGGGTCGGCGGGCGGCGGGCTTCGCGCTCGCCGGCCACGAGCAGGGCTCGATCGCGATCCAGCGCGTCAGCTCCAAGCCCTACAAGGTCGAGTACAAGCTGGTGCGGCTGGAGGATGTGGCGGGCAAGACGCGCACGCTCGACAAGACGTACATCGTCGACGACTGCGACATCGCGCCGGCTTATGCCGAATACCTCGCGCCGCTCGTCGGGGAACTGCCGGTGATCGAGTCGCTGCGCGTTCGGCCGTGAGGGCCGGGCGCGGTAGTCACTCGCGTCACCCGCGTCACCCGCGTCAATAGCTGTCGTAGCGCCCGGGGGTGGCGACCATCGCCGGGCCGGCTGGCTCGTCGACGGGGTCGAGCTCGGCATTCATCGGCGCCGGGAGCTCGTCCGTGTAATAGAGCTGCCTGGAGCCCGTGGCGTCGACCGCGGCGGCGTACCCGAGGGTGACGAGCACAACGAGCATGCTGCCGAGCGAGATCACGTCCGCTGTTCGCATCATGGTTCGCTTTCTCCTCTCGGCGCTGAAGCCTCCTGCCGAGCCCTCCCAGTATCGATTCCACGCCAGGGTGCATCCAGCGCTTTGCGGTGGTTTGGGTCGATCTGGCCGGAACCGGGGTCCGACCACCGGCAGGGCTCGCCGGCCTTGCCGGGCTTGCCCCTCTTGCCAGCAGGAGGGCAAATCCCGCGCCCCCGACCGGTCGTCGCCCGCGTGACGGTCGAGTATCATGGAGGTATGGATGCCAGCTCAGGCCATCCCCGAGCGCGCACGGGCATCGTGATCGTGGACCACGGCTCACGCCGGGCCGCGTCGAACCGGATGCTCGAGGACTTCGTGGAGATGTTCCGCGGCCAGGGGCGGTACGTCATCGTCGAGCCGGCCCACATGGAGCTGGCCGAGCCGTCGATCGCGGTGGCGTTTGCCCGTTGCGTCGAGCGCGGCGCGAACCGGGTGGTGGTCGCGCCCTACTTTCTCGCTCCCGGACGGCACTGGCACAAGGACATCCCGGAGCTGACGGCCGCGGCGGCGGCGGCGCATCCGGGGGTGGGTTACCTCGTGACGGCGCCGATCGGGCTGCACGAGGCGATGTGCGAGATTATCGGAACCCGGATCGAGCACTGCCTGACCCGCGCCGCCGGCGAGGCCGACGAATGCGACGCCTGCCGCGGGACCGGGCGGTGCCAGGTGCAGCACCACGACGACGTCGATCAGCGCCGGGCGAGCGCGTAGCGACGGTGGTGCTGCGGCGCGGCGAGGCGGCCGCAGCGTCGCGATGGTGAGCGGCCGGCGACTCAGACGCGGTCGCGGGCGGCGCCGACGCCTTCCTTCTCCGCGCAGTGGGCGCAGCAGAAGAATCGGCCCGAGGCTTCGATGCCGTGGCCGACGATCCGGGCGCCGCAGTGCTCGCATGTCGGGGCGAGGCGCGTGATCGCGCACTCGAAGCTGTCGAAGGTGTGGCGTTCGCCGGCCATGACGATTTCAAAGGTCTTGTCGTAGTCGTTGCCGCACTGTTCGCAGATGGGCATGGGGCGCCTCCGTGGATGACGAGGGCGGGCAGACGGTCGCGTCGCCCGGGCCGATCGGCCGACGCATTGAATGCGCGGCGCGGCGCGTTGACCAGCGGCCAGGCGCGACTTTTCGCGCCGCGGCGAGCCAAAATGAACCGCGTTCGCATAAAAACAGGGACAAAAATCCGATGTCACATCTTCCCTTGGCCGTGAGCCCCGGTATAATCCGGGCTTGATCCCACCGAATTTGCCCCGACTTTGCCCTGGGGGCCACCCCGGGCGCCGCGTGGGCACAGCCAAAACGAGCCTGAGGTCCAAGATGAGCATCGGACATAAGTCCTCGCAAGCGCAGTTGCTAAGGTTGATGGTCTACAGCCGGGCGCTGCACCCGGAGTTGTTCAACCTCCAGACCCGCCGCATCGAACGGCATGGCGACTATGAGGCCGAATGCTGGCTCGCCTCCGCGGGTCACGTCGTCCGTTTCCAGGTCGGGTCCCAGGTTCTCACGGAGACCGTGCTCGACAACGGCGACCACCTGCCGGAGACCGGCCTGATCCACGCCCTGCCCTGCCTTGGCGAAAAGGAATACGAGCACACGCCCAGGGAAGCGGGCCAGATCGCCTACGTCACGACGGTGCAGACCGAGACGCTCACGGAGAACCTCTACCTCGCCACCCTCCGCGAGATGCAGGACTTCGCCCGCGAGACCGGCTCGATCAGCCACGACTGGCAGGACGCGACGGGCAGCCCGGGGCTGGCGGTGCTGGACGTCCAGAAATACCGCCGGGAGTTCCACATCCAGAGCTACCACCTGCTGGGCGGCTCGGGCGTGGTGCTGCGGACGCAGTCGATCTTCGAGATCCGGTGACGGAGCATGGGTGAACGGAACATCAGCGAAGCCCACGGGTTGCAAACCGTGGGCTTCCTTTTTGCGCGCGCTTCGGCCAGGGCGCATCCGATCGATTTGTAGCGGGTGCCACTGCAAGGCCGGCCGCAGCCGTGTTCTACGCGACTAACTCAGCAGCCGCTCCAGGTCGTCGCGCGTGAGTTGGCGCAGCACCTGCTGCTCCTCGCCGCCGACGATCGCGTCGGCGATCTGGCGCTTCTGGGCCTGGAGCTGCGTGATGCGCTGCTCGACCGTGTCCTGGCAGATCAGGCGGTAGGCGAAGACGTGCCGCGTCTGGCCGATGCGGTGCGTGCGGTCGATCGCCTGCTGCTCGACGGCCGGGTTCCACCACGGGTCGAGGATGAAGACGTACTCCGCGGCAGTGAGGTTCAGCCCGAAGCCGCCGGTCTTCAAGCTCACGAGGAACACGCCGATGTCCTTGTCCTCCTGGAAGCTGGCGACGACCTCGCGGCGGTTGTTGGTCTGGCCGTCGAGGTAGGCGTAGCGGATGCCGCGTTCGTCGAGCCGCCGCCGCACGAGCCCGAGCATGGACGTGAACTGGCTGAAGATCAGCGCCTTGCTGCCCTCTTCGAGCACGTCGCCGAGCAGCTCGAGGAGCACTTCGAGCTTGCCGGACGGGTCGTCGCCGTAGCGGTCGGGGTCGATGAGGCCGGGGTGGCACGCCGCCTGTCGCAGGCGCAGCAGGGCTTCGAGGACCATGAAGCCGGCGCGGCCGCCGACGACCGGCCCGCCGCCGCTGGCGCCGCCGTTTTCGCCCGCGCCGTGGCCGATCTCGCCAAGCTGGGTCATCAGGTGCTGGCGGTAGTAGGCGCGAAGCTCGTCGTAGACCCGCTGCTGGCCGGGCTCCATCTCGCAGACGATGGTCTGCTCCGTCTTGGCCGGCAGGTCGGCAAGGACCTGGCGCTTCGTCCGCCTCAGGATGAACGGCCGAAGCATCCGCGCCACCTGCCCGATCGCTCCACCCCCGCCACTCCCCCCGCCATTCGCCCCGCCACTTGTCGCGCCACTCGTCGCGCCCGCGGGCTGAGCTTCGCCGGCCGCCGCCGCGGCGTTGAGCTCCGTGCCGCCGCGCACCATCTCGGCGAAGCGCGAGCTGGAGCCGAGCATGCCCGGGTTGAGGAACTCGAAGATCGACCAGAGGTCGCCGAGGTGGTTCTCGACCGGCGTGCCGGTGAGCGCCACGCGGTGGCGGGCGTTGAGCAGCCGCGCCGCCTTGGCAGCTTGCGAGGCGGGGTTCTTGATCGCCTGCGCTTCGTCAAGCACGACATAGTCGAAGGTGTGCTCCGCGAGCTCTTCGATGTCGCGCCGCAACAGGCCGTAGCTCGTGACGATGACGTCGTGTTCGTCGAACGCGGCGCGCAGCTCCTGCCGCTCCGAGCCGTGGTAGGCCTGCACGCGCAGGTCGGGCGTGAAGCGCTCGGCCTCGTCAACCCAGTTGAACACGAGCGACCGCGGCGCGACCACCAGGCTCGGCCCCGCACCGCCTTGCGCCCCGCTCCGTTCGAGGGAGGGGCCGGGCGAGGGTGCTTCCTCGGCATCACCCTCCCAATGTCCCGGCAACCGCTTGGCCCGGGCCTCGAGCATCGCCAGCACCTGGATCGTCTTGCCCAGGCCCATGTCGTCGGCCAGGATCCCGCCGAACCCGAACCAGCGCAGGAATGCCAGCCACCCCAGCCCCTCGCGCTGGTACGGCCGCAACGATCCGCGAAACGCGGGTGCCGGGTCGAGCGCCTGCACGCCGTCGAACTCGCTCAGCCGCCGGCGCACGCGGGCGAAGGCCTCGTCGACGTCCTCGAGCTCGCGCGCGTCGAGCATCGCATCCAGGACGGCGGCCTGGCTCGCGGTGAAGCGCAGGTGGTCGTCGACCTGCTTGCCGATGGCCGCCAGCATGCCATGGTCCGCCAGCCACTGCTCGGGGAGCAGGCCCTGCGACCCGTCGTCGAGCTGGATCATCGCGTGCCCGGCGCGGGCGGCGGCGAGGATCTGCGGCAGGGGGACCTCCTGAATTTCGCCGTCGCCGCGTTCGTAGCGCACGCCCCCGCGCAGCTCGAACCAGTCGATGCCGCTGCGCACCGACAGCCGCGGGGCGCCCGCCTGCCGGATCGCCTGCTGGTCAGCGGCCAGGTGCCAGCCCTGCGCCAGCAGCGCGGACACGGCCGCCCCCATCTGCCGCGGCGCGATGGTCAGCGTGTCCGCCCCGGCGCTCGCCACCGGACGGAAGCCGAGCTCCGCAAGCGTCGCCATGGCCTCGCGCTCGGCGTGCCGATCGCGTCGGATGAGCACGCCCGCCCCCGCCTCCCCCGCGTCCCCCGCCTCCTCGCCCGTCTTCGTCGCCTCGCCTTGCTCGTCGCCGTCGCCACGGCCGCCCTGGCTCGCATCCTCGCCCAGGTCGGCGGCCTCACCACCGTGGGCGAAGCTGCGCTCCGCATCGGGCGCGTCGCCCTCGCCCCCATCCTCGGCATGGGCTGCGCCCACGGCGACGGCGGCCCCGCCTTCGCTCGCCTCGCCGCGCGACGCCGCCGAGCTGATCGCCACGAACGGCCCCGGCTGCGCCGGGCTCACCGTCTGCTGCTCGTAGGCAAACCGCACCCGGGCCAGCAACTGCGTCTTCGACGAGCCGGGCAGCGCCTGCTGCGCCTCGCTCGACTCGGGGCTGTAGAGCTCCAGGTGCGGCACCGGCGCAACGTGCCGCGGCGTACGCCCCACGCCCTCGGGCAGGTCGATCTCGGGAAGCTGCGGCAGCATGTAGAGTCGGTCCAGGAACCGTTCGATGTCGCCTCGCGCGACCACGATCGGCCGCGCCCCCTCATGTCGACGCGCGTCATCGCGGAACTGGCTCGCCCAGCGGAAGGCCTCGCGGTCGTCGAACGGGCTCACCGCCTCGTCGTCGATCACCACGCCGTCGCCGCCGCCCAGCAGCAGCCGGGACTGCTCGACGGGCGTGCGCTCTTGGCCCCGGCGAAGCTCCAGGCGCACCTCGAGCGACTCCTCCACCAGTTCGCCGACCATCCAGAGGACCCACGGCTCGTCGCCGCTCCAGCGCAGCGGGCGCTCGTCCATCTCGTCGCGATCCTCGCCCGCCTCGATGTAGCAGCGGCCGGTCGCCACCATCCGCCGGGCGAGCGTGCGCCAGGCGCCGGGGGCGATGCGGTAGGCGGCATGCCCGCGCGCCACGCGGCCGCCGATCGGGCCGCCCATGACGCCCACCGGTTCGTCGTCGGCCTGCGCCCCACCGATGAGCAGGGCGCACAATTCGCGGTCGGCCGGGTCGGCCAGTTCGCCGACCGTGCTCGGGCTGACCCGCATCGCCTTGGACTTGCTCCACCCGCTCGCCACCGGCGTGCGCTGGCGCAGCTCGACGACCAGCCCGTGCTGCTGCCGCGACGCCTCGGGCAGGATCACGTAGCACACCTGCCGCTGCGTGGGCAGCAGCGTGCCCGCCTGCCGTTCCAGGTCCTCGCTCGCGGGCCTCAGCAGCGTCAGCCGCCCCATCCACTCCGGCTCGCTGGAGCGTCGTGAGACGGCCCCCGCATCGCCCTCGCGCCGACGGGCCTTGGGCGAACGCACGCGCAGGCCCGTCAGCTCGGCAGCGCTCGCCCCGGGGGCCTGCGGATTCTGCTGGACGTCGAGCAGCGTCGCCCAGATGTGTTTGCAGTACGATCCCGCCGCGAAGCTCGGGCACGTACACTCCGCCAGCGCCCGTGTCTGCTCCTCGCGGATCGTCACGAGGTAGGCCTCGCGGCCCTGGACTTGCGCGCGGACCAGTTCGTCGTCCTCCGGCTCGAGGCGCTGGACGCGGTTGGACGCCTGGTAGCCGCGCCCACGCATCCTCACACTGCTCTGAAAAAACGGCGACCACGTGGTCAACAAGGACATGCAACGCCTTCCCTCTACAGGCCCACAACTGCGAATCCCTTAGCTTACGAAGCCCCGCGTCCGCGGGCAATCCGCCGGGCCAAAATCCCGCCTGAGAGATCGTCAGCGGGGGTCTTCCTTTATCCAAGGCACCCCGCAGCCCTCTGCCTTCAACGCGGCAACGCCCGATGGCCGCTCATCGGCGCGCGGCGTTCCACCGCCGATCCTTCAGTGGCTGCCGGGCGGGGTCAACTGGCCGCGCGTCGCCCGGAGGGGGATGGCTAACCCGGCAGCCGCGCACCTCTCGTGCGTGGTGAGCTTCCTGAATTGTGAATGGTTCGCCTACGCCTGTCCGACGATGATGATCCCCGCCGCGTCGGCGGCCTTGATCACCCGGGTCCGGTCCGCGAGAATCACCCGCCCCGCCGCGAGCACCAGGCACTGCCCGCCCGCCTCCTTGAGGTGCTCGATCGTCCTGACACCCACCGTCGGCACGTCGAACCGCAGGTCCTTGTCGACCGGCGCCCCCTTGGCCAGCACCCACCCGCCGCTCGGGCACAACTGCCCGGCCCGGGCGATCATCGCGTCGGTCCCCTCGATCGCCTCGACGGCGATCACGTCCCGCTCCTTGACCGCGATGGCCTGCCCGATGTCGAGCTCGTTCATGCGCATCAGGATCGGCCAGGCGAATGCGATGTCACGCCACTGCGACGCCGTCGGCCGACGCCGCGTCAGCACCCCGGCCTCGGCCAGGTGGTCCGGGATGAAGCGAGTCGTGTCGATCAGCTCGATTCCCCAATGCTCCAGCTCGTCCGCCAGGGCGCCCAGCAGGGTCTGGCTTCGCTTGTCATGCCGCAGCACACGATACCAGAGCCGCGCCGCGCGCCAGTCCGGCATCTGCCGCACCAGGCGCCCCGGCTCGTACATCCTCGCCTTGCGGACCGCCCCGACCATCACGGCCCGCTTGACGCCCCACCGTCGCAACAGCCGGATCCACCGCCCGATGCGGATGATGCCTGCCTCCGCGAACCAGTCGCACTGCCCGGGCAGTGCCGCGTCGTACTGGTCCGCGAGGCCGACACACGCGACGGGGTGCCCCGCCTGGCGAATGCCCCGGGCCTCAAGCAGCGGCAACTGGCCGTGGCCAGCGATAAGTCCGATCGGCTCGGGCATAGTCGCATATTATAGGTTCATCCGGGATTCTCGGGGGGACGGCCCGGTCAGCGGGCAGGGCCATCGCATCTCAATCAGCGAATCTCGCTTGAGAAGCCTCACAGGCCCCTGAAAAACCGCGAAGAAACGAAGAGCGCGAAGGACGCGAAAGAGATTCAGTCAACTTAACCTGCTGTAGCTTCACTCCTTCGCCGGCCTTCGCGCCTTCGCGGTTTTTTGGGGTTCATCCGGGATTTTCGGGGCCGACGCCGACCCCGCGCCGCATTGCAATCGCCGGCGCCAGACTTCAGCCCCGCAGGGGCTGCGGGTTGTAGCCACGGGTGAAGCGCAGCGGAACCCGTGGAACGCGGCGACGGGAAATCTTCCTGCCCCGGCAGGGGCAGCGGGCGTTGCCTCCGCCCCTGCCGGGGCGGGACGAGTGCCGACGTCCCCCACGGGTTGCGCGGCTTGCCGCAGCCGGCCAGCCGCTTCACCCGTGGCTACATGCCTGTCGCCCCCTGCGGGAGCTACAACAAGGATCCGGCGCGACAGCGTTGATCGTCCCCGGAAATCGCGGATGAAGCTTTTTTGATGAATTAGCCGGCGTCAAAATAAGACGCGATGGCCTTGGATCAGTGGGCCGTCGTGGCCGCTCCCGGAGGCAGGGGCGGGGAGGGTGTTCCCGCCGACCAGCCACGTCATCACACCGACGCCGTCCGGCGGGCCGCCCGGCGCCGGTCGGCTTCCGCGAGTTGGCGCTTGCGCAGCCGGATCGACTTGGGCGTCACCTCGACGAGTTCGTCGTCCTCGATGAACTCGAGGCACGCCTCCAGCGACATTTCCCGGGCCGGGCGCACCCGCGTCTGGTCGTCGGTGCCCGACGAACGGACGTTGGTCAGCTTCTTGTTGATGACGAGGTTCACGCTGATGTCATTCTCGCGGCAGTGCTGGCCGACGATCTGCCCGGCGTAGACCTGGTCGCCCGGGCGGACGAAGAAGACGCCGCGGTCGAAGAGTCGGTCGAGCGAGTAGGCCGTGACCTGCCCGGCGTCGGTGGCGATGAGCACGCCGAGGGATCGCCCGGGCTGGTCGCCGCGGATCGGCTCGTAACGCAGCAGGTTGTGGTGCATCACGGCCCGGCCCTGGGTGGCGGTGAGCATCTGCGTGCGCAGGCCGATCAGACCCCGCGCGGGGATCGTGAAGACCATGTGCATGTAGCTGCCCGCGCCCGCCTTGGGGTCGATGCGCGCGATCTCGGCCCGCCGCATCGTCACCAGCGACATCACGTCGTTCTGGCAGTCCACCGGGCAGTCCACGACGAGCTGTTCGATCGGCTCGTGCAGCTTGTTGTCGACGCGCTTGAGGATGACCTCCGGCTTGCCGACGGTCAGCTCGTAGCCTTCGCGGCGCATGGTTTCGATGAGGACGCCGAGGTGCATGAGCCCGCGGCCGGAGACGCGGAATTCCGTTTCAGAGGATGACTGGGTGTTCGTGGTCCGCACAGCGGACCCTACGCTGGCGCTGCTGCCGCGTTCGACGTGGAGTGCGACGTTGGACTGGAGCTCGCGCTGGAGGCGGTCCCAGACCTGCCGGCTGGTGACGAACGTGCCTTCGCGGCCGGCGGTTGGCGAATCGTTGACCCGGAACGTCATCGTGACGGTCGGCTCGTCGACCTTCACGCTCGGCAGCGGTGCCGGGTTCACGGCACAGGCGATCGTGTCGCCGATGTCGATCGGGTCCAGCCCTTCGACCGCGCAGAGGTCGCCGGCGTCGACGCGCTCGACCGGCTCGCGCGACAGGCCGTTGAACTGCAGCAGGCGGTTGACTTTCTGTGTGCGTTGCTTGCCGGCGCGGTCGATGACGGTGACGTTTTGCCCGGTGGTGATGAAGCCGGCGGTCACGCGGCCGATGGCGATGCGCCCGACGTATTCGCTGTAGCCCAGCGTCGAGACCAACATGCGCAGCGCCTTGTTGGCGTCCGCGTCGATGCGGACCTGTGGCCCGGGCACGTGCTCGATGATCGCCTCGTACAGGGCGCGGATGTCGGTCGGGTGGTCGTCGCCGAGGCGTTTGGGGTCGGTGGTGGCCCAGCCATCTTTGGCGGAGCTGTAGACGATGGGAAAGTCGAGCGCGTCGTCGGAGGCTTCGAGCTCGACGAGCAGATCGAAGACTTCATTGACCACGTCGTCGGGCCGCGCGTCCGGGCGGTCGATCTTGTTGACGACGACGACGGGCTTGAGATCGAGCGCGAGGGCTTTTTCGAGGACGAAGCGCGTCTGGGGCATCGGGCCTTCGAAAGCGTCGACGAGCAGGAGGACGCCGTCGGCCATGGAGAGGACGCGTTCGACCTCGCCGCCGAAGTCGGCGTGGCCCGGGGTGTCGATGAGGTTGATGCGGTAGTTGTTGGAGTCGGCGGCGTGGTACTGGACGGAGCAGTTCTTGGCGGTGATGGTGATGCCGCGTTCGCGTTCGAGGTCGCCGGTGTCCATGATGAGGTTGTGCTGTCCGCCGGCGAGCTTGTCGAGCACGCCGTCGCGGAACATGCCGGACTGGTAGAGCAATTGGTCGACGAGGGTGGTCTTGCCGTGGTCGACGTGCGCGATGATCGCGACGTTGCGGAGGAGGGCGGTGGTCATGGATGGGTCCGGGTGGGCCGCGGCGGACGGCAGGGGCCGCGGCCTTGGCGGGGGCGTGGGGCTGGGGGTGGCGGCGGCGCAGGGCAGGCAGGGGTAGTCAGGCATTATAGCATGAATCGGGGGCCGGGGAAGGGCATTCGCGTGCGTCGCCTGGCCGTCGGGTGGGTGAAGCGATGCGCAACCCGCCGGGAACGCCCAAACCCCCGCGACATCAAGCCGGTCCCGGGGTGGCGGAGCCCTCTTGACCCGAAACATACCGCCGCTCCGGCGTCAGGCGAGGCGCTCCGGCTCGTCGGCCTGCCCCGCCGCCCCCGCCGCCGCCCCCGTCGACACCGCCTCCGGTTCGTCCTCCGCGTGGTCGAAGCTGCCCGCCTTCTCGGCCACGGTGAGCCCGCGCCGCGTCAGGCCCGCGATCGTCATGAACCCGACGCCGACGCCGCTCAGCACGAGTGGAAGGAACCACAGCCCCATGAACGAGTTGATGCGGAAGCTTGCCGGATCTTCCGGGTCGAGGTAGATCGCCAGCTCCGTGCCTTGGCGATAGTTGAAGCTGCTCGAGCCGAAGGTGGTCTCGTTCGTGTGCGAGCGGCCGGCCTGGTCCTCGTAGCGCAGCGTGGGGTAGTAGACGGTGCTGCGGTCGCTGCCGGTGCCGCTGGTGCTGGTGCGTACGGAGACGACGGCGGCGGTCGCCTGCTGGGCCGATTGGATGAAAAGCAGCGTCCGCGCCGCGATCACGCCGCCGACGACGAGCCCGATGAGCCCGATCCAGTGGAACAGGGTGGTGACCTTGCGCGCCTGCGAGGGGGACATGTTTCCGGACTTGGCCACGAGATCGCTCCGTTCGGTGACAGGATCGCGGGCAATGGCCGGCGGCAGAGAGACGTGTCACGCGAACGCGTCGCGTCGGTCAGTAGGCGCCGCGGCCGAGCAGGACATGAAGCACGGTGCGCGTGAGAATGGCGATGTCCATCCAGATCGACCAGTTGCGGACGTAGAACGCGTCGAGCGCCATGCGCTCCTCGATCGTCGTCTCGCTGCGCCCGGAGATCTGCCACAGGCCCGTGATCCCCGGCGGCGCGAGGAAGACGACTTCCTTGTGCTGGTTCATCCGCGGCGTCTGGCATTTGAGGTAGGGCCTCGGGCCCACCAGGCTCATCTCGCCCTTGATGATGTTGATGATCTGCGCCAGCTCGTCGAGGCTCGTGCGGCGAAGGAGCGTACCGATGCGCGTCACGCGCGGGTCGCGCCGCACCTTGCCGTGGGCCTCGAACTCCGCCTGCTGCGAGGCGGGCAGCTCGCGCAACCGCCGCGACGCGTCGGCGTGCATGGTGCGGAACTTGAAGATGGTGAACGGCCGCCCGTAGCGACCGGGCCGGCGCTGCATGAAGAAGACCGGGCCGGGCGAGTCGAGCTTGATCAGCAGCGCGATCAGCGCCATGAGCGGGAAGGCAACCAGTCCACCGATCGCGACGAGGATGAGGTCGGCGATGCGCTTGGCGCGCCACTGCCGGACATCCACCGAGCCGTGCGGACCGGAGATGCGCGCGACTTTCCACAACTCGCGGTTGGAGATCCAGAGCGTGGGAAAGTTGAACGACGGCGCGGCGATGACCAGCCAGCAGCGGAAGAGGTTCCCGTACGTGCGGATGAAGCGCCCCGTCTGCTGCCGCGACATCCCGGGCATGGCCATGATGGCGTAAGGCACGCCCGCAGTCGTCGCCAACTCCTCGGCGCGGTCGAGGCTGCCGACCACCGGTACGCCGGCGATCTCGCCCCACTTGTCCGGGTCGTCATCGAGCACCGCGACCGGCCGCAGGCCCAGCTCCGGACGTCGCTGCAGCGCGGCGATCACGATCTGTCCCGTCTGCCCGGCACCGAAGATCAACACTGGGTAGCCCCACCACGCGCTCCGCGCCAGCAGCAGCCTCAGCAGGCACCGACCCGCCGGCAGCGCGACGAGCATGCTCAGCCAGATCGCCAGCGCCAGGACCAGCGCCGGCGGGGCGAGCGGCACCTTGCCCAGCAGCACACCCAGCGCGGTGAGGGTCGCCACGACCGTCGTGTTCGCCATGGTGAAGCGCCGCAGCTCCTCGGCCTGCGCCACGGCGGAGCCGGGAAACAGCGGCCGGCCCGGGTAGAGCCCGCACGCCGCGTAACCGACCAGGAACAGGCCCAGCAGCGGCCAGAGGTCGGCGGCGAGCTGCGTGGGCAGCGCCGAGCCGTTGGCGACCCAGGCCGCGAGCGCCCACGCGAACGCGCCAGCGCCGCCCAGCGCGACGGCGTCGCCGAGGAACGTGATCGCCCCCGTCAGCCAGACCGCCGGCCCGGGGCGGCAGTTCGGGACGGCGGCCGCGACCGGCAAGTTACCCTCCATGAGTCGCATCCTACCTTCCCCGTCGCAGCAGCCCGCTCAGCGCCCCCGCCATCACCCCGCCACAGCCCGCCCCACCCCGCGATGATACTGCTCCGGCCGCGCCCGTCCAGTGGGGGCCGGCTGGCGTGCGGCCTCGGGGCCCACGACGGGGTCCGCCCTCGGCCAGTCGTCGGCCGGATGCGCCGCGCGCGATCAAAATTCCCCCCTCCCGTGGCCGCCCGCCTATCATTCAAGCGCCGGCCACTTCATGCGGTGCGATCGTCGGCGAGCTCCCAGCCAGGCCGGCTCAGGCCGCCGATCCTCAGCCGCATTGCCCCCGACGGGCGGGAGACGGAGCGATGAACGATCGACGTTTGGATGCCTCACGCGTGCCCGCCGCCCCGGCGTCACCGGCGACGGTCCCCGAGCCCCAGGCAGCTTCGCCTGCTCCGGCCGCCCCGCCTGTTCCGACGCGGCGCTGGCCAGCGCGGCGCATCATCCTCGTCGGGCTCGGTTTGTGGGTGCTGTGCGCGGCGGCGGCGGCGGGCGCCAACATCGCCGACGACGCCCTCGCCCTCGACGAACCCGCCTGGGCCGGCCACCTCGCCGCCTACGGCCTGCATCTGCCCGGTGTGCTGCTGGCGCTGGCGGGGACGACCGCCCTGATCATTGCCGCCCTCCGCTGGGCTCACGATGGCCCGCGCGCGACCGAGCCGGCCGTGACCACCGGCGAGCGGCAGGGCCTCGATCTGCTGGTAGGCATCCACCGGCGCCTGCTCCTGAGCGAGACCGCCAAGCGCATCGCCTACCGCGAGCAGGACCTCGCTGCCCTGCGCCAGACCATCGACCACGACATCGACCGCGGCCACCTCGACGCGGGCCTCGTGCTCGTCGGCGAACTGGCACAGACCTACGGCTATCGCGATGAGGCGGAGCTCTACCGTGACCGCATCGAGCGCGCCCGCGCCGCGGAGCGCGACGGGCGCATCCGCGAGGCTCGGGATCGCGTCGAGGACCTGATCGCCCGCCGCGACTTCGACGCCGCGGCGCAGGAAGCGGTCAAGCTCGACCGGCTCTACCCGGACGCGACGCAGGTGCGGCATGTCAAGCAGCGCGTGCGCGACGCGCGCGAGCAGTACAAGCGCGACCTCGAGCGCGAGTTCCTCGAAGCCGCGGAGCGCGGCGACGCCGATGCGGCGATGGAGCTGCTCTGGTCGCTGGACCACTACCTGACCGAGGCCGAGGCCGAGCCGCTGCGCGAGACCGCGCGGGGCGTGATCGGCAAGCGGCGCGACAACCTGGGCGTGCAGTTCAGGAAGGCCGTGCGCAACCGCGACTGGCATCACGCCGTGATGGTCGGCGAGCAGATCATCGAGGACTTCCCCAACACCCGGATGGCGGAGGAAGTGCGTCAGCACATCGACGGGCTGCGACGGCGCGCCGCCCAGCAGCAGGCCGCCCACGTCCGGTAACCTCGCCCCGACACCCCGCCCCGCCGCCGTTACGCGGCGAACATGGCGTCGACGAACTTGTCGGGCTCGAAGGCCTCGACGTCCGTGGGCGTCTCGCCGATGCCGACGAACTTCACCGGGAGGTTGAGCTCCTCGCGGATCGCGACGACGATCCCGCCGCGCGCGGTGCCGTCGAGCTTGGTGAGGAAGATGCCGGTCACGTCGATCGCCTGGGTGAACACCTTGGCCTGGTTGATGCCGTTCTGCCCGGTCGTCGCGTCGATGACGAGGATGACTTCGTGCGGCGAGCCGGGGATCTTGCGCGCCAGCACGTCGCGGATTTTCGTGAGCTGCCGCATGAGCGGCTCCTGCGTGTGCAGGCGGCCGGCGGTGTCGACGACGAGCACGTCCACCCCGCGGGCGAGGGCCGCTTCCGCGGCGTCGTAGGCGACCGCCGCCGGGTCGCCGCCCTGCTTGCCCTTGATCACCTCGACCCCGAGGCGCTGGGACCAGATCTCGAGCTGCTCGACAGCCGCCGCGCGGAATGTGTCGCAGGCCGCGAGCATGACCGTCCGTCCGTCGTCACGCAGCGATCGCGCGATCTTGGCGATGCTCGTCGTCTTGCCCGAGCCGTTGATGCCCGCGACCAGGATGACGGTCGGGCCCTGCCCGGCGAAGTGCAGCTCGCGGTCGATGTCCGGGTAATAGGCGCGGATCTGCTCCTTGAGGAAGACCAGTGCCTCGTCGCCTTCGACGATCTCACCGCGCTCGAACGCGGCCTGGAGGTCCTTGCGGATCTCGACGGCCGTGCGAACGCCGATATCCGCCTGGATCATCGCCCGCTCGAGCTCCTTGAGCAGCTCCGGCGAGAGCTGCTTGCCCGTGAGGATCGTGCGGAAGGTCTGCGCGGAGCCCTCGCGGGTTTTGCTGAGCCCGGTTTTGAGGCGGTCGAATGTGGCTTTGAACAATCCCATGGCGGGGGGATTGTAGCGAGGCCGTTCGTGCCGAGGGCGCGGCGAGCGCCGTGGGCGCAGGGGAAGAGACTTGAATTGGAGCGTCTTCAACCTATTCGTAGCGGGTGGGGTGCCACGGACAAGCGGAGTCCGCGGAGCTTGTCCGTGCGAATTGCAGCCTCCACTGACAAGGCCGAGGACGGCCTTGTCAGTGGCACCCGTTACCGTTGGATGGAACGCACTCTAAAGAATTCAGAATGCCAAAGGTTCTCGGCACATGGCTCCCCCTGCGACCGCTGCGCTCGCCGCGCCCTCTGCGAGAGACTCACCGCGCCGCTTCGCCTTCGTCGCCGGTCGCATCGCGGAGCCAGGCCTCGTCCGCGGATTCGGCCGCGGGCTTGGCGGGCAGGCGCCCGGCTTCGTCGAGCTCGCGGGCGAGCTTGTCCAGCACGCCGTTGACGAACGCCGAGCTCGCCTCGGCGGCATAGCGCTTGGCGAGCTCGACCGCCTCGTTGATCGCGACCTTGGCGGGCGCGTGGCCGCTGACCATCTCGTGGTAGGCCAGGCGCAGAATCGCTCGGTCCACCGGCGGCTGACGGTGCGTCGGCCAGGCAGGCGACAGCGCGGTCACGTGGGTGTCGGCGTCGGAGCGGTCGCCCCACGCCGCCATCGCGAGCTCCACCGCCGCGCTGCGCACACTCGGGGCGTCGAACTCGTCGTCGAGGCTCGCCGCCAGCGAGGCCGCGTCCGCCGGCGTGCCGAGATCGAGCTGGTACATCGCCTGCATGGCGAGGCGGCGGATGTCGCGGCGGGTGGGCATGGGGGACTTCTGATTTCGGATTTCGAGCGGCGGCGCGCTTGTCAGATTTTTTTGAGCAGGTTGGCCATCTCCAGGCCCGCCATCATCGCGCTGGCGCCCTGGTTGCCCATCTTCCCGCCGCTGCGCTGGATGGCCTGTTCGAGGTTGTCGCACGTGAGCACGCCGAAGATGCAGGGGATCCCGCTGGCCGTGGCCACCTCCCGGATGCCGCGGGCGGTCTGCTCGACGACGTGGTCGTAATGGTCCGTCTCGCCGCGGATGACGCACCCGAGGCAGATCACTGCCTGGTATCCGCCACCCTCGGCAAGCCGCTTCGCCGTGACCGCCAGCTCGAGCGAGCCGGGCACCCAGGCGACGGTGAGGTGGTCGGCCCGGCCTCCGAGGCGCTGCCAGGTGCTTACCGCCGCGTCGAGCAGGTGCTGCGTGATGAACGCGTTGAACCGCGCGACGACGATCGCGACCCGCGCGTCCCCAGCCGTGAGCTCGCCCTCGATGCACCGCGGCCCAGCGTCGAGCGAGGCAGGTGCAGCGGGCGAGGCGGGTGTGGCGGGTGTGGGATCGGGCACGCGGGAATTGTAGGACTTGAGAGGCCGGCATGCAGCCCCGCAGCCACGATCACCCTTGCCCGCCGCGGACCATCGTGTAAACTCCCTCATCTCGCGCAGCCAGGCGCGTCCGCGCGTCGGCCAGGTAGCTCAGTTGGTAGAGCATGCGACTGAAAATCGCAGTGTCGGCGGTTCGAATCCGCCCCTGGCCATTCTTCGGATTTCGACTGGGAGAGCTGCGAAAAGCCGGGCGGCCGAGCGGAACCCCGTTGAACCGCGAAGATGCGAAGGGAGCGAAGCTTCTGTGACACAGGAGGTTGCTCCCAAGTTTCCTCCTCGCGACCTTCGCCGCCTTCGCTTCTTCGCGGTCAAAAATCAGCCATCAGAAATTATAGATCAGCCATCCCCAACAGTCCTGCGTCGCCGCCTGCTCGCCTGGTACGGTCGACACCGCCGCGACCTGCCATGGCGGCTGGACCCGCCGGCTCGGCCGGACCCGTACCACATCCTCGTCAGCGAGGCGATGCTGCAGCAGACGCAGGTCGCCACAGTCATTTCCTACTACCGCCGCTTCCTCGACCGGTTCCCCACGCTCGAAGCCCTCGCCGCCGCGGACGAGCAGGAGGTGCTCGCGCTGTGGCAGGGGCTGGGCTATTACCGCCGGGCGCAGCACCTGCACGCGGCGGCCTGCGTGATCGTCGCCGACCACGCAAGCCGCGTCCCCGATACCGCCGCCGCGCTGGCTCGGCTGCCGGGCGTGGGGCGCTACACCGCGGGGGCCGTCGCCTCCATCGCCTTTGATCAGCCCGCGCCGATCCTCGACGGCAACGTCGCCCGCGTGCTCGCCCGCGTCTACGCCATCGCCGAGCCCATCGACGCCACCGCCACGCGCACGCAGCTCTGGCAACTCGCCGGCGAGCTCGTGCCCCGCCGCAACGCCGGCCAGTTCAACCAGGCGCTGATGGAGCTCGGCGCCCTGTGCTGCCTGCCGCGCAACCCCCAGTGCACGCGATGCCCGCTGCGCGCCGAGTGCCGGGCGCATCGCGACGATCGCGTCCACGAGCTGCCCCGCCGCTCGCCGCGGCGCGAGCCGGTCAACGTCACGCATCACGTGGCGATCATCGAGCGGTCCCGCGGCCGCTCGCGGGTCTACGTCTTCATGCCGCGCCCCGCGAGCGGGCTGTGGTCCAACATGTGGCAGTTCCCGACGCTGGAGCTTGCCGCCGATGCTCGCGCCCCGCGGCCTGCCGACCTGCTCGACTGGGTCCGCGAGCAGACGGGCCTGACATGCCGGCTCGCCGCGACGCTCGACGCGTTCACGCACCAGACCACGCACCGCACGATCCGCGTCCGCGCGTCTCACCTGCACATCACCGCGGGCCGGCTGCGCCCGCGCGTCGGCCAGTGGCGCAAGCTCGACAACCTCGCCGACCTGCCCCTGCCCAACCCGCATCGACGGTTGGTGGATGCCATCCAGCGCATGAAATAGCCCCGCACATCCGCGCGGGGCTACCGGTGAACTCGATCGTCTGTCGCAGCCTCGGCGCTTACGCCTCCGCGGCCATCTTCTCCGCCTTCTTGAACGCCTCGTCGAGCGTGCCGACGTACATGAACGCCGACTCGGGCAGGTCGTCCGCTTCGCCCGCGAGCAGGCGCTTGAAGCTGTCGATCGTGTCACGCAGCGGCGTGTACACGCCGGGGAAGCCCGTGAACACCTCCGCCACGAAGAACGGCTGGCTCAGGAAGCGCTCGATCTTGCGGGCGCGGTTGACGATCAGTTTGTCCTCTTCCGCCAGCTCGTCCACACCCAGGATCGCGATGATGTCCTGCAGACTGCGGTAGCGCTGGAGGATCGTCTGCACCTCGCGGGCGACGTTGTAGTGCTCCTGGCTGATCATGTTGGGGTCGAGCAGCCGACTCGTCGAGCCCAGCGGGTCGACGGCCGGGAAGATGCCCTTCTCGGCGATGCTGCGCTCGAGCGTGACGAACGCGTCGAGGTGGGCGAACGTCGTCGCCGGGGCCGGGTCCGTCAGGTCGTCGGCCGGCACATACACCGCCTGCAGCGACGTGATCGCGCCCTTGTCCGTGGACGTGATGCGCTCCTGGAGCTCACCCATCTCCGTGCCGAGCGTCGGCTGGTAGCCCACGGCCGACGGCATGCGCCCGAGCAGGGCGGACACCTCGGCACCGGCCTGGGTGAATCGGAAGATGTTGTCGATGAACAGCAGCGTCTCCTTGCCGGAGGTGTCGCGGAACTGCTCGCACATCGTCAGGCCCGCCAGCGCGACGCGAAGGCGGGCGCCGGGCGGCTCGTTCATCTGGCCGAAGACCATCGCGACGCGGTCGAGGACGTTGCGGGTGACGCCCTCGGCGTCGGTGAACTCGGCCTCTTTCATCTCGCGCCAGAGGTCGTTGCCCTCGCGGGTGCGTTCGCCGACGCCGGCGAAGACGCTGTAGCCGCCGTGTTCGCGTGCGATGCGTGCGATCATTTCCTGGATGATGACGGTCTTGCCGACGCCCGCCCCGCCGAACATGCCGATCTTGCCGCCGCGGGCGAAGGGGCAGAGCAGGTCGATGACCTTGATGCCGGTCTCGAGCACCTGGGTGCGGGCGTCGAGGTCGACGAACTCGGGCGGCTCGCGGTGGATGGGCAGGCGCTGCTGCACGTCGACGGGGCCGAGCTTGTCGATGGGGTCGCCGAGGAGGTTGAAGACGCGGCCGAGGACTTTTTCGCCGACGGGGACGGTGACGGGGCTGCCGGTGTCGACGACCTTCATGCCGCGGGTCAGGCCGTCGGTCGAGCCGAGGGCGACGGCGCGGATCTGCCCGCCGCCGAGGTGCTGCTGGACCTCGCCGGTGAGATCGATCTCGAGCGAGCCCTGCGTGGCCTTGACCTTGAGGGCGTTGTAGATGCCGGGCAACTGGTCTTCAGGGAAGTGGGCATCGAACGTGGAGCCGATGATCTGGGTGATGGTGCCGTCGGTGGGCATGGAAGTCGATCCTGTAATGGCGGTTACGCGCGGGTCCGCACCGGGGCGAGCCGTCGGCCGAACCGCGGCGGATGGCCGCGGCACCGGGCCTGGCGGGCCCCTGCGCGGGCCGGGGCAGTGCGAGCCCACAAGGTTAGCACGGCCTGCCGGGTCTGCCAAATCCGCCGTCGGGGGCGCATCGCACACCGCCGCCGAGGTCCAGCCGCGGGGGAAATTCGAGCCTCCACCGCCTTGGCCGCTCAGCCGAGCAGCCGGCCGCCGTCGACGCGGATCACCTGCCCCGTGCAGTAGTGCGCGTCGCACACCAGCCAGCGCACCGCCTCCGCCGCGTCCGCCGGCGTGCCCGCCCGGCCCAGGGGCGTCCGCTCGAGGTAAGCCTGCCTGTACCCCTCGCTCATGCCCGGGGCCCACGCCACCACCCCCGGCGCCACACCGTTGACCGTCACCGCCGGCCCGAGCTCCACGGCCAAGGAGCGCGTCAGCTCCAGCAGCGCCGCCTTCGACGCGTTGTAGGCGGCGTACCCGGGCGTCGGCTCGCCCATGACGTGGATGTCGACGAAGTTCACCACCCGTCCGGTGCTGGCCGGCTCATCCTCGCGAAACCCGGCCGCCAGCAGCCCCGCCAGCCGCTGCGTCAGCATCGCCGGCGCCCGGGCGTTGACGGCCTGGAAGCGGTCATACGTTGCCGCGTCCAGCGCCGTGATCGGCGTGGGCGCGAAGATCGCCGCGTTGTTCACGAGCGCTTTGAGACTGCCGAATCGGTCCTCCACCGCCCGGGCCACGTGCTCCGGCGCGTCGGGCTCGGCGAGGTCGGCCTCGATCGCCAGAGCTTGCCGACCCATCGCCTCGATCGTGTCGACGAGGCGGCGCGCGTCGCCGGCGCTCTGGCGGTAGGTGATGGCGACGTCCATCCCGGCGCCGGCAAGCGCGAGGGCGACGGCCCGCCCCACCCGCCGGGCCCCGCCGGTGACGAGCGCGACACCCGCGCCGGCGCGTCCATTGTCAGCGCTTGCGTCCACGCCCCGGCCCATCCTCTCCCGGCCTGTCATCGTCGGCCGGCGGGTCATGGTCCTCGCCCGGCCGCTCGTTTGCGTCCGCGTCCGCGTCCGCGTCCGCGTCCGCGTCGTCCATCTTCAGGCGATCCGCGGCCACGTGCCAGGCGTCATCGGGCGGCTGCTCCGCTTCGCCCTCCTTGCGCCGCTGCGCCCGCAGCCGCCGGCCCTGCTCGAGCAGCTTCTCGCGCCGGCCCTGGTTGCGCCACGACGAGAGCAGCGCGAGGATGATGCCCAGCGCCACCAGCCCCAGCAGCAGCACCAACACGACCAGCCACGTCAACCGCACCATTTGCTCCGAGTCCGGCACGCTTGACCTTTCCGTTGCAGGGTAGGCGAGGAAGGCGGAAAGCCACAATGGCACGAAGGACGCGAAGGCGGCACGAAGGAAGACCGGGAAGGCAGGTGGAGGGAAGCGGGCGGCGCTCGTCGCCGTGCGCGGCGTCGCGACGCGCTACTCGCCCCGGTAGGTACACACCGTCTTCTCCGTCTCCCAGACGCGCACCTCCTCCAGCGTCGCGGCTTCAGCGGCGGGGCCGACGTCGCGCACAACGCCGGCGAGCATCGTCCAGATGACCTGCGCGATGTTCTCCACCGACGGATTGAGCTGGGCGAACGCCGCCACGTCGGTGTTCAGGTGCTTGTGGTCCAGTCGGTCGACCACGTGCTCGCGCACGGTCGCGTCCAGCTCCTCGACGTCGAGCGAACGGCCCGTCTCGTCGATCGGGGCGCGCACCGCGACTTCGAGGCGATAGTTGTGCCCGTGGCCGGCCGGGTTGTTGCATTTGCCGAAGATCCGCTCGTTTTCCGCGTCGCTCAACTCGGCCACGTGGAGCCGATGGGCCGCGGAAAACTCGTACTGCTGACGGATCACCACGTACTCCATCGCGTCACTCCAGATCGTCATCGTGTAGCGGGGGGTCAGGTGCAGCGTCACCGCCGAGACGGTGTCGCCCAGCGGCTCGAACAGCAGCCGCACCAGCCGCTGCATCAGCTCGCCCATCGCGATGTTGCTCGGCACGGAGCTCGGCGAGTTGATCAGCTCCTCGAAGTCGGCAAGGACGTGCTCGCGCACGGCGTCGTCGATCTCGTGGATGTTGATGCAGTAGCCGGTCTGCGGATCGACCTCGCCGCGGCAGGTCACGCTCAGCTCGTAATAGCGCCCCAGGCCACGCATCGCCGGCCAGGCGGAGTAGGTGTTGTCGCGCCGGCGCCCGAGCGGGGCGTCCATGCTCGTGCCCGTGACGCCATCTTCAACACAAAAGCGCACCGTCCGCGTCATCTCCAGCATGCCCGCCATCATAGCCAATGGTCCCGTCCTGTTTGGCCGGGCCCCGCGTGGCCGAGGCTGAGATTCTCGCCCGTCAGCCGTTGCATCCGGCCCCGGCCTGGATACGCTCATGAGTCTATGCCGAGTTCTACCCCCACCCACGCCGCACGTCGCCTGCGTCTCGTCATCCTGCCGCTGCTGACCGCCGCCCTGCTCGCCACCGCGTGCGACGGCGGCGATGGTCAGGCCGAGCCCGAGCGCCTCAGCGCCGCGGAGCTCGATCAGCGCGTCGGGCACATCGGCGACCAGTTCGCCCGCGCCCTCGATGAGCGAGGCAGCTTCGACGAGCAGATCGCCGAGTTGCAGCGCATCCTGAAAGCCCACCCCGAGCATGCACCCGGCCACCGGCTGCTCGGGCAGATGCTCATGATCAGCGACCGCAACGAGGAGGCGCTCGACCACTTCGAGGTCGCGCTCGCCGAGGAGCCGGGCGACCTGGAGGTTCACCTGCTGGCGGGGACGCTCGCCCTGGAGATGCAGGACCTGGATCGCGCCTACCGCCACTACAGCGAGGCGGTGGGCATCGAGCCGCGCCACGGGCGGGCGCGTCTGCACCTGGCGCAGGTCCACACGCAGCGGCAGGAGTACGACCGTGCCCGGCTGGCGCTGCTCGAAGCGCTGCGCCTCGACGACTCGCTGCACGCCGCCTACGCGGGCCTGGCCGACCTGTACGCCCGCCAGGGGCGTCCATCGCAGGCGCTGGATCAGATCGACCGCGCCCTGGAGCGACTGGACGACGACCGGGACAACCCGCGTTACGAGCGTCACCGGATCAGCTACACGCGCAAGCGGGCGCAGTTGCTTCGGCGGGCCAACGAGCCCCAGGCGGCGCTGGACGCGTTGCAGGGTCTGCCGGCGGAGGCGCAGATGACGCTGACGATCGCGGACGATCTGGCGTTGACGTGGGAGATGCTCGACGAGCCGGAGCGGGCGGCGCGGAACTACGAGTCGCTGCTGCTGTTTCGACCGGACGACGAGCGCGTCGCCGCGCGGGCCGCGCGCTGGTACATCAAGGCGGCGCGGCCGGACGAGGCGGCGCGGCAGATCGAGGCCCTCCGCCGCATCAATCCGCGCGCCGAGGCGCTCCCGGAGCTCGAACGCGCGCTGGCGGGGCTGGCCGACGCGGGGTGAGCCACGAAGGCGTGCGGCCTCGTGCCCGTTCCGCAGCGGGGTACGACTGATGGCTTGCCCACCGGTGCCGGCAACGCCCCGCTCACCAGCTCCTCGTTCTCTATCTTCCTGCTCCTGCCTTCCTTCGCGTCGCCGTGGCTCACAACCGCCGCCGGCGGAGGATCATCGCCTGCACGCGCCGCCCCTCGCGTCGGTACTTCCTCTCGAAGTTCGTCCCGGCCGCCTCACCCTCGCCGGCGGAATCGGGCGCGGCGTACGCCAACCGCTCGAACACGTCGCTGACCGCCTCGGCGTGATCGAGCATCCACGCAAAGTAATCCTCGTGATCCGTCGCGAGGCGGATGCAGCCGGCTTGCGGATCGTCGTCGCGGGCCGGCTCGAGGATGCGATGCAGCTCGCGCAGGAACCCCGCCTGGATCAGCCGCCGCTTGTTGTGCCGCTTCTTGGGCCAGGGATCGGGAAAGTAGACGTGCACCTGGCGCATCGACCCGGCGGGCACGAAGTGGCGCACGAACGCGCCGGCCTCGAAGTGGACGACGCGCACGTTGTCCAGCCCGTGCCGCCGCGCGCGGTCGGCGGCGTGGCGCCAGAAGGCGCGGGCGTACTCGAGGCCGACGAAGTTGACGTCGGGATGGCGCACGGCGTGCTGGATCAGGAACGTGCCCTTGCCTGAGCCGATCTCCAACTCCGTCGGCCTGGCTGGCTGGGCGAACCACGCGCGCAGATCGATCGGGCCGGCATCAAACTCGGGCAGCGCGTCGCGCGCCACGCCATGCTCGCCCGTCTCCAGCGCTCGACGGTGTGACAAGGAACCGCTCATTCGCCAAGTGTACCCCACCCCGCGCCACCCCCCGCCACTCCGCCCAGCCCACCGTCCCCCCATCCCCCCCCGCGTCCGAACCGCGGCGCAACAAGCCGCTTGCGGCTTTCGCGAAAGACGCGGAGCTGGTTGGCCGACCGGACGCCGCGCAAACGGCGGATAAGATTGTGGGGTAATGCAGGGAAATCCCTACCCTAAAATCACATTGAGTGTATTCTCATACGATGATTGACGTTGTGACGCTGGGGGCATTGTAATGCTCGACACCATGGCTCGGAAAAAGACGATCAACCTCGCCATCCCCGAGGCGCTGCTGGCCGAGTTCAACGAGGTCTGCCGCCACTACGGCCACGCCAAGCAGAAGGGGATGGTTCTCAGTGCCGCGATGCTGATGTTCCTCGAGGCCGACCCTGCACGCCAGGGGGAGGTGCTTGAGCGCATTCTCATTGCCGATGTCCGGTCGGGTGTCGAGTCGATGGTGGAGCGCGCCCGGGTGGAGCAGGCGCGGGCCATCGCGCAGCGCGACGCGGAATCGGCCGCAGGTGCGGCGCCGGCAGCGCCGCCGCTGCGACGTGCCGCCAAGCCCGCGGGGCGCTCGCGCCACGGCCTGCCCCGCCGCGAAGGTGCCGGTGACGCCGACCCCGCCGGCGACACATCCACCTGACGTCGGCGTCGCTGGCGCGCGCCGGGCCACCCCGCCGCTTCAGCGCTCCGCCCCGCCCGGCTCAAAGACGCGCTCCACGCCGAGGCCCAACTCCACCGCCAGCGCCGCCAGTTCGCCCGCTGCGCCGGGCGGCGCGGTCACGCCACGTTCGACGCCGGCTGCGAACGCGCGCTTGCGCGCCAGATGGCGAATGGGCGAACGCACCCGACTCGGCTGCCGCGCCCGCGCGCCCGCCCCCGTCGCGGGCTCGCCACCCGCGCACGCAGGCGAATCGGCGCGCGATGGTGCGGGCACGCCAGGTGTGGTGGGTGTGGCGGAGGTGGCGGGGGTGGCCAGGTGGTGGAGTTGGTGTGTCAGGTCGAGCATGAGCTGCGCCATCGCCAGGCCGAACAGGTCGCAGTAGGCTTCTTTGTCGCCCGCGCCGGTGCCGAAGTGATAGATCCAGGCTTCGAGGTACTCGTGGCCGATCACCTGGAGCTGCTGCGCGAGGTCCGGCACGGTCGAGATGAACAGCTCGTGCGTGTCGTTGTCGCACAGGCCGAGGCAGGGCTGGCCCTCGTGGTCGATGTACCCGTCGACGAAGTGGACACGGTAGAGAAACGGCCCAACGCGCAACAGCATCACGTACCTCCTCCCCCCGCGATCTCCGCCACCCCCCGTCCCGCCACGTCGCCCCCGGTCACGGCCCCTCGGGAAGGCTCGGCAATCCGGTCAAAAGCCTAACCTCGACCCCGCGAGCCCAGTGCCACCGGGGCGGCACTGGGGGGTCGATTTTCGTCGGCGGGAGCGCGGACTCCGGTGCCTTACAATGCCGCTGAACGACGCCAGGGGCGAGCAGCACATGAATGCACCGCAGACATATCGCGTCCTCGTCACCGGCGCGGGCGGCGCTGTCGGGCAGGCGGCCTGCGGGGCGCTGTCCGACGCGGGGCACTTCGTGCGCGGGCTGGATGTCGACGCGATCCCTGCCCACGTTGACGAAGCCGTCGCGGGCAGCATCACGGACGCGGCCGCGGTCGCCGGCGCGTTGGCGGGTATCGACACGGTCGTGCACCTCGCCGCCCAGCCGGACGACGCGCCATTCATGGAGCGGCTGATCGAGCCCAACGTCGTGGGCGTTTACCGCGTGCTCGAGGCGGCGCGCGAGGCGGGCGTGCGGCGGGTGGTGCTGGCCAGCAGCCTGCAGGTCGTCAGCGGCGTCTTGCGTCGCGGCGAGCCGGCGCAGCCGGTGGGCGTTGACGTGCAGGCGCCGACCAATCATTACGCGGTGACCAAGGTGCTGGCGGAGCAGTGGGGATGGATGTATCACGCGCGGTACGGGCTGTCGGTGATCGCGGTGCGCGTCGGCTGGCTGCCGCGCTCGCCGAAGCATGCGGATCGGCTGGCGTCGAGCGCGTTCGGGCCACGGCTGTACCTGAGCGCGCGCGACGCGGGGCGGTTCTTTCGGCTGTGCGTCGAGGCGCAGGATGTGGGCTTCGAGACGCTTTACGCCACGGGCCCGGCGCTCGGCAGGCCGCTGCTGGACCTCGATCCGGCGCGGCGGGTGCTCGGCTATGAGCCGGCGGATGACTTCCCGGTGGGCCTGGCGTTCGAGTATTCTGCCCAGCGCGCCGAGGCGGCAGGGGCGGCGGTGCCGCGGCATTGGTAGGGTCCGCTGTGCGGACCTTTCCCAGCGGGACATGACCGTTCAACACGGGCGAGACCACGCGCCGCGCGGCGAAAAGGGCCGCACGACGGAGCTGGCGGCAACACAGCCTTGCCCGTCACCTCTTCCAGGAGCATCGAACATGCAGTACCGCAAGCTTGGCAAGACGGGCTGGGACGTTTCAGCGATCGGGTTCGGCGCGTGGGGCATCGGCGGGCAGTGGGGCGATGTCGAACGCGCCACCGCCGAGGCGACGATCCGGGCGGCCCACGACGCGGGCATGAATTTCTTCGACACCGCCGACGCGTATGGCGTGCCGCCGGGCGTCAGCGAGGAGCTCATCGGGCAGGTGCTTGCGCCGATCCGTGATGACGTCCTCATCGCCAGCAAGGTGGGCAACTGGGCCCGGCGGGCGGGGCACGCGCTGGCGTACACGTCGCCGCTGCACGTCGTGCTGTGCTGCGACGCGAGCCTGCATCGCCTCAAGACCAATCACATCGACCTCTACCAGTGCCACGTTGCCGACCTCCAGGAGCCGGACGTCTTCCTCGAAGCGTTCGAGACGCTCAAACAGGCGGGCAAGATCCGGGCGTACGGCATCTCGACCAACTCGATCGACGTCACCCGGCGGTTCAACCGCGACAACACGTGCGCGACGGTGCAGCTTGACTACAGCGTTCTCAACCGTGAGCCGGAGCGCGAGCTGCTGCCTTACTGCAAGCAGCAGAACATCGGCACGATCATCCGCGGCCCGCTGGCCAAGGGGGTGGCGGCCGACAAGTTCACCGCCGAGACGACCTTCAGCGACTCGGTGCGCGAGCCCTGGAACGCCGGCCGGGGGCGCGAGCGGTTCCTCAACGACCTCAAGACGGTCGAGAAGCTGCGGTTCCTCAATCGCGACGACCGGGACATGGCCAAGGCGGCGTTGCAGTTCGTGCTCAGCCACGAGGCGGTGAGCACGGCCATCCCCGGGGCGAAAAGTCCCGAGCAGGCACGGGCGAACGCAGCGGCGGGCGACGCCGGCGCGCTGCTCGGCGCGGAGCTGACCCGCGTGCGCGAGGCGGCGCCGGTTTGAACGCCGGGGTTCTGACCGACTGAACCGCGAAGGCGCGAAGGGGGCGAAGAGGGCACGAAGGAAGGCGGAGAGAAGGCGGATAAGGAAGGCAGGAAGAAAGGAGGGTAAAAAGTTGGGCTCCGTCCGAAGAGGTGTGCCACTGGTGGCTTGTCCACCAGTGCCTTTGCGGGCGGCGCGCACACTGGCGGGCAAGCCGCCAGTGGCACCCGGCGACCGCTAACGGGAGGGGAGGCGATTCTTTCGCGCCGTCGTGGCCAACCTCACCGCCGGGTCCACGCGACCTTCGCCTCGGTGCCGGCTCGCAGGCGGGCGATGTTGTCGCGATGGCGCAGGACCACCAGCAGCGCGAGCAGCAGCGTGACCGCGAGGTAGAGCGCGACTTCGGACGCCGGGCGGCCCCAGAGCCAGGCGCTGGCGAGCGTCATGGCGGGCAGGGCGACGGCGGCGACGATGCTGGCGAGGCTGACATAGGCGGTGGCGCGAACGACCGCGAGCCAGAGCAGCGCGACGCCGAGGCCCGGGAGCGTGAGGACCGGCCAGAAGCCGAGCAGGACGCCGAGCCCGGTGGCGACGCCCTTGCCGCCGCGGAAGCCGAGGTAGACCGGGAAGATGTGCCCGACCACGGCGGCGGCGGCGATGGCGAGCCAGATCAGCAATTCCACCGCGCCGCCCGGCTGCCCGCTGCCCACGGCGGGCGCGGCGGTGGTGGCGGCCGCAGTGGTGGGCCGGGCGAGGGCGAGGCCGGCTGCGTGCCCGTACGCCAGCACCGGCGCGAGCCCCTTGCCCACGTCCAGCAGGAAGCAGGCGATGCCCAGCCGTCGGCCGAGCACCCGGCCGACGTTCGTCGCCCCGACGTTGCCGCTGCCGACGCTGCGCAGGTCGACGCCGCGCAGCCTGCCGATCAGGTACCCGAAGGGGATGGCACCCACGAGGTAGGCGGCGATGAGCCAGGCGATCCAGGTCATGCGGCCCATGGTAGCGGCGGGGGCGGGGCGTTCGCGCGGCGGGCGATGAGAGCGCCGAGCCACGGAAGTCGCACAGAAGCCGAAGCCCCGCTTGCATGCTCACGCCGGGCGGGGCATCATGGTCGGTGAACCAACCCATCCTCCCGGCGCCCCCGGCCGCGCCACGGTCGCCGACCGGCGGCGGCCCCGCGCCGCGACCGCGTTTCAGGACGCTCAGGAGCCCCACATGGCCCTTAATCGCACGGTTTTCGGCGTTTCCGCCACGCTCATCACGATTTTCGTCGCGCTGGGGTTCTTCTTCCCGCTCGAGCTGCACCGCTACCTGACGGGCATGCGTGACTGGATCACGATGAACCTCGGGTGGTTCTACATCGTGTGCGTCGGGGGCTTTCTGCTGTTCGTGCTGCTGCTGCTGGTCAGCCCGTTCGGATCGACGAAGCTGGGCAAGGACGATGACCAGCCGGAGTTCAGCAACTTCACCTGGTTCGCGATGCTGTTCAGCGCGGGTATGGGCATCGGACTGCTTTTCTTTAGTGTGGCGGAGCCGATCGCGCACTTCAACGCCCCGCCGCGGACCGGGGAGTCCGGATCGATCGAAGCGGCGCGCGACGCGATGACGCTGACATTCTTCCACTGGGGCCTGCACGCCTGGGCGATCTACATCATCGTCGGCCTGTCGCTGGCCTACTTCTCGTTTCGCCACAACCTGCCGCTGACCATCCGCTCGACGCTCTGGCCGCTGCTGGGCAATCGCGTCAACGGACCGATCGGCTACACCGTCGAGATCCTCGCCGTGTTCGGCACGCTCTTCGGCGTGGCGACGTCGCTGGGGCTGGGGGTCATGCAGATCGCCGGTGGGCTGGACCATCTCGGCTGGTTCGAGGACGGCCGCGTGCTCCAGGTGACGCTCATCGTGATCATCACCCTCATCGCGACGGCGTCGGTGGTCAGCGGCCTGCACGTGGGCATCCGCCGGCTGAGCGAGGTGAACCTGTTGCTGGGCCTGGCGCTGGTGGTGTTTGTGCTGCTGGTCGGTCCGACGGTGATGCTGTTCGGGGCGTTCATCCAGAACATCGGGCTTTACGTGGTCAGTGTGTTCGAGTTGACGTTCCGCACCGAGGCGCTGCGCGGGGCGGAGCTGTTCGCCGAGGTTGAGGGGGACGCGGCTCGGGGTCAGACCTGGGCCGAGGGGTGGACGATGTTTTACTGGGCGTGGTGGATCTCGTGGTCGCCGTTCGTGGGCATGTTCATCGCGCGGATCTCGCGCGGGCGCACGATCCGGGAGTTCATCGGGGGCGTGCTGCTGGTGCCGACGCTGCTGACGTTCGCGTGGCTGACGATCTTCGGGAACACC
The DNA here is from genome assembly GCA_040905445.1 of Phycisphaeraceae bacterium. Lineage (GTDB taxonomy): Bacteria > Planctomycetota > Phycisphaerae > Phycisphaerales > Phycisphaeraceae > SKPT01. The sequence goes on along the minus strand of JBBDRN010000039.1, from coordinate 2,664 downwards.
GGGCTGTACCAGGAACTGGTCGGCGGCGGCGGCGTCGCGGGGCTGGTGGGGTCGACCACCGAAACGATGCTGTTCGTGATGATCGGCAATCTGCCGGTGTGGGAGTGGGTGGTGTTGTTGGCATCGATCGTGGCGATGGTGGTGATCGCGACGTACTTCGTCACGTCGTCGGACTCGGCGTCGCTGGTGATCGACATCCTCTGCTCGAACGGGAACCCGGACCCGCCGATCGTCACGCGCATCTTCTGGGCGCTGACGGAAGGCGCGGTGGCGATGGTGCTGCTGCTGACGGGCCACGCGCTGGTGCGCGCCTACCCGGATGACGAGACGATCACGGCGCAGCATGGCCTCGAAGCGCTCCAGGCCGGATCGATCATCACGGCGCTGCCGGTGTGCGTGATCATGCTGTTCATGTGCGCGTCGCTCTACAAGGGGCTGCGCCGCGAGGCGCGCAAGGCTGCGGAGCGCGGGGAGCTGATCGAGGAGGGCGTCGCCGAGCCGGTCGAGGCGCTCGCCGCGGGCGTGCCGGAGGACTGGCGCGAGCACCTGGGCGCGATCGCCGAGGCGCCCGGCGGCGTCGCGACCCGGCCCCAGCTCGACATGCCCGACACCCGCGAGCACATTCGGCAGTTCATCGCCAACACGGTCATCCCCGCCTTCCAAGAGATCGAACGCGAGTTGGAGAAGCATGGCCGCGACGTGCGGATCGAAAAACGTGCTGACCAGGCAGCGCTGACGGTCTACCACCAGGGCGAGGAGGAGTTCTCCTACGCGGTGCGGGGCCGGGCGTACCACAAGCTCGCGTTCGCCTTCCCGCACATGGGCCTCGACGACAAGGCCCGCATCGTCCGCGGTGAGGTCGTGCTGCCGTCCGGCCACCCCCATGGCTACGAACTGCAGCACTTCACCCGCGAGGGGATCATCCGCGACTTCCTCGACGAATACGCCCGCTGGCGACAGGCGTGACGCGGGACCTGTCGCGGCGGCGTCCGCTGACCCGGCATGGGGCCCCCACGCCGTGCGAGTGGGGGGCTTGCCTAAACCCAACCGCTGGCTATCCTTATCCATCACTCGGGCGGCCGCTGCAAGCCCCGCCGCCCGCCATCCCCGCGAAATCCAGGAGTTGGATCATGCCCTCACCTTCCCCGGCCGTCCGCGTCGCCATCCTCGGCTGCGGCGGCTTCGCCGGCGTCCACGCCAAGCGACTGGTCGCCCGCGACGACGTCGAGATCGTCGCCCTGTGTGACGTCAGTGACGACATCACCGGCAAGTACTGCCAGACGCACCTCGGCACGCTCGACCCCCAGCCACGCCGCTTCGTCGACCGCGCGACGATGTACAAAGAGGCGAAGCCTGACGCGGTGTTCATCTGCACGCCGCACACACTGCACTACGAGCACGCCAGTGAGGCGCTCGCCCACGGCTGCCACGTGTTCCTCGAGAAGCCGATGGTCACCAGCGCCGAGCAGGCGTACGCGCTCAAGGAGGAGGCCGAGCGGGCCGGGCGGATCGTCTTCATCGGCTACAACACCCCCTGCTCCCCCGAGTTCGACTTCATCCGCGAGAGCATCCGCAAGGGCACCTTCGGCCGACTCGAGCTCATCGTCGCTCACATCTCCCAGAACTGGATGAAGGGCACGGCCGGCAAGTGGCGCCAGGACCCGGCGCTGTCCGGCGGGGGACAGGCCTACGACTCCGGCGCGCACCTGCTCAACAGCCTCGTCTGGTCGGTCGAGTCCAACCTCGACAGCGTCTACGCCTTCATCGACAACCGCGAGACGCCCGTCGACATCAATTCGGCGATCAACGTGCGGTTCGAGAACGGCGTGATGGCAGCGATCGGCATCGGGGGTAACTGCCCGGTCTACGGCACGCACATGACGTTCCTCTTCGAGAAGGGCAAGATCGACGTCGACGGCTGGAATGCGGCGTGGATCGCCGCGTACACGGCCGAGGGCCCGGTCGATCCGCTGCCGCTCAAGGGCGAGAAGCAGACGCCGGATGACCACTTCATCGCCTGCGTCCAGGGCAAGGCCACGCCGCGGACGAACCCGGACCACGGCATCGCGCAGAGCGAGCTGATGGATGCGATCTATGAGTCGGCAAAGACGGGACAGGTGGCGCGGCCGCGCCGCGAGCAGCCGGCGTGATTCGCCATGTCGCCACGAAGGCGCGAAGGGGGTGAAGGAGGCACGAAGGAAGGCAGGGAAGAAGGCAAGTCGAGAAGGCAGGAAGATAGGACGGGAAGGGAGGAGGGTGCCACTGGCGGCTTGTCCACCAGTGCCTGGGCGCCAGTCGCGCGCACTGGCGGGCAAGCCGCCAGTGGCGTCCGGCGCAGCGAAGGCGATCGGAGTTTGTTTTATGTCGCTTTCGGCTCAGACCACGGCACCCGGCACGGCGCGGGCTTCCACGATCTCGATGTTCTCGACGAACATGATGAGCGCAAGGGGCAGCAGGATGAGCGAGAACGCCGCGATTGTGAAGGCGATGAGAAACAGCAGCCTGTACGACAGGGAGCCGCGTAGGCGGAGCAGGTAGCGCTTCTTCATTCTCGGAGGCTCCTGTTGGGTGAAGGGGGGCGGCGTGATCGGGGGCGGGAATGCGGGCGGGAGGACTCGAACCTCCACGGGTGTTACCCCACCAGGACCTAAACCTGGCGCGTCT